>CAYQTT010000005.1:0-312348 GCA_964420555.1 uncultured Lentimicrobiaceae bacterium | reverse complement strand
GTCCTTCGATTGAAATTTTTTCAAGTGTTTTACCATCGTAGCGTATAATCCCATTCCCATTTGTTCCAAACCAATAGTTCCCTTTTTTGTCCTGATACATGGTTCTTACAAACTCCCTGACCATTCCATTTAAATTGGTGTGAATTTGTGGAAATGTAGTAGTTTGATTTAAAATCGGTGGTAGGTGGGTTGTTTCATTTTCTACTTTATCATTAACCGGTTTTTCTTTTACTTGTCCTGTGCAAAATAAGATTTGAAAAGTCAAAACCATTAAAATCAGATTCCGTACCATGAATATTTTCTTAGTTTCAATGTTTGTCATATTGTTGGTTCTATAATTGTTGCTTACGGCATACAATCCCGTTACACGGGAAAAGTAATAACAAGTGCGTGACTGGATCGCGCTGCATTTCGAAGCCAACACAAATGTAAATAAAGATTGCAAATGTTTCAATGAACACGAAACTTAGCGAACTTAGTGAAGCGATCTCATAGCTTGTCCTGCTTTTTCGCGGGAAGCGAAGCGAATAAACCCGCATTTGCTATAGCGTTTGTAATGGGCCGTTTTTACTTTTCTTTATTGTCTGAGTCGTTCTTTCTAAAAACGTATTTTTTCAGTTGTTCTGCAAGTTCTGCGCAGTCCTGGTTAGTTCCGGTATGACAATCATGACAAGGTTTCAAGTCATAGTAGTACTGGTCCATAAAGAAAGATTCAAAAGTCATTTTGTCATTTGTGATTGTCAAACAGGATTGAACAAAATTCCAGCTATAAATTTCCCTTTTTATCAGACTGTCGAAGTCCGATTTTAACAAAACATTATAAACTACTTTCAAATTAGGATTTTGTTTGTTCAGAAAAATCAGCTGTCCTTGAGTCGTTTTGCTAAAATATGGTTTTGAATCACAACGAAATTCTATTCCCCATTTCAAGTTAGAAAAATCTGTCCAATCCGATACAAAAGTCTGTCCGAAAGTTGTCTGAATTGTCAGAAGAAATATGGTCAATATGATGATTTTCATTGTCTTATAAAATGGCCCATAACGGATTACGCTCCCGTTGCACGGGACAAGTAATGGCAAGTGCGGGAATAGATTGTTGCTCAACTGTCTGCCAGCACTACCTGTCCCGATGAAATCGGGAAATGTATATAAAGATTTCAAATGTTTCAACGAACACGAATAAACCCGCTTTTGCTATAGCGTTTATTAGCGGCTATTTTTTTTATATTTAGTCAGCTTTTCTAGATATTTACCAAGCAATAATGAACAAGTTGGTTTGTCGTCATAACATTGTTTTGATCCAAAATCCATATGAGTCAAGTCTGCATTTTTATCGTTATTGATTTTACTTACTTGAAATTCGAATGTTTTAAGGTTTGTCATGGTTATCTCAATTCTAACATTCCAGTCTGATACGGGATGATTCCATTCTCCGCGATACCTATGGCATAACATTGTTCTGATTGTATCAATTGTCGAAGTTTCTGTAATAATTATTGTGTCATGAACCAAGTTTGCAGGCTGGTACGAATATGCTGGAATTAATTTAATTTTCGTGATAGAATTCGGACTTTCAATGTAAATCAAATTGTCTGAAGTTGTTTGCCATTCAGGATTACAGATTCTTTGGTCGTAAATATATGAACCTATGCCAGCAAGAAATAAGAACAGAATTCCAAATGGCAATAATATGGATCTATCTTTCATAAAGTTCAATCAGTCTATATATGTTTCGTTCGGTTGTCATAAAATAGCCGCTAACGGTTTGCAGATTTGCGATGGGCGGGATTTTCAGCACAAATGCTCATACGGAGAACTGAACTTTCTGTAACCACAAAACTGTCTGCGGAGCACGAAACCCCGCCTATTGCAAATGTGCTGTTAGCTGCTGCCATATCTTTCGTTTGGTTAGATGTGCAACTTTAGTTGTCATACTGAGAGAATGTGGTAAAAGTCTTACCGTCATAACGGCTCAACCCCAAATATTTTGTCCCAAACCACAAATTATCCTTTTCGTCTTTAAGAACTTTCATAACGGCATTATTTACAAGTCCGTCTTTTTCTGTAAAATTTTTAAAGGTTTTTCCGTCATAAAGCCATACTCCGCTGTCAACGGTCGTTATCCAAAAACTGTTGTCGTCCATTTGCAGGATAGCTGTTGCTCCACGACTATTAAAACCTTCATTCCTTCCAATGCTTGTAAATATTTTTCCATCGTATCGGCAAATGCCGTGGTCTCTTGTTGCAAACCATATATTACCTGAATTATCTTCTGTCATTGAAAAAATCATATCATCAGAAATATAATCTTGCGATGGGACAAAAGCACTGTTTGTAGAAATATTCAAAGGATTCTGTGTTGTATTGCTTAATCCTCTTTTGTCTTGGTTTGCTTTGTAGTAATCGGCAGAAGGGATAAAATTTTTAAAACTTTTTCCGTCATATTTCCACACACCACCGCCATTCCACGAACTAAACCATAAGTTCCCATTTCTGTCTTGAAGAATGTCAAGGATAAACTGATTGTTGCTTCTAAGATTGTATTCGTGTTTGTTGCTGTTCAGGAAATTTTCCAATGTTTTTCCATTGTAGCGGTAAATTCCGTTTCCGCTTGTTCCAAACCATAAGTTTCCATCTTTGTCTTCCAACATACAAGTAATACTCAAAGTGTCGGGCAGAGGGTATTTGGTAAATTTATACCCATCATATTTACATATTCCGCTGGTCGTCCCAAGCAAAATATTTCCTGCTCCGTCCTGAATAATCGCACCTACATAGTTGTTACTCAAACCATCTTTGGTTGTGAAGTTGGTAAATGTCTTTCCGTCATAACGATACGCACCTTCTCCGCTTATGCTGAACCATAAGTTGCCGTTTTTGTCAAGCAACTCGCAATCCACAACTCCACTCATAGTTCCTTGTGTCCTTAATATTTTAGGGTTTTGCTCTGTTGGTTTAGCCGAATTATGGTCGTTTTGGGACAGACGTGTCGAAGTCTGTCCGTTACAAGATGTAAAAAATATTGATACCAACAGAAAAGAGAAGATTGGATTTTTGAATTTTGTCATTGTTGCTTTATTTATTTCTATCAGAATTATTTAGGTCGTTTCAAGGTTGCACGCTGTCGTTAATGGTTGCAGCTATCGGCAGTCTGTCTAATAACCTAAATGAAAGTCGCTGAGAATTGAATAATTGCTTCGGCATTCGATCAGGTACCTTTGGAATTTACTCATGAAAATCGGTTTTTAGACAGTCTGACGGCTGACGCTATGGCAAGTGCGGGAATAGATTGTTGCTCAACTGTCTGCCAGCACAAATGTATGTAAAGATTCCAAATGATTCGACGAACACGCATACCCGCATTTGCTATAGCGTTTGTTGGCAATAGTTATTTCTTCTTCATTTTCTGCCTAATAAAATATGTTGCAACTCCTGCGACTAAACTTGTAAAAATACCCGCAATTAAACTAATCAAGAAATCATACTCTTTTAAGTTTTCATAAACTGGAGTATTAATTGCCTTCCATTGATCTTTGCCGATAAAAGAGATAATAGCTGTAATTATAGTTATTATTCCTGCCAATACAGCAAACATGCTTGACAGTCTTTCTCTATATCTATCATTCTTCTCTTTTAGCTCAATTAATCTTTTATCAGTTGAAGTATTTTGCTCAATGATTGTTTTGAATTTCTCCTCCAAGTTGGACCAAGTAATATTATCGTCTTGTTGAATACTATCAATATTGTCAAACAATTCACCTTTGAAGTATATTTTCTTTAGATTTAATAAGATGTCTGTCTTTCTATCCTTGTTAATTAAAGGACTTGAAATGGTTTCAGTTACTAAATCTTCTATTACTTCACTAACCGAGATAGAATCAATTTTAATTCTGTTCTCTCTTAATTTTGAATTTATAACTGTCTTTATTTCGAATGTTGTCAAAGTTCTCTCGTCTCCGATTTGATAAGACAAAGTTCTTACAATATCTTTTTTTAATCTATCAAACTTTGCTTCTCTTGATTTAAGATAAAGATAAATTGCTAAAGGAACACTTATCAGTGAGGCAATTGAGCCAATTATTTGAAAAAAATCATTCATAGGTGGTGTCTTTTTTATAATTATTGCCAACGTTGACGCTATGGCCAGTAAAGGATTGCGTAGAACTTCATTATCAACCTACACAAGAACTTGATGCGGGTGATGAACTTCGCAAACCACTTAAACCTTTATTGGCTATAGCGTGTGTGCGTGTTGCACAACTACAAATGTAATGAATATATAGTATCAGGATATTAACCGGATATTAACCGCTAAATGTTCATATGTATTTGAATATCAATTGTATAAATTAATTTCATTTTACTATTTTTATTCCATGCAAGGACGTAAAGATTATATCCCCAAAATGATGTACCAGTTGCACCTAGATGAACTGGTACCCAAGGATAACTTTTACAGGCAACTTGATGCTGCCCTGGATATGCATTTCCTGTACAAAGCCACTGAGCCGTATTATGGCGACGAAGGGCAGGAATCCATCGATCCGGTTGTGTTTTTCAAGATATGCCTGATTGGTTACCTCAACAATATCAACTCCGACCGGAGGCTGATAGAATATTGCTCAAACTGCCTGGATATCAGGCTGTATATCCGTTACGATCTGGACGAGAAGCTTCCCTGGCACAGCACCATCAGCCGCACCCGCCAGTTGTATGGCGAAGAAGTTTTCCTGGAACTGTTCCGCAAAGTGCTGAGCATGTGCGTACAAAAAGGAATGGTGCGCGGCAAGCGCCAGGCTGTGGATTCGGCCTTTATTAAAGCCAATGCCAGCATGGATTCGCTGCTTGAAAAAGATGTAGTGGAAGATGCCGAACTATACGCTGATGAGTTAAACGAAGGATCAGAGTATAAAGTAAGCAAAACCCGCAAAGCACAGGTGGAAAGCCACCATGCCTGGAAAGTGAAAGCATACAAAGGTCAGCCTTCCAATCAAAACACCAAACAGGTGAATGATTTTGGAGAAGAAATCCGTCCAAAATACCTGAGCAACCACACCCATTATTCGCCTACCGATCCCGATGCCCGCATCAGCGTTAAGGTTGGCAAGGCCCGACAGCTAAACTATTACGGGCAAATCGCCGTCGACGATGCCCATCATGTAATTACCGCCGCTTTGGCCGATCATGCCGATAAAAGAGACAGCCAGTGCCTGCCAGCCCTGCTTGACCAAACCATTGAAAATCTGAATGAAAACGAAATGCAGCTCAATCAGATAGCCGCCGATACCGGTTACAGCAGTGGCGAAGCATTGCGGTACTGCGAAGAACATACTATTGAAGCCTACATCCCCAACTTCGGACTATACAAACCTACCCGCGAAGGCTTCGATTACAACCCCGAACTGGACCGGTACGAATGTACCAGAGGCAACAAAGCCATATTGCCTTTTCGTAAAACCGTAACCGACAAAAAAGGGTATGTGAAAAAAGTATACCGTTCCAATAACAGCAAATGTAAAGACTGCCCTTTGCGTAGTTCCTGCATTGGGAAAAGCGATTTCAAGGTGCTGGACGATAGCATTGACAAACCTTATTACGACCGCATGCATAAACGGATGCAGACTCCCTTTGCCAAAAAGATCCGTAAAATAAGGAGTTCAACCGTTGAACCTGTGCTGGGAACCCTTATCAACTTTACGAACATGAAACGGGTAAATACACGGGGCATTGATAACGCAACTAAGCATGTACTTATGGCGGCACTATGCTATAACCTGAAGAAATACATGAAATTCATGTCCCAAAAATCGATTTCTGCGGCAAAATCAAAGGATATGAACAAAAAAAGAGGTTTTATCAACATTTCTGAAGCTATTTCAGGCCTTGTAAACGGTCTTTTGAGAATTGTGACGCTCCTGGCTCTATTACGCATTCACAAAAGCAGACAGCACTCGATTGCATTCCGGTGAGTCATTCTGAATAACCAGTCGCAATCTCTTTCTAAAAATGATGTTGTGCAACGGCTACGTTTGTTAGCACCAGTGTTTTGTTTTTCAGGTTTTGTCTCTTATCAGGCATAAAAAAGGTTATTGATTAACATGACAGTCAAAATTGGTCCTAAATTAGTGAAAAACGTGAAAAGGAGATCGCCAAAATGTAAACGTCGGTATTCACCTTGATTCCAACTAAACTGATTTGGGCTTGTCATTAAAGGTTCCTCGCCAAACATTTCTTGAAAAAACATTCTGAAAAACCGAGGTAAAGCAAAGATAATATTGGTAAATAAAAAAATACTGAAGCATTAATCTCTCCAGATTTCAAGTATGGTTGATTGCGGAGCAGAAAGCCTATTAAAGCAATAAATGTCGAAAATGATAAAAGTGACAAATAAACTTTTTGGTTTCTGATTTTCTTGTAAGCAAGAATAAATGCGAAATGCACGATTAATCCGAGCACTAAACATATGTTAATTGCGTCCATCTATTTATTGGTTATAACAGAATTCTTTGAATCAATAATATTAGTATTCTCAACAGTTTCGACGTTTTTTTAACATTGGTGGTAAAAGTTGTATAAGTGCCACAAATGGGATTTTGGTAGAGAAGCATAATAAAGGCAATCAAAAAGTAAGTGTTTATAAATAAATCCATTTTAAAACCAGGTACAAAATAGCAGTATTCACATTTTCCGGAAAAATTCAGTCGCACAAATATTTCTTTATCAATTATTTATACCTGGTAAACAAAAAATATTAGTTCATCTGATCTGGTATGCTGTAATCCGTTTTTTAAAATTTATTCTTTTTACTTAATGTGTTATTCATTCAGGATAATATTCAAATATACAAGATTTTGACCTCCAATATGAAGCAGAGAAATAATATTCAGCCGGCAACAGTATTTATGCCGTTTTTCCATTATTTTTTCGTATCTTTATAAACTGATAAAAAATCACCTGCTATTTTAAACTTATAGTTTCCTCACCTTCCCAACAATACATTTACTTTTAATTAGCTTTACTTCACATCGCGAATCCCACTCAACAAAACCCGCTTATCTAAACAAGCGCATGGTACTACTCCCACTCCCGCAGCAGCCATTAAACCTTTCGCCGATTTCGAACACAAATAAACTGCAACTGTTTATCATTTACCATACTAACCAATTATAGTTAACCAAATTATTAACCTTTAAAACCTTAAAACCATGAGCAAAGTTAATGTAGTAATCGGAGCATTGGCAGGCGTTGCTGTTGGCGCGCTGCTGGGCGTATTGTTTGCCCCCGACAAAGGGACCGAAACCCGTAAAAAAATTGCTAAGAAAAGCAAAGACTCTACGGATGCCCTTAAAAACAAATTCAACGATTTTGTCGATAACATCGCCGATCATTTTGAAAAAGCAAAGCATGACGGACCCGAAGTGAAAGAGAAAGCCGAAGCCAATTGA
Organism: uncultured Lentimicrobiaceae bacterium; assembly: GCA_964420555.1. Taxonomy (GTDB): domain Bacteria; phylum Bacteroidota; class Bacteroidia; order Bacteroidales; family UBA4417; genus UBA4417. The sequence goes on along the minus strand of CAYQTT010000005.1, from coordinate 304,903 downwards.
GCCCGGGTAAAAAGAAGGACCCGACACCGGATTATATGCCTAATCATGTGTTTATTGAACAATTTCAACTCAAACCCTGATTTCCCAACACATGATCCAGTCACCAGGTCCTTCTTTATTTTTATTTGTTTACCAACCTCTGTTTCGAAGTACACCGGTATAGAATATCCCAACCCTCGCCTTGTCACCCCTCGCCATATCGCCCTTCGCCTTGTCGCCCCTCCCCTTGTCGCCCACTCACTCACTCTTCAACCAAACAATCAATACTATACCAGCTAAAACCTATTAACCAATCCACAACAACATTTCAATTTATGAAATAGCCATGATTGGAATAAAACACGAACCCCTGCCTGCAGCAGGCAGGGAAGATGATATTAAAATCAATCTGGCGAACCTTTAGCTCACGAATGCCAATAAAAATAAGAAATGGATGAGTAATTCCATGTGACCCGTAAAAAATAAATAATAACACATGAAAGAAAAGGAAAACATACTCGAACCGCTGTGGGAACGGGCAGAAGATTACGGTAAAACGAGTCTTGAACTGCTCAAACTCAAATCGATTGATAAAACATCGGATGTAGTTTCCACCATACTGCCTTATGCGGTGGTTATTGTGTTAACCATTATATTCCTGGTATTCGTAAACCTGGGTATTGCATTCTGGCTGGGAGCTATATGGGGCTCCGCATTCCTGGGATTTTTTGCCGTAGCAGCTTTTTATGGCCTGTGCGGAATTATCGTACACTATTTCCTGCACGACAAAATTAAGGAACGCATCCGCAACACTATTATTCAACTTTTATTAAAATAAAGCTTTATGTCAGTAAATACACCCTATACAAATCTTAAAGCAGCAATCGAAGTCCTCGAAAAACAGCAGATGGAAAAGAGGCTATTGCTTCAGGAAGAGTTTAAAGCAACCTACGAAAACTTAAACCCTTTCAGTTTTATAAAAAATTCCTTCCGCGCGGTAGCCGGTTCGCCCGAAATACGGAACAATCTTCTTTCAGTTATACTTCCGCTCGTAAGCGGATTTCTGACAAAAAAAGCCTTTGCCGCCGGCAACCGTTCCAACACAGTGAAGCAGGCAGGGATTTTATTCCTCGACGGACTCAACGCATATATTAACCGCAATCCGGAAATAATAACTACTGTGAGTAATTTCATCCTAAGCTTTTTCGGCAAGAAGAAAACAAAAACCGAAGATGCCGGTTGAACTAACAAATTTAGGTACAAAACGTTTTTGATATGAAATAATAATATTTTCAGTTCACTTTTCCCTCTGCCATGATGGTTCTGGCATATTTAATGAAGTCTTAATTAATTGGACAATTTTTCTCTTTTTAGAATTCTTAAACATTTCCTAAAGGCATCAAACCATAAATATCCCAAAAATGGAACTACAAAAACTACTAATTTGTTGTAATTCATGGCTTCTCTAAACTCGAGATGTATAAAATGCATCACCGCTCTTGTTATTCCACAGCCTATGCATTCGCGGTTAAAGCAGATTTTTGATACACACAATTGCGCACCGGATGAATCAAACAAACCAGAAGGTAGGCATATTAAAACCAATGGGCTCACAAGAAGTAAGCCCATATAGATTTTAATAAAACGGTTAGATTTTAAATTCATTCTATTTCCTTAAAACATGAACTAAGGCGTGAATAATTCCCGGAAGTCCGCATAGTAAAGTTAATATAATATTAATTATGAATGGCTTACCAGCTTCATCGTATTTTAAATAAACAGCTAATGGCGGGAGTAAGAATGAAAGAATAATTAATAAAATCAGATCATCGTCAGTAGAGTTTTGTGTTTGGATTGCATTTGTTTTAGCTGCATTAATTTCGCTGTTCTGTACCTTACTGATCTCATTTGCCTGATTATGCTTCCCCGGAAAGGCAGCATAAGAAACGTGGGCAATTGCGAAAATAAAAAGAGACAAGAACAGTACTGAAATAATTTTAGAGAATAAATTTTTCATGCTTCTTAGATTTAGTTAGACAATCGTTAAATTTGCGGAAAATTACTAAATAATTAAATACGTGAAGTTATCAATTGCAATTTTTTTTATATTTATATTTTTCTCTGCTTTTTCTCAAAAAGTTGAGTTAGCAGGAGCAGTTATCATAGGTAAATCGCAGATGGTAAATTATAAAATTGTATATGAAATAACAGAAAATAACAACATTACCGGTTATTCAATTTCTGATCTAGGAGGTGCACTTGAAACAAAAGCTAAAATATCTGGCAACTATAACCCACTCAAAAAAAGCCTGAAGTTTGAAGAAAAGAGTATAATTTATACTAAATCAATTCTTACTACTAGTGAGTTTTGTTTCATGAGAGTTCAAGGACGCTTCTCCAAAACAAAAGACCTATATTTGTTTTCAGGAAGTTTTGTCTCGAAAGGTTTGGATAATAAATTATTGTGCGATTCTGGAACAATTTACCTTACGACAACTGAGGAAATATATAAATTCGAAAAGAAGGTTCAAAAAATTATAGCAAAATCTTCCCTCCCAGACAGTATCAGTGAAATTATCAGTGAGAAAAGTAAGCCATTTAAGTCTGTTGAACAAGTTAATACAGTGAAAGCTGGAAGTATAACAGAGTATATTCTCCTAACTGACACAATCAAACTTGAAATATTTGATGACCAGGAACAAGATGGAGATAAAATTACAATTCTAAAAAACAATGCGCCGGTACTAATTGATTTTCTAACAACCAACGCAGCTCAAAAATTATCTTTTGAAGTTGCAAAACATGAACAACAAGTAGTGTTTACAATAATATCGACTGACGAGGGAAGCAAACCACCAAATACTGTTAGAATGATATTGATTAATGGAATACAAAAGGTTAGGTTTATTGCACCATTAAAGAAAAATCAGAAAATTACGATAAAACTTGTTCGAAGATAATAATAAAATCTTAGTTATGAGATAATTACGATAAAAAAATATTTAGTCATTAAGACATTTGATACTTTGACTATTCAATAGTTTTATTTTCGGTATAATAAAAAAACCGGTCTCATCAGATCCGGTTCTTTGTGTAGTATTAATACCTGAAATTATTTCTTTTCTTTCAGTAAATCTCTGATCTGAGTAAGTAGGTTTTCTTCGGCCGATGGAGCTGGCGGTGCAGCTGGAGCTACTTCTTCCTTTTTCTTAGCTGAATTCATTGCTTTGATCATCAGGAAAATGGCGGCTGCAATAATCAGAAAATCAATTACATTCTGAATAAACATTCCATAGTTAATTGTAACTGCGGCTTTTTCTCCCACAGCTTCAACCAGGATGGCTTTGTACTCTTTAAAATCAACTCCGCCGAGTAGAACTCCAAGTGGCGGCATAAGCACATCATTAACAAATGATGATACAATTTTCCCGAAGGCGCCTCCTATAATCACACCTACAGCCAGGTCAACAACGCTGCCTTTCATGGCAAATTCCTTGAATTCTTTAACGAGTCCCATGTTTGTTTTTGTTTTTGGTTAAAATTAAGGTTAATTGAATTATTTATGTTCATATGAATAAGCAAGACCTACCGTGAAAGATTCCCTGAATTGGGTTCTGGGTCCATGCGTAATTCCTTCTTTATCAGTAAATTTAATATTATCGTCATATATCAGCATCGAGGTAAAAGTGAGCGAAATATATTTATTCACTTTCATCAGCAAATTGTTTTCCCAACCTACAATAATGTTTTGTGGATTGTGCCGGTAATCAGAAAATAAATCGAGTTTCGACATAAAGTTGACATTCTTCATAATGTCTTTTTTAAAAACAGCATTTACCGAACCTCCTACCTGCCATAATGTTGTATTATCTCCTGTTACACCAAAAGCCCCTATAAGATTACCATTCTGATCCATAGTATTTGTGAGTTTTGAATCATTCACTACTGTTAACCTGGCTCCGATTGGAGAGATAAAAACAGCGAAATAATCAACAGGTTTGTAGTTTAAACCTATTGAAAGCTGGAAATATCCTGGCGCCATAAACTTCGATATATATACCGAATCGTTCGGGTAGTTAAATCCCTGGGCAAATTGCGATTTGAATTCAAATAATCCGGCATAATCCCAGTTTTTCCAGGCATAAATTCCACCCTTGGTCAAAAAATTGATTTTGTCGTTAGTTTTGCGCACTTTGGGATCAGTCTGTTGAATATTAACTCCATACGCTAATCCCAGGTAATTAGTCCACGATAGTTTCCCTTTCGCATAATTCTTATAAATATTCAGCATGCCGTTTATGGATGTAGCATTTTCACCTCCGGCTGCCCAATTGGTAAATGATGTTTGAGAAAACCCTAATGAAGCTTCATACTTCGATTTCCAGGATGTATCTCCATCCGCGGTAAAGGCCATTACATGAACTCCAAAAGATAAAACCAAAAGAGTGAGAGTAATTTTTTTCATCTTTTATTTGTTTGTTTAATTCAAATCGAATTATTAAGAATTTTACAGTGACAAGTAAGGATTTCCGCACATCAATGGCCCCGTCCTTCAGGTCGTTGAATATGGATAACCATTACTATAAAGGCTTTAACCGCATCCTGAAAGGTGCAAAAATTCAGCCCGTATGGTATAAAACAAATCATTCTCTACCTAAGAAATAAAAATAAAGTTGAAATGCAAAATCTCACTTTTCCCCTTTACTTTCTTTCTTGCAGATGATAATTCCTTCTTTCTGTTAGCCAGGGTAATCATTACATTTTGTCCATCAGTCCCTCTATCTCTCCCTCACCTCCTCACTTCCTTACTTCCTCACTATTTAAACCTGTATCCCAGTGTAAGTCCGAAGCCTATATTTTTTGTCGACGATTCCGGCTGTTTCCCTTCAACCTTTGATTCAATATTTGTTATTCCTAACGAGGTATTGATAGCAAACGAAAATTTGTTCTTAAATTCATATCCGGCCATCAGGTTGCCCCCAAAATCAAGTGGCTTATAGTAAACCGCATCCTCCATATCGTTCAGCGCTACATCATTCTTAAACTTAATGTCATAACTCAAACTGCCGGAGGTAATTTCCCCACCAACACCTAAAGCTAAATAGGGTCCTATCCCTATAAATACTTTGCCTCCCGATAAATCTCCTTTATAAAGAAAGTCCAAAGGAAGAACAATGTAGGATAAATGTTGAGTAACTTCCGGGTCTTCATCTTTCGATTTAGCGCCTTTGGTTGCAAACAGCAGTTCGGGACGGAAATAAAACTCCGGCACAATCGGTATTTCAGCAAAAACACCTGCATCAAAAGCAGGAATCATCGATGATTCTATTTTGTCTCCTTCAACATCTTTGGCACTCACGTTGTACATATTGAATGAACCTTTTATACCAAATGATGTTTGAGCGAATGTTTGCACGGCTGTTAAAATTGCCGTGATCAGTAGTGTTGAAATCAGTATCTTTTTCATGGTTTTTTGTTTTTATGTTACAAATTATTGGCCGGCTTTCTTCTGTGCATCCTGCTTCATTTTATCATTTGCGGTAATTACAAATGTTACTCTGCGATTTTCGGCACGTCCTGCATCTGTTTCATTGGTGGCAATTGGCTGAGTTTTACCATATCCAATGGTATTGATCCTTGTATTGCTGACTCCTTGTGTTTTTAGATAATCTGCAACGCTGCCCGCGCGGTTCTCAGATAAAGTCTGGTTATATTCATCCGAACCCTGGCTATCAGTATGCCCCTGGATGAGAAGATCGGTATCAGGATATTTATTCAGCACTTTGGCTAAATCCTGGATAGTGGATTTTGATTTGTCGGTAAGGCTGTATTTATCAAAGCCAAATAGCACTTTTGATGTGAAGTTTATAACAATTCCTTCTTCCCCGGGATTGTGGATAACTTCTGCGTCTGGTACTTCTTTCTTGATTTCTTCGGCCTGCTTGTCCATTTGGTTTCCGATAATAGCACCGGCAGCACCTCCAACCGTCGCGCCAATTATGGCTCCTGCAGCCGTATTACCAGCCGTTTTCCCTATCACGGCGCCCATAGCTGCTCCTGTTCCTGCTCCGATTACGGCTCCTTTCTGTGTCTTGGTTGCTTTGCAACCTGCGAAAAGAAGGGATAACACTACTAAAATTCCAAGTAATTTTTTCATGATTTTAAGTATTTGTTTTACAAAATTATACTCTCAGCGAGCTTTTTTAAAGTGCCCGGTTGCAAATAATTACAACCTATCGGTTCTAATTATTCCATTTTTTGCCAAATCATCAACAAGGCCCCAAAGATGGAGTAACATCAAATTGTCATAATTGAGACTCTGGCACATGCGGCGCTTTTCGCCGGTAATGCAAAAAAAAGCATGGCCGGCATTCCGCTTTAATGGTAGGATATTACCTAACCAAATAAGCCCTTTAATGCGGATAAGCCCTTCTGGATTATATCATCTGTTTCTATCTTTCCGTTCGGAGTGAGTTTATCAACTACTTCCGGCAACGCTCCTGCCACTTTATCTGCAGCTTCCTCAGTTGAAATACCCAGCTTAGAGGCAATATTCTTAACGACATCACTACCAAGGACTGAACTTAATTGATTCGCATCAATCCCTTTGTTCTCGCCTGTTCCTATCCAGGAATTTACCTGGTCACCCAAGCCAGAATCTTTCAGTTTGCTAACAAGGCCGGTAAGACCACCTTCCTGGTTATTAATTAAACTCATAACCTCTTGCATCAGAGGCCCTTTTATTTGATCTAAAATACCCATGATATTTGGTTTTTTGCGTTAATAATGGATTAGAATTAATTGGAGTATTGGCATCAATTGACTCCTTGAAAATAAGACAAGTAAAATAAAAGATGCAGCTTTCTCCGGGAGTATTCCTATACTAATTGTAAATGTTTCCTCAAACAGAAGTAGCATGGAAAAAGTGCACCTTTTATCTGTAAGGCCTTTAAACGTAGTTAATACCTGCCAAAGGGGCATTGGATTTAACGGAACTGATCCCGTTTTCCATCGAATCTTTTGTTTTGTACAGCTCACTCTTGCCGATACTCTGGCCATTGGTAGCATTTAAGGAAAAATAGAATTGACCATCTTTCGAGGTCTTGCGTTCAAAACGACTATCGTCTTGTGAGTTCTTTTTTACACTGGCAATTCCGTTTTCGCAACTGTCTTTTGCTTTGTACCCTTCGCTGGTAAGAATAGTCTGGCCATTTTTAGCGGTAAGATTGAATCGAAACTGCCCGTCATTGCCGTTTTTTACTTGAAATTCTGGATGTGGCATCGTGTTTAATTTTAAAAGTTAAAGATTTAGTTAATAGTATGGTGAATTTAGTTTGGTATTACCACTTCTGTATAATTGTTTGAATATTCTCTACGCGAAGTTAAGCCTATTTTTACAAAATCAATTCATTATCTTATTTTTTTATGATAATATTTCATGTTCATCAAAATAAAATCCTGCCAATAAATTGGGCTAAACTTAAACTATCCTTATCTTTGTTAATATATTGAATACTAATCTATTTGTTATGGCAAAAATTAAAGAGAATACTCATGTAAACGGGAATACCGAAAGTAGGATTACAGCAATAACTGAACTAAGCAGAAAAGAGTTTATTGCACGAGCAAAAAAGCTTTCGAAACCATACCGCGTAACCGGTGATAAGAAATTTAAACTCAAAGATTTCCCTACAAGCGTTTACAATGAGTCGGGAAAGGAAGGGAAACCCATTGCTCAGCAGACTTTACAACTTGGTGTACAAGTTCTTGCCGAAATGCAGGATAAATTATATGCGCAGGATAAATGGTCGTTGCTGCTAATTTTTCAGGCTATGGATGCAGCCGGAAAGGATGGCGCCATAAAGCACGTTATGTCGGGTATCAATCCACAGGGTTGCCATGTTACTTCATTTAAAGCACCAAATAATGAAGAACTGGACCACGATTACATGTGGCGCTGTTTAAAACAACTTCCTGAAAGAGGCCGTATAGGCATTTTCAACCGCTCGTATTATGAAGAAGTACTTGTAGTACGTGTACACGAAGGGATTCTGAAAGCGCAGAAAATGCCTGAAAAACTTTTTACTGAAACCATTTGGGACGATCGACTGAACGACATGCGCAATTTTGAATCTTACCTGAACCGCAATGGAATAATGGTGGTAAAGTTTTTTCTCAATGTTTCGAAGAAAGAACAAAAGAAACGGTTCATCGAGCGCATCGACAAACCAGAAAAGAATTGGAAATTCAGTGCCGGTGACGTAGAAGAACGCAAGTATTGGAAACAGTATATGGCAGCTTATGAAGAAGCAATAAAGAAAACAGCCACTGAAAAATCGCCATGGTATGTTATTCCGGCTGATAACAAACCGTATGCCCGGATTATAGTTGCTTCTGCTATTATCAATGCACTGGATTCGATAAAACTGGCTTATCCTGAAGTTAGCGATGAACAGGTTGCTGAGTTACAAAAACTGAAAGAGGTATTGATTGCGGAGAAAGGATGATTCACCGGGGAAATTCCAAGGACCAAATTCCAAGAACCAAAATACCAAAAAAGAAAATCCAAATATTCAATGTTCAAGGTACAAGGTTCAAAAGTTCAAGGTTCAAGGTTTTTTTTCGGAATGCTTATTGAGAATTAGTATTTGCGATTTACGATCTCAGAAGTACGATTTACGATTTAGTGCCTTGGAATTTGGATCTTGGAATTTGGGATTTGGATCTTTAGAATACCAAGTGCCAAGCGCAACATCCTACATCACACATCCGTTACCCACAACTACCAGCAATCCATGTGGAAAAATATATTTCCTTCGTTGCAATGGATTAAAAGTTATTCGCTGAAAACCTTCCGTTACGATGCTGTTTCGGGATTAACCCTTGCTGCGTATGCTATCCCTGTTTCAATGGCTTACGCTACCCTTGCCGGGTTGCCTCCTCAATATGGTATTTATGGTTACCTGATCGGAGGATTGTTCTATGCTGTTTTCGGAACAGGAATGCAACTTGCCATTGGCCCCACTTCAGCCATTTCGCTGCTTATCGGAACTACCATAGCAACCCTTACTGACGGAGATATTCAGCGATGGGCTGACATTGCTTCGCTCACCGCCCTGATCCTCTCGGCAATGAGTATACTGGCTTATTTGTTAAAGCTGAACAGTTTCATAAACTTCATCAGCGAATCGGTATTGCTTGGGTTCAAAGCCGGCGCGGCTATCACCATCGCGTTAACGCAAATACCTGCAATCTTCGGTGTAAAAGGCGGCGGAACCGGTTTTTCAGAACGGATAAGCATTCTTTTCAGCCAGGTGGCAGGCACAAATCCAGTGGTTCTGATTTTTGGATTAATAACCCTGATACTGCTTATTGCCGGCGAAAAATTATTTCCGGGCCGTCCGGTTGCTATCGTTTTGGTTATTGCTTCAATCGTAGTAATTTCCTCTACTTCTCTTATCAATTCAGGCTTTGCTCTTACAGGTCCTATGCCATCAGGCTTACCCGGATTTCATTTGCCATCGCTGCATCCAAAAGATATTAACAGTGCAATTCCGCTTGCGTTTGCCTGCTTTTTACTTATGTATATCGAGACTGTTTCGGCAGCAAAAACACAGGCCCGCGAAGGGGGTTACGAAATAAAACCACGGCAGGAATTACTGGCACTGGCTGTCGCCAACCTGGCAACTGCGTTCGGACATGGCTACCCGGTCAGTGGCGGATTATCGCAGTCAGCTGTTAACGGTCAGGCAGATGCACGCACTCCATTATCACTTGTTTTTGCTTCGGCGGTTATTGCAGTTTGTCTTTTATTCCTGACTGGTCCTATCAGATATCTGCCTGATGTAATGCTTGCTGCTATAGTGCTCGTTGCTATCAGGAGCCTGGTTGATATTAAAGAGTTAAAACGCTTATGGAACGTAAGCCGCATGGAATTCAGCGTAGCAATAATTGCGCTGGCAGGCGTTATCATTTTTGGTGTGCTGGAAGGCGTGATGATTGCAGCCATAGCCTCACTGCTTATGCTTATAAAGGCCGTATCGGATCCTCATATTGCTTTCTTAGGCCGTATTCCGGGCACAAAACGATATACGGATATCAGCAGACACCCTGATAATGAAATTATTGAAGGTATGTTGCTTTTCCGGATTGAAGCATCGGTTCTTTATTTTAATATCGAAAATATCCATAGCCGGATTTGGGAGAAGATTCTTAAATCCGACGAATCGTTTAAAACCGTTATCTGGGATTTCAGCACAACGCCGTATGTTGATATTGCCGGGGCAAGACTTATAAAACGGCTATACCTTGATTTGCAATCAAAAGGGATTGCATTGAAAATAGCCGAAGCCCATGCCAGCGTGCGCGATATGCTCCGTGCCGAAGAAATTGAGTATCTGCTTGGACACATCAGCCGTAAAATATCAGTTGATGATTTGGTTAACAGCGATGATCAGCTTGTTATATGAAACCTCTAAGTAATAACCAGAAATCCGTTAAATCCAGATTTTATAGCTAGTTGAAATTTTCAATAATGAATGATTCTTCTATAGCAGAAACTAAATTCTTTGCATTGTTTTGACTTCTTCTAGCCAGAGGGGTTCGGTGCGCTTCCCCTTTGGTTCTTTCTCTCTGTTTTTCTTGTTGTCAGGTATATTTTCTGATCGGTACCAATGTGATATTAACTTCAATTAATGTAGAAATGCACTTACTGAAAACAGCATATAAATATTTTTGCCAAATAAAAACACTTCGAAGTATAGTTAGTTATATTTGTATGAGGATACTTTATCTCCTAAAAAAAATAAATCTTATGAAACAACATGGTTTATTATTGCTGATTGCATTTTTTACCCTAAATGTAATTTCAGTTCAGGCACAGAATAGAATTGGTGTACGCACCGGATATCAGAATTCTACTATCAAAAAAGATGGTTCAATGATAAGCGGAACAGATTCGTACAATAGTTTTTATATAGGATTATTTAAAACTCATAAAATTGTACCGGTAGTGCATATCGGTTATGGTCTCGAATACATGACCACTGGAGTGGAATGGAACAACAACGCAGAAAACGTAGTATTGAACTACCTGAGTGTTCCATTATACCTCCAGGGGAAACTCGGTCCGTTTTTTGCGCTTGGCGGAGCTGCAGCCAATTTCAAATTAAATGAAAAGTATAGCGGATTAATTGCAGATTCCCCTTTTGGAGAGGAGAAATTTAATACAGTAGATTTCCCTGTGTTTTTGGGTGCTGGCTTTAAAATACTGATGTTTACCCTCGAAGCCCGGTATCACTGGGGTATGACCGAAATAAACCAGGGTGTAAAGTCGGAGTACCTGCAGTTAGGAGTTGCAGTTTCATTTTAACCCAAACAGATAATAAAGAAAGCGTGAACAATCAGGTTGCTGTAGGTCAAATCTTTTATATCAATTGAAATAAACTGTCTCCTTTAGCATTATTTGGGTTCAAGCTCTGCTTGCTTTTTTGCCTTATCTCTCCATTTCCTTTTCTCCTGCTTATATTCTTTTTTATTTTCTTTCGACATCATCATTGTTTCTTTCATACCGGAAAGAAATGACTTGAGAATCACATTAAATCCTCCCTTATTCATATCTCTTTCAACCTGGTATTGTACCACTTTGGGTGGCATACCTGCCGAAGGTGGATTGTGAGTCGAAAGATAGGTGTTTGCTGCAAAAGCAACAACATCATTCTGCCATTTCTTTTCACTGAGTTTCATATCAACCTCAAGGTCGTGGTATAAAAATTTCATTGTACCGGTTGCCGTGGACCGGTATACTGTTCCTGAAAGTGTTATTTCATCAACTACACCTTTACTTATTTTCGCCGGAGTATATGCTAAAAGCAATTGATTAAGATCGAGTAAATTAAACTTACCTGATCTTACATCAAGGCTGAATTGTGGCTTTTTATAACTGTAGGCAACTGCCATCTTTATAAAAACTTTGTTTTCGATATAAGCAGAAGCATTTGCAGTCAGAAGCCCTTCCTTGTCGAGGTTGGTAATATTGCTTGCCGTCAGGGTGCCGCGATCAACTGTAATGCGGGCCGATTTACCATCCTCTTTCCGTTCGACATTAACCAGGTTGACTGCCGATGCTGTTAGCGTTTTCAACGCCAGGGGAATGGGAATACCAGCAACTATCTGGCCAACGTATTCCGGGAATCGGTTCCTGTCGAGAGGTTTGGTTTTATCTTTAAAGATGGAGACGTTTACTGTATCAATTTTAATTTCATCAACATACACCCTTTGGTGGTAAATGAGAGTATCAAAGTTAACATTCATCAGTTTTAGTGATACAGCGGAAACCGAGAACTGCGCTTTCTGATATTTCTCCCTTTTAAGTAGTTCGTCCTGGCTGATATTTGGCTTAAACGCAAATTTATCGATGCTGATCGAGGAATTTTCGCGAGAAATACCAAAGGACTGCAGTGAAACATTATAAATACTGTCCTGGGTATCCATACTAAGGTCCTTGAACCCGATATTAAAGTCGGCATAGGTATAAATGAGGGTATCCAATGTACTACGGGCGTCGAGATCCATTACATTCAGCGATAAATCATTAAGAATCAGAGTTCTGAATCCACCACTTTTCATTCTTCCCGAAATTTCCGCAATTGTAAGTCCCACTTTATTTACCGAGAAAAAATCCATCCTTGTTTGCTGATCGATTTTTATGTCACTCAGGGAAATGCTTAGTTTCTGGACGGAGAGTTCACGCTCGTTAAAAGAATTCACGATATGGAACGACGCATTTATAAGTCGGAATTCGTCGAGACTAAAAGCAGTTAAAAAATTTTTGCTGCTCTTTGTATCTGCTGTTTCTATTGTATCTTTATAAGGAAGGAATTTATGAACAGCCCCGTTTAAGCTCACTTCAATTTCAGGTTTGTCAATTTCAATCCGCTTAAGTTCGAGTTTCCCGGTTTTCACTAATTCCATGATCCGGACTCGTTCAAGCTTTATTTTTTTAGTAGTGAGATGAATTGAACTGTTAATATAGGAATAGTTTCGCTGGGGTTTTTCACGTGGCTTGAATGTAACGTTAACTACCCTGATATCTCCATTAAAAAGATTCACCCTGAGTTTTTCGAATTTTAACTCATAAATATCCGAAACCACGTTAGAGTTAAAACTCTTCATCAGGGCATCGGCAAGTATCTGGTTAAAATTCTTTGTAATGTAAATAGTAGCAATAGTCACTATTACAAATAGAATGCCCAGTACCCGCCACATGATTTTTAAACTGGTGCGGTTCTTTTTTTTGAAAGTGTTTTCTGTTTCCATAATTTTCAATGTTAACATTTGCAAATTCAGAAAATCAAATTCAGCTGCCGGGAATAAAAAAAATGGCTGCTTTTTTGTCTTGTGTTTTACAGGCAGGCGCGAGAATAACGAGTGCAATGGTGATTTGAGTTAGGGTCGAGCGCCAACAGGGGCTTATTTTGTTGTCATAGTACTTTTTTGGTAATCTTTTCTTCGCCTTTCTTATAGTGTTCATTTATGGAAACCGGATTTCCAGCCTTTTTATTCATTCGCATTTGAAGGATATCAACCAAAAATGAGAATGCCATTGAAAAATAAATATAACCTTTAGGAATCTCAACGCCAAATCCTTCGCTTAGCAACGAAAATCCTATTAGTAGTAAAAATGAAAGTGCCAGCATTTTAAATGCCGGATGTTTATTTACAAAGTTGCTAATAGGTTCGGCAGCAAAGAGCATTATTACAACTGTAATAATTACGGCAACATACATTACCCAAACTTCTTTCACCATACCTATTGCGGTAATAATAGAGTCAATGGAAAAAACAGCGTCAATGATTAAAATTTGAATAATGACCTGGGTAAAAGTAGTTGCTTGTATGCTCTTTGATTGGTCACCAGTTTCTCCTTCCATTTTATGATAGATTTCTTTACTGCTTTTATACAGAAGGAATAAACCGCCGGCAATTAGTAACAGGTCTTTCCCCGATAAGCTCAAATCCCTTATCCGGAATAATTCGTCGTCAAGTTGCAATATAAACGAAACGATGAGTAACAAACTCAATCTCATAACACCAGCTAAAATGAGCCCCAATTGTCTTGCTTTTTTTTGTTGCAGTACAGGTAGCTTGCTGGCAAATATTGAGATAAAAATAACATTATCTATTCCCAGTATAACTTCTAATGCAATTAAACTTAAAAGTGAAAAAACGATTTGATAGTCCATAGTAGTTATGATTTAATTTGTTCTTGATGTTGTTCTATCATTGACGCCCAACGGTTGAAACTATCGATTTGTCCGAGAAATGTTTACTCTCGTCCAGCGCTTTTGGTGTGTCACCAAAATAAAACATCAATTCCATTAATCCATTCGGCACCAGTCGTTGTATATGCTCGCTACCATTGGGTAAACAATTTTCTATTGCCCAATATTGTTGTACATATTGCGACAGAAAGAATGAAGGTTTCGAAATGTGATAGCTCACTATAATAAATTTACTGTAAAATTACTGAATTTAAAATGGGATTGTGATTATCTATGTTAAAATCACAATCCCAACACTTACTTACTATTCATCGCCGTACAGTCCGAGTTTATTGCCTTCACAATCAATAAACAGAGCAAAATAGCCGCGGTTTTCAGCCTCAATTTTAGTTTTAGGCTGAACTATTTTACCTCCGTTATTTTCAATTCTAATCATGGTGTTGTCTAAATCATTTTCGGTATTTAAACTCAACAACACCCTGTCTTTCTAGGGATTAAAACCCGGCACAAAAGATATTGCTCCTTCGCCCGAGGGGAAACACGCCATTTTCTTTGTTTCGCAATCAATCACCTGCAACTCAATTCCTAAAATAGTGTTGTAAAACCTAACGGCTCTTTCGAAATCTACTGCCGGAATTTCAACCCATGATACTAACTTTTTTATTGTCATAATTTTTAAAATTGAACTTTTAAGAATGATGCAAAAGTATGCCCGAAAAGTAGGTCAGAATTGTAAAACTGCGACATTGTGAAAAATATCAGTTGCTGACGTTTGACGGGATGATAAGTTACCGCCCTGTTTGAAGCGGAAAGGTTGCTATGATAAACAAGGACTTCATAACCTCTATATCAGCTATGACCCTCAAATCGCTGCCCCGACTAATTTGTTTTAGTATTGAAACCTATCGCTGGCTTTGTTATTCATCAGTTGAGTTTACACCAGGTTTACTTGTAAAATTCCAGGCAAGCCCTATTCTGGTTCTGATATTTCCGCTCGCAATCTCTTTATTAACGTAGGGGGAAATTTCAAATACTATTTGAAGAGATCTGATTTTAATTAAAGGTTTTGCTCTTATGCCAAAATCAATAAAGTACCCGTTAGTGATTGGCAGGTCAGCATATAAATTTGCAGGGTTAAAACTTACTCCTGCCCCGACGTAGTAATTTATCCATTCCGTTCGTTTGAAATTGAATTTTGGCGAAAATTCCATGTTAAGATTTGAAATATAATTGTTTGTTTCAATTTTATAATCAACAAATAATAACTTTTCAGTATTTGTTGAAATTGACAATATCGATTGAAAAGGCAAATAGCTGATTGCTACTTGTGAAAAAAGCATTGCCTGAATTGTTACACAAACGAGTGTTGCTATAAATTTCTTCATAAGGTTTCAATTAACTTGCAGTAACATGGTTTAGGCAAATAATTATCATCGTACAACAAAGGATAATCTTCGCGATTGTAAAAATTACGAATCCAGCTGTTTTTATCACTAATGCCCCAAAAAGTTATTCCGTATTGGTATTGATCTGGAATCTTATTATAGTTAAATACGATACTCCCCAGTAAATTTGCCTGTTCAGTCAATAACTTTTCACTCGGTTCAATATTTTGATTGTATGGATTAATAGAAATATCCAATTCCGTAATATGTACTTTGAAATCATTTGCTGCAATTTCCTGAAAAGCGCCAGCAATTTGCGATGGTTCAGGATATGAAGTACTGATATGCATTTGTACTCCTATGCCGTCCACTCTCACACCCCTGTTTCGTATATTGTTCAATAATGATATTACGCTGTGTCGCTTGGTTGGATTCATTTCTAAATTGTAATCATTGTAAAACAATAAAGCGTCAGGATCTGCTTCATGAGCAAACATAAAGGCTTTTTCAATATATCCGGACCCGATATTTTGTTTCCAGATATTGTTTCTTAGTGTTCCATCCTCATTAAAAGCTTCATTCACAACCTCCCATGCTGCTACCTTGTTATTAAAATGTGTAACGATAGTCTGAATATGCACTTTCATCAATTGTTCCCAATCGCTGGAATTTCCCTGAAATCCAATGATCCATTGCGGTAGTTGTTTGTGCCATATCAAAGTGTGTCCGTATAATCTTTTGTTATTCTGCTCGCAAAAAGATACCAGACTATCAGCCTGTGACCAATTAAAAAAGAGTTGCTCAGGATGAATATATTCAGCCTTGAAAATATTTTCTGGTGTAATACTATTGAACTGCTTTATAGCTATAGATTTATATAATGGGTCAGAATCCAATTCATTCACATCAATTGCTGTCCCGATTGGATAGTCCGAAAAGGTAAAAAGTCCAATACTATCATTGCATTCAGGAATTTCTTCCTTTTGGCATCCCAGCAAAAAAGTTAGCAACAATAGTATTTTTAATATTTTCATTTTTTTGGGATATCGGGTGAGGTTTTATCAGTGAATAGGTGCCTTTGAGTCACAAATCACGAGTTCATCGCTTCTTCTTCTGCGCCACAAACAACCCCGCCGTATATTTATCATACAACTCAAATAAAAACTCAATCCGTTTTGTTTCATTTGCAAATGCCTGCGGACGGTACGCCATATCAACCGCTTTATCCAGTTCGTTATGCGCTTTTACCAATGCGGGCGGCATGGTTAGCGGGCTGTACAAATCGGCCAGGCTGCTTCCGGGAAACTCCGCCCGCGCATCCAATACCTTTTGCGCCGCCGTTTCAATTGCTTCCTTTTGCTTATCCGTTGGGTTTTCGGGCCAGGGGAAGTTGTTGTAGACGATAGAATTTGAATATCGATAACGGCTCTCAAGCCTACCACAAACATATTTAACCCATGTCATGTGCATCAATGATGTGACAATTCCAAAATGAAAAATGTTTGCATTTGGAATTAACTGAACAGTATTACTAGCAATAAATTCTTTACTGAAAAAAGCTATAGGTATTTACTTCCTGCGCTCTGAAGAAACTTCTGGAATAGCTAAAAACTGTGAATTGGGTTGAGAAACCTGAGCAAATAAATATGGCGTTTCTGATTTTTTACGTGTTGCTTCTGCTTTGCTATTCAGACGCATTATTTTGACTTGTTCAATTCTTTTTAAAACATGAGGCAATAAATTCAATTCATCAGGTTTGATATCTCTTAACCATAAACATTTTCGGATTTTATTGTGCAAAAAATCTTCTCCTCCAAAGTATGGATGAATCCACTTTTCTGCGAGCGGTTCTTTCGCAATGAAGTCTAAATAATCTTGCTGAGTATTAAAAATAAAATTACCTCCATCAGTTGGCTTATTACCCCAAATCATCTTTGGGACATTACATAAAGGCTCTTTACGATTAATAACATATAAGTCTCGCCCTTCAAACAGATAAGGATTAATATTTTTTACTTTCAATTCATGTGGTTCGCCACTAATATTCTCGTATTCAAAAATTCGCTTTTCAGCAATATTGAAATTCGAAAAACCTATAATTACAACATGTACGGCAGCATTTGCGCGAGCTTCGTTACCCCATTTGAAGGTGTGGTGCGCAAAATGTATTTTTAATTTATACCTATTAAATAATTCAGTCCATAATAAACCTACCTGTTCACCTTGTGCGATTGAATTAGTCGAAACAAAGGCTACACATGTTTTAAGGTCCAGACTGTTTTCTTCGATATTGTTTTCTTGAAGGTAGATGGCAGCTTTTATGTACCATGCGGAAACGTAATCAAGTACTCCAGCTCCATTTACCTTAGTAAACACTAAATTCATATCACTTTTTTGTGAAGCATCTTGAAAATGATGTCCCACAAATGGAGGATTTCCCAAAATATAATCGAACCTTGTTGAGTTTTCCCATGGCAAAGGCTCCACCAGGCTACCCCAGTCGGTTCGCAACGCATTGCCATGCGTAATCTTAGCCGATTTTACCAGCGGCAGGCGCACAAAATATTCGCCAAACTCAGCCGAAACCTGCATATTCAACTGGTGGTCGGTAAGCCATAACGCAACTTGTGCTATCTGTGCCGGAAATTCTTCGTATTCAATACCGTAAAAGCGATCCACATCGCAAAGCACCAGTGCCGAAATATCCGAAACCCTTTGTCCGCGCTGCAACTCTTTTAAAATGGATAGTTCGAGAAGCCGCAGCTCGCGGTAGGTAATTACTAAAAAGTTGCCGCAACCGCAAGCCGGGTCAAGAAAACGTAAGGAAGCTATCTTTTTATGAAACGCTTTTAGTTTACCGGAACTGGTTTTGGCCACTGCAAATTCCTGCCAAAGCGTATCGAGGAAAAGCGGCTTTATCAGTTTCAGTATATTTTTCTCCGAAGTATAATGTGCGCCAAGGTTACGGCGTTCAGTTTCATTCATCACACTTTGGAACATACTGCCGAATATGGCAGGCGAAATTTTATTCCAGTCGAGCGTGGAGCATTGCATCAAAGTTGAACGCATCCTGCTGTTAAACGAAGCAAAAGGCAATTGTTGCTCAAATAAATGCCCGTTGATGTAAGGAAAAGCTGCCAGGCTTTCATCCAGCGTTTTCTGGCGCATTCCATTCGGAGTATTCAACACCTGGAACAATTGAGCGAGATGCATACCCAGGTCCGAGCCATCGGTGTTGGTTTTCTGTTGCAGGTAATCAATAAAAATACTGCGTTCAAATATCCCGGTATCATCGGCAAAAAGGCAGAACAACAGGCGCACTAAATATACTTCGAGGTTGCGGCCCGTGTATCCGGCCTCTTTCAGTGCATCGTGCAGAATACCCATATGGTAAGCCGCTTCAATATTTACAGGATCTTCCTCTTTGTAGGTGCGTTTTTGATATCCGGCAATAAAACCAAACAATTGCACATGGCTTACCAGGTCGGCAAGGGCGAAATCGTACCGTTGGTTTTCGTCGAGGTCGTAAAGCCGGAAATTGGCGAAGTCGGAAACTAATATATATTTAGGCAACTCAACTTCTTTCAACCAGTGTGTATAATCTATGGATTGTTGATACGCTTTATCAAGATTTTTACCGCGACTTTTCATTTCAACCAGCATGGTGCCTTTCCAAAGCAGGTCGATATACCCATCGGCATCGCCGAGTTTTTTTACTCTATGCTCGAATGTGGCTACCCTGCGGTTACTGATGCCGAATACATTAAAAAATTCAATAAGAAACTGCTTCGAATCTGCTTCTTCATTAAAGGCATTTTCCCATTCTTTCGAGAAATGTACCGCACGTTCTTTAACTTCGTTCCAGCCTAAAGCCATGGGAATAATTTTGATGCAAGATAGTAAATAATTGAATTAAGCAAATGGACTGAGCACCCTGGTAATGGCGGGTGATTTGAGACTACTGTCAGTATAAGAAACTAAGTCTGGGTTGCCCCTTAACCAACACTATATTCCGGATAAAACCCGGATCCTTTTCTTCGGACTTGATACGGACTTGATACGGAGCTGATACGGAGCTGAAGCTGTCCGATTTTTAATTAAACAGGGGCGCACAAATAACCGGAGTATCCGTATAAAGTATACCACGATGACGGCCACCTCAATCTTGCCTGAAGAATGAATTAACGTAATTTACTCTAATCTCCCGATTGCTTATGAAGTGCAGCTTCGTTAAGAAGCAAATCTACATCCTCTTTTCGGTAAAAGAACTTTTGACCGACTTGCGAGCTGGGAAGTTTGCCTGATTTTCGCAACGTCCGGAGTGAACGCTCTTTTAAGTTAAGAAAACTTTGTACTTGTTCGCTTGTGAGCCAGCCGGGCATTACCGACTGCTCCTGTTGAGTCCTAAGCTCAAGCAGAATTTCATTTAGCCTGCTAATCTCCCCGGCCACTTTAGCCGGTTTATCATTACCGTTTTGGGCATCAGGTACTACAGTATCCCGGTATTCGAGCAGGAAAGCTGACAAGTTATCATTTACTGATGCAGTGTCAGGTGTTGAGTGAAATTCTGGCTTAAAATCTTGGTTTGTCATGTTCAGGTTTTTTTAAAATGTCCGATGGAAAAACCCATCATCTTTTGTCAAAAAAGACCTGCTAATTAATATGCAAAATTTTCAAATAAAAAGGACAAATATTTTGAGTAGTATATTGCGCTGCAAATCAATCAAATAACAATTTACGACCATTTACATATGCGCACAATGCCATTGTGTAAATGAAAATGCTAGTAAACTTTGACGTTTCTGATTTTAAAAACTAACTCCGGATATGGGTTGATATTAATAATTATATTCTTACCTTGTAGTCTGTTTTTCTTAATAAAAACAGTATTCTGGGAATCAGCATAAATCACATACTATTACAAATTTGAATCCGGTATCAGAAAATCCCATTTAGAACTGTTAACAACAGAATTCAATGAGATTTCCGAATACTTACATTTAAAACTGCCTATTTGTCCGGTTTATTTCCGTTCAACAAAATGGATTTAAATTCCTGCAGCTTTACCTGTGTAATACCGCTCCAACATTATTACAAGGTCGTTGACAGAATAATAAAATGTATTCCCAAATACTTTAGCCGGAAGTAAACCTGCATTTCTCCATTCGGCTAACTTTCGTTTTGAAACGCCCAGGGCATTCATAACTTCCTTACTGCTGAGATAACCGGCAAAAATAAATTTCCGTTTCCCTGAAGGATGATTTTGTGCAAACTTGAACACCAAAGTCAAAACTTCGCTATCCGAAATCATTTCTCTGAGCCTTGAATAAATTTGATGCTCCGGATTTGTCCGGATAAGTTGATCAAGTTGGCAGAGTTCATAAATTGCGTCAGATGAAAGAACTGAATTCAGCGTTTCCTGTACTGATTTGTTATTGTTCATGGGTGTACTTTTTTGCAGCCCGCCCGATTTGAAAAATCGATTTTAGGCCAGATTAAACACCCGCTAATTAATATAAAAAAAATCCGTTAGTAAAGGACATTTCTCCCAAAATCGCTGCAAGCCCTGTAAATGCTGGATTCTTCAAAATTGATATTTGATTTTTTGGGAAATTATTTTTTTTGCCATTCAGAAATGCTGTTTTCGGTCACTTATTCTGTAGGTTTACTTTTTCTAATTTTTACTCAAATAATCGTGGTAAATGATGAAAATATTTTACCTGTTTCAGAAATCGAATGATGCATTTTCGACATAGCTATCCAACCTATATTTTCATTATTTTTATCCGATACTTAATGTTATTTGCCCGAAAATGAAATATCATACCTATATCATGATTCCTATTAAAAACCTATCTGAGTTATTGATTGGTCTGTCTTCAGCCACTGACTGACATTATGACTGGAGTAGTAACCGTTTGCCGTATATTACACTAAGGTGTCAGTGTCACAAAATCTGTGTCAGTGACAGCATTATGCAGTTGAAAGCAATATACATCTATAATTTCGAAAAAAAGCTGGTTGCAGGATTATTGTAATACATGATGCAATTGCGGCAATGTTGCTGCAAGGTAAAAATTGACATGCCTAATGGCAACCTTTAAAAAAGGAATCCTTGGAGGATTCCAGGGCCGGATCGGAAACGTGGTCGGCTCAAACTGGAAAGGCAAGGAAGTGATGAGAATCCGCCCTGCCGTAGTATCGAACCCCAATTCCGAAAATCAGCAAAAACAGCGGGCACGTTTCGGATTGGTCGGGCGCTTTAACCAGGCGCACCGTAATTTAATCCGCATAGGCTTCAAAGCATATGCAAAAGATATGACGAGCAGCAATGCCGCCATGTCGTATAACCTGGCAAATGCAATTGCCGGCGAATTCCCCGATCTGAGCATTGATTTCAGCAAAGTAAGGATCAGCATGGGAAACTTAGCAACACTCACCGGAGTTGCTGTTCTTTCTGATGCGCCTGCTTCGGTAACCTTAAACTGGGCTGATAACACTCAGGCAGCATATGCCAGCGAAAGCGACCAGTTGATTGTTAGTCTTACTGACCAAGCTTCCGGGGAAGTACTTTCCTTCCCGGGCTGCGCATCACGAAACCAGGCAACAGTAATACTGAACCTTCCTGCAGAGTGGAGCAGTCGTACTGCCGAAGTGCTGCTATTCCTTGTTTCACTTGACGGGAAAACTTCATCCAATGCCCGCGAAGCGGTTTCAAACACGGTATATGCCGGATCAGTAGAAATTACATAAACTTCCGCAATTAATCAGGCTGATGCCACTTTTACAAAAAGGCTGTCGATACTGACAGTCTTTTTTTTTGTGAGCGCATGTTACTGAATATAACTTTGAAAATGGATTGAATTATCTTGGGAGTAAAGCATCAGGGAAGTTTCAATAGATGTAGCCTTAAGAATTGTATTGAACGGAATTGTATTACTGCTGGCAGGTGTTCCGTATGCAGGGATATGGACTTTGATTGTATTTATTTAGGGCATACTACAGATTCCATTGTTCATTGTAACTCTGCCTATCATAGTTTATTTGTTTGCTGTGAAGGAAGTATTGCCGGCAATCTTGTGGACTGTATTGCTTTTGTTGGCTGGCTTGTCCGACAATGTACTTAAACCCATTCTGCTTGGACAGGGTGCACCGGTGCCTATGTTGGTAATATTTATCGGTGTAATTGGCGGGTTCATCTTTTCAGGGTTTATTGGTCTGTTTACCGGCGCTATTGTTATGTCACTTGGATATAAATTATTTATCCGATGGATTAATTCAAACAATGTTGAGGAAGATAAGTAATAATATTTTCAGCTGAGAACTATTTTTGAGCAGCAACAAACTTACCTAACGTAAAATTGATTGATAGGAATTTATCCGGATCATTATTAAAAATTGATTAAAAAATCTCAGTTTCATCCAGGCGGATTTTTTTATTATATGAATATTTTAAATTTCAACTCTTCTCTATATCTTTGAAGGCAAAAAGTCATTAATCGCAGAATTGTTTTAATAGTTAAGGATTCTTGATTTAATTAATAGTTGTTAAGTTCAAATGCATCAATAAATATAAACCAAAATTCAAAACCTTTTTTATGAAAAAACTACTACTTACATCCATTATCTTTCTACTTACAATTGTTGTATTTTCTCAAACAAATCTGTATGAACATCCCAATTTTGATAAGATTACCAAAGACCATAAGCTAATTGCAATAGTTCCGTTTAAAGCAACTGTAAAGCTGCGTCCGAAGGAAATGAAAAATATGAGTGTCGAACAAATACAAAGACTAGAAGTTGCTGAAGGTGAAAACATTCAGTTTGCAATGTATGCCTGGTTTTTACGGAGACAGGAAAGTGGAAAACTGACAGTAAAAATTCAGGATCCTACTACTACAAACGCTCTTCTTAAACAGAACGGAATTACATATGAAAATATGGCTACTTATACTCCGGCAGATTATGCCAGACTTTTGGGAGTGGATGCTGTTATTTCAGGTAAATTTGAAACTACAAAACCAATGTCAGAAGGAGCAAGTGTTGCACTGGCGCTATTAGTAGGCTTTTACGGAAGCACAAATAAAGCTGTACTTAATTTGTTTATCCATAATGGCAGTGATGGAGAACTTCTTATTAACTATAATAAGTCAGTTTCAGGATCACTTGGCAGTAGTACAGAGGATTTGATTAATACTTTAATGCGAAAAGCTTCCAGAAGAATATCCTACACGAAAAATGATTAAAGCATCAAAATATTTTTTTTTAGTGAAGGTTAAACTTCGGCGGTTCCATATTAATGATAATTGAGAAACCTGTTAATTGAGAATTTTCAATTAATCGTTTGCTTATCGAGCTGGACATGAGGTTTCAATTTAGCTTGATGGGATTATTGTTGTATTGAAAGTTAGTATTAACCTCATTTTAACCTTTCCGGATTCGCACTAAAGTCTTATTTAAAGAAAATTCGATCCATATTCTTGGACTGACAACTTTATTATATGTAGTCTGAAAGGATTAAACTTTTTTATGTAAAACTTCGAACTGAAAAACATTTGATTAATTTCGTATAGATTTCCATGCTTAGTAAATTGATATCTACATGAATAGGATTTTTTTCAATGTAATCTTGGTGCTTTCGCCCGCACTTTTTCTCCTGAGCAATAGGGTATGTGCCGATATTCCTCCGATAAATGATTCTTTTCAGGTTACGGCAAATGAGTCAATATTGCATTTCCCTCAGATGAGCGATGAACCCTTAGGAGATTTCCAGTCCTTAACTATTCCTCTGAAGCGTGCCGGGCGCTTGTTCCTTATCGAAGCCAGGATCGATGGCCAGGCTGGGAACCTGATTTTCGACACCGGCGCATCCGGGCTGGTACTGAACAGAACCTATTTCAGAAAATATGCTACTACCACCAAATCCGGCGGAAGCGGAATAACAGGTTCATTCGATAAAGTGCTCCGGATTATAGTTAAACGAATCGATATTTCGGACCTCTATTATGAAGATGTTGCCGCTGATTTAGCCGACCTTGGCCATATCGAAAACCGGCGAGGAGTTAAAATTCTCGGACTTTTCGGCATTAACATGATCGATAACTTCGAAGTTATATTCGATGCCAATAGCAATGAGTTGCAACTGACCCGGATTGATAAACAAGGTAACCTGCTGAGCCAGAAAAACACCGAAATGAAATTCGAATATTTTCAAAAACTGGAACAACGAAATAACATATTGCTGGTAAAAGGAAATATCGGGGATAAAACCCTGAATTTTTGCCTCGATACAGGTGCCGAAACCAATGTGATCAGTAGCAGTGTTTCAAAAAAGGTACTGAATACAATCCAGATCAACCGACGCTCAAATATGGGCGGAGCCAGTTCGCAGTCTGTTGAAGTTTTATCCGGTACCATGAAAGAATTCGAATCGGGAAGCCACCAGTTTGGAAACATGGAAACAATTATTACAAATCTCGATGCCATGAGCGAAGCATACGGCTGCTCGATTGATGGAATGCTTGGTTACGATTTCTGGCAAAAAGGTGTCTTTTGTTTTAATTTTGGTAAAAACGAATTTAGTTTCAGCATAAAGAAAGGAGAAAAGAAATGAAACTCCGCATGATCATTTTTCTTCTGATTTTCATTACAACTGCTGCCACATACAGTGTAGCTCAGCATAAGACAGAGAACGTATGTTACATCAACAACAACCGCATTTATTTTCAACTCGATAAACGATGGTCGGATAAAACAAAGAAAGAAACCATTTCACTTTTCAGTCTCGATAGTTCTTTAGTTGCTCAGGCTTTTACCGGAATATCATCTTTTACAGCCGACAGCGTAACCTGGGATATCAGCCGCATTAACGAAAACATAGTCGAAATATCCAAGCCTTTGCCTGGCCAGGATGATTACAGCCCTAATGATGTTTTGCTTATTGATGACAACTGGTTTGTTAAGCCGTTTGTATTGAAACCAATGTTGTTTCCGCCAAAGAAATTTGGAGTCAACCAATTTGCAAAGGAACCAACCATACAATTTGCTGACAGCATTACACACTTTTTCCTTCCGGGATTTCAGAACAAAAGACAGGTATATCTTTCGGGTACGTTCAACAACTGGAGTACCATGCAACATCCGATGCAAAAAACCGGTTCCGGATGGGAGATAAGCCTGAAACTTGAGCCGGGCCGCTATTTGTATAAATACATAACCGATGGCAGGTGGATCCATGATCCTGAAAACATGTTGAAAGAATCAGATGGTGAAAACGGGTATAACTCAATTTTGTATTGTTATAACCACGAATTCCGGTTAAAAGGATTTACTGATGCCCGAAAGGTTTATGTATCCGGAAGTTTTAACGGCTGGCAAAAGAAAGAACTCCGCATGAAACCTGTTGCAGGTGGCTGGATCCTGCCTGTTTACCTCAGCAAAGGGACTTATGCCTATAAGTTTATTGTTGACGGCGAATGGATGGCTGATCCTGAAAACAGCAACATCAGGCTGGATGCTTACGGCAATATGAACTCATTTATGGGAATTGGTGACACTTTAATTTTTAAGCTTCAAGGATTTCAATCAGCAGAGAAAGTAATCCTATCAGGAAGTTTTAACGCTTGGAGCCACAATGAACTTGTGATGAATAAAACCGACTACGGTTGGGAACTGCCCTATGTGCTCGATGCCGGAAATTATGAATACAAATTTATTGTTGACGGCAAATGGATTACCGATCCTGCTAATCCGCATACAACAGGCTCGGGCGATTTCATGAATTCGTGCATTACTTTTAAACCAAACTATACCTTTTCGCTCGCAAAGTTTGGAGATGCCAAAACGGTGATTGTAACAGGAAGCTTCAATGGCTGGAGCGAGGACAGTTACCGTATGTACAAAGAAAATGGGATCTGGGTATTTCCAGTAAACCTGAAACCAGGTAAATACACCTATAAATTAATAGTTGATGGTCGCTGGATGATAGATCCCACCAATGAACTATGGGAAGAAAATGAGTTTGGAACCGGCAATTCGGTAATGTGGATTGAACGGTGAGATGGAAGGGGTTAGGGGTTAGGGGCGATAATTCGCAAATTCCAAAAACCAAATCCCAAAAACCAAATCCAAAATTCCAAACACCTTAGTGAAACTTAGTGGTCTTAGTGTCTTAGTGGTTTAAAAATCAAGAATCACAAATTAAAATTCACAAATCAAAATTCACAAAATTCCAAAAACCAAATTCCAAACACCTTAGTGAAACTTAGTGGTCTTAGTACCTTAGTGGTTTATAAAAATCACAATTCAAAATTCACAACTCACAAATCACAAATTCCAAGTCCTTAGTGAAACTTAGTGCTCTTAGTGCCTTAGTGGTTAATAAAAATCAGAAATCAAAATTCACAACTCACAACTAATTGTTGTTGTTCACCCCTACATAAGCAGCACATATCCGAAATATCAATCCTAGTTTCTCTTCCGCGAACTTCTGTTGCCTCCAAAGAATCCCCATCCGCCGCTTCCCAAAAGGAAACCAAAAGCATACCAGGCTCCATTGTTATTCGGTGCATATACTGTAATATCATCACGAAACAGCATGGCTATAAGGTCGAAAGGAGCAATAAACCCATGCAGCAATCCGCCAAGGAACCCATAGGTGTGGCCGGTTAGGCAAGGAGTTACAACTTCCATATTGGCACAGCCTGTCAGCAGAAAAGTAACTGATGCTAATAGAATGGCAATAAAAATGCCGTTTAATTTTGGATTTTTTCTCATCATCGGACTTTATAAAAAACTTAATTACGGTTTATAAGCGGTATAAAGTTATGAAGCTTTTTGCAATTGGTCGATCCTTTTTAAAAACTGAGCCAAAATATCTTTGCACAATCAATTATCAATTCTGATGATTGCCAAAATTAATTCGCCGGTTTATCTGACAAAACGCGCTGGCGGAAAAGGCGCATGGTTCGCAACGGCATTTCGGTGCTGAGCATATTATACAACCAGCCAGGCACATTGCCACCAGGATCAACAAAGCCTTCGAGAGTAATGCTAACATATCCTTTATCCAGCGGCTGTATAGTCCAGGTTTGCCAATAATTTTTGATCCTCACAAGATCAGGATTTTCTGGAACTACTTTCAATAAAGGTTTGGAAATAACCTTATATTCACCAGTAACGGAATTGGTTTTTACTGTTGCCTCAACGGCAAGATCCCTGTCAGTTAGTGGCCAGGGCATATCGTAAATGTAATAATACCTGACATATTTATTATCCTCATAACCCAAAACCCTGATATTACTAAAATCTTCGCCCCACCAGTCAAAATTCCTTGCATTTCCAACCATACTACATACTTTTTCAATCGGGGCACTGATTAGCATTAAACCTTTATATGATTTCATTGAATTGCTGCCCTCATTGCGCGTATATATTTTGATTCCCTCCTCCTCTTTTACAAAATTCCAGGCTTGGGCAAATGTTTTAATAACCGATAAATGGCTGATAAGTATTAGAAAAACTATAATTCCGAATTTCCGTTTCATCTGACAGGATGTACTAAATTCAAAATAATAAAATTCTGGCTCTCCGAAAGATGCCCTATTTCAAAGTTACAAAATAAAGTGCCTTTTGCAGTAAAATCTTAAAATTTCTTATGCAATATTTTCTATATGATTTTTAATCCTAATCAGGCAAAAAGCATCACAAGCAACTGTGCCGATACAATCCTCAGAAACATCACCAGCGGATAAATGGTAGCATAAGCAACAGCAGGAGCCTCACATTGTGATATTGAATTGGCAAACGCCAGTGCCGGCGGATCGGTCATACTGCCTGACAGTAAACCGCTAACTTCGAAGAAACTGTTTTTTAAAACCAGTTTTGAAAAGAGTCCAACTATTATAAGCGGTATAAGAGTAATGGCAGCTCCATAGGCCATCCAAATAAACCCATCGCCCGAAACCAGGGTTGGGATAAACCGTTCGCCCGCTTTAATGCCAACACTGGCAAGGAAAAGCACAATGCCAACTTCGCGCAGCATTAGGTTAGCGCTTGGCGTTGTGTAAGATGCCAATGATATTTTGTAACCGAATTTACTCAATAAAATCGCTACAATCAGCGGTCCGCCAGCCATTCCGAGTTTTATCGGTGTTGGTATTCCGGGTATAACAATCGGGATGCTGCCAAACAAAACACCAAGTAAAATTCCAATAAAAATAGGGAACAGATTTGGTTCATTCAGGCGTTTGATGGAGTTACCTAATATCAGTCCAACGTTATCAATTGCGCTTTCCTCGCCTACAATGGTAATTTTATCACCAATCTGAAGTTTTAGCTTTGGTGAAGCAACCAGCTCAATACCAGCCCTGTAAATCCTGGTGATATTAATTCCGAAACGTACACGTAAATTCAGCATTTCGAGCGATTTGCCGGATGCCGAAATATGTGTAACCAATACCTGCTTCGACATAAGTTTACCCGGTTGGGTGGCCAGGTCAATTTCACTTTTTCGGCCAAATTGCTTGATCAGATTGTCAATTTCCCCTTTCTGCGCGACGAAAAGTACAATATCGCCGGTATGCAGCACCGATGCCGATTGAGCCCCATGAACTTCGCTTGAATGATAAATACGCGAAATCACTGTGTCGCGATTAAGCAATTCCTTTAAATCTTCAACTTTCTTTCCGTCAATTTCCGGATTTGTAACAAGGATACTGATTTTTTCGGGCAATGTTTCCTCCGGATTCTGAAGTTCATTATAATTTATTAGTTCCTGACTAATATTGGTTCGTGTAAGCTTACGTATAGCAAGCATAGTTATGATAATACCCAGAACGCCAAAAGGATATGCAACAGCATACCCTAAACTGATATCAGGAATTCCGGAAGCTGCAGTGCCTGATGTTACTTCGTCGAGTGCCTGCTGTGCAGCACCGAGCCCGGGAGTATTGGTAACAGCACCCGATAAAATACCGACCATTACAGGCATGGAAGTTCCTGTAACAAAATGCAGAATAACCGCTGTTGCAGCTCCTAATATGACAATTGCAGCTGCAAGCAGGTTAAGTGTAATTCCACCTTTGCGGAATGATGAGAAAAAACCGGGTCCAACCTGTAACCCTACTGCGAAAACAAATAATATCAATCCGAAGTCTTTGGCAAAATCAAGAACCTGGTGATTGATGGCAAAACCAAAATGCCCAACAGCAATACCTGTAAACAGAACGAAAGTAATTCCCAGTGAGATATTTAACACTTTAATCTTGCCCAATACCACACCAATTGCAATAACAAAACTGTAAATGATAATTGTTTGTGCTACTGATTCTTTGGTAAACAAATCGTAAATCCAATCCATAATTTTCACTGTAAAAGTTATGCAAACTTAGCTCAATTGGAGATGTTATCGGACAAAATGACTATTAAAAAAATATTCCGGTTTTTCAGCCTCATATCCGCAAAATATATATTTATATACACTTTTATGAATACATTTGCAGTCTGAAACAATAACACAGCAACAAACATCTAACTTAACCCATACTATGAAATTTCAATTGAAAATGTTAAGCTTTTTTGCCGGCATAGCCCTGATAGCGGCTTCCTGCAATTCCAACAGCACTGTTGACGAAAACCTTGCGCCTAACGTACATAAAGTAAAAATTGAAGAAGTTATTCAATCGAGCAATTACACATACCTGCTTGTATCGGAAAAAGATCAGGAGAAATGGATTGCCATTAGCAAAGCGGAAGTGGAAAAAGGCAAATTTTATTATTACGAGCCGGGTATAGAAATGACCAATTTTGCCAGTAAAGAATTAAAAAGGACTTTCCCGTCTATCAGTTTTGTTGATAAATTCAGCGATCAGCCTATTGTTGCCAAAATTACCATGGCCGATTCTATGAAAGGCAAACAGGCTGCTGTACCAAAAGAAGGAATAAAAGTCGATCCGGCTAAAGGTGGAATCACCATTGCTGAGCTTTATGCCAATAAAGATTCGTACGCCGGAAAAACCGTTAAAATAAGGGGCGAAGTTGTAAAATACAGTCCTGATATAATGAAAACCAATTGGGTTCACATTCAGGACGGAACAAACAGCGAAGGTTCATTCGATCTCACAATTACCACCGACGATGTTACCAAAGTAGGTGATGTTGTTACTTTCGAAGGAGTTGTGACTTTGAAAAAGGATTTCGGAGCCGGTTACTACTACGAAGTGATAATTGAAAAAGCTAAATTGTTGACACAGATGTAGTTTACTCCAGTTTACAATGAAATTAAAAATCCCTTACTGAAATAGTAAGGGATTTTTTTTTGACTGAAGATTTATATTGATTAAACTGACCTAGCAGGATTTGCTCGGCAGGATCAGCTAAGTGGGATTTGCCCGGCGGGATTTGCTCAGCTGGATTTGTAACTTAGCGAAGCGATCTCATCAGCCATAGGCTGATAATCCCGCTGCAGGGAGTTCCGGATTTGTAATCCGGCTAATTACATTTTAAATTTTTCTGCACTTTACCCAATATTCTTATCTTCAGGTGTATGTATTTCCATATAAAGATCTTCCACTTTCTTCCGTGCCCATGGAGTTTTGCGTAAAAACTTAAGGCTCGACTGAATACTCGGATTTTCTATAAAGCAGTTTATCTTTATAAGTTTGCCCAGGATTTCCCATCCAAAATGATCCACCAGTCGGGTCAGGATTGTCTCAAGGCTAATCCCGTGCAATGGGTTATTCTTTTGTTCTGCCATATATATTCGTGATTATCGTTTTCTTAACTTATTTGCAAAGATAGCTGTTGATTGATTTAGTGCGGTTATTCTTTCGGATTACAGGAGCTAAAGTCCCGAAAACTAAAATTTCACTAGTCGTCACAGAGTTTTTATAAATAATATATCCCAAACATAAATCTTTGACAAACAAATATTTGCTACCGATTTGCATTTAATGCGTTCAGTTTATGCTACCTTTTGAGCAAAAAAAAGGGATCCCTCATCAGGACCCCCTTTTCAACTTTCAATTAATAATCTTCTTACTCAACGATTTGCAACTCTTTTATCAGGTTACTTGCACCTGCATATTTCTCAATTACAAAAAGTACGTAACGGATATCTACGTTGATGGTACGCTGAAGTTCAGGTTCGAAAAGGATATTTCCGCTCATAGCTTCCCAGTTTCCGTCGAAAGCAATCCCGATGAGGTGTCCATCGGCATTCATAACCGGACTTCCAGAGTTACCGCCTGTAATGTCGTTATCGGTAAGGAAACAAGTGTACAGTTTGCCAGCTTCGGCATAGCGGCCATAATCTTTTTTATTATATAGTTCTTTGAGTTTGGCCGGTACGATAAACTCTTCGTTCTTCGGATCTTCTTTCATCATTACACCATCAAGTGTAGTGTAATAATTGTAATGAACGGCATCGGCAGGATAGTAGTCGAGTACTTTACCATAAGTCATGCGTAGTGTGCTGTTGGCATCAGGATAAAAACTTTTGGTAGCATCCATTTCGCGTAGAGCAGCAACAAAAAGGCGTGAAGCTTTTTTGTTTTTTGCACTGAGTTCCTGGCTGGTTTTCTGCAAATTTTTAAAGGAATCCATAAATGAGTTGTAAACCACTAAAGCCGGATCTTTTTGCATTTTTTTCAGATTTGGTTTTTCGAGGAACGCATTAAATTTAGCTTCGGTGTAGAAAAACGAATTTTCGAACATATCGGCAACATATTTTTTAATATCACCTTTATATTCTTTATTAATGGTCTGAAAAATAGCCGGTTGCTGAGCAACAGGAACATTATCGCGGAATAAAATCAACAAGTCGGTGAGTATGTTTTGCTCAATCGTATTGTTATACTCTTTAAAATGTTCTTTCGAAGTTTCCTTGTATTTCTCCATCTGTTTTTTCAGATCATCGCCTTTAGCGCCGGTTTTCAGCACAGTTTCGATAGCCGTTGCCTGACCGGGAAAAGGAAAAGCTTTTGATCCGAATAAAAGGGCTTGCGTATACCAAATCTGCTGGTAGAGGTTCTGATCTTTGTATTGTTTGTAAATATCGGCATAGGTAGCGAGTACTTCACCGTATTTGGCTTTGCGGCCGGCATCAGCTTCTATCCAGGTTTTAAGCCTGGCTTCGAGTTGCTGTTTTTTCTCTATAACATCAAGGCGCTTCAGATCGCGCTCTTCACCCATTTTGTTTTTCCAGAAATTGGCGAGTCCGGCGTATGTGCTTGCATACTGAATACGAACTGCATTATCGGCATCCATTCCTTCTTTCATGTTTTCCAGAACCGATCCCAAAACTTTAACAATAACAGGATCCATATCATAAAGGGTAGCATCAACTGCCCACGAATTGCGGTAACGATCGGTTGTGCCGGGGAAACCCCATATCATGGCAAAGTCATTTTTCTTATATCCTTTTATCGAAACAGGAAGGAATTTTTTGGCAGCCATCGGCACATTATCTTTCGAATATTCAGCTGGTGAACCATCAGGAGCGGTGTAAATACGGAAAATACTGAAGTCACCGGTATGACGTGGCCACATCCAGTTATCAGTATCTCCGCCAAATTTACCAATTGACGAAGGAGGAGCTCCAACCAGGCGTACATCGTTATATTTTTGATACACAAACAGATAATACTCGTTGCCGTTAAAGAAACTTTTCAGCTCAACATCATATTTCCCATCTTCTTCTGCGACTTTTTTCAGCTCTTTAATTTTTTCGTTGATGGCTGTGGTACGGGCAGTTTCGTCCATATCATCGGTAACTTCACCTAAAACTGTTTTGGTCATATCCTCCATACGCACGAGGAACGAAACAAACAGACCTTCATTTGGAAGTTCTTCGGATTTATTCATTGCCCAAAAACCATCGGTAAGGTAATCGTGGTTTATTGAGCT
This sequence comes from uncultured Lentimicrobiaceae bacterium, assembly GCA_964420555.1. GTDB lineage: Bacteria > Bacteroidota > Bacteroidia > Bacteroidales > UBA4417 > UBA4417. The sequence continues at coordinate 271,353 of CAYQTT010000005.1, read as the reverse complement.
ATGGTTCTGGATAACATCGTATCCGCAGTGGTGGTTGGTAAAAAGCAGTCCTTCGGCTGAAACAACCTCGGCAGTGCAAAATCCACCAAGACTTACAACGGCATCTTTCAAACTAGAATTGTTGATGCTGTAAAGCTCTTCAGCAGTAAGGCGAAGGCCCATTTTCTGCATGTCAACATAGTTTAATCTTTCAACGAACATGGGAAGCCACATGCCTTCGTCGGGGGTATTGGCTGCTTTAGCGAAAACCGCTGTAAGCAAACAAAAAGCAAGTACGATTTTTTTCATTTTTATCTGATTAATTTAAGGAATAAAACGCAAAGATAAATTTATAGTTCGAAAAATTTACATTCTCCGATTCTCATAATGCTAATCCTATGCAAGTTGACGTAAATCGTCTGTAAGTTGGCAAAACAATTCTGTAAAAAACCGGTATTGCCTAATCTGTTTCAAAATCTGTGCTTTAAAGATTTCGGTGCGCTGCACCTTGAATCATATTCTTCTATACTACTACAAATATTCCGGTGCTCTGCACCTTTATTTTTTACAGTATTGAGGCAAAATGAATCCACAGAGTGGCGAAATATTTGTAGTAAGGTGAAAGAGAGTAAAATTTAAGTTGCAGCGCACCGGAATCTAAAACATTTATTATTCCAATAATTTTTTTTAATAAAATTCGGAATTCCCAGATTATAGGAGTTCATAAAATTGTAATCAACAAAAGCAAAAACCCGTCAGAACAATAATCCTGACGGGTTTTTAAAAATCATTTTGCTATCTCATTCTCTTTTCATCTCCCAATGTCGCCCCTCGCCTTGTCTCCCTTCGCCCCTCGCCATGTCGCCCTTTCTCCCCTCTCCTTGTCCTCACATCCCACTATAACCCTAAAGCCTCCACTCCCTGTTCAAAAACCACATCTTTCGGGATATTGGCTTCTTTTAGTTTATCGAGCCCTGCTTGAAGTTCAGGACGGATTTTTCCGTTTTCCTTCATATAGGTAACGGCTTTATCGTAATCGCCTTCGCCTTCAACGCTAAGAATAAAAGCACTCCATTCGTTAACAGCCTCGCGGGTTTTTGCAAAATCAACCTTAAACGTTCCGTCGGCATTGCGCGAAAAAGCATTTTTTTCTTCAAAGAAGTTGAAACACATCATATTAGCTTTACCATGTGCTTCGGCAGCGCCAAAACGTACCGAGCGGATAAGTCCGGCCATGTATGTTACGTAAGCATCTTCAACGGTTATCCCAGTAAGCTCGCCTTTTTCAATCAGCCAGGTAACCATCCACAATCCCACTACATCGGCTTTGGCTTCTTCCCAACCGGAATATTGTTCTTTTAAAGCCTGGCGCAAATTTCCTTTACCGGTAATGGTGTTTTTAATCCCCAGTCCATGAGCCACTTCGTGGAACATTACATTGCCAAAGAAAGCATCAAATTTCACATTCCCCTGCTGGGCCGGATCAATCAAAACTTTTGAAATAGGCACAAGGATTTTATCAAATTTTGCCTGCATGGCATTTTTTAACTGCAAACGGCGGCTTCCTTTAGCAAGCTGCACTTTTTCGTCATTCGGCAGGTTAATAGCGATAGTTTTACCTCCGCTGTTGGTATGACCGGCATAATACAGAATATCGTATGCATTAAGATCGGAACTGGTTCCCGGGACTTCCTTTTTATAAATAGGATCACATGGAAGTTCTTTCTGTAGTTCAGGAAGCATAGCAGCATATTTCTCCAAACGGCTGCTCCATTCCTTATCTTTTACCAATATTGCACCTTCGTGAGCAGCTCTGTATCCGAAAAGTTCATCTTCGTAATTTTCAATCGGGCCAACCACAAAATCGATAGTGTTGGTTTTCATATCCATCCATGCCATATCACTTTCGAAATAATCGTCGGTAAGCAATGCTTTCGAGCGTAAGGTGAAGTATTTTTTCAAACCTGCATCTTCGGCAAGTTCAGCAGCTTTTAGCAATAAGTCCGATGCTTTTTTGGTTTTTTCGGCATACGCTTCGTGGTACCATATGCTTTTCAACGATTTATCCTCGTTTCTCCTTACAATTGTATATTGGCTCGATTTATTTTTATCATTCCATTTTTCAAATTCCTCCTTAGTCATATCCACCGGGTAGAAATTGGCTCCTTTTGGTTTTTCACCAATACCGGCAATAAATGCTTTGTTTTCGCCAAGCCTGTCCCAGGGACCGTAATTTATTTCCGCAAACTTTTTGGCAAACGGATCGCTGATAGTATCGAGCAGCGCGTTTTTATCGCCCCAGGTTTGTTCCCAGAAGATTTCATCCATAATCTGAGCAATTTCGATCAGAATTGGAATCATTTGTTTTTCTTTTTCGGTAAGCTTGCTCAGGTCGGTAGTTAGCTTGACACTGGCATAATCGTTCACATTTTTTTGCATTTCGCTCATAGCGGTTGTATCGTTAGCGGAATTGTCGCTTCCTGATTTCTGTTTGCAGCTGCTGGTTACAGCCGAAATCAATGCCAGCGAAAGGATTAAAGGAAAGATACGTTTAAACATGGGATTTTGTTTTAAAAGGTTAAAATCTGACAGCGAAAGTAGTAAATAAATGGATTTGGGGGCAGGGGCGACAAGGCGAGGAGCGACAAGGCGAGGGGCGAAGTCACAAAATTTTAAAAATACATTCTACCAAAAAGGATAAAGAAGGAAAACCATCTCCTACAATAATTTATTTTTACATTTTGCTCTTTCCGATGTGTTAATTTATAATTTTGCATTGTTATTCGATTAACAATAAAGATTAAAAAAATAAGAAAGCCGACATAGTTGTTTATCAGTATAATAGATCCTCAATCAACCACAAATTCAATACATTCAACCACCTCAACCGATGAAAAAGCAGCTTCTTATTCGTGATGTTACCCTCCGTGACGGACAACAATCACTTTTTGCTACCCGTATGACTCAGAAACAAATCGATCGGACCTTGCCGGGATTTAAAAATGCGGGATTTTATGCCATGGAAGTTTGGGGCGGAGCCGTACCTGATTCAATAATGCGCTATCTGAACGAAAATCCGTGGGAAAGGCTCGAAAGTATTCATGCTGCCATTGGCGACAAAACCCTCCTGACTGCTTTATCGCGTGGTCGGAATTTGTTCGGGTACAATCCTTACCCTGATGAGGTTATAAGCGGATTTAACCGCAATGCCATCAATTCGGGTATTGCCATTATGCGCATATTTGATGCTTTGAACGACCTCGATAACATCAGGTCAACTGTAAAGTTTGTTAAGGAAAACGGCGGGATAGCAGATTGTACGTTGGTTTACACAGTTGATCCGAAATATTCGACGCGCGAGAAAGTGAAAGCCTTGCTTCATGCAAAAGTGCTTCCTACAAAAATATTTACAAAAGAGTATTTCCTTACCAAAGCACTCGAACTTCAGGAAATGGGTGCCGATATAATTACTATTAAAGACATGGCCGGGCTCATTACCCCACTTCGGGCAGGCAGGCTGGTGCGCATGATAAAGCAAAATGTAACGGTTCCGCTCGATTTTCATACGCACTGCACACCTGGTTATGGTCTGGCTTCCACTCTTATGGCTATTGTAAATGGTGCTGATATTGTTGATACATCGCTCATGAGTTTCGCCGGCGGAACAGCTGCACCTGCATTCGAAATTATACAATTGTTCTGCAACCGGCTTGGCATTGACACCGGTGTAGATTTAGAAGCTGTAATTGAACTCGATCAGCATCTGCGGGCTATCAGGCTCGAACTGAAAGAATTTGACAGTTACCAGTTCCCGCGCGAATTCAATATCCTTACCGATACCCTCCCGCGCGACATCGACCAAATGATGGAAATGGCCATTGCATTTGCCAAAGCCGATAAAGAAGACGATTTACTCGAAGTGTGCCACCGTATCGAAAGCTGGTTTGGATTTCCGGAGGCCGACAGCAAAATATGCGAAGCCGAAATCCCAGGCGGAATGTACTCCAATATGCTGGCACAGCTTAAAGCACTCAAACTCGAAAAACTCCTCCCACGTGCGCTCGAATTGATTCCTCTAGTAAGGCTTGCTTCCGGCTGCCCACCACTGGTAACCCCTACCAGCCAGATTGTAGGCGTTCAGGCTGTGAATTGTGCGCTGGATGAATCGAATGGAGTGCCGCTTTACACCACCAAATCAATACAATTTGTTAACCTCGTGAAAGGAGTTTACGGTAAAACACCAGTACCTGTCGATCCCGATTTCAGGTACAAACTGGCAGGGGTTAAAACAGAAACTCCTTATGATACCCGCTTTTATAAGAAACAGGAAAACCCCGTTTTTGAGGAATACGGCGAAGTTAAGCTTGCACTGAACGAAAAGGAAGAACTCCTGCTCGAACTTTTCCCCACCGTTGCTACCGAGTACCTCAAAAAACGTATGGAAGATACCTACCTCGAAGAAATTCACCGCGTAGAGGAGGAAAAGCAAAGAAAGCTGCAAGAGGAAAAACAAAAATATAACGTCCTTTCGCCCGAAGAAAAACAGAAACGCTTGCTCGATGGCTTATACAATTACGAATGGTCGAGCGCTGATGGGGAGACGATAGGGTTGTCGTAGCATAGCACTCACTCCTAACATTTTTTTAAAAGTGGTTACCCGAACGGTAGCCACTTTTTATTTCCTGCTCAATAGGAAGAATACTTTATCAGTGGTTCCTGCAGATAACCTGTCTGTAAACCAAACATCCTATTTATTATCTTTGCCCTTCTATCCCGCCATCATGAACCGCATCTATAAAATACTCCTTTCGATATTATCAGGGCTTTTACTAAGTGCCGCATGGCCCGAACGAGGTTTCCCGGTTTTGTTGTTTTTTGCTTTCGTTCCGCTGTTTGTGGTCGAATACGAACAATGGAAAAACCGCGCCAACAATCACTCATCAGGATTTTTGCCTTATGCAGCATTAACGGTTTCGGTATGGGTGCTGCTTACAACCTGGTGGGTGTACAACTCCACTCCTATTGGAATTGTAGCCACAATATTGGTTAATACAACATTGGTAGGCGGGGCTTTATACCTGTTTCATGTTACTCACCGCCGACTTTCGGGAGCAACAGCTGCGTATACTGCTCTTATCGGTTATATGCTTACCGCCGAATATATACATCTGCGCTGGGACCTGAATTTTCCCTGGCTTAATCTTGGAAACGGTTTTGCAGCTTACCCCAAATGGATACAATGGTACGAATTCACCGGTATTTTCGGCGGATCGTTATGGGTGATGCTGGTTAATATCATGCTGTTTTTCATTGTCCGCGAACGTATCATTCTTAAAATCAAAAGCAGGAAAACAGCAATGCTCATGGGTATCACACTGATAACTATTGTTGTGCCAATAGGTATTTCAGTGATAATGTATAACCGTTATACCGAAAAAGTAAATCCTGTGGATGTGGTGGTGGTGCAGCCAAACCTTGATCCGTACAGCGAGCAATTCGACCTTGAACCTATGGTAGTCACTGAACGTATGCTAGAGCTGGCTGCTGAAAAATCGGATAGCCTTACTGATTTCGCGGTATTTCCGGAAAGCGCTATTCAGGAACGCACCTACGAAGATCAGCTTGAGCGCTCACTGAGCATTGCACGGATAAGGCAGTTCAATAAAAGTTTTGACCGGATGAATGTGATTACCGGCATTTCGACACGAAAAGTATTTCAGCCTGGCGAGGAACTGAGTGCAACCGCAAGAAAATTCAAGGATGCTGAAAAGTATTACGATTCGTACAACACGGCACTTTTTGTTGCACACGACAGCATTCTTCATGTTTATCACAAATCGAAACTAACGCCTGGTGTTGAAATGATGCCATTTATACATTATCTCCCGTTTATCGAAAATTTTGCCATCGACCTGGGCGGAACGGTTGGCAGTCTTGGGAAAAATCCGGATCAAACGCCGTTTGTTACGAATAATAATTTAAAAATTGCCCCTGTAATTTGTTATGAATCGGTGTATGGCGAATTTTTAAACCGCTTTATTCAAAATGGGGCCAATGTAATTTTTGTGATTACCAACGACGGATGGTGGGGCAATACAGCCGGCCACCGGCAACATATGCTTTTTTCAGTTATCAGGGCAATTGAAACCCGCCGAAGTATTGCGCGATCGGCTAATACCGGTATTTCGTGTTTTATCAATCAGCGCGGCGATATCTCTCAACGCACAGCTTATTGGGTTCCGGCCGTTATCCGCCAAAAAATAAATGCCAACGACAAAGTAACCTTTTATGTAAAATACGGCGATTACATTGGTCGCATTTTTATTCTTGTAGCCGGACTATTTCTATTATTAACTATTTCAACAGCTTTGAGGAAGAAGAAATTGGGGATTTGAGGATTTGGCAATGTGACAATTTGACAATTTGACAATTTGACAATGGGGGATTTTGGAATTTGAAAATGTGACAATTTGACAATTTGACAATGGGGGGATTTGAGGATTTCGTTTAACTCATAGCAACATCCTTGCCGTCATTCTCCTTGACGCCATTCCCCTTGTCGCCTCTCGCCTTGTCTCCTTGTCAATCCCATCAATCCCATCAATCTCATCAATCACCTTCCCCTTGTCCCCTTGTCCCCTTGTCCAACCCCATCCTCCCCTCCCACCCAATCCCCCCAACCCACCCTTTCACCGTCCAAAAACCGGCATTCACCGCTTTTTGATTGCTGAAAATACATTTTGTTGTGACTTTTGCTGAACAATTCAGGAGCATGTTCGTTTATAAACGTTTGCGATGCGGAAACATTTTTCATTCGTTTCGTTTCCGTGTTTCAAAAAAATGTACTTTTGCAGCCTCAAAAACAAAATGATGGATGAAAAACTAAACCGCTTACTAACCGAAACCTTTCGTTTGTTCAAGATTTACGGCATACGCAGCATATCTATGGATGATATTGCGCGGGAAATTGGAATCTCGAAAAAAACGATTTACCAGTTTGTTGCCAATAAAACCGAACTGGTAGAAATGACTTTGCGGCATATGCATTCCAAAGAAAGCACACTTTGTTTCGACACGGATATAAAGGATATGAATGCTATCGATATTCTGTTGGCCGTAAGCCGGAATGTAAGCAAGCAAATGAAGGACATGAATCCGGTTAATATTTTTGAACTTCAGAAATATTACCCCACCATTTACCGGGAGTTTGTGATCATGAAACGCGATCATGTTTTCGAACAGGTAAAACAAAATTTTGCCCAGGGAATTGCCGAAGGTATCTACCGTAACGATCTGGATATTGAACTGGTTGCCAGGCTGTATATCCAGAAATTAGTAGATGTGCATGATCCTGAGTTTTTAGCATCAGTATCCTTTGGGTTCGAAAAAATATTCCAGGTTATGTTCGATAGTCACATACGCGGAATTGCAAATGCAGAAGGTCTCGCCTACTATGAACAACAAATTAAACAGACTAATATCAATAACTGATTTATGAAATTACCAATCGTAACTACACTATTTACCGCTTGCCTGTTTTTTGCCATTCAAACCACGGCACAGGAAAAACAAGCCGAAACCATCTCCCTGAGCCTCAAACAGGCACAGGAATATGCTGTTAAAAACAATGCCAATTCCCGGAATTCAGCTCTTGACATGGAAATAGCCAAAAAGAAAATCTGGGAAACTACTGCAATGGGCTTGCCCCAGGTCAATGCACAGGCTAATTATCAGCATTTGTTCAAAGTTCCGGAATTAAGTCTCGGAGGCAGCACTTACCTCGCCACAAACCTGCCTGACGGCACACCCATTACTTCTGATGATATCAACAATCAGAATGTATATATGGGTTTCACTCCGGGAGCGCCTATTGCATTAGGAGTTAAAAACAACACTACTCTTGATATCACCGTTTCGCAGTTGGTATTCAGCGGCGAATACATTGTTGCTTTGCAGGCTACCAAGATTTTCTACACCATGACCGATCAAAACCGGCAGAAAGTGGAAATTGACGTGAGAGAAAGTGTTGCCAACATTTATGCAAATGCTTTACTTGTAGAGAATAACAGGGATGTAATGCAAAAATCGCTTGAGAACTCAGAAAAAACTCTTTCGGATATGAAACAAATGCTTGAGCAAGGTCTGGTTGAGAATACTGATGTTGATCAGTTAGAGTTTGTAACCCTTACATTGAAGAATGGTGTTGGTAATCTGAACCGCGAACTCGAATATACCCTGATTCTTCTCAAATTCACACTTGGCATGCCCTTTACTGATAATTTAATTCTAACTGATAAATTGGAAAGTATTGCCGAGAGCATCCAACTCGAATCACTGCTTGCTACGCAATTCAATATAAACAATAACCTTGATTATCAGATTGCATTAAATGCAGAATCGATTAGCAATCTGAATCTTAAACGGGAGAAAAGCAAGTATTTGCCTGATCTGATGGCTGTTTATCGCCATTCAGCAAAAGTGAATACTCCTGAATTTGATTTCGCTCCAAAGGATGTGTTTCAGATTTCGATGAATATCCCGATTTTCTCGAGTGGAATGCGTAATGCACGAGTTCAGCAAAGTAAAATGGAACTTCAGAAAATGGTTAACTCCAAGGATAATTTGTCAAACGCCTTACAATTAAGTTATGTGAATGCACAGAATAAACTTACGCAAGCCTATGAGAATTATCTGAATGATCAAAAAAATATTGAACTTACGAAACGGATTTACGACAAAACTCTGGTGAAATTCGATGAAGGAATTGCAACCAGCAGGCAAATCACTGATGATCTCAACCAGTACCTTAACGCTCAACGTAATTTATATGTTTCAATCTTCGGATTGTTTACAGCAAAAAACACTCTCGACAAATTAAACAACAACCTGTAACCAGAATATAAAACTATATACAATGAAAGCCATGAATAAATCTATTATTTTCATCTTACTGTTAGCAATGGCAGTAGCCTGCAAACCCGCTGATAAAAAAGCAGAACTTGAAAAACTCAAAAAGCAGCACGATGAGTTAGCAGTTAAAATTAAAGCGCTAGAAACCGAATTACAGCTAAGCGATACTATTAAAGTTAGCAAAGTAACAGCGGTTGCAATAACCGAAGCAAAACCGGCAGAATTCAACCATTACCTCGAAGTACAGGGAAAAGTGGATGGCGAAGATAATATTGCAGTTTCAGCACAGGTACCTGGCTCAATAACTGCTGTATATGTTAAAGAAGGTGATCCGGTCCGCAAAGGCCAGGTGTTAGCTACAATTGATAATACTGTTCTGCAACAGCAAATTTCAAGCACAAAACAACAGCTTGATTTTGTTACAAACATGTATAATAAACAAAAAGCTTTATGGGATCAGCAAATCGGGAGTGAGGCACAATATCTCAAAGCTAAAAATGACAAGGAAACCCTCGAAAAAAGCCTTGCTACACAGAATGATCAGCTCGAACAAACTCGCATAAAATCGCCTATAAACGGAAGCGTTGAAGAAGTAAACCTGAAAGTAGGTCAAATGGCTTCTCCAGGTCAACCTGCTGTTCGTGTGGTAAACTTTTCGAATGTAAAAGTATTAGCCGAAATAGCCGAAGCTTATGCTCCTAAAGTAAGTGTAGGCGATAAAGTAATAGTTTATTTCCCCGATTTCAATATCGAAATCCCTTCACAAATCCGTTTTACCAGTAAATATATCAATCCGGTAAACCGCACATTCCAGAGCGAAGTCCGCCTTGGCCCAAGCAAAGTTGAGTATCGCGCAAATATGATGGCTGTGGTTAAAATTAATGACTACCGGAATCCGTCCGCTTTCGCAGTGCCAATTACCCTTATCCGCGATTCACAATCAGGAAAGTTTATTTATGTGGCAAAAGAAGAAAATGGAACACTGGTTGCCCGCAGGCTGCCGGTAACTGTTGGAAGCACCTACAACGGACTGGCTGAAATTACAAGCGGAATCGCTGCAGGCGATAAAATTATCACAACCGGTTTCAACAGCCTACTCGATGGCGAACTTATCCAGGTAAATTAATGCGAAACGGGTACTTTGCCCTGTTCAAATAATATAGAAATCATACTATGAAAAATAATTTCAAAGAGTTTTTTGCTACCAGTTGGGCTATTGATAACAAAACCAGTATTTATGTTCTGGCTGTTTTTATCTCATTGCTGGGTATCAGCAGCTACAACAGCATCCCTAAGGAGCAGTTTCCTGAGATTGTAATTCCTACAATTTTAGTAAACACTCCATACCCGGGTACTTCACCCGAGGACATGGAAAACCTTGTTACCCGTCCTATCGAAAAACAGCTGAAGGGCATTAACGGCGTTAAGAAAATCACCAGCAACTCTCTGCAGGATATATCGTCAATTGCCATCGAATTTAATACTGATGTTGCCGTTCCCGAAGCCAAGCAAAGGGTGAAGGATGCGGTTGATAAAAGTATGTCCGATCTTCCCAACAACCTGCCTGCTGATCCACTGGTAAATGATATCGATTTCTCTGAAATCCCTATTATGTTTATCCAGGTTTCAGGTAATTATGACCTGGATCAGCTGAAAAGATATGCCGAAATAGCGCAGGACCGCATTGAATCACTTAACGAAATCACACGTGTTGATATTGTCGGGGCACTCGAACGCGAAATCCAGATCAACGTGGATATTTATAAAGCCCAGGCTTCGAGTGTAACCTTAACAGATATTGAACGTGCGGTTGCTTCTGAAAATATTACTGTTTCGGCCGGAAATATTAGTTCATTCGGGATGAAGCGATCCATTCGTGTTCAGGGACAATTTACGAACCTCGATGTGATGGGTAACATACTTATTAAATCGGCCAGTGGTGCTACGGTTTACCTCAAAGATGTAGCTGAAATAAAGGATACTTTTAAAGAACAGGAAAGCTTTTCGCGCCTGAACGGAGAAAATGTAATTACACTGAACGTTGTTAAGAAAAGTGGTAAAAACCTGCTCGAAGCTTCGGATAACATCAAGAAAATCCTTGATGAAGACCTCGTCAACAAAGAATTCCCTAAAGATCTCAAAGTAACTTTGTCGGGCGAGCAGTCGCGATACACACGTAACACACTCGAAGAACTTAACAATACCATTATTATTGGTATGATACTGGTTACACTCGTACTGATGTTCTTCATGGGGATAACCAATGCATTTTTTGTCGGACTTGCCGTTCCGCTTTCAATGGCAATTGCATTTATGGTGATGCCGGCACTCGGATTTACCATGAACATGATCGTTATGTTCGGGTTGATTTTTGCCCTTGGAATTGTGGTTGACGATGCCATTGTGGTAATTGAAAATATTCACCGAACGCATCAGTTTCAACCTGATATTAAAATTGCGGCAAAGCAAGCGGCCGGGGAGGTATTTTTACCTATTCTGTCGGGTACGCTCACAACGCTGGCGCCATTCTTTCCACTTGCTTTCTGGCCGGGAATTGTAGGTGAATTTATGTTTTACATTCCTGTAACGCTTATTATTACGCTGTTTGCATCCCTTTTTGTAGCCTACATTATCAACCCTGTATTTGCGGTTTCGTTTATGAAACACGAATTTGATGTACCCGATAAAAAGAAATTCCGGAAGCGCATGTTTATCGAAGCCGGAACTGCACTTGTTTTAGCCCTTATCAGTTATGCTTTTTATGCTGCGAATCATAGCGAAACAGCTTTTGGTATAGCTAATTTTATGGTTTTTGCTGCAATTCTTGTGGTTATTTTCCACACTTTATTGAAACCCTATATCAAATGGTGGCAGGAAACAGCATGGCCATGGTTTATGCATGTTTACGAAAAGCAGCTGCGATTCATTTTAAATGGAAGAAATCCATGGTATCTGCTCACTGGTGTAGTTGCTTTGCTTATTCTCACTTTTGTAGCAACGGGTATCCGCAGTCCTAAAGTATTGTTTTTCCCTGACAACATGCCCAATGCTATAAATGTAATGGTGCAGATGCCTATTGGAACTGATCAGATAGTTACTGATTCGATTACCAAAATTGTGGAACAACGGGTACTAAAAGTCCTTGGCAAAAACAATCCTGATGTCGAATCGGTAATTACCAATGTTGCGCTGGGAGCCGGTGATGATATGGACTTCAGCCGTAATGTTGCTGCAGAAAAAGGTAAGGTTACCGTTAACTTTGTGGAATATAAAAACCGAATCGGTCGAAACACTACCGAATACCTCGATATGATCCGCAAGGAAACAAAAGGAATTCCAGGTGCCGAAATATCCACGGATAAAAACCGGGCTGGACCACCTACCGGCAAACCGGTTAACATTGAAATTACCGGTGAGAACCTGCCGGATTTGATTGCTGATGCAGGCGCTTTTAAAAATTACCTCGATTCGCTTCAGATTCCGGGTGTCGAAGACCTGAAGAGCGATTTCCAGGAAAACAAACCTGAGATTGCCATCAACATCGATCGCGAACGTGCTAACCACGAAGGTATCAGCACAGGACAAATCGCCATGGAAATACGTACAGCCGTTTTAGGTAAAGAAATATCCAAATATAAAATGGATGAGGACGAATTCCCGATTCAGCTCAGGTATTCAGTTGATACCCGCGAAAATATCAACAAGCTTATCAACCTGAAAATTACTTACCGCGATATGAATTCCGGTCTTTTAAGGCAGATACCGCTCTCGTCAGTTGCTACCATCGATTACGTAGATTCATATGGCGGTATCAAACGTCAGAACCTGAAAAGGATTATTACTTTATCGAGCGGTGTTATGACAGGTTATACTGCCAATGAGATTGTTGCCCAGATAAAAAAACTGGCTGCCGACTACCCGCTTCATGATGGAGTTCAGATAAAACTCACCGGTGAACAGGAAGACCAGGCAGAAACTTCAGCCTTCCTTGGCAAAGCGATGCTTATTGCTATCGGCCTGATATTCTTTATCTTAATCACGCAGTTTAACTCGATGAGTAAAACGCTTATTATCCTTAGTGAGGTTATTTTCAGTGTAATCGGAGTACTTTTAGGGATTGTGATCTTCAACATGTCAATTTCAATCATTATGACCGGTCTGGGAATTGTGGCACTCGGAGGTATTGTGGTGCGAAACGGAATATTGATTGTAGAGTTTATCGACACACTGAAAGAGCGTGGAATGAAAACCCGCGAAGCCATTGTTCAGGCCGGATTAACACGTATAACACCTGTAATCCTTACAGCAACGGCAACCATTTTAGGACTTGTGCCTCTGGCCGTCGGGTTCAACCTGAACTTTGTTACTATGTTTACCCAGCTTAATCCTCAGGTACACATCGGGGGCGACAATGTAATGTTCTGGGGACCACTTAGCTGGACAATTATTTTCGGACTCAGTTTCGCTACTTTCCTCACCTTGTTGTTTGTTCCTGCAATGTACATTATTGCTTATGAAATGAAAATCAGGCTGAAAAGGAGAAAATCCAATAAAATGATTGTGGAAAACGACTAAATTTAAATATGGATGCTTTAAGGTGGCACGGTTTATTCCGCTGCCACCTTTTTTTTGCCGGTTGCTGTTTTGTGGGACGCAATCAATTAAGTTTTGGGCTAATTTTTTTAGATATCCTGAAATAATCATCATTGGAATAATAACCGGTCACGAGCTAAAGCCGGATTTTGAAATGTTGTGTTTAAGCCTTCTGTGACTAATCGCCAAAGTAAATGCACTACTTGTTTTAAACAAAGTAACCGAAAGTCTGTTATAAATCAATCCGGTTCTAGAATCTCTATTCCGTTTCAACTGCCATTTCTGGTTCATCCACGATAATAACTCATTCAAACACTTTTTTTTCCTGTTTGTCTCCGGTCTTTTTCCCAGAGAATTAGTTACACATACATTTGGGGTCAGAAATGATTCCTGATTCAACAGAACTTCTAATCAATTATTAATTAAACAATTAAAATTATGAGAGTTAAACATTTACCCTGGATCATAGCACTTGCAGCTGTAGTATTATCAAGCGGATATACAGTAATGTACCCGACAGGAGCTCCGGCCGGCAAAACCGGTTCCCCTGGCGATGGAGCCAACTGTACCGAATGCCACGGAGGTACAGCAACCACAACTGCCGGACAGATAACCTCCAATATACCACCCACAGGCTATGTACCTGGCACAACCTACCAGATTACTGCTACTAATCCGCTTACCAATACCGGTAAAATGGGTTTTGAAGTTTCACCTCAAAATGCCGCCGGAGCTCAAAAAGGAACCCTTGTTGCAGGATCAGGAAGTCAACTTGTAGGTGGAGGCACAAAATACATTACCCATACCAATGCCAATACTACCACCAATACCTGGACTTTTGGATGGATTGCACCAGCAGCTGGAAGTGGTGCTGTAACTTTTTATGGTGCTTTTGCACGCGATAAACCAGGACCGGTTACGCTTAGTACCTTAACTGTTCAGGAAGCTGTTTCGGCACCTGGAGCTGCCGGACCTATTTCCGGACCTTCATCAGTGTGCAAAAATAATTCCGAAACTTACTCGGTAGGAGCCATTGCAGGTGCAACCAGTTATGTATGGTCAGCACCGGCCGGAGCTACTATTACCAGCGGCCAAGGCACTACAACGGTAAACGTTTCGTTCGGAATTTCGTCAAATTCGGGTAACATGAGCGTTTATGGTACCAATGCAGGCGGCAACGGAGCACCAAGCAGTCTGCAGGTTACCGTAAAAACAGTTCCTTCCATGCCATCAATGCCCGACGGGCCGGATCAGGTTAATGTTCAGAATACTCTTACAAGCGACTATTCAACATCCACCGGAGCCGATTCGTATGTGTGGCAGCTCGATCCTCCTGCAGCCGGTACCATTTCGGGTACAACCGCAAATGCGCAGGTAACCTGGAACACCGGGTTTATAGGGAATGCCGTAATTTCAGTAAAAGGCACCAATTCCTGCGGCGAAAGCATATCATCGCCTGTTAAAACAACACAGGTGCTCAATACTACCGGTATCGATGAAGATGCTTCAGGTATCAGGGTGGTTACTTCCGGAACTAACGGTTACATTTCAGTGATCATGAATACAACTGCCAGCCAGGCTAATGTGCGGCTTCTTGACCTTTCAGGACGGCTTTTAGTGAATACATCCATTCCCGGGCAAGGCACTTATCAGATTAATCAGCAGGTTAAACCAGGTGTTTATATCATTGTGGTTGATGCCGGAATATCGAAACTTAACAAGAAAATAATGGTATTCTGATGATCTGCTCTCGTCAGAGGGCTGAATGATAACAAATATTTTTCCTGAGATTTCTAATCCCGGAGTGCAGGTTGATGGCTTTAGCAGCAAATCGACAGGTATTCCGGGATTAATTTTTCTCAACTTCAATTGATTAGTTGATTTCTCAAAAAGATCATTATGTTCATCAAAACACGCTTTGCAACTAAAACCACTTTAGATTATTAATTCAATTACTTCAATTCATGCTGATGACTGACCCGGTTAATATTTGATGAACAATTAAAAAATACAATGAATACCGATTTATGAAATATTAACAGTGGAAAAGAAATGACTGAAAAAATCACTCAAAAGCTCCGTTAACAGGCCTTTAAGCCCATTTTTAACAGTCAGTTTACGGTTTCTCAAAGGTGTGAAGTATTGGTGATCAATTCAAATTAATGGTTATGCACTAGAGCTGTTATTGGTTCAGTACCAATTAATTTACTAACTTTGCATTCCCAATCAAGTGAGTTGCTTACCATGGAGAAAACAAAAATTCTATTTGTAACACAGGATATTACCCCTTTTATGAAAGACAGTCCTATGGGGCTTATTTCGAGGCATTTACCGCAAGGAATCCAGGAAAGAGGACGTGAAATCCGTACTTTCATGCCACGTTTTGGCAACATAAACGAACGCAGAAACCAACTTCATGAAGTAATACGTCTTTCGGGTATGAACCTGATTATCGACGATACCGACCATTCACTTATTATCAAAGTTGCATCCATTCAGCAAGCCCGGATGCAGATTTATTTCATTGACAACGAAGACTATTTCCACCGTAAATACGTATACCGCGACAAGAACAATGCATTTTTTGAGGATAACGACGAGCGGGCTATTTTCTTTGCACGGGGAGTTCTCGAAACAGTAAAAAAACTTGGCTGGAGTCCTGATATTGTACACTGCCATGGCTGGATGTCGGCACTCACACCTCTCTATGTAAAAAAAGTTTATCACGAAAACCCTTTGTTTTCAGGAGCTAAGGTAGTTTTATCAATTTATGACGATGATTTTACCGAGCCTTTGCACGCTAACCTTCAGGCTAAACTTAAACACGAAAACATTGCTTTAAAAGACCTCAAACACTTTAAAAAACCCGATTACGTAAGCCTGATGAAAGCATCAGTTGATCTTGCTGATGGGGTTATAATTGCAAGCCAGCAGATTAACGCCGAACTGGCTGAATATATCGAGCAGTCGGGCAAACTTGTTCTGCCGTTGCAAAGCGAAGACAATTACATCTCTGTGTATAACGATTTCTACGAAAAGGTTTTACAAAGCAAATAAGTACATTTCCTGTCCTGTAATTTACAATAATTTAAAAAAATATAATCCTTGAAAAGGCTAGTCTTTCTCCGTCGGTTGACATTTTCAGTGTTGCTTTCCCTATTGCTGTCCTCTTGTACCAAAGAACTTTCGCCCATTGGTCTTGACCTGCTCGATCCCCTCGATTTGCTGAGCATGGGATATACTGACACTGTGCAGATAAATGCGTATTCAATTCCTGAGGACTCAGTGCTTACAAGCAACCTTACGTATGCACAGATCGGAAGTATGTACGACCCTATTTTCGGACGTACCACCGCCAATTTCTATAGCCAGGTATTTATTACTACCACAAGAGTGAGGTTTGGGACTAATCCTGTATTTGATTCGGCCTATTTTTACCTCCCTTATAAAAGCTCTTACGGAGATACGCTCAGCAATATGACATTTCGGGTTTATGCCCTCACTGAGGATATTGTTGACTCACTGAAATATTATTCAAACAATACATTAAGCTACGATGTTTCAAAGCCCTTAGGCGAAATTACCTTCCAGCCAAAGCCCAGTGACAGTTCGTTTTACGATGGCAGCAAACATGCGCCGTTTCTGCGCATCCCAATCAATGCGAATTTTGGAAACTACATCCTGAATGCTGAAGACACAACTTATCTTAACAATAACACAGAATTTGTAAAATTCTTCAAAGGGATATGTGTTGTTGCCGAACCACAGAACACGCAGGGTAAAGGTGCGATTATCACGTTCAATATGCCTACCGATTACAGCCGGATTGTAATGTATTATCATAATACAGAAGATACGCTTAACTACAGTTTTGCTATTTCCTCCGCCTGTTCCATGTTCCAGAATTATGACCATCATGGATATGCCGAGGCTATACCCATGCTGAAACAGCAACTTGAAGGAAATATTTCGTTAGGGCAGCAATTCCTATTTGCACAAGGTATGGGAGGCATAAAAATTAAAGTCGAATTCCCTTATCTCAGCAAGTGGTTCGAATCAGAAAAAGTCCTGATAAACGATGCTCAATTAATACTGGGCAATGCCTCTGTTTCGGATGTTTTTACCAAACCCTCAACAATTACAGTACGTGGAGTTGGCGAAGGTGGCACAACAAGTCCTTTTGCTATTGCCGACGAAGATGAAGGTGAAACTTATTTTGACGGGAAATACAATGCCAGCAGTAATTCATATCGTTTCAGGCTTACACGGCATATTCAACAGATACTGACCGGTAAAGCCAACAACAACGGATTGCACCTTATTATCCCAAGTGCTTCGTATGTTGGCACACGGCTGGTATTAAACGGCACTTCATCACCCCAATCCGACCTTAAACTCTACCTGCGCTATTCAAGGGTCAAGTAGTTAGTTTTCGAAAGTATCATTTTTTTCTTTTTTTAATTACCCTTTCAGTAAAAGGAAAACGGTGCCTTAATGGGACATCCGTTTCTGAAGCATTATGATGCGTTAATACTGAATACCAGTATTATCAGGGTCAGGCACGAATAAAACCTGATACGGCAAGATTATTGCTTACGGGGAATAGCGGATTATTTGATGGATTATTCCACATCACATGTTAACAGTCACCGGATAGTTCATCACACATTACTAAGTTATGCTTCAGTTGAAAGAAGATTGTGTTTTAAAACAACTTTCACTTCTCAACTGTATTGCAACATTTAGTATTTTTGTGTGTTCAATTAACAAAACGCTTTAATAAGTTATTACTATTTGATTAAAAGTTGATCAACCCCTATATTAAAAAATTATGTGCGGAATTGTAGGATACATAGGAAAAAAACAAGCATGCCCGATTTTACTCAGCGGACTTCACCGGTTAGAATACAGAGGATACGACAGTGCCGGAGTAGCTTTACTGAATGGCTCCCTTAAAGTTTTTAAAACCAAAGGAAAAGTTAATGACCTTGAACAATTACTCGAAGGTGCCGAAGTTACCGCCACAATAGGGATAGCTCACACCCGATGGGCTACACATGGCGAACCAAACGATTTGAATGCGCACCCGCATTATTCGTCGAACGAAACCATGGCTATAATACACAACGGTATTATCGAAAATTACAGCATCCTGAAACAGGAATTGCAGCAAAGGGGATATGTTTTCCGCAGCGATACCGATACCGAAGTACTGATGTATCTTATAGAGGACATCATGACACACGAAAAGCAAAAACTTGCCGAAGCAGTGCGTATTGCGCTTACTCAGGTAACAGGTGCCTATGCTATCGTAATTGTTTCGCAGGATGAACCGGACCTGTTGATTGCCGCCCGCAAAGGCAGCCCGATGGTTGTAGGAATTGGCGACGATGAATATTTTATTGCTTCTGATGCCGCTCCTATTGTCGAATTTACACGGCAGGTAGTATATCCCGGCGACGAAGAAGTTATAACACTTAGCCTGGCCGAAGGGTTGAAAATCCGTACCATTGCCGATATCGAAAAAACACCTTACGTTCAAACACTCGAAATTAACCTTAGCGCCCTCGAAAAAGGCGGCTTCGACCATTTTATGCTCAAAGAAATTTATGAGCAGTCGCGGACCGTAAAAGACAGTATGCGTGGACGTTTGCATATGGATCAGGGCATAATAGTTTTAGGTGGAATTCAGGATTACCTGCGCAAGTTTCTGGCTGCCCGTCGCATAATCATAGTAGGTTGCGGTACATCGTGGCATGCAGGCATTGTGGGAGAGTATCTGATTGAAGAACTGGCCAGAATTCCGGTTGAAGTGGAATATGCTTCAGAGTTCCGGTACCGGAATCCTTTGATTTATGAAGATGATATTGTAATTGCTATTTCGCAGTCGGGCGAAACTGCCGACACTCTTGCAGCCATCGAAATGGCCAAATCAAAAGGTGCAACCATTATAGGAATTTGTAATGTTGTCGGATCCTCGATTCCGCGGGCTACACACGCAGGTTCTTATACGCATGCCGGACCCGAAATCGGAGTTGCATCCACCAAAGCATTTACTTCGCAGGTTACCATACTCACTTTACTTGCTTTAATGCTGGCTGAGAAGAAAGGGACTATTTCGGCATCGCGCTATTTCCGTATGTTGCACGAATTTAATACAATACCTGATAAAATCGAGAAAACCCTCAAATGCAATGATCAGGTGAAAGAGATAGCCAAGATTTTTAAAGATGCACCAAATGCACTTTATCTGGGCCGCGGAATTAATTTTCCGGTAGCACTTGAAGGATCTCTTAAGCTGAAAGAAATTTCATACATACATGCCGAAGGTTACCCGGCTGCTGAAATGAAACACGGACCTATCGCATTAATCGACGAAGAAATGCCTGTTGTTGTTATTGCAACCCGAAAGGGGCAATACGAAAAAGTGGTTAGCAATATCATGGAGGTAAAAGCCCGTAAAGGCAAAATTATTGCTATCGTATCCGAAGGCGACGAACAGGTACGTGAACTTGCTGATTACTGTATCGAAATTCCTGAATGCGACGAAATGCTGGTACCTTTGCTTGCTACAATCCCCCTACAGTTACTTTCATACCATATAGCACTGCTCCGTGGCTGCAATGTCGATCAACCAAGGAACCTGGCGAAATCGGTTACGGTGGAATAAAGCATAATTCATATTTTTTTTCAGGGCGCGGCTGTAAGTTGCGCCCTGTTTTGTTTTAGTGAAAAGATGAATATTTTCCAGCTCCCATTCCAAGGGAAAATCTTTAACAAACTCAATCACTAAAACAAAAAATTTCAAAAGCGCCATCATCTGGATAAAAATGCTCCCATTTCAATCCCCCCTGGAACAGGTTTGATAAGCCAAATCCGACAAATCGTGCGTCAGGTGATGGAAAATTAAACTAATTAATCAGGAATTACTTAAGTTTGTAGAGTAATCCCTTTTCAGGATTCTCTTATTTTCCGTTCTCTAGTTAAAAATACAAAATGTTCCAATCATGACAACTTCAGCTTTATTCATGTGGCTTACAACAATAACTATTGTAACAGGCCTTAGCGGATACTTCTTCTACAAGGTTTTAACGATAAAAAAGAAAGATGAACCCGACTCTTATACAGATAATGACTAGTATCCTGTAAATGTATCTTTAAATACCCGGTTTTGTTATGATGAATGTTAAAATAATCAATTAACATTCTATCACAGAATGTTAATTATATAAATGAAATGGCCACCGCTGGCAAACTAAGTGAGGCTTCTGTTGCGATTTAGTTTCAAAAAACCTACATCATGAAAAAATTTGAATCAGTTCAAAAACTGCTGAATTATATTGATCTCGACAGTGATTTGGATGACTTCGAGAAAATCCATGAAAACATTGAGAAGGACATCATATTCAAAGGCACCAATCTCTGGATTTTAGTATTTGCAATTATTGTTGCTTCGGTGGGTCTTAATATGAATTCGACGGCAGTAATCATCGGGGCCATGCTTATTTCGCCGCTTATGGGACCTATAAATGGCATGGGGTACAGCATTGCCACCTATAATTTTCCTCTTTTCAGGAAAGCGTTTAAAAATCTCTCTTTTGCAGTTATCGGAAGTTTAATTGCTTCAACAGCATACTTTGCGGTAAGCCCTATTTCTACAGCTCATTCTGAATTACTCGCCCGCACCAGTCCAACCATTTATGATGTAATAATAGCCCTCTTTGGCGGTTTAGCCGGTATTGTAGCTATAAGCAGCAAGCATAAGGGAAATGTAATTCCGGGAGTAGCGATAGCCACGGCTTTAATGCCTCCACTTTGCACGGCTGGTTACGGATTAGCAACAGGGCAGTTCATCTATTTCTTTGGTGCTTTTTATCTCTTCACCATCAATACAGTTTTCATAGCCATTTCGTCGGTGGTAATTTCGCAGATTTTAAAATTCCCGATCAGGACATTGGTTGATAACCGGCAGAAGAAAAGAGTTAATCAACTGATATCTATAACTATTACATTGGTTATACTCCCCAGTATATATTTCGGCTATAACCTTGTACAACAGGAAAAATTTATTGAGAACGCCAATAGCTATATTAAGAATATCAGTGTTGTAGATGGCCATTATCTATTAAAAAATGAAATCAGGCCAGTGAAAAAAGAAATTGTGCTGGTTTATGCCGGCACTTTATTAAGTGATGAACAGAAAGAAAGCATAAGACAAAGAGCTAAGCTTTTTTCATTAAATGAAGTATCAATTGAATTTCCGCAGGGGCTATCAACAGATGAGATAAGCAAGAAAAATACTGAAAATGAGAATATAACAGCAGAAATTAATCGGCTCTTGCTTCTAGTGAAAAATAAAGAAAAGCAGATTGATAGCCTCGATATAGTTAAATATCGTGGAAAGGGGATCCTTGCAGAAATTAAAAACCTATACCCCGAGATTATTAACTGTGCATATTCCGAGTCGTATGTATTTAACAGTAATGCCTCTGTTGCTGATACAGTTGCTATTGTTGTTTTTACTACACAGGGGAAACAACCAAATCTGACTAACAACGATAAATCGAAAATAGAAAACTGGCTGCAAGCCAGGTTGAATTCCGATAAAATAAAGGTCTTTTACGAATAAAGGAAACTCAATATAGAAAATAAGGCATTAAACCAATCTTCGTTCGATCTTTGGGACTATTCAGTATTATTTCCATCTGGCTTATGCCGGAAACTTAAGTCAGGGATACTAACTGATTGTGGGTTGAGTAAAGCCTGCAACCTCTTTTTATTAACAAAGCACTCTGAACCAGATTTTGAGCAAAATCCAGCTCTTTCATAGTATACAGAAACCGGTCTTTCTTTCAAAATACCCTTTTTAATGCATCGCACAGAGAGGCAATAACTTACAATACTTATATAGAACAGTTCCATATTACCGGTTTTCGACTAAATTCTTACTCTATTGTTATTTCAATAACAAAAAGAAATTAATTTTGCAAAAATTTCCAACCCATGAATTTATCACACATCGAACACATCGGAATCGCTGTTAAAAGCTTGAATGACAGCATACCATACTGGGAAAAAGTATTCGGGCTCAAGTGCTATGCCGTCGAAGAAGTCCACGACCAGAAGGTAAAGACCGCATTCTTTATGATAGGCCAAACCAAGATCGAATTACTCGAAAGTACCGATCCTGAAGGACCCATCGGGAAATTCATCGAAAAAAAGGGTGAAGGCATACATCATATTGCTTTTGCAGTAAAAGACATCGAGAGTGCTTTAGCCGAAACCGAAGCCAATGGCATTCAGCTGATCGATAAGCAATCGCGCAAAGGTGCCGAAGGCATGAGTATTGGTTTCCTGCATCCGAAATCTACTTTCGGGGTATTAACTGAGCTTTGCGAAAATAAAAACATTTAGTGCCGGATAACCGGAAATCGGGAAAAGCAAAACGAAATAACATCTTCATCCAACCTCAGGAAAATAAACTAACCACAATACTATACAATGGCAATCGAAGATAAAATCAAGCAGCTGCTTGATAAACGAGAGCTTGCAAAACTGGGTGGTGGCCAGAAACGCATTGACTCACAACACAAAAAAGGCAAACTCACCGCCCGCGAACGCATCGATTTATTACTCGATGAAGGCAGTTTCGAGGAATTCGATATGTTTGTTTCGCACCGTTGCACCGATTTTGGCATCGAAAACGAAAAATACCTCTCGGATGGAGTAGTTACCGGTTACGGAACTATTGATGGCCGCCTGGTATATGTTTTCTCCCAGGATTTTACCGTTTTCGGTGGATCGCTTAGCGAAATGTATGCCAAGAAAATTTGCAAGGTCATGGACCAGGCGATGAAAGTCGGCGCTCCGGTAATCGGAATCAATGATTCGGGTGGAGCCCGCATTCAGGAAGGCGTTCAGAGCCTGGCCGGTTATGCTGAGATTTTCCAGCGTAACATCATGGCTTCGGGCGTTATACCGCAATTGTCTGCTATTTTCGGTCCGTGTGCAGGTGGCGCGGTCTATAGCCCGGCACTTACCGATTTTATTATCATGTCGAAAACGAACAGCTATATGTTCGTTACAGGCCCAAAAGTTGTTAAAACCGTTACCGGCGAAGTTGTAACTGACGAGGAACTTGGCGGCGCTATGGTGCATGGTTCAAAATCCGGCGTTTCGCATTTCGTGGCCGAGGACGAACAGGAAGGCATTTTGCTTATGCGTAAACTTCTCAGCTATCTGCCGCAAAACAACCTTGAAGATCCTCCATTGGTTCCTTGTATTGATCCTATCGACAGACTCGAAGAAACTCTTAATCATATTGTTCCCGAAAATCCGAACAAGCCATATGATATCAAGGATGTTATTCACTTAATTGCCGATAATAATGAATTCCTGGAAGTTGCACGGCATTTTGCGCCCAATATTGTAACCGGTTTTGCCCGTTTTAACGGAATGTCGGTTGGTATTGTTGCCAATCAGCCAAGCTATCTGGCGGGAGTTCTCGATATAAATGCTTCGCGCAAAGCTGCACGTTTTGTCCGTTTCTGCGATGCCTTTAATGTTCCCATTCTCACTTTGGTTGATGTTCCGGGATTCCTTCCGGGAACAGCACAGGAATATGGCGGAATTATTATTCACGGAGCAAAACTGCTTTTCGCTTATGGCGAAGCAACCGTGCCTAAGGTAACCGTTATTCTTCGCAAAGCATACGGCGGAGCATATGACGTAATGAGTTCCAAGCATTTGCGTGGAGATATCAATTATGCATGGCCATCAGCCGAAATAGCTGTTATGGGTCCTAAAGGTGCTATTGAAGTGCTTTACAATAAAAAGCTTGCCGAAATTGAAGACAAGACGGAACGTGAAGCCGAATTTCATAAATACGAAGAGGAGTACAAAACCAAGTTTGCCAATCCTTATGATGCCGCAAGTTATGGCTTTATTGATGATGTAATTGTTCCCCGCAATACCCGTTTCAGGGTTATACGCGCTTTCCAGGCCTTAGCAACCAAGAAAGACAGCAATCCGCCTAAGAAACATTCAAATCTGCCGTTATGACGACATCCACACTATTGGTAGTAAAAGCAGGTGAAAGAGTTGCCGGTAAAGCTGCTGAAGAATTTGGCAGGATGGATCCGACAGGAATTGCAATGACAATGATTGCAATGAGCGTGGTTTTCATTTCTCTGATATTACTGTACCTGACTTTCAAATATATCGCCAAATTGTATAATATCGACCTGAAGAAACGCTTCAGAAAAAGTCGTGAGCAAACAGAAGTCACGGAGGAACTTGAAGAAATTTCAGGCGAAACACTTGTTGCCATATCGTTGGCGCTTCATCTTTACCATCAGCAATTACAAGGGCTCGAAGATGCGGTAATGACGTTTAAAAATGCATCAAAAACTTACTCACCCTGGAGTTCAAAAATTTACGGATTACGAAGAACCCCTAATCATTAAGAAATGAAGAACTTTAAATTCACCATAAATGGTAATGAATACGATGCCGAAATAATCGGGATCGAAGAAAATACAGCTGAAGTATCAGTGAACGGAGTAAGCTATACAGTTGAGATCGACAGAAAAATGCAGACCGTAAAAACACCAAAACTGGTGCGTACAATGGCTGTTCCTTCTACCGATTCGCATCCTTCGGTTTCAAAAACAGCAAGTCCATCAGCTCCTAAGGGTACTGGAAGTATTAAATCGCCGTTGCCTGGCGTAATTCTCGAAATTTTTGTCCGCGAAGGCGATACCGTTAAAATTGGGCAAAAACTTCTTATGCTTGAAGCAATGAAAATGGAGAACAACATCAATGCCGATAAAGAAGGGCGGGTTTCTTCCATTAAAGTTGGTAAAGGCGATAGTGTAATGGAAGGTGATATTCTAATTGTAATCGGAGAATAACAGTATGGAAACATCCGGAAACTTTTGGACTTTCTTATCCGATCACTTATTCCAGTTTATGGGATACACGGCATTCTACAACTTTACGATGGGGCATGTTGTGATGATTTTAATCGGATTAGTATTTATTTATCTCGCGATTGCCAAAGAATATGAGCCAATGCTGTTGATTCCGATCGGGTTTGGAATACTCATTGGCAATATTCCTTTTTGGGGAGCTGAACATATTTTGAACAGCGACCCAAGTAACCTCCAGATAGGTATCTACCAAAGTGGCAGTGTAATGAACTACTTGTATTTTGGTGTGATTTACGGTATTTATCCACCATTAATATTCCTTGGAATTGGTGCCATGACAGATTTCTCTGCCCTGATATCCAATCCAAAACTAATGCTTATTGGCGCAGCTGCGCAGTTAGGTATTTTTGGTGCTTATGCTGCTGCTCTTGCTCTGGGATTCAGCCCTGCTGAAGCAGGCGCAATCGGGATTATTGGCGGTGCTGACGGGCCAACGGCTATTTTCCTGTCATCGAAACTTGCGCCTGAGCTTGTAGGAGCTATTGCTGTATCTGCATACTCTTATATGGCACTGGTACCTGTTATTCAACCTCCGGTTATGCGTTTGCTTACTACTAAAAAGGAACGGGTTATCCGCATGAAACCACCGCGTACTGTTTCGAAACTCGAAAAGATTCTATTTCCGATTATCGGTTTGTTGCTTACGTGTTTTATTGTTCCGTCGGGCTTGCCCTTGTTAGGCATGTTGTTTTTTGGTAACCTGCTAAAAGAAAGCACGGTTACAAAACGTTTGGCTGACACAGCCAAAGGCCCAATGATCGATATTGTAACCATTCTTATCGGAATAACGGTAGGAGCATCAACCCAGGCAACAACATTCCTTACTGCAAAATCAGTAGGTATTTTCGCATTGGGTGCATGTTCATTTATAGTAGCAACTTTTGGTGGTGTAATGTTTGTAAAAATCATGAACATTTTCCTGAAAGAAGGCAATAAGGTAAATCCGCTGATTGGCAATGCCGGTGTGTCAGCAGTACCCGATAGTGCCCGCGTTTCGCAGGTTGTCGGGCTCGAATATGACAAAACCAATCACCTGCTGATGCATGCTATGGGTCCAAACGTAGCAGGCGTAATTGGAAGTGCGGTAGCAGCCGGTATTATGCTTAGCTTCCTGTTTTAAAAAGCAAGAAAAACTCACACAATTCAGTAACCTGAAGTAAACCGTTTGCCGGTAAATGCCAAGGTCTATCTGATCAGAATAAATCAGAAAGAAAGCTCCGAAAATCCGGGGCTTTTTTTACTTTTACAAATCAATTATCCCTTAGTAAAACACTTTTAATCGACTCATAACATGCTTATTATTGGAATTGCCGGTGGCTCGGGATGCGGTAAAACTACGGTTGTACGCGAAATCATTAAACGTTTACCCAAAAATTCGGTTGCCGTAATTCCACAGGATGCCTATTATTGGGATAACGGGCATCTTACACAGGAAGAAAAACTCCGTATTAATTTCGACCATCCAAATTCAATCGAATGGGACCTTTTGGTTAAACATATAGATGCACTTCGTAACGGGGAGAGTATCGAAATGCCGGTGTATTCCTATATCGATTGTGCAAGGCTGAAGGAAACCGTAACCATTGAACCGCGGAAAGTGATAATTATTGAAGGTATTTTGATATACAGCGACGTGCAATTAGTGAAGCGACTCGATATAAAAGTATATGTGGATGCCGAAAGTGACGAAAGGCTGATGCGGATTATAAGGCGCGATACCGTTGAGCGTGGCCGTGATCCTATGAAAGTACTGGAGCATTACAGCCGTTGGGTAAAGCCAATGCACCTTCAGTTTATAGAACCTACAAAACGAAATGCAGATATTATTGTGCCGCAGGGTGGCGAAAATAAAGTAGCTATTGATATCCTGGCTTCGAGGATTAAAATGAAGCTGGACTCGGGGGATTGAGTGAAAAGTGAATAGTGAAAAGTGAAAAGCTAGAGCGAAGCGAAAGTGGAGCTATGGGCCATGAAAACGAATAGTGAAGAGACATACAACATATCATGAAGATACTTATAACAGTATTACTCGTTTTGACTTTTTCACTATGCTTTTGTCAAAATGTCGTTGAAACAAATTCAAATTGCCTTTATCCGGAAATGATAGGCAACATAAAGAAATTTAATACAAACTTTAACTTTCAACTTCGATTCTGGATACACAAAGGGAATACTATACCCTACTCTCAAGACTTGTTTGTTATGTCACAAAAAAACGGCAAATGGTCCTGTGAATACTACACATTAGAAGAGAAAGTTACGAAGAAGTTCATTCCGTTGAATGAATACAAAATAATAAAACATAAAATACACATAACTGACTGTGATTCAATGTGGACGTATTTTAATGACAATAAAATACTAGAATTACCAGACATGGAATCATTAAAACACCAGTTCTTTATCAGAAATATTGACGGTAGTCGATCAACAGTTAAAATAATGGATGGCGAAACTTATACTTTTGAATTCATATCTGAAAATAGCTATAAAAGGATAAATTATCAGTGTCCTGCATCATTTTCAAGGGCTTATACTCATATACCAGAACTAAAATGCATAATAAATATCATAAAACTTATCGGACAAAAAATCGATAAACAAACCATTCCATGTTAGAAACGATAAATTTCGGTGTCCTACAAACGCTTTAAAAAATGCGGGTATTCATGATCGTTGAAACATTTAGAATCTTAAATACATTTGTGGAAAATCAATATCCAACATGCGAAATCATACATTCGAAATTGTTTCATTATCCCCAGCAAACCATTCTGCGTAGGAGGTAACAGTTTCGCGGAGCAGCAGATGATGCAATTTTACATTAGCAGGAAGCTGGCTTCGTAGTCTTTCAACAAAATCGATTAGCATATTTTCGCTGGTAGGCTGGTAATCGACCAGTATTGTCCGCCCAAACATTTCTGCATCCGGTGTAAAATCAGATGCCGATTCTCGATTCAACACCAGGGCATGATCAAATTCATCCACAATACACTTACGCACAATTTTCTTCAGATCGCCAAAATCCATAACCATTCCAAGCTTTGTTGATGATGTTTCCGAAACAGGGATACCTGTTACTGTAACCAAAAGCTCATACGAATGCCCGTGGATATTACGGCACAGTCCATCATACCCTTTCAGTGCATGGGCCATTTCAAATTTAAATTCCTTGGTAAGTCGGATGATTTGCACGAAGTAGATTTTAATTATTTGTAGTTATTTCTTGCAGAAGCTGATTATTTCTGATCTGAATCAAATGCTTTTGAAATGAAAGAAATCGCTTCATAATTCCTGAAACTATTACTTCCTGATAATCCTTGCCTGGTAAAGTGTTTTGTAATCATTCAAAGCAAGCCGTATAAGGTAAAATCCTGAAGGTAAATCCTCCACATTCATACTGGCCTTATCGCCGGTAACTGTAAGATTGGTTTGTACCGGTAAACCAGTTGATGAATAAACAGTAAAAGTATAGTTTTGTTGATTGAACTCCGGAGGAAGGGTAATTGTGCATACGGAAGATGCCGGATTAGGATAAACCTGTAATGCTATCTGCGCTTGCTCATCAAAAATACCTGTATTGGTTCCCCAGATACTGTTGGCATATTCGGGATGGTCGATAAACGGGTTGCGGTTATTCTGAATGTTGTAAATGGCATTGTTCCTGTCAATTTCCTTTTGTGAAACAGGATCAGTCTGCGCCCAGATAAGAAGCATTGCTTTTGCCCAGGGTTTAAACTGCGAGCCTGTTACCATATCGCTTCCGGGCCAGCCGCTGTCCTCGTTGTAGTAACGCGTAGCCATGTAGAAATAGTTACGGGCAAAGTCGCCTTTGTATTCATCGCGAGGTTCGAACACAACGCCAGTATATCCCGGCGTAATGCAACTGCCTAGTTTTGAACCATTCAAAGAAGTCCACGATGCGGCACCTACCTTACCAAACGGATAATTCGAACGTTTTCCGTTCACATATCCATCCGTAGGAACCAAATGGAACATATCCGTATTCATCGGGAGGTTATCGTTAAACCAGCTTTTAGGCCATGAATGTTCGCGGTTGTAACAATCGCTTTCACCACTGTAACTCCCGCACTGATCATTAACAAAAGTAAATTCATACGGAGGAGTGCCACCCGGGATATCTGAATACATATCCCAAACCTTTCCGTTTGGTTTTTTATCAGTTGTTTTAAAATGTGTCCACAACGAATTATAAGAAACCGAAGTGTGGTTGTCAATTATATCGTGAAGTGCCTGTTGCAAAGCTGTTCCTGTTTTTCCAGCTGCCGGATTATAATACCCTTGTGGTGGCTGAGCTTTGGACGTTGCAAAAATGGTTATTACCAGGAGGACAAGTAAAGTGCGATTCATTTAGTATGTTGATTAAGTGATTTTTATTAAAGAATGAGAATTACTATGTATTTAATGTATGCTAAAAGCCTATCAGTTTAGTCGCCATATGTATAGAAGCAGCCAAAAGCAGTAGTCCGCCAATTGGTCCAAACCTGAGTTTGAAAGATTCATTTCTCATCCGCGCCGAAACGATAAGCCCAGAAACGATGCCCGCAAGCAAAATAGTTCCTGTAATCAGCCAGTGCATGTATGGAGACATTGAAAGAAGCCCGACAGCAATCCCGATTGCTAAAGGTGTTATTCCCTCAGCCAAGGATGCCAGGAATGTAACTTTTAAGTCAGTATAGTCAAAAGACTTTTCATCCATAGAAGTTTTAATACCTGTGAGCAACACTTTCAGTCCGAAAATCAGCATTATGCTGAGACTGATTGCCATATTTACCCGTACTTCGAGGCTACCGGTTTTGAAACCAATCCATATCCCTGCTCCAGCCATAATAAACTGAACGAAGAACATAATTCCGGAATACCTTATCTTACGGATCAATAGTTCGTCCGACAATGAAATTCCAGCATTGAGGTATGTGGACCACGAGTTGAAAACTAAAGCCAATGCCAGAATTACTATTTCGAAGTTATTCATTGTCAGCGGATAATGTTAATAGGAGGAATAAACCATTGCTGTTATCACTTCGAGTTGAGCCCTATCCACCTGATCGAAGGAACCAAACGCTGCACTGTCAACGTCAAGCACGGCCAAGATTTTACCTTCAGGATTACGCACAGGCACGACTATTTCGGAGTTGGAACGCGAATCGCAGGCAATATGTCCCGGAAATTTATGTACATCCGGTACAACTATAGTTTGATTTTGATTTACTGCTGCAAAACAAACGCCTGCACCTTGCAAAACCTGACAGGCAACTGGTCCCTGATATGGGCCAACAATCAGTTTATCATCATGTACTAAATAAAAACCGCACCAGAAGAAGTAATCAAACTTATGACTTAACACAGCCGCAATAGTCGCCATCCTGGCCACCGGATCGGTAGTTTTGGTGAGCAAACCTTCGAGCTGACTTATGATACGCTGGTAACGGCCTTCTTTTTTCGATTCGTCCATGCATTAAAAAATAGCCAACAAAGTTACAAAGAAATATGGTTGATTGGGGAATGCGAATTGCGGATTGTGGGTTGAAGCAGAAATTAAGGTCATAAGTTAAAAGAGCATTTCCCACTTTTACATTTACCTTTCTCCATCAAATTATATTTCTAATTTTTTTACTTCAGGATGATTCGCAAACCAACATTTTTTAAATCTATCTAGAAATGCAGAAGTATTAATAGAGAAACTATTGTATTTCCCTTCCCCTAATTTCAAATCCAAAGAGAGTTGTCGATGAATAATTAACGAATCATCAGTTTTCGTGCTGCTTTCATGTTTTTGCCTGTCACAGTAAGCAAATAGGCGCCTAAGGGGATTTTGTCAATAGAGTAATCAAATGTATTATAGCCAAATTGTAGGCCTTTCTGGCATGATTGAATCGATTTGCCTTCAATTGTTTGCAATGTAAGGTTGTAGTTTCCAGCAAATGGCACCCAAATGCTGACATTAACAACATTTTTTGCCGGATTGGGATATATTATCATTTCTACCTGTGATTGTGCTTCTGGCTGACTCACATTTGAGAATTCGGAGCATCGCAAAATAACCATATTTAATTCTTCAAATTCCATTTCTTTAGTAAAGCCCAAACACACAATTTTACCATCAGGTTGAATAAAGGAGGATTTCCCAAAATCAACACTATTTCCAAAATCAAATTCTATCATTCCATTAATTCCAAAAGTGCTGTCTTTGCTCCCATCAGGCATATAACGGATAATGACAAGATTATAACGCAACTCATAAGGATCTACCTTATATTTCCCTGTTGCAAGGATTCTTTTATCAGGCATAAAAATGACTGAAGTTGCTATATTATCATTGTATTGGTTAAAAATATTTACAACGCTACCATTATCACCAAATGTATTATCAAGAGTCCCATCGGTTGGATTAAGCCGGTATAATAACCAGGTACCGTTCGAATGACCTGATACAATAATTTTATCATCATCCTGAATTGCCAGCCCATAGGAATAATTATCATGATGATAATTATACCTTAAAAGTTTCTTGCCATTTGTACCAAACCCACTATCCACTGTTCCGTTCTCATTAAATTTCATAATCATAATTTGGTATGCATCAGAATCACCGGATACTACTATTTTATTATCTGAAAGAAAACCCAAATTATACGGCATAGGATAATTATTACTTACCAAGGATGTTCCATTAAATCCAAAATCAGGATCAAGGTTACCATCACTCAATAACCTGGCTAATAAAAGCTGTCCCCCAGAGGAACCAGCTACGACAATTTTGCCATCAAACTGAATCTTTAAACAATAACCTACCGAATAATATGCATTTGGGCTATATATTATTTTTTCGCCATTGTCGCCAAACATTATATCCCGTGTACCATCAGCATTAAATTTTTGAATACACATTTGGTCAAAATCAGTTAAACTCTTTGTGCCAACAATAAGGATTTTACCATCATCAAGCAATTCCATATTTGCTGTTGAATAATAGACATCAGTATAAATATCTGTAAATACGGCTTCTCCGGAATTAAAATTCATATCCGTACTACCATCCGTATTATATCGTGCAATAAAGCTTGCAACTGAGTCATAGCCCGTTGTGAAATTGAAAAAACTATAAACCCCTGAGACAAGGATCTTACCATCAGACTGAACTATTACTTCAGCGGTTCTTTCATTATAGGGTGTAAGGTTAATAATTTTATACCCAGAGTTATTAAATGAAGGATCAAAGAACTGGGATTGCGCTTTTGTATAAGTGAAGACCATAAAAAAGGCTACAACTAACAATACAGTTTTCATACTAAGATTATTTAGGTTAATATTCATATTTAGTATAATTAAAATGTTTTTTCGGGCATATGACATATAATTGATATTTTGTAAGTATTATTTATTCGTAAACCTCCCAAAGTAATTAAAAATATTTCATGTAAAGTTAAGTAAATCGGGAAGGATTATCTATTACAATTGACCTGAATTTTTAAAAGCTGAATTTTTATGTTTTATGAAGCAAGTCAAATTATAATAAGTTAAGACCTAAAGTGAAAAGTCAACAGTCAAAAGTTCTTTAGCACTTTTTCCCATTGACTTTCTAAAATCAAGTTGTTCCCCTTAAATTTTCTGCAGCTTAACCGTAAAATGCCTGAGGATGGGTGCTTCCTGCTCGATAGACAGTCCGGTTTTAATCTCGTGGCGGCGTTCGTAAACATTACCCATCGCAACTGCCACATAGTTCATATGGTCGTTGGTATATGTGCGGCGCGGAATGGCAAGCCTGAGCAATTCGAGTGCCGGATAACGGTTTTCGCGGGTTACCGGATCGCGGTCGGCCATAATAGCGCCTATTTCGACACCCCTTACCCCTGCTTCGAGATACAGTTCTACAGCCAGTGTTTGTGCCCTGAAATGCTCTTTAGGCATATGCGAAAGCACTTTGCTTGCATCAACAAATATGGCATGTCCGCCATAGGGTTGCTGAACAGGAACACCAAACCCGGTAAGTTTGCTCCCAAGCAAAGCTACCTGCCCTACGCGTGATTTCAGGTATTCAAATTCAGTAGCTTCATACAAACCCTGGGCCATGGCATTCAGATCGCGCCCTGCAAGTCCGCCGTAAGTAAGAAAACCTTCGAACATAATATTGAATACGGAAGCCTGGCGATGAAGTTCAGGATCGCGAAGCGCAATAAAACCGCCAATATTAACTATAGCGTCTTTCTTGCTGCTCATGGTCATGCCATCGGCGTAGGAAAACATTTCGGCTACAATTTCGCGAATGCTGCGGTCCTGCTGGCCGTCTTCGCGTATTTTTATAAAATAAGCGTTCTCAGCAAAACGTGCAGAATCGAAAATAACAGGGACATTGTATTTCTGAGCTAGTTGCTTCACGTCCTTGATATTAGCCATCGAAACCGGCTGACCACCTGATGAGTTGCAGGTAATAGTAACGATAATCATAGGAACTTGCGCCCTGGGATATTTTTTCAGAACATCTTCCAGTTTACCGAGGTCGATATTTCCCTTGAAGGGATGGTTGATGGTTGTATCAAATGCCTCATCGATAGTACAATCGATAGCTGTTGCCTTGCGGAATTCAATATGTCCTTTGGTTGTATCGAAGTGTGAATTTCCAGGAACAACGTTTCCTTCTTTTACCAATGCGCTGAAGAGCACATTTTCGGCAGCGCGGCCCTGATGTGTAGGCAGAAAATATTCGAAACCCAGCAATTCCTTAATAGCTGATTTCAGTTTATAATAGGATGAAGCACCGGCATAGCTTTCGTCGCCGAGCATCATTTCACTCCATTGTTTGTCGCTCATGGCACCGGTGCCCGAATCGGTCAGCAGGTCGATAAAAACCTGATCGCTGCGAAGATTAAATAAGTTGTAACCGGTTTTTTTTATCCATTGTTCGCGTTGTTCGCGGGTACTTGGGTGGATGGACTCCACCATTTTTATCCTGTAAGGTTCTGCAAAAGGTAATTCCATGTTCTAATTGTATTAAATAGGAAATTAAGATTTTATAATTCAAATAGTTATAAAGACTCGAATTCATCGCGTCTTTTAATATTCCTGAATATAAATTTCCTGATTCCCGACATGATGCAAGATGTAGTTTACCCCATTCTGAAGTGCCAAATATACATTATTTTGTTACAAAACATTAATAAGTAAAATTTTGAGATAAAATTCCTTTCCGATTTAGCGTGATCAGGTTAATTTACCTCAGCTTTTATGTCTTGAAAGCATGATGGAAATATTCTTTAAAGCACCGATAATTATATTCGGATAATACAATATTTGAATGGTGTATTCTGTATTTTTGCATACCTAATCACCATCTTTAACTGTTTAGCGCTCAATTTATTTTCTTCAATGGCCAGTCGCATTTATGCCGATCGTAAAATAGTGATTATCAGCACATTTCTGATTATTGGATTTATTTATCTGGTACGTCTGTTTTACATACAGGTTATAGACAGGAGTTACACGCTTTCCGCTAATAACAATGTTTTGCGCTATGTTACCCAGTTTCCAGCCCGTGGATTAATTTACGACCGCAACGGAAAATTACTTGTTTACAATGAGGCTGTTTACGATTTAATGGTAATTCCGCGCCAGGTTAAAGATATTGATACTGCCGAAATATGCCGCTTACTCGATATAACCCCCGAGGGCTTTGCTGAGCGGATGAAGAAAGCGCGCGATTATTCACCTATGCTGGCATCGGCTTTCGAAAAGCAAATTTCGAAAGAAACATTCGGATATATCGAAGAGAAACTATACCGCTACCGGGGATTTTTTGTTCAGCCCCGTACATTGCGAAAATACCCTATGTCAATCGGCGCACACCTGCTTGGGTATATTGGTGAGGTAACCCCATCACAGGTCGAAAAAAAACCTTATTACAAACAAGGTGATTATATTGGTATAAGTGGAATTGAAAGGGCATATGAAACAGAGCTTCGCGGAATAAAAGGATTAAAAATCCGGATGGTTGATGTTTTTAACCGCGACGTAGGAAGTTTTGAAAATGGCCGTTACGATACAGCTTCGGTAATGGGCAACGATCTTTACACCGGAATTGATGCCGATCTGCAGGAATACGGCGAAAAACTGATGGCAAATAAACGCGGAAGTATAGTTGCAATTGATCCGTCAACTGGCGAAATACTTTGTTTTCTGTCAACACCGGGATACGACCCTAATCTGTTGGTCGGAAGGGTCAGGGGTAAAAATTATGCCCGGCTGAATTCAGATCCCATTAAACCTTTGTATAACCGTGCAATTATGGGGCAATATCCTCCCGGCTCTACGTTTAAAATGGCTACTGATATGGTTGGCTTGCAAATGGGAGTAATAACCAAAGAAACACGCTATACATGCCAGGGGCCAGGCTCATCGCCTATCAGATGTACGCATAGCCATGTGTCGCCGCTTGATGTTTACACTGCTATTCAGCAATCGTGCAATCCTTTTCACTGGCAGGTTTTCAGGGCAATTATGAATGATCCTAATTATCAAACGGTAAAAGAACGCTACGAAGTTTGGCGTGGCCACATGATGAGTATGGGGTTTGGCCGCACTCTGGAAACTGACCTTGCTTTCGAATTGAAAGGGAACCTCCCATCCTCCGAAGTTTTCGATAAAATATACGGTAAAGGTCGTTGGAATGCAATGACAATCCGCTCATTGTCCATCGGACAGGGCGAAGTTCTTACTACTCCGCTTCAACTTGTTAATTACGCATCAATCGTTGCTAACGGAGGCTTCTTCTATCCACCCCACGTGGTGCGTTCTGTTTCAAATGAAAAAAACAAAACCAGATTCTCTTCGCAAAAGCAGGTTACTACTATTGACGATGAATACATTCAGGTTGTGCGTGATGGAATGATTGAAGTTTTTGAAGGCTCGCACGGAACAGCCAGAGCCTGGAAATTAGACAGTATTACTATGGCCGGAAAAACAGGAACTGCTGACAACCCTCACGGCAAACCGCATTCAAATTTTATTGCTTTCGCACCAGTTGAAAATCCCAAAATTGCTATCTGTGTTATTGTAGAAAATGCAGGTTTTGGTTCTACTTACGCGGCTCCTATTGCAACCTTATTGATTGAAAAATATATTACCCGTAAAATTAGTCGTAAAGACCTTGAAACCAGAATGATTGAAACAAACCTGCTGAACAATTGAAAGAGCAAAAAGGGTTATTCCGACACATCGACCGCACACTTGTGCTTCTATATCTCACGCTGGTGCTAATGGGATGGGTAAGTATTTATGCAGCTGTTTATAACGAGGAACATGGCAGCATTTTCGACCTTTCGCAGTCGTATGGAAAGCAGATGCTTTGGATTGTTACTTCGCTGATAATCGCTTTCCTGGTAATACTAACCGATGCCAAATTTTTTAATGCTTTCGCTTATCCTATATATATTGGGACAATCCTTCTGCTTGTGGTAGTATTGTTTTTCGGGACGGAAATAGCCGGATCAAAATCGTGGTTTCAAATCGGGGAGTTCCGACTGCAACCTGCAGAATTCGCCAAGTTTGCTACCAACCTGGCATTAGCACATTTTTTAAGCGCCCTTGATTTTGATAAGCGAAAGCGTAAATCCCAAATCATTCCGGTGATTATCCTGATTATTCCTTCACTTTTAATCCTGCTACAGAATGACACAGGATCGGCAATAGTTTATGCCTCCCTTATCCTTGTTCTTTACAGGCAGGGAATGCCCGGGAGTATTCTCCTGCTTGGCCTTGCTGTTGTAATTCTTACAATTATGGCCCTGCTCTTTAACCAGTTTATTGTTATTTCGGTTATCGGAGTGCTTCTGGCTGGGTTTATTTTTTTTATACGCCGCACCTTGCGCAATATCATCACTGTTACTGCAATTTTTATTGTTGCGACACTGTTTGTTTTAAGTGTGGATTATGCCTTCGAAAAAGTGCTCGAAGATCATCAGAAAACGCGTATCAATGTGCTGCTTGGCAAACAGATTGACCTTAAAGGAGCTGGGTACAATGTAAACCAATCGAAAATTGCTATCGGTTCGGGTGGGTTCTGGGGCAAAGGATTCCTTAACGGCACACAGACTAAATTCAACTTTGTCCCTGAGCAGAGTACCGATTTCATCTTTTGTACGGTTGGCGAAGAATGGGGATTTGTTGGTGCTTTAGTTGTTGTTTTGCTATATCTTTTACTATGCATAAGGATTATTCTGCTAGCCGAGCGACAACGATCGGAATTCAGCCGCATATATGGGTATGGCGTTGCTTCTATACTGTTTTTCCACTTTTTTGTGAATATCGGTATGACTATAGGCCTTATGCCTGTCATCGGCATCCCATTGCCTTTCTTCAGTTATGGGGGATCATCGCTATGGGCGTTTACTTTACTGCTGTTCATATTTATTAAACAGGACTCGAACAGGCTGCAACTGGTGTAATAAACTGGTCTCTACTCTTATAACTTTAATTTTCGATCAGTTAAATGGTTAAATAAAAGTATTGGTAACAAAACTATACAACCACCATAAAATCCAGCTTAATTCAGCAGGGTAAAAGTACCGAAGTAGTGATTTATACCAATTTTAATTGAGCTGCTGTATAGTTCAATCTGGTATTAATTATAAAGTCTCTGATTTGGATTTCCAATCAGATGACACAGGAATATAGCCATCTGCACACTCCATCTTATACGACACGATTAAGTACTTTTCATGTAACTGGAATACACTGATTTACCGCGGAATATTCTCCTGCAAATAAAAAATGCCGCCTCAAAATCTGAAGCGGCATTTTTGTATTGGAATGAAATGGTTTAATAGAACATTAAACGGTTATCTTCTATTTCGGCTTTTTCCTGAAGGATATTAGATAGCATACCGGCACGACCCTGAAAGTATAGTTCCATCTGCTTTTTCTGGTTAGTGAAATCAGCGGTTGCAGGTGCATCTTTTACCGCGTCTAGGATGAATACATATACAGCCTGTTCACCTTGAACCGGGCCTACGATATCACCTTTTTTAGCTGCAAATATTTTACCTGTAAGTTTTGCTTCGTGACCATAGTTAGGGATATTGGCACTTGCAAATGACACATCCACAGTATCGATCCTGATATTCGGGAACTCCTGGATAAGAGCATTTACATCTTTAAGCTTAGCAAACTGATTGTTTACTTTCTTAGATATGAATTCGGCTTTCTTTTCGCGGAGTACTAAAGGTTTAATTGATTCTTTCAACACTTCCAATGGCACAATGCCTTTTTCGACTTTATTCTTAAGCGCAGCTACAACATATACGCCTTCGATATCGAAAACATTGGAAACAGTACCTTTTTCAGTTTCCTCGTTGAATGACCAGCGCACAACTTCGCGTGCCAGTTTAAGACCTGGTATGGTATTATCATTTTCAGAAAGCTTTTCAGCTTTGCGAAGGTTCATCCCTTTATCTTTAACAGCTTTCTCAAATTTCTCGAGAGTGTTGTTTGTTGCTGAAAAAGTGCTTGCTTCGTTATAGAAGTTCTCGATGGTTTTTGTTCCCGGTTCCATGCGGAAATCAACACTGGCAACCTTTACTTTTACCGAAGGGTCTTTTTTACCAGCGATTTTAATAATATGGTATCCGAACTGAGTTTCAACTTTCTTAATATCGCCAATCGATCCTTTAAGCACAGCTTCGTTGAATTCAGGAACCATAGTACCATCAGCAAACCAACCCAGGTCACCGTTTTTAGCTTTTGCAACTTCATCGTCACTGATTGAGCCGGCAATTGCTTCGTAGGCTGCAGCATTTTTCTGTACGACATTCATGATACTATCAGCCAGTTTATCTGCAGCTTCGCGGGTGCGGGTGGCTGTTTTTACAGGTGTGCCGGCATACGAAATAAGGATATGGCTTGCTCTAAGTGAATCTGGCTTAGCCTGGCGGTCAACAATTTTAAAGATACGGAACATACCGTTGTCCTGCATCGGTTCAAAAACCTTACCTACAGGAGCACTGAAAAACAGTGAATCGAGGTTTGGTGAAAAACTACCTTTTTTACGCCAACTGCTATCGTAACGATTATCGGAGGTTGAATTAACAAAACTTGCTATATCGGTTGCCACAACAAATTCGTCATATGCTTTTAGCGCATTTTGTTTTAAAAGAGCAATATCATCTTCCGACATCACAGGTTCAAAAAGCACATATTCGATATCGCGGATATCTCTTTCCTGTTTGAATTTGTATTTGTTTTCGTTGTAATACTTTTCATAATCGGCGTCGGTAACCTGAACAAGGCTGTCAGAAACTACCTGGTAAGGCATACCCGTGATGCGAACCTGGGCCATAGTATTTGACTCAACAAAATTACGTTTAGCCATAGCTGTTGGCACATAAAATCCTTTGGTTATAAGGCTGTTGTATTTTAAAGTCTGCCTGTCGCTTTTAATAGCCTTCTCCATTAACAGGTAGCGCTGTTTCATTTCAGGAGCTACCATTTCGGGGTTATCGAGGTTCTGCAGGAAATTATTTACTGCTTTCTGATCGAACTGTCCGGTTTTAGGATCAGTAAAACTCTGAACAATATATTGATGCGGGTTGTTGCCCCTGATAAGGTCGTCAAGCTCTTCA
Source organism: uncultured Lentimicrobiaceae bacterium (assembly GCA_964420555.1). Taxonomy (GTDB): domain Bacteria; phylum Bacteroidota; class Bacteroidia; order Bacteroidales; family UBA4417; genus UBA4417. The sequence continues at coordinate 231,248 of CAYQTT010000005.1, read as the reverse complement.
ACCGAAACAGTAACACCAAGCATTTCGAATTGCTTGTTCATAACTATTTCGTTCACTACCTGTTGCCATGTTTGCTGGCGAACCTGATAGCTTTCTTCAGCAGTTAAATTTTCCTTACCGCTGTTGGTTTTCTGCATTTCTGTATTTTCATCAACTTTTTTGTTGAATTCAGTAATCGCGATTTTCTCGCCTGCAATAGTCCCTATTGTATTTGTTTGTTTTGATTGTTTACGTTGAAAATCGCTGAGCACAAAAAGTAGTAGTGCTACACCAATAATAGCTACAAGTAACCAGTAACGTTTTCGTATTTCGCCAATAATTGCCATTTGTATGTAATTTAATAGTTTACGTGAAAAGAGGTGCAAATTTACAATAATTCCTCAGTTGGAAAAATTATTTTTCAAAACTTAACAGCTGAGCCTTAAATAGGAATCCTTTAGTAATGAATCTCTTAACTTAAGCCTGTCGGAACCCTGTAATAATGCGCAAACCAAGAGATACGCAGCAACTAATTTCGAGACGCCACAAGAAGGTTATCCTGCACAGTTGTGACAGTAATACTTATCCTGAAACTTAAAAGGAAGCTGAATATTGTCAGGCTGTTGTTAACATAATTAACGTAAGGCCCGTTTGTTTCGTTCTGTTATTAATTTTAAAAATACATCAGGTAGTATTTCAAGTACTCTGATTATTTATCTGGCGATCTTCAGCTGCACTTTGTCGATCCTGCTTCCAGATGCTTCGAGTATTGTAAATGTGAATGGCTCAAAAGTTATTTCTTCACGGATTTGAGGAATGCTTTGATTATGGCTGAGAATAAGACCTGCCAGGGTTTCATATTCGTCGGATTCGGGCAGGTTGAGCGAATATTCCTGGTTAAGATAATCAATTTCGAGGCGTCCAGACAGTATGTATTCGTTTTCGGAGATCTGTTTAACAAGCAGTTCGTCAACGTCGAATTCATCATCTATTTCACCGAATATTTCTTCTATCAGGTCTTCTACTGTTACCATTCCGGCAGTACCGCCAAATTCATCAACTACAACGGCAACACTGCGTCGCTGGCTTATCATCATATTAAGTGCATTGCTGGCCGAAATAGTTTCAGGAATAATAATCACCGGCCTTAAAACGGCTTTTATATCCTTAGGTTTACCGAAAAGATCGTATAAATGAACGTAGCCGGTTAAATTGTCAATGGTTTCCTTGTAAACAGGAATTTTCGAATGTTGCGATTCAATGAACAGACTATTAATTTCATCAATAGAAATATTGTCGTCGGCGGCAATAATTTCGTTTCGGGGCACCATGCACTCGCGTACTTTGGTAGAGTGAAATTCGCGTACGTTTTGTATCATCTGTATCTCGCTCGATTCGTCGACCTGGGCAGCAGCAGGGTTATAGAAATCGCGGATATATTCGTCAAAATCGAGTGAGGAGAACTGATACTTTACATTGCCTGTTTTTAATCCGAAAACATATCGGAGCAGGAGTTCGCTCAGCCCCAGGAAAAAATACATGAAAGGATAAAGAACAAGATAAATGATATAAACAGGAACTGCAAAAAAGCTGAGCAGTCCGTTGGGATTAAGTCTGAATAATATTTTAGGCAGAAATTCGCCTGTGATAAGTATAAAAATAGTTGAAAAAAGAGTTTGAAGAATGAGGATAAGACTATCCGATTGAAAATTCACCGGAAGTAAGCCAATAAAAACCGGTTCAAGGATAGCGGCTGCAGCAATACCATAAATAACAAGGGCAATGTTGTTTCCTACAAGCATTGCACCGATAAACCGTGATGGATGGTGAATAAAACCGGAAATCAACTTTGATGAGAGTAATCCTTTGCCTTTTTCGAGTTCGATGCGCAGTTTGTTGGAACTTACAAATGCAATTTCCATTCCCGAAAAAAATGCGGAAAAAGCGAGTGTTAAAGCTATTATAATGTAATTATTCATTGTGTTTCCTGCCATGTTCCGCTCATAGCACCGGGATCATGAATTTCAAAGGTAAAAATTCTTTGCTCACTATTTGTTTTCCTGCACATAAATTGTACCTGAAACATTGCGGATTACCCAGTTGCCGAAAAGTTCATCCGATTCCATACCTCTTCCGGTAATAATTCTGTCGGGGGTGGTAATCTTTACAAATTCCTCGGTTCTTACTTTTTTCGTATTGAGGTCGTATATAAGGCTTTCGGTATTAAGCTGTTGCTTTTTCTCAAAATTCAGGACTACTACATTACCACGTGCTTCCATAACCCGCCTGCCATCCCAGCTTATTCCGTAATTGGCTGTAAGTTCCGACTTCGGCTGCATAATAGAGTCGAAAAATATCATCCTCAGTCCTACCGGCAATTCAGTGTAAGCATCGCGCGTTTGAAACGAAATCATTTTAGGAGCTATTAGCTCAAAAGTCAGCTTCCCCTTTTCACTTTGCTTAACATGCACATTATTGATTGTAACATCAGGTATGGAGTCCTTCGACGAAAGTTTAACCACAGCCATCATGTCATTTTCGCATGAAAAAAGCATTGTTGCCAAAAGGATGGCAACAATGCTCAATGATATCCGGTATTTGAATACTGCAGACAAATTTCTGCTCATATTAAAAGTGTAAGTAAAGGTTATTTCGAAGCGCGGACTGTTGTAGTTTCGCCTATCCAACAACCTACGGTAAAACTGCTTCCTTCTTTCACATCGTTAAAAAACAAACGTTCGCGTGTAGGGAAGTAAGCAGAGTAAAGTGATATGCCACTATTGGCTTCGTCAGCAACTGATGGATCGACATTTTTTGCTTTAACAAATTTATCGACGGCAGCCCAGTAACCGGCACGGCTCCCGATTTCGTCGTTTCCACACAAGGCGGCGCTGGCAGCATACATATTACCTATTAGTATGTAGCATTTGCCATCGTTAGGATTTATTGCCAGCGATTTCAGTGCATAAGAACGGGCTTCGCTATAGCGTTTCTGATCGTAATTGATTTTTGCCAGGTAGAAGCATGTTCTTGCTTTAGCAGGATCATCGAGGTTAGGAACAGCTTCGATAAAATAACTCTCAGCACCAGCAAGATCGCCTTTGATCAGGCTAAGTTTACCCATCAGATAAGCGGATTGTCCGGTAGGTTTTGCCTTATGCAGGTTTTCTGTTGCCAGGTAGAAAAGCTCTCTGTCAGTACAGTCTTTACGATCGAGCATGTGTGTTATTTTCTTCAGCAATACAGTATCATTAGGTGTTTGCTTGAATTTCTTCGAATAAATTTTATCAATTTCGTCGCAGGTAGCATAAGGTTCAAAAAGCGATTCGAGGGTAATCATTACATCGTTCCACTTTTTTAATTCTTCGGGATCATCTTTTACGATCTGAAGTTTCTTTTCGACAAGATCGCTCAAACGGTCGTAGTTTTCAGCTATAGTATCAACTGGGAAACGTTTGTTTTTTACCAGGTTACTGACATTAATAAAATAACGCGATATGATGATTGGCTCACTGTTAATTCCTTCGCGTTCCACCGACTTACGCAGATATTCGTAAACCCTTAGCGTATCACTGGGACGGTAATTTTCGAGTTCAACCCCTGCCCGGCCCCATACCAATCCTTCCCTGCTGGTTGTCGAAGATCCAAAATATTTTATCCTGGCTTCATAAACCATTAAAAGTGTATCAATATATGCATCGCGGGATACCTGGTCCTTAGCTTCATTGATTTTTCCAACCATCATTTTTACACCTTCAATATATATATTCTGGCTTGACAAAGGACAGTTAAAAAACACCCAACGCCAGTGAGGTAAAGCATCAGCATAGTTTTTCTGCTTATAAAACTCGCGGTACAACGAAAGATTTGTGACACATGCAATACTGTCCTCGCCATATTTGCTTCCTGCTTTTTGAGCTGAAACCTGACTGGGTGCTATCAGAACCATAGCGAAAACTACCAGTACAATTGAAATGTTTTTCATTTTGTATTATTGTTTGCTTTATTAAAAATTCTAATTAAAACGACGTTTAAGGAACCATCGTTCCTGAAGGGAAGTTCCAATCGTTAAACGGACATAGTTCTCGTTGATAAGTCCTTTTTCAGTTGTGCCTTGCGAGCCAAGCTCCACAGCAATGTTCATGGTTGACCTCGACTTCTTCATAGGTAACCCTACTCCAAAACTTATGCCAAAATCGTTTAATCGCGTTTCCCTGATTTCGAGGTAGCTCTGTTCGAACCTGAAACCTGCCCGGTAATAAATACGCTCGTAGTATTTGCCGATATCCACTGGTGAAGGACGGAACTGTCCGCCTATAGATATTCGATAGTTATCTTTCATTCCCGGATTATTGCCCAGGTACCTGAATTCGCTCCATTTCTGCCAGTTAATATCAGCGGTGGCAAACCACCTGGTCGAACTCCCGATCATAAAACCGGCACCTAAAGAAGCAGGAAGCGTTACTTCGCCATTTTCGCCGGCTTCGTAATTTACAGTGTCTTTCAGGGTTTCGACGTTGGTGGCATAATTGTAATAATACGAATAGGTAAACTTCTCAGCATACCCGTCAACAAGCTGAGTTGGATGATAAGTAAGGCCGATTTGCATAAACCTTCCTTCCTTCATATTAATACGGTATAACAAACCTGCATCGAAATTAATTTTCCCTAACCTGGCAGTACTTTTCATCATTGTGTTGAAATAAGCTCCTGAATCAGGGAAAGTGATAGTTCGTTCTTTAATAATACTTCCGAAAATGTACGACGCATTTACACCGACCGATAAATTTTTAACCGGTGAAAAAGCATTACCGATATAAGCTTTGTTTAACCCTCCGCTACCTTTATAGGTTGTGAACATACTCCCGATGTTTTCGGCTACCTGGCTGCTTTGCATTTCGTATCCGACTTTTGAATAAGGCATTATGCCCAAACTCGTTCTCCACCATTTGGTCACCGGAAATCCGAAATAAAGGTTTGAGATAGTCCCGAACCTGGTTTTCTGCGATTCGTCAATTGTTTTGAGGGTTCCCGAACGCAGATTGAAAGCACCGTCGAACACAAAACTATTGCTGTCGAAGGCCATGTACGAGGCCGGATTGGCAGGGTTGATAAAATAAGGGCTGCTGAATGCTGTGGCGGCTCCTCCTATTGCCATATTCATCTGGCTGCTAACACCATACAAATTACCTATCCCAAAAATTGAATAAGGGGACGAAATCTTAACTTGCGCTGTTGCAACAAAAAAGGGCAAAAGCAAGGCAAAAGCCAGTAAAAGCCTGCGAATATTCTTAAAGTGTTTCAATGTTGAAATTGAGTATTAGGTTTAGGCCCTCAAGCACCAGATTGGGGGCGGCAAAGGTCTTAATTTTTAATCTTTTATCAAAATAATTATGATCGCCACCGGTCAGAATTATTTTAAGTGAGGGATACATCGATTGGTAAGTCCAGATTATTCCTTCCATTTCGGCAAGCACACCATTTAATACTCCCGATTGTATACATGAGTTTGTGGTGTCGCCAATAAGCGGTGCGTCGCCATAATAATCGAGTAACGGCAAACGTCCGGTAAAAGTGTGCAAAGCCTTATAACGGATAGCAATTCCGGGAGAGATACTTCCACCACGGTATTCGCCGTCAGCGGTTAAAAGGTCGTAAGTAATGGCAGTGCCGGCATCAATTACCAGGATATCGGTTGCAGGCATTAGTTGCATGGCTCCTGTTACTCCGGCCAGCCTGTCCTTACCAAGTGTTTCAGGAGTAAGGTAGGTGTTAATTAACGGAACAGGTGTTTCGTGAATAAAGAAAACAACTTTGTAATGCTCACTCAAAAAGGTATCCAGTTCCGACGGATACTCTTTAACGGTTGAAATGATCACGTTTGTTATAAGTTCATTCTGCTGACAGAACTGCATGATATACTGTACGTCAACATCCTCGAAACTGGTAAATGCAACCATTTCCCTGCCCTGAAACAAAGCAAGTTTGGTGAATGTATTCCCGATATCGATTACGAAATTCATAGCTTTCAGATTTTGAAGGTACGGATCCATAGAACGACAAAATTAGAAAAAGCATTTAACCATTTTTACTCGGCAGGAGTTTATACCTTTGCATTTGTGAATTTTTAACATGGTAACTGCTTAATGAATACGACATTTGCATTCCGAAACTGTTACAATGTTTCTCATTAAATTACCGGTCAATTAAAAGCAATTATGAAAAAAATCATCTTCTTTCTTTTTATCATTTGTGTTGCAGGTTATAGTGTATCGGCCCAGCAGATCATCAAAATATATAATCCGGATGCTGATGCAAAAGCTGAAGTAGCTGCCGCAGTTGCGAAAGCTGCTGCGGAGGGGAAACATGTATTCCTTCAGATCGGTGGAAACTGGTGTCCCTGGTGTGTTAAATTTCATACCATGATTGCGGAAAATGCAAAACTCGATAGTCTGGTGAAAGCTAACTACGAAGTAGTAAAAGTAAACTACAGCAAGGAAAACGACAATCACGAGCTGCTTGCAACGCTGGGTTATCCCCAACGGTTTGGTTTTCCGGTATTTGTGATCCTCGATGGCAAAGGCAATGTACTGCATACCCAGGACAGCTGGTACCTTGAGCAGGATAAAACCTACAGCCCCGAAAAAGTGGAACACTTATTTAAAATGTGGTCAGCTTATACAATGAAAGAAGCGAAAGAGAAATATAATAAGTAATGTTGGATGTGGGATGTTGAATGTGGGATGTGGCAAGTGGAATCTACTCCCCTTGTCGCCTTGTCTCCCCTCTCCTTGTCGCCTTGTCGCCCCTCTCCTTGTCGCCTTGTCGCCCCAATTTAATTCTTAAAAAAACATACTTTTCAAATACTACCCAATAAAAATGAAGAACAATCGCAGCCTGTATATTTATCTGCCTATAGCATTTGCTCTGGTACTCGTAGCCGGAATACTCACGGGTTATTACCTGATGAGCAGCTCGTTGGTACGCAATTATTCACTGTTTAAAGGTTCGCAGGTAAAAAGCACTCTCACCGAATTAATACGTTTTATCGACCAGAATTATGTTGATAGTGTTGATACAAAAAAGCTTAACGATGAAGCGATTACCGGAATGCTGCACAGTCTCGATCCACATTCGGTTTATATTCCGGCTTCGGAATTTGCTGAGGCTAACGACCCGCTGATGGGCAATTTTGAAGGAATCGGCATTCAGTTTAAAATTGAACGCGACACAGTGATGGTGGTAAATACAATCCCTGGCGGTCCATCGGAAAAGGTTGGTTTGCTGGCCGGTGACCGCATTGTGAAGGTTGATGACAAAAATATTGCGAGCATCAAACTGGCAAATGAAAAGGTCATGAAATTGCTGAAAGGCCCTAAAGGCACCAAAGTAAAAGTAGGAATCTACCGAAAAGGCCTGAAAAAACTTATTGATTTCACCATTACCCGCGATGTAATACCCACCTGGAGCATTGATATTTCGTACCCGGTAAATAAAGAAATAGGATATATAAAACTCAGCAAATTCAGCGCCACCACCGGAAAAGAGTTACATGCTGCTATGATGGATTTGAAAGATAAAGGCGTAACAAAACTTATACTCGATTTGCGCGGAAATTCAGGCGGTTACCTGCAGGAAGCTATAGCCGTGTCTGACGAATTTTTACCTGATGATAAACTTATCGTTTACACCCAGGGACTTCACCGCCCAAAGCAGGTTGCAACATCAACTTCGAGCGGAATATGGGACGATTTACCTGTTGTAGTGCTAATTGATGAAGGCTCGGCTTCGGCCAGCGAAATTGTGTCGGGCGCCATACAAGATAATGACCGTGGTACCATCATCGGACGGCGTTCGTTTGGTAAAGGGCTGGTGCAGGAACAAGTTAGCCTGAGCGATGGCTCGGCACTGCGACTCACTGTTGCACGTTATTATACACCAACCGGCCGAAGTATTCAGAAACCATACACCAATGGAGCCGATGAGTATTATATGGAGTTTTATCACCGCATGGAGGATGGCGAACTCGAAAGTGCTGACAGCGTTAAACTTGTTGATTCGCTCAAATTCACTACCCCGGGTGGCAAAACGGTTTATGGCGGTGGAGGAATTATGCCCGATATTTTTATTCCTATCGAACGGAATGCATCGTTGAAATTTTTTAACGAGTCAGTAAATAAAGGAATATTGTATCAGTTTGCCTTCGATTATACCGATCGCAACCGTGCCGCGCTTAAAGTTCATAAAGACGTAAACCGTTTCGACAGATCATTCAGTGTTACCGAAAGCATTTACAGCGAATATGTTGCCTTTGCCGATAAAAATGGCATCAAATACCCTCCTTCCGAAACCGCTGCATCGAAACAACGTATCAGCGAACTCATGAAAAGTTATATTGCCCGCAATCTATTTGACTCGGAAGGCTTTTACCCGATTTACCTCCGCACTGACCAGGCTTTTCAGAAAGCGGTTGAGGTGTTGGGGAAGAAATAGGAGGAAGTTTAACAGTTGTTGGTATGGCAAGTGTGGGAATAAATTATTGCTCATCTGTCAACCAGCACAATTGTAAAGTAAAGATTCCAAATGTTTCAACGAACACACATACCCGCATTCACTATAGATTTTGTTTTTTTCGTTGTTTTTTATTCCGGGGTTAGTAGTCCATATTTGGATCTATATAATTCCCATTCGTTAAGTCGTTCAAAAAGGTTGTGACCTATCTCGTATTTATGCATGTCAAAATCAATATCAGAGTGAAAATAATTCACTTGTAATGCTTTTAGAATTGTTTCAATTAGGGAAATTAGTTCAGACGTTTCAAAACTATTTATTTGAATCTTGCTAAAATCTGTTCTTGTCCTGTCGAGATGAGCATAGTACTCATCCCGTGTAGTCTTAAGCTTTAAAATAAGTCCTTGTATTTCATCAGTTTCAATCTTTAAAAACAATTCCTCTAAATCCTTTTGATGCATGTATGTTGCTAATTCTGATTTGCTATAATTTTCTATAATTCTATTTCTTAGTCTCAATAAACTAAATTTTTCACTTTTCACGAACAGCTTACATAAGTATATAATTAGAATAACTTGTGAAGAATAAGAAATTCTTTCAATCAAGAATTGAAATGTCTGATAAACATTTGGATATTCGAACCTTTGATCATAGAAGTAGTTAAAATCCAGCTCATGATATTTGGCAGTAAAGAATATCCTTATAATTTCGTCTAATTCTCCGCGTAATTGATCTTTATTCATCAGTTGAAAATTCTGTGTTGTTTGCGGTTCGTTGTTTTTATATTTTAGTTTTTCGAATATTGGCTTTTAATGCACTTATTTATTTTCATTTCTAGTCGATTGCATTTCCAGGAATCTTTGATAAAGTATGTTATGACCATTTGTACCTGCTAATTCAAACGAGCCGTGTCTATTAATATTAAATCTTGTTTTTTCCAATGCTGTCCAGATTTGACTTGCTTCAGTGCCATCAGGAACTAAAACTTGATTTAGAAAATCATTTGCAACTAAGTTATGTTCGCATTCATTTTGTTCAAACCACGCAATTTTTTGTTTGTTAGCCAGTGTACGACAACAAATATATGAATGATAATAATTTGACAATCGCTCATCTGCGAAAATAGAACACCAACATTCGCCACCAATTGCGCCACATTTTTTTTTCAAATAGGTAACCGTTCTTTCAAGGAAATACCGGTATTCCCATTCATTATTTGTGGAAAGTACTTCGCAATAAATTAAATTGTCATCTTTGCCTTTAAATGCAATTGTAATACCAAAATAAGTATGAAATATTTTGAGCGTTTTCGTGTAACCAATAACACAATTTATTGACTGCCATTTAATTTTGGGAAATTCAGGATGAGCACCAAAAATTCCATTACCTCTATAAAAGTCAAATTCAACCCTTACTCCAAACTTACGGTGAATAATACTTTCCATATCAATATTCTTTTTTGCTCGGGGAAAAGTAAAATTTAGTGTGGATGTATATTTGTCATACAATGAACGCTAACTTTCAATTATCATTACCTTACCCTTCCCTTGCCCTTTTCCCATATACCTCTTTGGATAACATTCATTACAGCACCACCTTCTTCACCATCTTCTGATTTCCCGCCTGCACTTTTACCAAATAAACGCCCCGCGAAAGCCCTTGTGCATCAATTAACTGATGCTGTGAGCCGGACTGGAGTTTTCCGGTAAGCACTTCGCTGCCCGATGTGGTGTAAACAGAATATTCTGTCGCAAGGTTTAGGGATGAGTATATTTGGAGGCCTTCATAAGACGCAAATACCTTAAAGGGATTATCTGATTCCGCAATTTCAGGAGTTGAAGTAGTTAGATCAAGGTTAAAAGTACAGCTGAATAATCCCCTGCCATGCGATGCTGCAAGTACGGTATTATCTGAGGTTCTGAGCGTTAGCATATCAACACGTACATTGGCCATTCCGTTGGTTTGAGGTATCCAAACCACATTGGCATCATGCAGATTGCTGGTTGACCATACGCCTAATTCGGTTGCAATAAGCGCCTGCCTGCTGTTTTGCGGATGATAGATAGCCCAGCGAACCGGCATATCAGGAAGATTGCCTTGAACTTCCTTCCATTGCTGTCCGCCATCAAATGTTTGCCAAATGGATGAAATGCCGTAATTACTGAACGTAACAAGCAATGTATCTTCCGAACCACCCACTGATACGGACGAAACGTTAGCGGCAGGAAAAGCCGGGCTTCCGATATCGGTTGCAACAGGATCAATCAGCACATCGGTTACTTTAAACAGTTTCCCGGAAACGGTTCCCAGGAAAAGGTTAGCCGAAAAACCCGCGCTGAAAGGCGAAACTTTTACATGCGAAAAATAGTTTGTACTTCCCGTGCCGGCATTTATAAAATATTCGCTGGTATTGGAAGGAATGTTATCAATTATAAGCAACGAATCGATCATACCTCCATAAAAATCCGCTGCATTGGCAAAAAGTATATTTTCGGAACTAAAATAATCAGCCGGGTTAATAAATACGCCGCTATAAATTCCCGGGTTATTAACATTCTGGTTGTTATTGAACATGTAATACCGGTTGTAATAAATAGATGTAAAAAATACAGATGGCGTTTCTTTGTCCCAGAAACAATAAGCTCCATCGCCACCCGAAATCATATTGTAAATGGTGAGTGGCGCTCCCTGGTAATACAAAGTGCCGTTATCCTGGAGTCCGCCGATAAATTTATTTTGTCCAGCGCCAGGGTGTATTGCTCCTGTGTAAAACTGCAACGTGTTGTAATTCTTATTCCGTTGTATAAAAACAGGTGGTGAAGCATTTCCGTTTTCGGTATAAAAAACACCGCCGTCGGTACCAAACAGGATTTTCGCTGATGATCCTGGTTTATAGCAAACAACATGCTGGTCGGCATGGATATAATCAATTCCACCGCCATAATACATCTGCGCCCAGTCCGAAAGATGCGACCAGCTTGTTCCGCCATTGGTTGAACGCCACTGATCGAGTCCGCCGGCATAAATAACTTCCGGATTATTGGGATCGACACCTAAAACCATGGCATGCCAGGCCAGGTTGGCCCAATCCTGCGAACCTCCGGGCAAATTAACCGGATTCCACGTCATGCCTTTGTTATTGGAGCGATACAAATACCGGCCGTAATAGTATAGTTTATCACCCGGATTCTGGACTCCGGCAGCGAATGCAGCATATACCACATTGGCATCGGAAGGAGCAGTTGCAATTTCGACCCTACCCCTGAGCGGGTATTGTGAACCGGGTTGTATCAGAGCGGCCACATCTTCAAATTTCGTCCAGCTACCAGCTGTACCCTGATCCGAATAAAGTAATACAGCGCCGCCAACGCCCTGGATATTTTGTATGGTTCCCACATAAATGCGGCCATCAGCGCCTAACGTAACATTATTTACGCAATAAGGAACTGTGTTGCCGGTAATATTTGGCAGCACCTGTTGCCAGTTCTGTCCGCCATCCGCCGAACGGTACAAGCCGTCGGAAGGCTGGCTCTGCTGATTTCCGTAGTATTTGCCCGAAGCTACACCTGCATAAATCACGCTGCTGCCCGATTCGTTGCGGACAACCACTTTTGTGACGTATGAAAACTGAGAAGTAGATGACAAAAGAGACCAGTTCTGACCGCCATCAGTTGTTTTCCATATTCCCACTCCGCGTCCGCTCGATTCGCGGTAGGTAATGAGAGCAGTCTGAGCTTCGCCTGTACCCACGTACATAGTAAGCGGATCGTTGGGATCGATTGTTATACAGCTGATTGCCAGGTTATCCCACATATCGTCAACCGGCTGCCATTCCGAAAAAGCAGAAGTAATGTTATTGTTATACCACAAGCCACCGGTTACACCACCAGCCCAAACTTTATTTTCGACAAGCGGATCCCAGATAACTGCGCGGGTGCGGCCTCCCATTTCGGCGCCGGTACTGTTCCACTGAAGCTGGTATCCATCCGATTTAAACTGCTTTGACTGCATTTGTTTCATTTCCTGGTAAGCCATCGGAAGACGCTCGGCAGTAACACGTTGTAAGGCAGGGTCCATTGTCATGAAGAATTCCTGCAAAGAAGCCATATCAGGTGAACCAGCTTTCTTTTGCTGGCCTTCCTGATTGGATATCAGATTTTTATATGGCATGGCCGTTTCCTTAATAAACTGCTCATGGGCGGCACGTTTATCGATTTTGTGCGACGAATCGAGGCGGCGCAAACCGATTGCTATCAAAACAAGAGCGATCATAAAAATGGCCGCTGCATTAGTAGTTAAAATCTGCACTAACTTCTTCATGGTTTAATATTTGTTTCAAAATTAACACAAATCCAATACACATGCAGTTTACGGGCATGAAATGGCTAAATATTATTTTGATATACTGGAACCTGAATGTATATATATAATGTGTGATACATTTTAAGAGATATTTTATTTAGAGATGAAGGCAGGAATGCCAGGAAAAATTGCTAAACATATAGTTTAGTTTTACTTTCTTTTGCCTTGATGCAAAAGTAAAGTAACAAAGAAAAGATCAAGGCTTTTTAATAATACGATGCGTTTCTATGCCGAAGGTATTTTCTCGCAATACAAGGCATGAAAGATATGAGCAACGCATGACATTTGTCGTTGCAGTGTATTGCTACGCACATGCCGTTCGCACATACCTCCGTCAAGAACCGCTATCGTATTATTATAAGGCCGGTCCCTTCTAAGAAAACCTTAACTAAAAATATTTCATTTGCTTTGCAATAATTTTTGCCATAAATTTGTTACTTATGTAACCAATAAATTTCTGTGCTATGGGAAAGTCAAAGGATAAAGAAAATAAAGAGGTTAAAAAACCTGCTGCTAAATCGTTAAAGGAAAAACGCCTCGAAAAGAAAGAGAAGAAAGCCGGAAAGGTATAATTCTCCCATATTGTTAAATCTTCACACTACTTGCACCGGGGCTAATCTCTCCCCGGTTTTTTTGTGAGTTTCTGGATTAAATTCTTTTTTTGCCGCATGGACGCAATGAAATAAGACACCGATTATCAACATATCAGCTCACCAGGGTTTGATTTTATTTACTGTTGATACTAACCCGATTTAAAATTACCAGCAAATTGTTGGAAAACAGATACTAATCATAAGTCAAAAAATGAAACTACGCCACAACACCATCCCTGTCTTTATTCCTGAAGAAGCTTGTCCGAACCAATGCGTTTTTTGCAATCAGCACCGGATAGCTGGCGCGGAATGCGCTCCATCGGTGGATGAAGTACTAAGGAGTGTGAATGCACACCTGCTTACCATTCCTGCAGGTAACGAAGTGGAGATTGGATTTTTCGGGGGTAATTTTACCGGTATTCCGATAAAAGAACAACAGGCATACCTCGAATGCGTTCAGCCTTATATTGAATCGGGCAAAGTGCATGGAATAAGGCTTTCGACACGACCAGATTATATAAATAAAGATATTTTAGAATTCCTGAAACAATACAAAGTTACTTCGATTGAGCTTGGGGCGCAGTCGCTTGACGATGAAGTGCTGAAACTGGCTGGTCGCGGGCATACAGCATTGCAGGTGCAGGAAGCGGCTAAACTGATAAAGGAAAACGGTTATAATTTAGGGCTACAGATGATGATAGGTTTGCCGGGCGATACGGCTGAAAAATCGATTTTCACAGCACAGGAAATTATTCGTCTCGGGGCCGATTGCACCCGGATATATCCAACGCTTGTTATTAAAAATACCGAACTCGAACAACAGTATATTGATGGAAAATACCAGCCTCTTTCGCTTGACGAAGCTATAAGCCGCGTTGCCGACCTGGTTCCTTTGTTTATTGAAGCGAACGTAAAAATTCTTCGAATCGGCCTGCATCCTTCCGAAGGGCTTCTGGACCGAACCAGCCTGGTCGCCGGTCCTTTCGAAGTAGCATTTGGCGAAATGGTTTTTTCCGAAATATGGAAAAGGCAATTCGATACCATGGTTTCTCCAAACGGGAAACGAAATTTGCTCACACTAACAGTGGCTAATGGCATGCGCAATCCTGCTATTGGTTATAAAGCGATGAATAAGGCCCGGTTCCTGGAAAGTTTCCGCAAGGTTGCATTTAACGAAAGTGCTGATTTAAAAGGATTTGAATACCATGTTGATACTGTGTGACAGCAAAATGCCTTCCGTGGCAAAAACAGGACTGGCAATGTACGGCGAGGTGGTTGAATTTGCGACCGAAGGCATTACATATGATGCTATTTCGGGGCATCCGGATATTTTTTTCTGTAAAACACCCGGCGGACTGGTTGTTGCACCTAACCTTTCGGAAAAATATTTTAGTATTCTGGATCAAAACGCAATAAAATACACTAAAGGAAGTCTGCCCGTCGGTAAAAAATATCCCCTTTCTGCCAGGTACAATTCCCTGGTTACCGAAAAGTATATTATTCAAAACTCTGAAATCGCTGATCCCGTTATTGCAGAATTGAATCCTGCTTATAAAATTATTCCGGTAAAACAGGGTTATGTGCAGTGCAACCTGCTTGCTTTGCCCAATGATACTTTTATTACTTCCGACCGCGGAATTGAGAAATCGCTAAAACAACATGATCTTGAAGTGCTTTTTGTGGATCCTTCGTGTGTGCAACTCGATGGCTTTGAGCATGGTTTTTTCGGCGGAGCTTGTGGGATAAACAAGAGTAAGATATTTGTCTGCGGAAGCTTATCCTTTTTTGCCGAGTATCAGGCAGTAGTAAAATTTATCGAAAAAGCCGGTGTTCAGATTGTTGAACTCAATGAAGGTCGGCCTTTGGATATTGGAACCCTGGTATTTTTAGCGGGCTGATTAAAAGTTGCAAACACGATACGATAAGGTCTGAGGTTTAACTATTCTATTTGAATTTTAGTTTTAACGGAAAAAGCCAAACTTTATAAAATTTTCATACGGAAAACCTTACAAAGCCTGACTTTTAATCTGGCACAGCTTACCTGAACTCAGATAATGAGTAAAATTACTCTTCTTTTCTTGAGGGGCTGCATCTTCCTCTCCATTCGGTCCGGAGCTTTTCTTTTTCTTCGGGGCTCAGATTCATCCACTTTTCACTCTTCTCGTGCCAATGCGAATTAAATTTGTGATGGCTATGCCCACTCTTGAATCCGCCGAATAAAATTTTCGACAAAACAAGAATACCAAGGGCTTGCCAGAAGGTTACCGTGCTTATTCCAAATAATGCCGGAAGTAAAGCATTCCACAGGAGCATAACCACGCTTCCAAAAATAAATACTCCGGCAGCTATTGCAATCGGGATAAAAATGGCTCTTTTGATCCAGAAATTTCGTCCCCTTTCATGTCCGCAATACATCATGATTTCTAAGTTTTAAATTGTTATTATTCGTTGTATATGTTCTCAAGCCGTTTCCGCAGCTGCGCAACCGCGTAACGCTTTCGCGATATGATCGTTTTAATGCTTTCACCCGTTTTATCGGCAATTTCCTGTAAGGTCATTTCTTCCAGTTCATTCAACACAAACACCTCCCTTTGTTTTTCGGGCAATTCGCTGAGCGTTTCGAAAAACATTTCTTTGAGAAAAGTATTTTCGAGTTCTTCTTCCGGATTTAGTCCTCCTGAAAGCAATGCATCAGTGAATCCCATTTCTCCGTCTTCATCGTCATATGCCAGATCTTCGAGCGAAAGTGTTGATTGTTTCCGCTTTTTATCTACAATCTTATTACGACTTACACGGAAAAGCCATGCACTGAGTTGTTCAATTGGTTCGGTGTCGATGATGGAACTGAGCTGATACCATACATCCTGCAGAATATCTTCGGCGTCCTGGTCATTTTTAACGCGATTGCGAATAAAACTGAACAAGCGCTTCCCATAATTCTGAACAGCATATATAATACTTTGCTGTCGCTGGGCCATTGGTAATGCAATTAAATCGTTCATATAAACAGGTAGACGAACGAGAGTTGAAATTACTTTAAAAGTAAACTATTTTTTTGAAAATTGTTTTCAAACTCCTTTTTAACGAATTTTGACAACCAGCCTTCTTGTTTGAAAGCAGACACATTATATAAGAAAAAATGAAGCTCAGTCTCGGTTTAATATTGTTAGTTATCGCTGCAAGTTCTTTTGCCCAGCAGAAAATGGTTGCTATTAGTATTGATGATCTGCCGTTTGTGCGCATGGGTTCCATGTCGAAAAGCATGTTGGAATTGCGAACAGTAAACCTGCTCAACGCAATGGAAATGAAGCAAGTGCCGGCAACCGGATTTGTAAATATGGAGAAAGTTTTCGTTGAAGATCAATTGGATTCATTCCGGTTCTATCTGCTGAAAATATGGCTCGATAAAGGATTCGACCTGGGGAATCATACTTTTTCTCATCCTGATTACAATTATGTTTCTTACAATGACTTCATCAACGATATTGAAAAAAATGAGCCATTACTAAATGATCTTCTGGCCGGGTATAACAAAAAAATGCAGTATTTCAGGCATCCTTACCTGCATCGTGGAAACAGCAAAGCAAAAGCCGATTCGTTAGCTGAATACCTTCGCGGCCGGCAATATATTGAAGCGCCCGTAACCATTGATAATGCCGAATGGATTTTTGCCGCTGCTTACGACAGCGTTCTGAAAACAAATGATGAAAATCTCAGAAAAAGTATCGGCTCGGAGTATATCCGCTACATGGAACTGAAGCTCAGATATTACGAAGGGCAATCAGAAAAGCTGTTCGGGAGGAATATCCGCCAGATATTACTTATACATGCCAATTCGCTAAACAGCGATTTCATGGGCGAACTTCTCAGTATGTTTGTAAAAAACGGGTACCTTTTTGTTGACCTCGAAACCGCATTGCAGGATGAGTTGTACAAAACAGAAGACCAGTATTTTAAAAAAGGAGGCATTTCGTGGCTCGACCGTTGGGCCATTACGCAACGGAAAAGCAGGGATTTCTTTGCAGAAGAACCTGCTTGTCCAGCCAATATTATGAAACTGGCAAAAGTTGATTCTGAATAAATCCTACACTATTTCAATCACATTATTCAGATGCCAAAATCCTGAGTTTCTTTACCTCGAGAGTGAATAACTTCTGTACCATCCGTAACTTCCGCCTGACCCTCCATAAATTGTTACACGGCGCCAGCCCGAGAATTTCACTTTTTTATCTTCTCTCACATTCAGATCGAGGTACATATCTGATGCCCCCACAACTTTATCCTTACCGGGCTCTGAAATAAAAATGGTAATTACTCCTTCCTGTCCTACTGAACTGAAATTATAAGGCACCCAGGCAAGTGTATCGATATGGCTTTCATTGTTAAGTGTATACCGGTGTATCATATAACCTGCTCCGTAACCAGGATTATTTGCGGCGTTAGGATCCTGAAATTCGATAGTCCCGTAATTGAGGTAAGTTGTGTCGCTGGTAATAGAACTGATACCTGCATTGTAAAGATCAGTTTTTGTATTCAGTGTGTCAACGTTCCACACTCCTTTGGTAAAAATCTTTACATTCTTTTCTGAATCAGATTCAGGGTCGAGCTGTTCCGCAAGTTCGCATGATGAAATTGAGAAAATTACGCCTACCATGGCAAGCAGAAAGGCACCAGGAAAGTTCTTTTTCATATTCAAGTATTGCTATATTTTTTAAAAAACCTGCTATTAAACGATTTTTTCAAGTAATTGTTTACACTTTATTCAAATTTCCGAATAAAAATATATTGCTTCAAACAGCTCTTCAAAATTACTATTCCTTCCTGCTGTCCCTTTTTTTTCGTTATTTTGCATATCCTAAACCATTCCCCAAAACCTTGATTCCTCACGATACCATATCGCAGATTTTTGATGCCGCCCGCGTAGAGGAAGTGGTTGGCGATTTTGTGGCTTTAAAACGGCGTGGAAGCAACTTTACAGGATTGTGCCCTTTTCATAATGAGCGTACTCCTTCGTTTCATGTTTCGCCAAGCAAGGGGATTTACAAATGTTTTGGCTGCGGCAAAGCGGGTAATTCAGTGAATTTTGTGATGGAACACGAAAAATTCACCTATCCTGAAGCGCTCCGCTACCTGGCTAAAAAGTACCATATCGATATCCAGGAAGAGGCCGAAACAGCCGAACAAATGGCCGATAAAAGTGCCCGCGAAGGTCTGATGGCCGTAACCGATTTTGCAGCTAAATTTTTCGCCGATCAGCTCTTTAATACTGACGAAGGTCTTTCTGTTGGCTTATCGTATTTCCACGGGCGAAGTTTCAGCGACGATACTATACGCGAATTTCAGCTGGGATATAGTCCCGAGGAGTGGGACTCGTTCAGCAAACATGCCATAAAAAACGGCTTTAGCACCGAAATGCTCGAAAAATCAGGTTTGAGCATTAATAAGGACGGCAGGCTTTACGACCGTTTCCGCGGAAGGGTGATGTTCCCCATTCACAGCCAGGCCGGGAAAGTTATCGGTTTTGGCGGCCGCATCATGAGCCCGGATAAAACCCGTCCGAAATACGTGAACTCGCCCGAAAGCGAAATTTATAACAAAAGCAAGGTTTTGTATGGCATTTTCTTTGCCAAACATGCCATTGCCGCCAACGACATGTGTTTCCTGGTCGAAGGATACACCGATGTTATTTCGATGTACCGCGCCGGGGTGCAGAATGTGGTTTCCTCATCAGGTACTTCGCTTACTGCCGATCAGATCAGGTTGATAAAGCGGTACACTCCCAATATTACCATTCTTTACGATGGCGACCCAGCCGGTATTAAAGCATCGTTTCGCGGTATCGATATGATACTGGAGCAGGGAATGAATGTAAAAGTAGTTTTGTTTCCTGATGGTGAAGACCCTGATTCCTATGCCCGCACACGCCGGGGCGCTGAAGTACAGGAGTTTATACAGCAGAATGCCAAGGATTTTATCCATTTCAAAATAGATCTTTTACTAAGTGAAACCGGCCGCGATCCTTTGAAACGTGTTGCTGTGCTGAAAGATTTTATCGAAAGCATTTCACTTATTCCCGATCAGCTTACCCGCCTGGCTTATGTAAAAGAGAGCGCCGACCGTATGCAGATGGACGAAAAAGCCATTCTGAATGAGCTCAACAAGCTGCTGCGAAAGAAATTTACCCAAAAATCGGGCTCCACTCCTACCGAAGCCGAAGAACTCGACAACCTTTTTGCCCCTGAGCCTGCCGAACAACAAGAGGAAGCATTCGATGCACTTAGTACCGATGATATTGAAAAAGAGATTATCAGGCAATTATTGCTCTTCGGTGATGTGGAAATTGAAACAACCTATAAAAATCCTGAAAGTGGTGAAGAGACTAAGAATAAGGTGAAAGCTGCCAGTTTTATTATTAATGATATTTCGGCTGACGAACTCGATTTCAGCAACAAACAATATCAGCAGATTTTTGATACCTGCGTTAATGAGCTCAAAAACAATCCGGATATCGATTACCGCAAACTTACCAATCATCCCGACAATGCAGTTTCGGGCCCGGTTATCGACCTGATCGCCACAAAATACACATTCAGTCCTAACTGGGAGAAACGTAAAATACGCCTGCTTCAGGAGCACGAAGTACTTGATTTCCTTATACCTAATTCAATATTATCATTTAAATCGAAACGCGTACGGCAGATTCTAAAAGAGCTGGGCGAGCAGATAAAAAAATCGGAAACCGATGCCGAAATTGACATGTTGTTAAAACAATTTATCAATGCCAAGCGCATTGCCAACCTTATTGATGGCGGGCAGTTGGGGAGGACGATAGTTTAATAAGCTTTCTACACACCGATTTCAGAAAAATCCTGATAAATAAAACGCCCCGTCCTGCTTTACAGCAGCAACGGGACGTAACTTCAATTAAACACTACTTTTATCAGTTATACAACTTTTAGTTTTTTACAACTTTAGTTTGCGAAACCACTTTCCCTTCATTAATAAAGAGTAAAGTATATAAACCGCTTTTCAGGTTGCTGATATCGATTGCTTCGACGAGGTTTGTGCCATTGCTTAGAGCAAAAGTTGCAACCACGCGTCCTGTAGCATCAATAAGCCTGAGCTGGCTGTTGTTGCCGGCCATCTCGCTCAGCTTCACGGTAATCTGACTTTCAGCAGGGTTAGGATAAACGCTTAAAGACTCAACTACTGATACTTCTTTCACACCCACACAAGGATCAACAGCCACATTGAATACAGCTGATGTACCTATACAATTCGAAGCTGAAGTTTCGACAACTTTTAGTGTACCTGTTCCTGCAGTATTCCAGTTTACTTTTACAGAGGCAGTTCCTGCTCCTGAAACAATAGTTCCACCAGTAGCAGTCCATACGTAAGAGCTTCCTGTAACAGCAACTGTTTCATAATCAGCATTCCAGTTCTGGCAGACAGTGGCAAGACCAGTTACAGCGGGCTCGGGGGTATCATCTACTGTAATTGTTAATGATGGCGAAACAGCACTGCTGCCACAATCGTTAGTAGCTGAAACAGCCAGATTAGCAGTCCCGGTAAATGCCGAAGACCATTGGATACTCGCTTCATTTCCGTTTGAGGTCAGAGTCCCTGAATTAGCAGGAGTTAATCCCCATATATATGTATTGGCTAAAGGAACATTAAACGTTGTGTACGTTGTAGTGGAAGTGTTACAAACATTGCTGCTTCCGATAGGTGTTTCAGGCTGTTGAGGCGCATTTATCATCAAAACATAAACCTGTCCGGCCATTTGTTGTGTACATGGCACATCAATGGCAGATACCGAATAAAATCCTTCGGTTGTAAGATCGTTCCAAACCAGGGCTGAACCTGTTCCTGTAACTACAGTTCCCACAGGCTGGTTATCAAGATTAAGCTGGTAATCAATACCTGTTTCGGAACCGGTAAGAGTAACAGTGGCTCCAGTTGTACCTTCACAATAATAGCCATCGCCTTCAATCATGAATATTGCCGGCATGTGATTGAGTTCGCAGCTCAGTTCGCCCGACCATGCACTGGTTCCGCATTGTCCGGTGGCGTTCACTTTGATCGTGTAAGGGCCCAAATAAGTTGCTGAAGCTGAAAAAGTAGCTGTAATACCACTGCCAGAAATAAAACCGGCTGCCGTGGGTGTTACCGACCACGAATATGAGTTGGCATAAGTAACGGCAACAGTTGTGTAAGTATAGGTTTGACCTCCGCACGATATTGTTGAGCCAGAAGGCATTACAGGTGAAGCAGGTACTGTTATAACTTCAATAAAATCGAATTTGGTAATTGAATCGGAAACCGTACCGTTGCTGGCAACAAGTTTTACATCAAAAATGCCTGGTGTGCTGTATGATACAACAGGGTTTTGAAGAGTAGATGTCGCAGGGGTTCCACCTTCGAAAGTCCAGAGATAGGTAAGGTTATTACCCAGTGAATTATTGGTAAACTGAACTTGTTGTCCATTGCAAACCAATGATGCTGAAGCGTTGAAAGCAGCTGTTACTTCTTTGGCTTTAATGCGAACAACAGAATATTTTTCGTTTACGAATTCCGACATCTGGGTGTTTCCCGAAAGAAGTATTTTTCCATCAGGTTGTAAAGCCAGGCCATACCCGATGTCGCCTTTTGGTTGTGCTGAAACATTCAATGTATAAATTCCGGTTGCGTTAAAGGCATTATCCAGAGTTCCATCCGGATTTACCATCAGTACTGCAAAATCATCATTACCATTCATTTTTGCGTTGCCGCTTATTACGTATTTGCCGTCAGCCTGTACAATTACGTTTCGCATAACGGCTAATTCAGTTGATACAGCAAATGTTGCTATTCCATCGCCTCCAAATGTTACATCAGGAGCACCGGAAGCTGTTAAGCGCACAACAGCGGCAACAAATGCACCACTGGTCGATTCATAAGCATCACCAACCATAACGATTTTTCCATCAGGGGTTAAAGTCATGCCCCAGCATTCATCAGCTACATTGTTGCCTGTAATATCTACAAGGGTTTTACCGCCTGTACCGAAAGATGGGTCGTAACTGCCATCAGGTAACAACCTTACAGCAAAAAAATCAGCAGGAATATTACTATATCCGCCAATAATTATTTTCCCGTCAGCTTTCACGGCAATACCATAACCGAAGTCCCAGGAACCACCTAAATCGAGCAGCAGTTTACCATCGCCCGAGAATGAAGGGTCAAAAGCACCGGAGGGGGTAAGTTTTATTATTGCTAAATCGTTGGTCATAGGAGTTGCGCCGGTACGTGTTGAACCACAGGCATAAATATTTCCGGCTGCATCAGTTGTAATGGTATAAGCTGCATCGGGCTGACCAACAACAGACAGGTTGGCATACACTATTCCTCCTGTTCCGAAAGCAGGATCAAGACTTCCTCCGGGTAATAGGCGGCAAACAAACATATCGTCATCGGATGCATTCCATCCGTATCCGCAAATAAGGATTTTACCGTCGGGCTGAATCACTATTTCAGGTTCAAACCCTCCCTGTGATGGCATTCCACCCAGATCAACCAGAGAAACGCCTGCAGTTCCAAAGGTATTGTCGAAACTTCCATTGGCATTTAAACGGGCCACTCCAAGGCTAACGGTACCGCCAAGGTTCATACTGGCACCTGTCATTATTATTTTGCCATCAGGCTGAAGGGCGATGTTGTCGCCAAAATCAAGCGTTCCACCAACTGAAAAAATGTTGCGGCCTGTACCGTTAAAAGTGCTGTCGGGCGAAACAATTGCCTGACCTGCAACAAATAACGAGGCAAACAAAAATGAAAAAAGTAAAGTAATTCTCATAGCTATTGATTTTTGGTTTGTGTTTTTTAATGAAACAAATTATATGATGATTAGATTTTACTTAACCGATTTTTCAAAAAACCGGTATTATCCTGTGGTTGAACCTTCCTGAGTTTGGTTATCTGATGGTTTCGATTTTGAAGAATCACGTTCCTCCAGTTGTTTGATAAGTTTGATGAGTGCGTTATTTTCGTCGCGTAAGCGTTGCAGGAACAGATTGTGCTCTTCAGGAACCTGTGGCTCTTTTTCCTTTTTGCATAGCTTCATGAGGGCAGAAAAATAAGTCAGCACCAAAAGTAATTACGAACAATCACTTACCGTGAAAAATAGGGGTTACAAAAGGTGGACAATGAAAATAAAATTTAAAATCTGAATATGCTATTCACGCTAATATTCTGTAAATCATTTATATATGTCAATTTTAAAATCTATCTGATATAGCATCCAATCTGAATCAAATACTCTCGAGAAAAGCAATAATATTGGCTTCCTGCGGCAATCCGAGTTTTTTACGCAGCCGCGAACGAGCCGTTTTTATACTGTCGGGCAATTGAAAAGTTATTGCAGAAATATCTTTTGTGGTCATATTAAGCCGCAGAAAAGCAGCCAGTTTTTTTTCGTTGGGAGTAAGATCAGGAAACTGCTCATTGAGCCTCGAATAAAAATCCTGGTGTACTTCCTGAAACCGTATTTCGAATTCCTTCCAGATTTTATCGTCGCGGTTCGATTTCAGATCGTATATGAGCCTGTCAACTACATGGCTGTCGCTTTCGGGAATGTATTTTTTTATGGAAATTACCTGTTCGGCGATATCAGTGATGTATTCGTTTTTTTGCACCAGGTACATCACGTTGGTAGTAAGTTCCTTGTTTCGCAGATCCAATTCTTTTTCGAGAGCAGCTTTTTCGAGTGCAAGGTTTTTCGAAGCCAGGTCAATAATATCCTTTTGAAGCCTCATGCGTTTCAAGCGGTTTTGCGACAGCAAAAACAATAGACCTAAAATAGCCATCGAAACTATTAGCCCAATACCAACTACCAGGTAACGGTTTTCCTTTTTCTTTTGTTCCAGTTCCCTGAGTTGTTCCCTTTCTTTAAACTGGGCTGTAAGTTCGATCCGTGTAAGCTCGCGCTGAGTTTCCTGATTATTCATTTCGGCTTCGAGCGAAGTAAGGATAATATGATACTTTAAAGCCGAATCCGATTTACCCATCTTGTCGTACTCGATAAATAATTTGTTCACCAGGAACGATTGCAGCGAAATATTGCCGATGGCCAGTGCCAGGTCATATCCTTTATAAAGGTATTCGAGCGTTTTATCCGGGTTTCCTTTTTCAATATAATAAGCAGCAAATGTGCGGTACGACTGAGCCTGACCATTTTTATCACCAATCCGTAAACGGATATCAAGGGCTTCATTTATAGGCCCATAAGCTTCATCCGGTTGATTTTGATTAAGGAGTAGGCTGGCAATATTATTCAACAGGTTTGCCAGAAGGCTCGTATTATCTACAGCCTTTCGTGCCAGATCAATGCCTGTTTGGTAATAAATTTCCGCTTGTTTATACTCTTTCAGATTCTGGCAGGCTATACCCAGGTTGTTATAAATCGTTATTATTTCGACACTGTATTTTTTAGCCCCCAATTTGCGCTCAAGTTCTTTAAATGTTTTTAATGCCTCGGCGAATTTATCTTTTGCCTGTTCAAAATTACTCATATTCAGGCTTATGGCCCCTATATTGATAAGTGCCGATGCTATTCCTTTTTCATTCCCAAGCGACTTTTGGATTTCGAGGTTCCGGTAATAATGCGTTAACGCAAGTTCGAAAAATCCCTGGTTAAAACAAACGTTGCCAATATTATTGAGTGATTTAGATAGCATTTCTGAATTTTCCGTTTTCTCAGCCAGTTCAACTGCATTTTCGGCATACTCCAGGGCTTTTGATAAATCGGAAGTTAAATAAAAGCGGGATAACTCAATGTTGGTATATATTTTAGACGAATCACTTCCGGCTGCTTTTAACTGAAGCATTAATGAATCGACTACGGCTTTTTCCTGGCAAAAAGAGAAGTGTTGTGCCAGTAAAAATACTACCACAACCACTAACTTTATATTTTTCGGAAATGAAATCACTTATCTGCCTGTCTTTACAACAAACATAAGCAAAGTTTCGGAATTAACAATTATAAACTTTAGAGTACCAGGTAAATGGAATTCTCCTTTACTGCTACTGCAAATGGATTGAAAGGGAATCGAAAGTAATTCGCAAGATTCTGAAAACAAGGGTTATCAGTCTTTCTTCAGCACAACCTCCCTGTACTTTTTATTGTTCCAGCTATTGATCAGCATTTTAAATGTTTCGTACTTTTCTGCCGGAACATAGGTTTTTATAATATTGATTTTCCTTATGATATGAAGTTGGTTTCCTTCGGTGGATATCGAAACATCAATACTCCCGAATTCGTTATTCATAGTAAGCTTTGCTTCAGGCGAAACCAGGTTCATTCCTTCGGGTAGTGTGATAAAAATATCATACGATTCGTTTATCAGGAAAGGTATTTCCAACGGCTCGGTACGCTTGATTATCAGCTCAGTCATATGCCAGCCGTCCGATCCGCTTGCCATGGCCGGAAGTTTCAGGAAAACATGCCCTGCTTTTTCGTCAGCATATGAATTTGCATCCATACCGAAACTGAACGACGAAAGGTCGGCATCTGTTTTACCTTTAACAATGTTGGTGATTTTACTTTTGCCGGTAGCTGCCGAAAGCATAGAAGTAACAGAAGCTGTGTCCTTTTGCATTTTCAGCCAGGGATTTAAGCGGCCGCCGAGTTCAAGGTTCATATTGCCTTTTAGACTCAGATCAGCATTGAGCTGAAGGTTTCCGGAAAGAGCCAGGCTGTTTTTTGATTCCGCTATTACTTCCGATGGCTGTGATTTCCCCTGAACAAGCGAAATAAGCCTTTTGCCACCGAGTGTGTAACTTAATTCCTGCTGGTCGGATTGAGTAGGTGAAAGAAAAATGGGATCCATTCCCTGTATACTTACTTTCACCAGGAAACGCTCAACCAATGCCGGTGACGAAACTTTTTTGGAATAATATCGTTCTGCAACCACGGCAACAGGCTCAGCCTGAATATTCTGCGACCGAAGCATTGCCGTAAAAAGTATTGCTTTTTCGGCTTCAGTTCCGCCATTGCTTTGCCATATTGAATTAATAGTCCTTACGGCGTAACCGATATTTTGTAAAGGTACCCGCCAGGTATTCAGTTCATTGGCAACCATTTCCTGGAGCTTAAGTGTTTTGAGCAAAGGATTGTCAATTCCGGAAACAGTTTCAGCAGCTTTTGCTTTTGCTTCAGGAGTAATTTCGCATTTAAAAGCTTCCTGTGAGGCGAATCCGGCCAAAGCATCCGTTGTTTTATTGGATGCAACAAAAACTATTACCGGTCTGTTCTGCTGCTCGCGTGGCCTGAAATCTTCGCGCAAAGCGGCAGGCAAATCCGTGAGAGTCCAGGTATATGAAGTGTTTCCACCCGATTTCACTACAGTAGGTTTTCCCGGAATATTAAATTGTTCAAAGTTAATTTTCGCTCCCGAAGGCACATTAATTTTAAACGTAAGTTTTTTTACAGGCGAATTCATCAAAAGCTGTTCGTTGCCCATCATTGCCTGGCTGTATCCTTTTGCAGAGGTTAGTGTATAATCAAAATCAATGACTGAGCCACGTTCGAGAGCAGTGTGGGTTACAACCATCTCGCGCAGGCGGTTCCATGCCGGTACATTGGCCGCAAAACCGGGCAACACTTCATTGTACGCATTAGCGGGCGAAGCAACCTGCTTGCCATCGACCATGTTAGTAACCGAACGGTTTACTTTCAGTTTCTGAAAAGCAGGATCATATATTATAAAATCCTCGCCATACAGGTTATGAAACGCAAAATAGGAATTAATCAACAGCTTATGGCTGTAATGATAAGTCCAGCTGCCATCTTTATTCAATGTGAACTCTTTAGTCTGTTCCTGGTAAACGGCATCGGATGTTATTTCCTGGGCTCCGGAGGCAAGACTGATAAAGAGAATTGCGGTGAGGATGAATATCTTGTTGATCATAATTTTTATGTTACTTGTTTTAACTCATTGATTTAATTATGATTTACGAGGTAGGGTTGTTCTGTAAAACTTTTTTTTATCTTACTGATTTCCTTCAACTTGTCATTCGTAAATCGTCATTCGTAAATCCCGATTTCCTACCTCACTTTAACAATCACCGGTTCAGCCGAAAAAGTTTCCTGACCTTCCACTGCCTTGCGGAATGATTCCCAGTCTTCGGGTTGGTAAATTCGTTTTGGATATGTGGCATTAAATGCAAATTTGAGTGCATTATCTTCCATTTTCACGATGCCATAAAACTGGGCTCCGCTCCCATCGCCCGAAGCAGGAGCCGGTGAATAAACAATTTCTTTGATACCCGGAAGGGTAATTTTTTCGGTGATTTCAACGGTATGTGAAGTACGGTCGCGGAATGGATAGTTACGGTTTTTCAGACCGGTATCGAATGAGGTATGAGGCATGGCACGTTTCATAAATCCTTTTGCCAGGAAAGGTGAAAAAATAAGTTCATCTCCGGCAACCGTTGCATAATCAGGAATCCGGATACGGAAATGCATCTGTATCGGTCCTGCTAAATAATTATAAGGATCGTCGTAAGTAACTTTTACCAATTGAGCCAGGGGCGAAATACGCAAAACTTCTTTCTCAACATTTGCAACCCAGTCGGCCATATAAGCGCGGGTAAACATACCACGCACTGCTGCATCAGTCTGCCCTTCGGCCATAACATTGTATTCGCCTTCGAGGGTTCCATCGGCTGAAATATTAGTCATTCCGCTCATCCGCAGGTAATGGTTCGAGGGATTTGAAATAGGCGTTTCAGCCAGATCAGCACCTTCGGGAACACCCATAAGGTAATTCTGCTGCTGCTCGGCACTCGACCAGAGTTCGCGGACAAAAGGCACCCAGGTTGGGTCAAGAAGATGATATTTCCCGTCGGCTTTGCTTTTCACAACTGTAACACAATGGTTAAACTGGTCGGCAGGAATGTAATCGATACGCGAACCGGCCATTGTCATAGCCGGGTATGCTTCGAAACCGGCAGCCCTGAGCATGGTAATAAGCATTCCGGCTTTATCTTTACACACGCCGCATCGGTCGGTAAAATTCATTTCGCCGGAGTGCAAGGTGTAACCTTCGCCAACACCCATGCTTATTCCCGAATAGCGGATTTCATCCCCGGCCCAGTGTGTGAGGATGGTAACCGAATCAAGCTCGGTACGGGCATTACGAAGTAATTCATTTACTTTTTTGCGGATATCATCATTGGCTTCAAAACTTTTATAATCTTCGTTTACGCCATAAAACCAGGTGCTTTTCGACTGCCAGTCGGGGCTGGTGCTCATTAATAATTTAGGCGCAATATCTGATGGGTCCACTGAGCGGGGCTCGGCTTTAAAAGGCAACATATCTTTTTTTGCAAAAGTGTAAACCAGCCTGTCGCCTTTACGCCACATTTTTGACGAAACTTCGCCGTTATAAACTTCGAACTGCAACATCTTGGTATCAGGCACACTGATCTGGTAAACTTTTAAAAGAACCGGATCACTGCCATAAAACGGAACGATATCATAAAAATGACCCTTCATTGGCGGAATATACCTTTCGTCATCGCTTTGGCTTGTGAGCAAGGCGTATGTAAATCCTTTGCGATACAAATGAACCTCCACGGCATCGCCAGGTTCGAGACGACCAACTTCAATCATTTTCTCACGCGCTCCCCAGTAAATGGCCCGAGCAGGTTGAGGATAATCGAGTACTTTGGCGGTATCAACTGCAGTCTTAGATCCATCGGCACGATAAATGGTTACGCTCCGTATTTCGGACCATGCAGATAGCGGATCGTAATCGAATTTTATTACTGATAAAGTTTTTGCTCCTTCGGGAGTAAGCACTTTGTAAAGCCTGTGAATGTAATTGTGGCTAAGCCCGGTTTCCATCATTTCGACACGGGTACTGTCGAAAATCACCAGCACATTCGAGCCCGGAAACGATTTTTTATCACCTGCTTTTTTAATCAGATCGTCGTAAGGACCGGCAAAAGCAGCCGAAACCGACAAACAAACAAGCAGGAAAAGGAAGGATATTTTTTTCATAAACAGCAGGATTTTAACATTCAGATAGAGGGGATAAAGATATAAATAAGTCGGTATAAACAATCCTTCATCCGTTTAAATTTCCCTGAACGAGCATTGATGAGCGATCACACTTCGCCAGGCTGGATTTTGTTATCACAGCTTTCTATTGAAAATGCAAATAAACAATCAAAATCTACTATTGGGAATAATAGAAGATGAGACGCGCGATCGCGCGTCTCAACGTCACACCATTTTTAAATCTTTAAACCGTATTAACCGCCCTGCCTTTGCATCCCATAATTTCAGGTTTACATATTTAAACCCCTGAAGGAATTCTATCGGTTTGATCGAATTGAAAATCTCATTTTCATTATGGCATTTCTCCAACCTGTAATTCGGTATTTTCGAGCTCAGGTGATGCACATGGTGAAACCCGATATTTCCCGAAAACCATTGCAGAATTTTCGGCAGTTTATAATAGGAACTCCCGTGAAGCGCCACGGTTTTAAAATCCCATTCGTCATCATTATACCAATGTGTTCCGTCGAACTGGTGCTGCAGGTAAAAAAGATAAACTCCACCAATAGCCGCGAAATACATTACCGGAAGTTGTATGAGCAGATAAGCCTTCCAGCCAATGGTAAGGCTGAGTGTGGTTGCAAGCACTGCAATACCAATATTAGTTGCATAAACACTCATTTTCTCTTTTTTCGAAAAGCCCTTCCGGGTAAACCGGTTTCCGACAAGGAAAAGCAGGGCCGCTCCCAGTCCGAACATAATAAACGGATTCCGGAAAATACGGTACGCAAGCTGTTTACGTTTAGGTAAAGCAAGATATTCGTCAACCGTTAGTGTCCATACATCGCCTAAACCGCGTTTATCCAGATTTCCAACGGTACGGTGATGTATCAGGTGCGAATGATGCCATCGGTGATAAGGTGTGAAAGCAAGTACGCCGAATATATACCCTACAATCTCGCTCAGCTGTTTCGAATTGAAAAAGGAACCATGTCCGCAATCGTGAAAAATAATAAACAACCGTACCAGGAAACCGGAAGCCAGAAGTATTAAGGGTAAGGTAATCCAATAATTATAATTTAGACTGATAACCATCAGCACCCATAAGGCAGCGTAAGGTACAAACGTATTGATAATCTGCCACCAGCTATGTAAATTGTCCCCGTTACGGTATGGAGCTATTATTTTAACCCATCGCTCTTCAGTGTTTTTTTGGGTTTTATCAGTTACTGACATTATGTTACTCTTCTTTTTTAATTTTTAACGAACTACTTCATTTTATACTAAAACAATCGGGCATAGGGATTTGTTTAAGCATTTTTTGATCGGAATTTGTTGCCTGATTGACACAAAAACAGAGGCGAAAATAGTAGTTTTATATTAGATTACAGATACTTTCGGATTTGATTCAGAAATCATAGCTCATTCCATTACATTTAATACTTTTGAAGCGTAAAATAAAATAATCCTGTCCAATGAAAAACCTGATCCTTCTTTTCATACTGATAGCTGCAACCCTGCAGGCATCCGCTTCTTTCGACGAATGGTTTATGAACAAAACACTGCGGGTCGATTATTACCATACCGGTAATTCGTCCAGTGAGATTTATTCGCTCGACCAGGTTAAATCGGAACCATATTGGGGAGGATCGCATATTAACCTGATCGATACGCTGAATTACGGGGAGTATTATTTCAATGTTTTTGATGTTCAATCCAACACTCTGATTTACAGCCGCGGATACTGCACCCTGTTTAACGAATGGCAGTTTACTGATGAAGCTAAAAAAACTACCCGCACGTTTACCGAAACAGTTGTGATGCCTTTTCCTAAGAAGGATGTACGGATCGAAATTCTCAGCCGTAATTTCATGGGGATTTTTGAAAAGAAATATGAATACACCGTTGAAGTAAAAAATTACTTTATTTCGGACGAAAGACAAATGGTTTTTCCTGTGTATGATGCACTTATATCCGGCGATCCGGCTACAAAAATTGATGTGGTTATTTTGCCCGAAGGCTATACTGCAGCCGAGATGGATAAGTTCAAAGCTGACTGCGACAAATTTGCCGCTGAACTTTTTAAATTTGACCCTTTTGCACAAAACCGCGACAAATTTAATATCCGGGCAGTGTTGGCGCCTTCAGCCGAAAGCGGTACCGATATTCCGGGCGATAATACCTGGAAAAACACCATCATGAACAGTTCATTTTATACTTTCGATAGCGAAAGGTACCTGATGACATCCGATTTTAGAAGCGTACGTAATCTGGCTGCCAACGCGCCTTACGAACAAATTTATATTCTTGTAAACTCTACCAAATACGGCGGTGGTGCCATTTACAATTTCTACAGCACTTCGGTGAACAGTAATGCCTCGGCGGCAAAAATTTTCGTTCACGAATTCGGGCATGGATTTGCCGCTTTAGGCGACGAATACGATGATGGCTCAACTGCTTTCAACGATATGTACCCTCTTAACGTCGAACCCTGGGAACCCAACATTACCAACCTGGTAAAGTTCGAAAACAAGTGGCAGCATATGCTACCGGCCAATACGCCTGTGCCCACACCACTCGATAAAAACACCTATGCTTTGCAATTGGGTGTTTACGAAGGAGCCGGATACGTAGCAAAAGGACTGTACCGTCCAACACCCGATTGCCTGATGCGTTCGTTTAAAGGTGATAAATTCTGTCCAGTATGTTCAGAAGCGATTCAGAGAATGATTGATTATTACGCAAATTAATCTGCAGGGTGCAGCGAAAGAGCCGACGTATTGAGAAAATCCCGAATAGTAAAACGCTCTAATCCGGATTCAAGTTCTGGTATTCCGCTATCAATCTCATCAATCCTTTCAATCTCATCAATCATCAAACTTTCTTCCCCGGATTCAGGTTCTGATATTCCGGCCTCAATCTCATCAATCCTTTCAATCTCATCAATCTTGTAACTTTTCCATTCACGGATAAATTCCCCTTACTTATATATATTCTAAATAGCAATAAAACTATAAGTTATCTATCGGAAGTGACTGAAAAATAACTAATTTTGCAGCCCTAAAAAATTGGAATTTTTATTCTTTTACGTGTTATCACATTAACAATACATAATCTCAGGAGGGCATATGGCCATTACAAAATTAGATCAAATGTTTGATTTGCTGAAGAGCAAATCAAAAAAACGCCTGTCAGTTGCGTACGCAAATGATGCACACACCATCGAAGCTGTTTACTCGGCTGTTGAAAAAGGAATAGTTGACGCTACCCTCACCGGTGACAAAGCAACTATTGAAAAAATATGTGCGGATCATCAAATGGATGCGTCCAAATTCGAAATCCTTCATGAGCCTAATGAAGCAAAAGCAGCCACCCTTGCCGTTCAGCTTATCAACGAAGGAAAAGCCAACCTTTTGATGAAAGGATCGCTGAGTACCGATAAATACATGCGTGCCATTTTAAATAAAGTCGCAGGTATTACCAACGAAGGAGCTGTTCTTTCGCATGTTACTGTTATGGAATTCCCTGCATACCACAAACTGCTTACTATTGCCGATGTAGCCATTATTCCGCAGCCCGACCTGAAACAAAAAATTAAAATGGTCGATTACCTGGTAAAAGTTTCGAAAGCTACCGGTGTAGAAAAACCAAAAGTAGCCGTTATTGCTGCCACCGAACAAATGCTTGCCGGAATGCCTGCATGTGTTGATGGCGCCATACTTGCAAAAATGAGCGACCGCGGACAAATTGCAGGTTGCGTGGTTGATGGACCTCTGTCGCTTGATGCAGCAATCGATATGGAATCAGTTCAGATAAAGAAAATTACAGGTCCGGTTGCAGGTGATGCTGACTGCCTTTTGTTCCCGAATATCGAATCAGGAAATGTATTCTTCAAAGGCGGAACCAAATTAGCCGGAGCTGAATTAGCTGCATACGTAGCCGGTGCACGCGTACCTTGCGTATTGACTTCACGCGGCGACAGTGCTCTCACTAAAACCTATTCAATTGCTCTTGCTGCTTTGATGGCTTAGCATGTAAGTAAGAAGTTGATAGAAAATGGTTAATAGAAAATAGTAAAAACAACAACCGTTATATTGATGATTTCAAATACGACTATTTGCCATTTCCCATTAACCGTTAACTAACCAAAAACTATGGAAGACTTTCGCATACTGGCTATCAATCCGGGATCCACTTCAACAAAAATTGCGGTTTATCAGAACATGAACCCGATTTTTGTGAAGAATATAACGCATCCCAGCGAAGAAATAGCACAGTTTGAGCACGTTGCCGACCAGTTTCATTTCCGTAAAGAGATTATTTATAAAGAGCTGGAAGAAGCTGATATTCAACTTGATAAAATCCAGGCTGTTGTTGGCCGCGGTGGTATGCTGAAACCTATTTCCTCAGGTGTTTACCTGGTGAATGAGGCTATGAAGCTCGATTTGCATGAACATCCGATAAAAGAACATGCCAGTAACCTGGGCGGTTTAATAGCTGATGATATTGCGCGCTCATTACCCAATGCCAAAGCCTATATTGCCGACCCTGTTGTTGTTGACGAACTCGACGAAATCGCCCGCGTAGCAGGACATCCGTTGTTTAAACGTATTTCTATTTTTCATGCGTTGAACCAGAAAGCTATCGCCAGGCAACATGCAAAAAGCATCATGAAACGCTACGAAGACCTCAACCTTATCGTGGTTCATATGGGCGGAGGAATTACTACCGGTGCTCATTACAAAGGAAGAGTGATAGATGTAAACCAGGGCCTCGACGGCGAAGGCCCGTTTTCACCTGAACGCAGCGGCACTTTACCAACCGGCGACCTTGTGCGTTTTTGCTTCAGCGGACAATACACCGAAAAGGAAGTCACCAAAATGGTAGTCGGGAACGGCGGAATAGTAGCTCACCTGGGCACCAACAGTGCTTATGAAGCCGAACAAAATGCCCAGAACGGAGATGAAAAAGCAAAATTTATTCTGGAAGCCATGGCTTACCAGGTTGCCAAATCAATAGGATCAATGGTGCCTGTGCTCAAGGGTGAAGTGGATGCAATTTTACTTACAGGCGGAGTAGCTCATAGCAAATGGATCACTAATCTGATCATCGAAAGAGTGTATAAATTTGCACCGGTTTATATTTATCCCGGTGAGGATGAAATGCGGGCATTAGCCTTTAACGGCCTTATGGTGCTGAAAGGTGAAGTTGAGGTGAAAGAATATGTCTGAAAATAGTGAAAGGTAAATAATAAATGGGAAATAGTTTAGCGGACTGTTTCCCATTTTCTTTTTAACTATTAACCTTCCCGGCAACTAACTTAGCAATTACAACCGGAAAGTTCTCATATTCCAGTTCATGGATTTTTGCCGCAAGCATATCTGCCTTATCATCAGGTAAAACCTGGCAGGTAGCCTGAAAAATTATATCACCCTCGTCGTAGTGTTCATTTACATGATGAATGGTAATTCCGCTCTGTTTATCCCCCGAAGCAATAACTGCTTCATGTACTTTCATGCCGTACATTCCCTTCCCGCCATAAGCCGGAAGAAGAGCAGGATGAATATTAATAACCTTGCGGGCAAATACATTTAAAATATAATCGGGAACTAACCAAAGAAATCCTGCCAGAATTATCCAGTCGATCTCCCGGTTTTTCAAATCATCAAGTACAGCAGTATCTTTATAAAACTTCTCTCTTTCAATTAAAACCGCAGGAATGCCAAACAATCTGGCCCTTTCCAGAACAAAGGCATCCGGATTATTGCAATATATTACTGACACCTCTGCTATGCCTGAGCCGGCAAAATACTCAGCTAACCGCTGCGCATTGCTGCCACTGCCGGAAGCGAATATTGCCAACCGGGGACAAGTTTTCATTGAAAGTCTGCAATTGTATGAAAAGTTCATTTGGTTATTTCAGGGAATTGAAACCGAACAATATTCCGGCATGATTTATCAGCATCAAAATAACGAAATCCTCCCGACATAATCTCTAATCAGTGCAACAAATGGGATAAAAAAAGGAATATCTGTAAGTTGATGAATCATGTAACAACTCATACAATCAATACTATTCGATTCTTTTTCAATCACTTAAACGCATCAACGCTAAAATAATATTCCGAATTATTGTTTTATCAAGTATTTTGTTATTTCTTTGCAGCCTAAAAACCAATTAAAGCGTACAACAATGTCCGACATTGCAACAAGAGTAAAAGCTATCATCGTTGATAAGCTGGGAGTAGACGAAAAAGAAGTAAACCCTGCAGCAAGTTTCACCAACGACCTGGGTGCCGATTCATTGGACACCGTTGAACTGATCATGGAATTCGAAAAAGAATTCAACATTGCTATTCCTGATGATCAGGCTGAAAAAATCAGTACAGTAGGTGATGCTATCACTTACCTAGAAAGCAACGCAAAATAAGTAAAACTCATTCGATGAAGTTAAGGCGAGTAGTAGTTACCGGCCTTGGCGCTCTAACTCCATTAGGCAATACAGCTCCTGAATACCTGAGTGGCTTGACTAATGGGGTTAGTGGTGCTGGCCCGATCACACGTTTTGATTCCAGCAAGTTCAAAACGCAGTTTGCATGCGAGGTCAAAAATTTCGATCCGTTAAATTTCTTCGATCGCAAGGAGGTTCGGAAATTTGATCCGTTCACTCTTTTTGGGATGGTATGCGCTGATGAAGCAGTTAAAGATTCAGGCCTGGACAGTGAAACGCTGAATCCGGACCGTATCGGCGTCATCTGGGCATCAGGAATTGGTGGGATGACTACCATATTTGATGAGATTTCGAGTTTTGCAGCAGGCG
This sequence comes from uncultured Lentimicrobiaceae bacterium, assembly GCA_964420555.1. GTDB lineage: Bacteria > Bacteroidota > Bacteroidia > Bacteroidales > UBA4417 > UBA4417. Next base: position 194,941 of record CAYQTT010000005.1, on the reverse strand, counting down.
ATGGAACACCACGCTTCAGTCCGCTTATGATCCCGAAAATGATAGCTGACATTGCAGCAGGGCAAATCTCAATCCGTTACGGATTCAGAGGACCCAATTTTGCTACTGTTTCAGCTTGTGCTTCTTCAGCCAACGCACTAATTGATGCATACAATTATATCCGTTTGGGTATGGCAGATGCATTTGTTACCGGTGGATCCGAAGCAGCAATTAACATTGCCGGTGTTGGTGGTTTTAATGCCATGCATGCCATGTCAACACGTAACGATGATCCTTTGACAGCTTCGCGTCCGTTCGATAAAGACCGCGATGGATTTGTTATCGGTGAAGGAGGTGCAGCTCTGATATTTGAAGATCTGGAACATGCACTTGCCCGTGGCGCAAAAATTTACGCCGAAGTTGCCGGTGCAGGAATGAGTGCTGATGCCTATCACATTACTGCTCCGCATCCCGAAGGATTAGGTGCGCTTAATTCAATGAGATCAGCCATTCTCGATGCAGGCATGACAGTAAATGATATTGATCACGTTAATACTCACGGTACGTCAACCCCTCTTGGGGATATAGCTGAAACAACAGCACTGGCTAAGTTATTTGGCGAACACTCATCGAAAGTGTACGTTAATTCGACTAAATCCATGACAGGACACTTGTTGGGTGCTGCAGGAGCTGTTGAAGCTATGGCTTCCATTTTTGCCGTACAGCACGATATCATACCGCCTACGATCAATCACTTTACAGATGATCCTGAGGTAGATCAATCTCTAACCTACGTATTTAATAAAGCTTTGCATACCACTGTTAACACAGCTCTGAGTAACACTTTTGGATTCGGTGGCCATAATGCAACGCTTATTTTCAAAAAATTCGTTCAATAGTTTTGACTTTCGACGTCATTAAACCTATAAGGGTCTTCCTTTCCGAAGACAAGCAATTATTTGTAGCACTTAAAAATATTTTCGGGTATTATCCCGGAAATATTTTTTTGTATAAACTGGCATTCCGTCACAAATCACAAGCCATTGAGCTTAATAACGGCAACCGCGTAAGCAACGAAAGACTCGAATATCTCGGCGACGCTATTCTCAGCGCTATAGTTGCCGACCACCTCTTCAAAATGTTTCCTTACAAAGACGAAGGTTTCCTCACGGAGATGCGTTCGCGCATTGTAAGCCGGGCACAACTTAACAAACTTTCGCAGAAACTGGGAATTGATACACTTATAACGGTTAATACCGATAATAACAACGTGTATCGCTCAATGAAGGGCGATGCTTTTGAAGCCCTAATCGGTGCCATTTACCTTGATAAAGGGTATAATTTTACCCGGCAGATCGTTATCGAAAAAGTTATCAAGCAGCATTTCGACCTGCAGGAACTCGAAAACAATAATACCAATTACAAAAGCCGTATTATTGAATGGGCACAGCGCGAAAAACATTCGGTCGAATTTGTAACACTCAACGAAGTCGGGCATGGCTACAATAAACAGTATGTGGTTGATGTGCTTATCGATAAGTTATCACTGGGCAAAGGCCGCGATTACTCAATAAAAGGAGCTGAGCAGGACGCTGCAATGAAAGCATTGCTGCAGCTTGAAAGCGAAAAAATATCTATTGATTAATCAGCAGTTTCCCGGAGTTAGGTAAAGAAATTTCAGGAAAAAGCTATTTTTGTAATGGAAAGTTTACTTCCCACCCGTAACTTCTTATTTCTGAATCATCTATACATGAGCGCTCACGGATCAAACAAAGCAATTATTTTTGCACTGGCTGGAAACCTGCTTATCGCCATTATCAAATACATTGTAGCTTTTATAACAGGCAGTGCAGCTATGCTTGCCGAGTCGATACATTCAACCGCCGACAGTTTTAACCAGGTATTATTGCTTGTTGGCCATAAAAGGGCCAAAAAATCAGCTAACGAAATGCATAGCTTCGGATATTCGAACGAGGTATTTTTCTGGTCGCTGATGGTTGCGGTATTATTGTTTTTTGTCGGTGCGTTATTTTCTATTTATGAAGGCATTCATAAAGTAATGCATCCGGAAGAACTTACAAGTGTTTATTGGATTTTTGCCGTTCTGATCAGTTCAATCCTGATTGAAGCCAAATCATTCCAGGTAGCTTTTTCGGAATTCAGGAAAACCACTAAACTTCCATTTTTTAAAGCAGTGCGGGCATCAACGCATGTTAGTCTTATAGTTGTTGTACTTGAAGATTCCGCTGCTATGGCCGGACTTATTGTTGTACTTATTTCCACAACACTGGCATGGCTGGTTCACCCGGTTTTTGATGCCATAGGCAGTATAACGGTCGGTATTTTGCTTCTCGCTGTTTCTATTCTGCTTATTGCCGAAGTTAAAAACCTGATAGTTGGCGAAAGCATGCCTCGCGAAAGCCGGCAAGCAATTCGGAATATTGTGCATAAATTCAAACAAATCAAGCACATAAACCGTTTGCAGACCATGGTTATGGGTGACAGTAAATACCTGGTATTGTTATCGGTTGATATAAACGATGAGATGAAAGGCTCAGATGCAGAAGATATGATTGAAAAACTGAAGCTGGCGCTGAAGAAAGAAATTCCGGAAATCGGAACGTTGTATATCGAAATTAAAGATTCGGTCAGAAATCAGGAAGCTTGAGTCTTGGTCAGTTTTTCAAAGCGGAGATAGTGAGAGAGGCGACAGGGCGAGGGGCGACAAGGCGACGGGGCTGTCACGGCGTGGGGACACATGATCCTTCTTGAATTTCATTGAAATAATTAAAATGAACTGGCAAATTCAAAAAGCCTCATACCTATGAAAACAAAAATAGTTGCTACTGTTGGTCCGGCATGTTCGAGCCGTGAGATGTTAAAGAAGCTGATAAAAGCCGGAGTGGATGTTTTCAGGTTAAATTTTTCTCACGGAAATTATACCGATCACCTGGCAGTAATTGAGCATGTACGTTCACTGAACGAAGAACTTGGGACTCACATAGCTTTGCTTGGCGACCTGCAGGGACCTAAAATCCGCATCGGCGCTTTCGAAAACAAGGAAGCTATGATGGTTGATGGTCATGAACTGGTATTCACTACCCACGAATCGCTTTGCACTACCGACAGTCTCTACATCACTTATCCTGAGTTTGCCCGTGACGTGAAACCCGGCGAAGACCTGCTTCTTGATGACGGTAAACTTCTCTTCCGGGTTCTTTCGACAAATGGTATTGATACCGTAAGGGCTATAGTGGTACATGGCGGAATTTTATCGGGTAAAAAAGGGGTAAATCTGCCGAACACCGCTGTTTCGCTGCCTTCGCTAACCGAAAAGGACAAGCGCGATCTCGCCTTTATCCTGGAACATAAGCTTAACTGGATCGCACTGTCGTTTGTGCGAAAAGCCGAAGATATCCGGCATCTCAAATCGACAATAAAAGAATTCGGAATTACAGAGAATCTTCCCGGTATCATAGCAAAAATGGAAAAACCTGATGCTGTGAAAAACATGGATGAGATTATTGCTGAGGCGGATGCTATTATGGTTGCCCGTGGAGACCTGGGTGTTGAACTTCCGCTTCAGGAAGTGCCGCTGGTGCAGAAATCACTTATACGCAAGTGTAATCAGCTTTCGAAACCAATTATTGTTGCCACCCAAATGATGGAAGGTATGATAACCAACATCAGGCCAACGCGTGCCGAGGTGAACGATGTTGCCAACTCGGTACTTGACGGTGCCGATGCAGTTATGCTGAGCGGTGAAACTTCTGTTGGGTTGTACCCTGAGGAAGTGGTTGAAACCATGCAAAAAATCATCTGGGAGGTAGAGCAGACAGAAGAATTATACAATAAACCTCATATTGCTAACTGTGCTGATAAAGAAAGGGTTATTTCGGATTCGGTGCTTTCAGCAGCCTGCAATCTTGCTGCCGAATCGAATGCCAGGGCTATAATCGCTATGACAATTACAGGCTATTCCGCGCAGCGCATCAGCAGTCAGCGGCCGAAGCAGGATATCTTTATTTTCACAGGAAACCGTCATTTGCTTTGTAAACTAAACCTGGTTTGGGGAATCAAAGGGTTTTATTTTGATAAAATAGTAACTTCGACCAGCAAAACTTTTAAAACCATTACTGAACAACTTATTGCCGAGGGGCGCATAAAGAAAGGTGACCTGCTGATTAAAGTTGCCAGTACTCCGATTTATGTGGCTGGACAAACGAATACATTGAAACTGGAATATGCGTAATTATTTTCATTCGCATTCTCCTATTAAACCCTAATCCCAAACCCTGAATAAAATGGCCATCAAATTGCGCATCGATCCTACTTTTGAACCGGCTGACGCATTTATTGGTATTGCTACAACTATGCCGGTTATTCAGTTGGTGCATTTTATAAACAGTCAAACATGGCTCAAACTGATAAGGGAAGATGATCTGCCTGTATATTCCGAAAAAACTGACAGCCTTCGGACTTATAAGTTTTTCCACTGCTTGGATGAAGATTTCAGAAGTACATTTTCGCTGCTGAGTAACAACAACGAAGGACTGTATGTTTTGCCATCACATAAACAATTCGGGTTTTTCCTTGTAATTTACGGAGCTATTCCTGCGGATAAAATAAAACTATTAATAGCTCAGATTAAATCGATAAGCGGGGTTCAACTGGCTGCCGGTATCAACCAGGAACCTGGTAAAATATTTGGTCCCATCCTTCAGGATCTTGAGTTACATTTAACTGACCTTAAACGAGTTAAATCGGAAAATGAAAAACGATTTATGCCTTCAGCCGAGGAACAATGAAAGGGAAAATACTTGTTACTATACAATTTGGCTGCATTGTCCTGTTGGCGATTGCTACAGACTGGCTTACACTCGCCTGGTGGGTTTTCATTCTGATGGCAATTTCGGGTTTCCTTGCTTTCTGGGCCATGGCTGTGATGAGAATTGGCAATTTTAACGTGGTTCCTACTCCCGTCGATAAAGGAGTGCTGGTTACCGGCGGCCCCTACAAAGTGATACGGCACCCGATGTACACCTCAATTTTCATTTTTGCATTTGCATTGCTGGCCGGACAGTTCGATTATAAGAAACTGATCATTAGCATAGTGCTGGTTGCAGGGCTTATAATAAAAATGATTTTTGAGGAATCACTCTTATGTAACCATCATCCCGGTTATAAAGCGTATATGGCTAAAACAAAAAGGGTTATACCGTTTGTTTGGTAAAATCGAAGAAATGAAAACCTTAAATCAGAAAATTATTTTATTACAAATATTTTAATATCTGTCTTTTATGAAAAACACTATCTTTATATCCATGTAAAACGCATGTTACTGTTTACCCATTTACAAGCAACAATATATTCATCAACTATTTAAATTAATCCCGGAATTATGAAAATACTCTTTCTATCAGCCGTTTTTACGTTATTAACATTCATTACTGTTAAAGCTCAACCTTATATCCCGTTTATTGAAAATTATAAAGTGTGGTCGGTGGCAAATATTTTGTATTATTTCCCTATTCCGGGTCATAGAACAATTACAACTAATTCGTTTCAGTTTATGAATGATACAACTTCGTGGAACGGTAAAACCTATGAAATACTATATGGAACCAATTCGGACCCGGAACTTGGGAATTGGAATGAAGATTTCTGGTATGGCTACCGGGAAGAAAATATGAAGGTTTATAAATCCGAAATATATTCTGAGGTTGAAGAACTTTTCTATGACTTCTCTCTAACTGTCGGTGATTCAGTTTATGTGGATTCAGTTTATTATACCTCCAGCTATGCACATGTAATAAGTGTTGATTCGATTATGGTTGGCAGCTCCTTCCGAAAGCGGATTCATTTCGACGATCCCCCGGAAGTATGGGTTGAAGGAATTGGCAGTTTACAAAGCCCGTTCAATCCCATCCGCTGGTGCATGCAATATGGAGCAGAAACATTATTGCTTTGTGTTAGTGATACAACAGGAAATTTGTACACGAACCCGGAATATAACAGTTGTTACCTCGATACAACAATGACACGCATTAAAGAGTATAGTTCGGGAGGCAAAGTGATAATCAAGAGTAACCCAATGCGCGAATCTGCAGTTATTAACACCGGTAGCACTACAGATGAGTTTACCGGCTTTAATTTGTACAACTCTGCCGGATTATTGGTGCAACAAGAAAAAATTCAGAATGTGGAATTTACACTTTACCGGAACAATTTACCTGCCGGAATATATTTACTTCAGTTACTTGGAAGTAATCAAATCCAAAATTTCAGGATTATTATTCAATAACCTGATTGCAAGTAAAATATAATTTAGGTAAAACTACCCGGCCGACTCAAACTGTTTGAGAAAACGCAGATCATTTTCGCTGAACATTCGCAAATCTTTTACCTGGAACTTGAGGTTGGTAATACGCTCAATGCCCATTCCGAAAGCATAACCGGAATATTCCTTGCTGTCGATGCCGCAGTTTTCGAGTACGGCAGGATCAACCATTCCGCAACCCAATATTTCGACCCAGCCGGTATATTTGCAAAAACCGCAGCCTTTACCTCCGCAAAGGTTGCAAGAGATATCCATTTCAGCTGATGGCTCAGTGAAAGGAAAATAGGATGGGCGAAGCCTGATTTGCGTGTCGGGTGCGAACATTTCGCGGGAGAAATAGAGTAAAGTCTGCTTTAAATCCGCGAATGAAACATTGCGGTCGATATACAATCCTTCGATCTGGTGGAAAAAACAATGTGCGCGCGCCGAGATGGCCTCGTTGCGGAAAACCCTTCCGGGGAAAATTGCACGGATAGGTGGTTTCGTATTTTCCATCACACGGATCTGAACACTCGAAGTATGCGTACGGAGCGCTATATCAGGGTCTTTTTCGATAAAGAAAGTATCCTGCATATCGCGGGCCGGATGTTCGGGCGGGAAATTAAGCGCCGAGAAATTATGCCAGTCGTCTTCAATTTCGGGTCCTTCATTAACAGTAAAACCCAGACGGGTGAAAATACTGATCATTTCGTTACGAACGATGGAAAGCGGATGGCGTGTGCCGGGTTCGCGGAAACCAACCGGCCTGGTGAGATCGTCATACGAAACTTCAGCAGAAGCATTGCCTTCGAATGACTCTTTCAGAAGAGTTACTTTATCCTGTGCAGCATTTTTTAACACGTTAAGTAACTGACCTACATCACGTTTCTGATCGCCGGGGAGTTCTTTAAACGCATCGAACATATCCTGTAAAAGGCCTTTGCGGCCCAGGAAACGAATACGGAACTGCTCGAGCTGGTCGGCACTATCGGCATTAAACTGCTTTACTTCTTCGAGTAACTGGTTGATTTTGTCTTTCATACACTTTTCAATCTTAAATCGGGCACTTAAAAGTACCTTGGTGCAAAGGTCGGGAAAAGTTTTTTATTTTCTCACTTCATCTGGCATAATGATTGGGAATCAAAAAAACCTCTGTTATAAAGCAAAAAAGGACCCGGGAATTAATCACCGGATCCTTTTCTTCATTGAAAGATTTAAACTACATTACTTTCATTGTCATTTTAATTTCTTTAACAGGTTTATCGCCGGCACCGGTTTGAACGGCTGCAATTTTATCAATCACATCCATGCCTTCGATTACTTCGCCAAAAACGGTATAACCTGCATCAAGATGAGGTGTTCCGCCAACGGTTGTGTATGCTGTACGCTGCTCAGGAGTGAATTTTTTGCCCATCTGTGCTTCGAACTGTGTTAGCTGTGCATCAGTATATTTTTCGCCCTGTACAAGGTAAAACTGTGAGCCTGACGATTCCTTTTTAGGATTTACCTGGTCGCCCATGCGAGCAGCGGCAAGCGCACCTTTTTTATGGAAATGGTTAGGAAGGATTTCGGCAGGAACGCGGTAAGTTACTTCAGTTTTTCCGGCAGGAGCACCTCCACCCTGTACCATAAATCCTTTAATAACGCGATGAAATGGCGATCCGTTGTAAAATCCTTCTTTGGCAAGTTTTACGAAATTGTCGCGGTGCTTTGGCGTATCGTTATAAAGAGCAACTTTAATATCACCCATATCGGTGTGTATGAGCACTTTGGTCATTTTCTGAGCGTCGAGTTCCATCATAAAAAGGAATGTAAGTGTTAATGTTAAAAAGATTGAACGTTTCATACTTGTTTTGGTTTTATTTGTGTGTAAACGGTTTTATTAGATATTTATTTTGTGAGGAGTGTGAAGCAAGATGAGGGATGTGGAATGTGGAATGTTAGATGTTAGATGTGGAACTGGGATTTGAATTTACGAGGTACAATTTTGGAATTTGGGTTTTGGAACTTGGGATTTGGAACTTTACTTTTTGATTTTAAAGGTCATCGGAATATCTATCACAGGTCGGTCGTTTGTGTCAGTCTTAACGGCTGCAATCTGATCTACAATTTCCATGCCACTCACAACTTCGCCAAAAACATTGTAAGCGCCGTCGAGGTGAGGCGTTCCGCCAACAGTAGTATAAACGCGGCGCTGCTCCTCTGTAATTTTATAGGGTTTTGTACGCATATACTGTGCTTCGACAGCATTATGGTATTTTTCGATCACCAGGCGGATATTAGCTGTATCGCGACTATCGACCATTTTTCGAAAAGCTTTCAGTTCGTCTTCTTTGCCTTCCTTTTTCAGCAGATCCATCATAATGTATTGCTTCGTACGGCGTTCCACTTTAAGTTCAACGGCATCGAGTTCGTAGTTATTAAAAACTTTGCCTTGCACAATGTAAAACTGTGATGCCGAGGAAGCTTTCAACGGATTTTCGTCGTCGTTTTCGCGGGCAGCGGCAAAGGCTCCACGTTTATGCAGATAGGAAGGCACATACTCGAAAGGTATGGTGTAATTGGTATCGCCATCGCCTAACAAAATACCTGGTTTTGCATTTCGCGAAGTCGGATCACCACCCTGTATCATGAATTTTTCGATCACACGGTGAAACAAGGTCCCATCCAGATAACCAGCTTCAGCCAGGTTTATAAAATTCTGCTTGTGCTTTGTGGTACTGTCGTATAGTTTTACAACAATATCGCCGTAGGAAGTTGAAATAGTTACGAGTGTATCCTTTGGTTTTGACGTACAGGACACAATAACCAGCAATACTATGGCAAAGAGGAAAATGTTTTTCATAATGAAGTATGGGGGTTGGGGTTGGTTTTTGATTTGTTCGGATTGGTTGAATATGATATCAGGCAGTAATAGGATTCGGGAGGCTGGAAGAACGAAGTCGGAAGTCGGAAGACCGGAGTTGGAAGAAGGCAGACTGAAGTTCGCCTTGTCTCCCCTCCCCTTGTCTCCCCATCCATATCGCTCTTCCCTGATCTCAAGAAGCTTTGTTAATCTTTAAACCCTGTTTTCGAATCCGTATAGCATTTCCTGCAAAGGGGTTCGTAATTATCTTTCTCGCCAAGCTGCACAAGCTTTTCGCTGGCGTTAGTGCGATGCGAATAGTGAGCCAGGTCACCGCAACGCATACAGATAGCATGAACTTTGGTAACATATTCAGCCGTTGCCATCAGCGCCGGTATAGGCCCAAAGGGTTTCCCCTGGAAATCCATATCCAGACCGGCCACAATAACCCTTATGCCCTGGTTGGCAATGTAGTTGCACACTGCAGGAAGATCGTCATCAAGGAACTGAGCTTCGTCAATACCCACCACATCCATGCCGTCGATATAGAGTAAAATCTGTGAAGCATTTTGAACAGGAATGGAGCGGATACTGTTTTCGTTGTGCGAAACAACATTTGTTTCATCATAACGTTTATCTATTTCCGGCTTGAAAATCTCCACCCTTTGCCTTGCAATCCGCGCACGGTTGAGCCTGCGGATCAGTTCCTCGGTTTTACCCGAGAACATGGAACCAACAACTACTTCGATCCAGCCGCCTCTGCTCTGTGATGGATTGTTAGTGGATTTTTCAAGAAACATATGCCGCGTAGTTTATTCTTTGCTAATTTTAGCCCTTGTTATGGAACGCAAACTTAATGAAATAATTGTTTCTTAGCAGGGTCAACTCTTCATGCGCAGGAGAAGATTTATTAACAGAAGCGGACATAACAGCACACTTTCAGTATAGTAAGCATCAAAAAAAAGATTGCAGAAAACGTATTGAAAAAGATTTCACAAGTAGCATAAACAGATTTACTGTTTTAAAATAATCATTAATTATTCATAATAAAATGGATTTGAACCTTTTAACCCGCGATGCCGACAATCTGATCAGAAAAGTAGTTTCGCGATACAACCAGTTATACGTTCCGGCAGGCCACATTTCGCAGGTAGAACTTGATCTTATGCTTGACGATCTGCGCAAGCTTTACGATACATTTAAAACCATAGGACAGGTAAACCTCACGCTGCAACAGGGTGAAAACAAGCCGGAAGTTACAGTTGGAACACCTATGCAAACCAAAGCTGCTGAAGTTACTCAAGGCATAAGCCCTACTCCGAACCAAGAGGTAACACCTGCCACTCAACAGGAATTTAAACCTAAAAAAGTCGCAGAAGCAGTGGCTGAAACTTTTCCGGAAACTACTCCCGAACCTGCAGCCGAACCCGAAGCAGAACCGGAAATTATTCCTGAAACAGAACCGGAAATTATTGAAGAAATCAGGTACAAAGAAGAACCGGAAATACTTGCCGATACGAAAACAGATGATTCGCCGGCTGTTGAAAAATACGCTGCTGCAGAAGAAGAAATTCATGAAACACAGAAACCTGTTGAAGCAGAAAGCACAGATACTCAATCTCCGGATAAGCAGGAATCGGCCATGTTAGCTGATAAATTCAATATAGCAAACAAATCTCTCAGCGAAACCATGGCTGCATCACCGGCCAGCAGTTTTGTCGGCGGCCGTATGCAATTTCAACCTATTGCCGACCTTGCCACAGGCATTGGACTTAATGATAAATTCACATTTATAAACGAATTGTTCGGTAACAATCCTGCCCAGTATGAGGAGGCCATCACGCGCATAAACAAAGCCGTTAATGCTGACGAGGCCGGATGGATATTGCAGAAATACCACTCGGCGGAATGGCAGAATAAAGCTGAAACACTGCAGAGATTGAAGGATTTTGTTAAGAGACGGTTTATTTAGAAGGGTTTGAAGGGTTTCTGGTTTCAAGTTTCAAGTTTCAGAAGACAACATGAAACTTGAAACTTCAATAATAATGATATCAAAATTCGTAAAGTGAAGCTGAAACTTTTACCTGTCATACTTATTTTGCTTGCGCAGATGGCTGTTGCGCAGGATATGAATTATGCACGATCGCTAATTGATACCCTGGCAGCTCCAGGTATGCACGGACGGGGTTATGTGGCTGACGGGGATAAAATTGCAGCACAGTTTTTATCCGCTGAATTTGAAAAACTGCAATTGGTCCCGCTGGCAAACAGTTACAGGCAAACCTACGCTTTCCCGATGAATACCTTACCGGGAAAACTTGAGGCTTTTGCCAACGGCAAAAGGATGCAGGCGGGTTCCGATTTCCAGGTCTGGGCTGCCACGCCCGGTATGAAAGGGACTTACAAGGTTGTGACGCTTAGTCCGCAGATTCTTTCAGATGCTAAAAAGCTGAAGAAATTTTCGTCGCGCGACTACAGCAATAAATTTGTGCTGATTGATAAAAAAGGAATTGAGGATAAAAAGGCACTTTCAGTTCTCGATTCGCTGAAATATTACAATTTCCTGAAAGCGCCCGGACTTATTTATATCAGTGATACAAAGCTTACTGGCAGCGTGATGATTGGCTTTAAAGTGCGAAATTATACCGTTATTGACCTGAAACGTGAAGCATTGCCGGAAAAACTGAAAGATTTCACCCTTGAAGTGGAATCGGAATTTGTACCTCAGCACAAAACATCAAATGTAATGGGGTATGTTAAAGGCCTGGCTCAGCCTGATACTTTTCTAGTTTTTACGGCACATTACGATCATCTTGGCAGCATGGGTAGCGAGGTTTATTACCCGGGAGCCAACGATAATGCCAGCGGAACAGCCATGGTTACCGACCTGGCAAGGCATTATTCGCAGCCGGAAAATCAGCCATATTATTCGATTGCTTTCATTCTTTTAAGTGGTGAAGAAGCCGGACTAATGGGTGCAAAATACTGTGCCGCCTATCCGCCTGTTGATCTGAAAAAGGTAAAATTCCTGGTAAACCTTGATATGGTTGGCACCGGAAGCGAAGGGATAACTATGGTTAATGCCACAAAATTCAGGGATGCATATGACCGCATGGTAAAAATTAATGCAGATAACGAATACATCCTTACGGTGAAGGAGCGGGGCGAATCGTGTAACAGTGATCATTGCCCTTTTTACCAGAAAGGCGTTCCGGCAGTCTTTATCTACTCTCTCGGCAAGGAATTTACCGAATACCACAATCCGGATGATCAGAGCAGCAAACTTCCGCTTTCGGAGTACAACGATATTTTCAGATTGATGAGGGATTTTATGGATTCGATCGGACGATAGAAGACCAGTGGGCAATTTTATTATTCAATATAGAATATGTGGTATTCAAACAAAAAATACAATCAAATGAAATAGCCATGAGCAGAAAAAGTGCTCACCAACCGAAATGATTATTCATGGCGTATTCCATCTGACCCGTAAAAATTAAAAAATAAACAGATGAAATAGCCATGATTGGATTTAATCACCAACCGAAGATGATATTATAATCAATCTGGCGTATTCCATGTGACCCGTAAAAAAATAAATAATAACACATGAAAATAGGCATTGACTTAGGCGGAACAAATATCAGGGCAGGGTTAATAGAAGGAGACGCAATTCTTTCAGTGAAACATGCTTTATTAACTGAAAAAGATTCGCTGAAAAAGACTCTTTCGCAGCTCATTTCTGTTGTAGCGCCATTAGTAAACCCATTGGTGAAAGGAATAGGCATAGGGGTTCCCTCTGTGGTTGACGTTGAAAACGGTATTGTATTTGATGTTGTAAACATTCCTTCGTGGAAAAGGGTTGAGCTAAAAAAAATTCTGGAGAATGAATTCAAAATTCCTGTTTACATCAATAATGATGTAAACTGTTTTGCACTGGGCGAGCACAGATATGGTGGAGCTAAATCGTTCACCTCTTTTGTTGCCCTGGCACTTGGCACAGGCCTCGGGGCAGGTATTATTATTAATAACGAACTTTATTCCGGCAGTAATTGCGGTGCAGGTGAAATCGGGTCTCTGCCTTATCTGGATAAAAATTTTGAGTTTTACACCAGCAGTTCATTTTTCGAATCCATGCATCGAACTACTGCATTGGAAGCCCAAAACAAAGCGGGAATGGGTGAAAAAACTGCTTTAAAATTGTGGGCCGACTATGGTTTACATCTTGGTAACGCAATGAAAGCGGTTGTTTATACCTATGACCCTGAAGCAATTGTATTAGGTGGTTCAATATCAAAGGCATATTCTTTTTTTGAAGAATCAATGAAAAAAGCAATGGATGATTTTCAGTTTCCTGAAACAATTAAGAAATTGACAATACAGCAGTCGCAAATCGAAAATATAGCATTGCTGGGCGCTGCAGCTCTGGTAAAAAGCGATTAATTGCTCCTGTGACCTGATGTTTTCGGTTTGAATAGCTCGTTGTAATGAATTACATTTGTTATGTTGATACAGTAATTAGGGTACAAATCATACATGCGCTTTTCATTTCAGGAAACAAAACACTTTTTCTCCAATAACCCCAAACGCCTAAATCATTCCCCCTGAACCATGAAACTTTACCTCATCCCCACTCCCATCGGCAACCTTGAGGATATTACTCTCCGGGCGTTACGGATATTGAAGGAAGTGGATATAATACTGGCCGAGGACACCCGCACCTCCTCAAAACTGCTGCGTCATTACGATATTGATAAAAAAGTGCTTGCCCATCACCAGTTTAACGAGCATAAAATGGCTGAAAGCCTGGTGCGGCAAATTAAGGAAGGTACCACTATGGCTCTGATTTCGGATGCCGGTACACCGGGAATTTCCGATCCGGGTTTTTTGCTGACACGCGCCTGCATACAAGCCGGAATTGAGGTGGAATGCCTGCCCGGTCCTACCGCATTTGTGCCGGCATTGGTTAATTCAGGACTGCCGTGCGACCGTTTTCAGTTCGAAGGATTTCTGCCTCATAAAAAAGGCAGGCAAACCCGTTTGAAAGAACTGGCAAAGCAACCATATACTTTTATTTTATACGAATCGCCTTTCCGACTGGTGAAAAGCCTGGAGCAGTTGGCCGAACATCTCGGACCTGAGAGGCAGGCTTGTGTTTCGCGGGAGCTCACAAAAATATACGAGGAAAACCGACGCGGAACTTTGACCGAACTTGCCTCATGGTACAAAGCACATCCTCCGAAAGGTGAAATTGTACTGGTTATTGCCGGAGCAACAGGAAATGCTGCCGTGATACCCGATAACGACGAAAATGATGAAGAATAACTATTGTTACGACTATCCCCGTCCGGCGGTAACCGCAGATATTATTGTTATTAAAACTATTGATAATCAGCGGGAAGTGCTTTTAATCGAGCGCAAACATCCACCTTTTGAAGGAATGTGGGCGCTGCCCGGTGGATTTTTAGATATGGACGAAACCCTCGAAGTAACTGCCTTGCGCGAACTTCAGGAAGAAACAGGAATTACCGGTATTGAACTTGAACAGTTTCACACGTTTAGCAAAGTGGACCGTGATCCGCGTCACCGCACCATCACAACAGCATTTATTGGTTATGCCGACGAAAATACTCCTGAACCTGAAGCGGGAGATGATGCTGCAAATACCCGGTGGTTCCCGCTGCATGACTTACCTCCGCTGGCTTTTGATCACGGGGAAGTGATGGAGATGGTGAAGAATCGGTTTTGACGAGTACTTTAGTTAGATTAATTTCCTTCAATTTTAACCTCATCCGCCTTCGGCACCTTCTCCTCAAGGAGAAGGGCCCCTAATAACATGATTTTTAGAAAAATAGACTTTACATAGCTCAGGACTTAGATTACATCTCTTTCAGCATCGCCTTTACAATATTATCAGCTCCTTCCGCAATTTGAACAATAGTTGAGTCCAGCTGGTAGCACGGTGTGCTGAAAAGCCTGTGTTTTGCATCAATAATTACCTCGGCGTGTTTTGTTGCTATATGATTAGCTCCCATTGCTTTTACCTGCTCAGCATCTTGTTCATCAGGTCCAACGGTTATAGTAACATCACCCAGGATTTTCGCAAGCAAAACCGGAGAAATACACAATGCTCCAATAGGTTTGCGTAAACTTACAGCTTCGCGCACCACTTTGCTTACCTGAGGATGAACGTCACAATCAGCACCTTTAAAGGCAAAAGAGCATAAGTTTTTGGCTACTCCAAAGCCACCGGGGAAGAGCATTGCATCAAAATTGCGCATATCGAGTTCGGTAAGCGGTTTGATTTTGCCACGGGCAATCCGGGCACTTTCAACCAGCACATTACGTGTTTCGGGCATTTCGGTGCCGGTAAGGTGGTTAACCACATGATGCTGGGCAATATCCGGTGCAAAAAGCTGGTATTCAGCGCCGTTTTTCATAACAGCAAACATGCTCATTACGGCTTCGTGTATTTCGGCACCGTCATATACGCCGCAACCGGCAAGGATAATTGCAAATTTTTTCATATTCATCTATCTTTAAAAGAATAAAAGTACGAAACGCCAGGTCTCAAAAACGGTTTGCACTAAAAAAATGCTGACTCTAATCGTCTTTAACCATTCCAACAGATTTGATTCATTAAGCCCGCCAACACTTTATGGTTATCAATCCGGCTCCCTCTCCCAAACCTCCGGTCCATCATTTCGTGGCGAATTCACCAGCTTCGATACCGGATAGGCATCCATTTCCTCGGATGGAAAAGGCTTGAGAAGTTCAAGAATGGCATCAGCACTTTTCGCTGAAAGCCAGGCTTTTTCATCTTCCTTTTTCAGGATTACAGGCATACGGCTGTGAATGGGTTTCATAAAACTATTGGCTTCGGTAGTGATAATGCTGAATGAATCAATGGTTCCGCCATCAGGCGATTTCCACCGTTCCCATAAACCGGCCATGGCAAAAATGAGATTGGTTTTTACAAAAATGCGGTATGGCTGTTTGCCTGCATCCTGCTGCCATTCGTAAAATCCATCCGCCGGCACAAGGCAACGCTTGCTGAACAATGGCGCACGAAACGAAGGTTTTTCGGTAATGGTTTCGGCACGTGCATTTATCATCTTATTGCCGATTGAAATATCTTTAGCCCAGGGCGGAATAAGTCCCCAGAGGTGATAACTCAGCTTGCCCGGATTTTCGTTGGTGATAACCGCCAGCAACTGGGTAGGCGAACCGTTATATCGAGGAACATAAGGAGCAGCGCCACCTTCGAGCTCAAAACGAAGGTTGAGTTCAGCTTCATTGGAAGTAAGGGAAAAACGACCGCACATTTTTCTAGGGGTTGGGGGTTTGGGGAGAGGTTTCTGGTTTCAAGTTTCTGGTTTCTAGTTTCAGATTTCAGAGTTTGCTTGGCTCGATTATAGGTTTAGGGGTTAGCCTCGCCTTGCCGCTCTTCGCCTTGTCTCCCCTCTCCTTGTCCCCGTGTCTCCTTGTCTCCTCATCTTACTTCTGATCTCGTCGCCATTCGCCCCTCGCCTTGTCGCCCCTCGCCTTGTCTCCTTCTCTCCTAATTAGCCAGCAGGCTGCAACCACGGATATCGCTGTTATCAAAACGGCCCAGTACTTCGAAACTTCCATCGTCGAAAACACGACCAAGATCCTGTGTGGCGATAAAGGAACAGGAATGAAAATTTGCCAGGTCGATTATATTTATTCCGCCCGAACGGCCTGTTTCGAGGTAACTCAACGGATCATTGGTGTCAGCTATCATTACTTTCATCCAGGGCGGACAGCGGAAAATACCGTCCCCTGCCGACCAGGCCTGCGATAAAAGCTCCGTCATTCCATATTCCGAATGGATTTTCTGTACTCCAAATCCTTCACAAAGCTGTTCGTGCAGTTCCATACGGGTAATTTCGCTGCGCCGGCCTTTCATGCCACCGGTTTCAATAATTATGGCATCGGGTATGCTGATGGGAAATTTCTCAGCCATATCGAGCAAGGCAAATGTAACGCCGATAAGCATGATTTTCAAGCCAAGTCGCTGTGCTTCTTCCAACTGATGGTGCAATTCATCTAATTCATTCAGGTAAAATCCACCCATCTGACGGTTCGATTGCAACAGTATTTTCTCAACCATATACACCAGCGATGAGTTTTTACGCTCCAGGTACGATGGCAGCAGCGCGAAAATAACATACTGCGACAAATCACCGTAAGCTAGTTGAAGTCCGCGTGTAAAGCTTTCCTGATAACAGGATGCATCCACCACGTAATGTTTACTGGTTTCCATGCCGGTAGTGCCGCTGCTTTCGAAAATAAGTTCTTCGGAATAACCGCCTGAAATTACTTTATGCGTCTTAAAAAAACTGACAGGCAGAAAAGGAATCTGCTCAGGGTGGTACACCTGGCTCTCGCTCACACCAAGGGCATCAACAAAACTTCTATAAATTTCGTTTTCCCTGTATTGATATCGAAATAAACTCACTGCAATTTCGTTAAACTCGAAAGGGCTTTGCAGATTAAAAATACTATGTTTAAATGCGGTGAAGTCCATACCGGAAATTTTGTAATTTTATGCCTTGTTAACTAAGCGAATGAAATAGCCATGATTGGAATAAATCACCAACCAGGCATGAGATTAATAATAATCTGGCGTATTCCATCTGACCTTTAAAAAACAAATTAATTACAGATGAAAATATACACAAAGATAACATTTTTTCTGCTGATTTCGATCGTGGCTGGGCTTACCTCCTGCATTAAGGAAGAACAGTATCCGATAATTCCACACATTGAGTTTGGCGGATTTGCAACAGCTAAGGATATTACAGGCAAGGATTCTCTGGGAGCAATCAGCATTTCGTACACCGATGGAGATGGCAATATCGGGCTATTCGCCTGGGATACGGTGGAACCAAAGAAATACAATTTCTACCTAAAATTCATGGAGCTAGTCAACAACGAACTGGTTGAAGTAAAACCAGTTGACAGCACCCTTACTTTTAATGGCCGTATTCCATTGCTTACCCCTGTTGGGCGAAATAAAAATATTAAAGGTGATATTACGATGTACCTCGAACTGTATTTTGCCCGGCAAATATTAAAAAGCGACACTATTGCTTTCGAAATCTATATCCGCGACCGCGACCTGAATAACAGTAATGTGATTGAGACGCCGTTGTTTCTTATTCAGAGGTGATTGATGGGATTGATGGGATTGAGGGGATTGACGGGATTGAGGGGATTGAGGGGATTCCGGTTAGAAGTTCGCCTTGTCGCCCCTCGCCTTGTCGCCTTGTCTCTTTCAACGGATTGATGAGATTGATAGGATTTAAGGGATTCCGGTTAGAAGTTCGCCTTGTCGCCCCTCGCCTTGTCGCCTTGTCTCTTCCAGCGGATTGAAGGGATTGAGGGGATTGATGAGATTGATAAGAGTAATTTTGTGATTATCAAAAAATATTCAAAAGCTGACATTGAAGCAGGTATAAAATCGCTTTGAAGAAAATGAAAAAAAAAAACAGCCGCATTTGGCAGATTCTGAAAGTTTTGTTGATTACCGGCGGTTTTATATTCCTTACGTTTTGTATCCTGGCACTCACCACGCTTCCTTATTGGGCATATTACAACCTGGGAACCACTAACAGTAAAATTACAGCACCTCCACGCACCATTGTTTTATTGAGCGGCACCGGCATACCGAGTGAAAGTGGTTTGTTAAGGGCTTATTATACCGCCCGACTGGCACAAGCGAATCCGGATGCGGCCGTCGTTATTTCAATACCTGGCGATTTGTCCGACAGCACAGGCGCAGCGCAACTCACAGCCCGCGAAATACTTTTGCGCGGCATCGCCAAAGAACGCATCCACTTCGAAAACACAGGCCGCAATACCCGCGAACAGGCGCAGAAACTGGCTGCCGGTAAATCACCTTCACAATTGAACGAACCTCTTACACTGGTTACTTCGCCCGAGCATATGAAACGCGCTGTGCTCGCTTTCCGCAAATGTGGCTTTACAAAAGTAAGCGGATTGCCTACCTTCGAACACTCTCTCGAATCGGACCTTTCGTTTAAGGACAGCGATCTGAAAGGCAATAAAATGGCTCCTCCTATCGGCAATAACCTGCAGGTCCGTTATCAGTTCTGGACTCACCTGAAACTGGAAATCCTGGTTTTACGCGAATATTTCGGTCTGGGGTATTATAGGTTGAGGGGGTGGATTTAGGGACAGTGAGACAAGGGGAAGGGGGACTAGGTGAGGGGAGACAAGGTGAGAGGACAAGGCGAGGGGCGACAAGGCGACAAGGCGAGGGGTGACCTAGCGAGACAAGGAGAGGCGTGGAAAATGGAGATGGAATAAGAGATGCATTCGACATTCAATATTCGATATTATTAATGTCAGATTAAAAAAACATATCGTCCCTGACGGGACTTTGACCTTCTTCTAACTTATTTTCTACCAATATCTTGTCCCTACGGGACAGCCCCGTTAGGGGCGAAATATTGGTAGAATATAAAAACAACCCTAGTGAAGTGAAGTCCCGTAGGGACGATATATATCAAGCATTGTAACGTTTTCTGATTGATTTTACCGGACAACAATGATCAATATTATTATTTTCAATTGAGTTGTTCGACAATAACAAATATTTTTCAATTAGATGTATTGACCTCAGGATATTATTTACATTTGATACAATTTATCAATGCAGCTTATAATGATCCTACTAATTTTGATTCATTTACCAAACTTTATATTTCAATCAAATCCGAAACTAATGTAAGAATACAATCCCTTTTTGAGTATTTTTTTATAAAACAACCCTCCATAATGAAAACAACTTTTATCACTTTAATCCTTTTACTGGCATTAGAACTTCAGGTTATTTGCCAATCCTTTACCAAACATTTTATCAGCAGCGAAGATGAATATGCCTATACTTCGATAAATACCCCCGATGGAGGCTATTTGATTTACATGGTAGCCGGCGAGTGGAATGGCGATCCCGGTCGCAGTGCACACCGCGATATTTTACTTAAAACCGATTCGCAAGGCAATATACTCGACAGCCTTGTATTTTACTATAATACCGACAGCCTTAATTTCAGGATAACTCAATTAGTACCCTACGGCAATGAGTTTTTAATCCAGGGAGCATACTCTATGGATAATTTGCAGGCCACACCTGTTTCATGCAGGATTATGCGTTATAGATTTGATTTTGAGCTTCAGCACGATACCACTATTTATAAACCCGGTTTTTACACATCGTATGGAAGTTTAATAATAAATTCAAACGGTAACATTGTAATACCAGGGAAGTGCAATTCTTTAGACTTTAACAGCTTTTATTCGTTTTGCAGGGAAATGACAGTTGACGGGGACTCGATTCGGGAGTATATTTATTCAGAGTATATGCCATATTCAAGTATTATCGAATTGCCCGAAAATCATTGTTATAATTTATTAACGGTAAATAGGATTGTTGAAATCGATTCAAACTTTGCCTATGTAAAGGAGTTGTATATAGTACCTTCAGGCGTATATCCAAGCACCATGCTTGAGATTTTTAAACCTAAAACCATAGATGGCACATCGTACTTAGTACCAGGAAGAACCTATAATTATGACGGAGGATTTGAAGGTTCATGGGGTGTGTTCAACAATGGGATATGGGAGAATGTATTTTCATTTGGCTCCGTTGATACGAATGATCAGATGAAGGGTATGGATTTTATTTCGACTGAGAATATCTTTTCTTCGCTTTCGCAAATGCCAAACTATCCTGTGCCTGAATTTTCAGAGATTGATAACCAGATGCTTCTGTACTGTACCAATATAAACAGTTCTGTCAACTGGATGAAACGTTACGATGGAATGGGGTGGATACATGCCGGTTTTCCGTTGGCTACTACAGATGGCGGTTGCCTGTGGATTGGCAATTACTGGGACTGGCACAACAAAACAAACCAGGATTATGATGTAATTATAATGAAAATTAATCCGGATGGATCGTTTTTCGAAGGCATAAATGAACCACCTAAAAATAAGCATATAGTTGTTTTTCCTAATCCAGGTAACGATTTTGAATTCACATCAGATATTTCTTTATCTAAACTACTGATATACAACTCAATCAGGAAACTTATTATTGAAAAAAATATTGAAACAGGCAACAACAATATATCAACAACGAACCTCAATACAGGTGTTTACTTCTACCAGTTTATAAAAGATAATCAGATAGTTGACAGCGGGAAATGGATTAAAATCGCAGAGTGATTCCCTAAATACCTGATTCAGTCACGACTTGAATTGAAATACTGCTGTTAAATACCGCCATGCCTTTCCCGACTAAGCTTTCACATGTCATTTTTTGGTGTGTGAAGGTTTATTGAATTAATAATAGGTATATAATCGCAAAAACCAAATGTGACACAAAAGTAAAACGAAATGTGATAAAAAAGACAGAGGCGCGGTTATTAATCGCGCCTCTTTAATTACCGTTTAAACGTTGTTTAAATATACTTGTATATCATCATGTCAGTGTAGGTGGTATTATACGAAGGGCTGACCGACATCGTTGCTGTTGTAGCTCCATCGAACGGATTAATCCCTCCGGTGTTGGTTGCAATCCACTCACACAACTCTACTATATTGCTTTTGTTGCTGGTGAAATAATAGTAGGAGCTGTCGAACAGGCAAAGCATTACATCCAGGTAATCCTTCAGCTTCCAGTAGTTTTCGTAACTGGAACAGTCAGTCGATAGGTAGGGTGGATCAATCAGGAACACAACACCCGGCACAGACTTGAACCGGTTGTAAATAACCTTGTAATCTTCGCGGACAACTTCCACTCCATCCAGGTACCCAGACGCATCGTAGTTGCTCATTTTTATTTAAAAAAATCAGGTGCACGAACACCGATAAGGCTTTAAAGGGCCTTTGTCGAAGGTGTTCGTGCACCTGTACTTTTTAGCCGCGTGAGACCGGCTATCAAGAGGCAGAGGCCTCTTTTTTTATTTCAGATTTGCCTTTGACTTGAACATCCGGTAAAAGGATGCTGTAAGCCCGAGTCCAAGCGCAAAAGAAAGAGCCGGAATGCCTGAGACTTTAATATCAAACGGCAAGCCGGTAAATAGCCTATCAAGGCTTACATAAGTTTGAGGCAGGTGGATGATGATCATCAGTGCCAGGTTCATCGCCACTGTAGCAATAAATTCAGGCCAGTTATCAGCCCACCAATAACTTAAACTCGGGCGTGTTTTGCGGCTTCTGTTTGCGTATCGATTAATAAAATAGATCATTATGCCCAGCAGGCATAGCACGATGTCAATCATGATTGCTGTTTTCATTAGTACCTCCCTACTTTGTTTGTATATCTGGCTATCTTGTTAGTGTATCTGGCTACCCGCTTTTCCACAGGGGCAACATAATACTCATATGCTCCTATGTCCGGAGCTGCACCGTAAAAAGGCAGTCCCACATTCAGCCCCACATCTATAGCCGGTGAACCGTATTGAAGCCCGAAAGAGCCAGTAAACATCGGATCGACCTTCAAATTTCCTGAACTAAAAATATTAGTAGGAACCACGCCCCACCATTTCGGATCGTTGCTGTTACCATTTAGATAAAATAGATTGTTTTGCATGTATAAGCTATCAATAGTTCCTGTAACAAAGCTTCCATCAGTAAAAATAGGAGCATTGTCAAACCCCGTTACTATATTATTAGCAAGTCTCCAGTTGCGGGTTGTGCAATTGTTAACCGGGATATTAATACCAACCAATTGTGATCTGGTAGGAATATTTGCGGCAGTGATCGTATTATTGTAGAAATAAAAATCTCTTAGTGAACCGCCAGACCCTAACCAAGTAACACCCCAACCATTTGAACCTGTTATATCAGTACCTACATTAGTAATTCCGTTTCTCCTTACAGTCACACGCTTCATTTGGGTTTGGTTCATTGTGGCAACTTTCATGATCACAATCCCGCGACTGACACGATCAATGGTATTGTCTTCAATGAGGACATCCGACATATCCATTGAGGAATTTTGAGAATAATTTTCTAAATAAATCCCATCTTGAAAACGAGATGAGTTACTTAAATGGCCAAGGACATTGTGATGTATCCAAAGAGAATAATCATAAATACCTTTCATGCAATAATCCCCTGAAAAATCAATTACCCCTTGAATTCGATTATTACTATCAATCTGAATACCTCCCTTCACATTGTTGTACTCAATGGCAAAAGCCCAATGAGTAGCATCATTATGCCCTAAAATTTGAAGATTACATTTGCTAATCCGAACGTTGCTTATATTAGAGCCTTTAATAAGAAATCCGGCTGAATCTCCGGGCAGGAAATTAGCGATAGCAGTTGTGTTAAGAATACTATAATCCTTCACCCCCCGGTGCCAAATGGCTCCATAACTACCGGCAGACAAAAAGCGGGAGCAGTCAATAAACTGTGAGTTGTAAATATTAATACCACTAACAGCTGGACTATTGACATAATTATCGTAGGCGTCCGTTGCGTAAACTCCTCCAGATTTAAAGTTAACAAAAGCACACCGATCAATAGTAACGTTTGATCTCCGGGTGATGTGGATAGCATTATATGCAACTCCATTTCCAACAAATTTAATTCGACTTATATAATGGTTACCATTCGTTATCGTTGCTGACCATGCAGCTATAGAACCTGATGCGGTATATGTGCAGTTAAAAATAGTTGATGTAGTATCAACCCCTCTGAATTTAACGCCGAGAGGAAGATCAATTGGAGCAGTTATATTGAAAGTTCCAGCCCCAAAAATACAGGTATCACCGGAAGCAGTACTTTCAATTCCCTTTTTAGCGGTTTGCCACGGGTTTCCCACAGTTCCGGTTCCGGTTACATCACTTCCTCCAGTCGTAACATAAGTATTAGCGGCCTGAACAAACAAACCGCTAAGTACCAATATAATCATCAATATTTTTTTCATCTTATTTACCGATAAAATTGTGAAGTATTCCCAGCACCTGTGTGCTGACAACTGTAAAGCTTGCGGGAAACTGCGCGACTCCAGAATAGAATATCCCAAGCCGCCTGTTATTGCTTAAAGGCATTGACGTATATAAATTTCCCGGCTGAATACTTTGAATAGTGGGCGCAGTTGTTTGCGCCAGAAAATTAAACAGGAAACCTACATAGTATTCCCCTGGGTACAAGGTCACGGGAGCAGTAAGATTCAAGGTACTAAAATCATTTGCCGGAATGCTCCAAGCGGTAGCCGTATTTGCTGTCATTGCAATTCTTGTAGCCGTAGTGCCAGACACAGAATATATAGCTATTCCATTAAATTCAGACCCATCTACGGTATAAACTCCGGCTATTGCCATACTATAATGGATTGATGTTACAACTACCGTATCCGTGACCGTACAATGGACATAAGAAGCTCGTGCATCGACTAACTGGTTATTGGTTGTCATTGACGCTCCCACCGCCACTGTTGGTGCTAACTTTATTCCAGCGCCAGCACTATTTAATGACTTTACAATTTCATGTTTTGTTGGTTCTGTCTTAAAATCATATCGGCTTGTATAACCGCCCGGCTTCGCATAGGCGCTGTCGCTCCTTTTCACAAACACGCCCTCCAGGTCAACGTCATTTTCCAGGTCAGCTACCGCTGCATCCCAACTGTCAACCTTTTCTCCGCTTATGGTTTTCTCCTCAATTAAAATCGGGTACTTACCTTTGAAACTGAATTTCTGCGCGTGCAGCGCACTAGTTAGCAGCACTGTCGCTGCCAGTAAAATAATTCTTTTCATTGTTTCTATTTTAAAATTAAAGGTTACTGATTAATTCCCAATCCGTGTTTTCCACACCGGCAAACCCTAATGGGGTGATTGTTGCCTCGGTTACGAATGACCCATCGCGGTACCTGATGCGCCGGGTATTATCAGGGCTTAAAAGTTCTGCGGATGATCCGCCTGGTACTGAGCCTGAAGCAGTACCAATATTGATAGCTGTATTACTCACTGCTCAATAGTTTAATATCGGTTATTACTCCCTGAGCGGCTGTCCCCTTGTACACTTTCACACGGAAATAAGTACCGGCAGGATGAATTGAGTCGTTCCACTGGTGGTTTGTCTGACCGGCTGCAAGCGTCTGCATGCTTCCCGGTACCGGTGCCCATCCACTGCCGTCAACGGATTGCTCCAGCTGAAGCTGCGAATCCGCACCTACATAACCGGCGATATCGACAGAGATAATATTTTTCCCGCCGGTTGTTTGCTGGGCTTCGAATACATGATCGCCGGTGACGATTGTGTAATTAGGGCTTAATGAAATTAGTTTCGAATTCATTAGTTTGGGATTATATGGTTTTTAAATGGTGAAATCAATCGCTACCGGGTACCGGAACATAATAATATTAGTTCCGGAGGTTACAGCGCCGGTTACTTCTACATCGCCGGTAGCTCTTATGGTTATAGGTTGAATGGTATTTCCTGCCCTGAAGTACCCAATCAGATCGTAAGCCGGGCGCATATCTGCCGGAAGGGTGCACAGCGTTCCATTAGCTGCACTGGCCGTGAAGCTGCAATTAATCATGCGATCGTTTATTCCGTTCCGGAAGCAATACAGACCGTCTCCGGTTGTTGCAGCGTACCCTGGTTTTAAAAGAACTGCATGTGTGTCAACCACCAGCTTACTGTTTACCTCCGAAACCAGCCTTAGCCGTTTCCTGCCCACAAACGTAATATCACCTACAAGCGGTGCAGTCAGGTAAACAAGGCTATATATCCGCTCCTGCATTACAAATTGATTCACACCGGCAATTGACCTCTGATTACTGAGCACATCAGCGCGGCGCAAGTACAGCGTCTTAGTCGCATCGTAGTTATACGTGAATTCAGCCACCGCGCATACCTCTTCCCTATCCCATATATAGCCAGCGGGTACAGTGAATGGTACTCCCGGATCAGTGCCACCGATCGGGGCAACATATTCGAGACCGGCAAGGATCACAGTTTCGGTGGTGGCTTCCGCAAGAACCTGTTTTATAGTGTTTAAAACGCCGGTTTGAATTACTTCAAAATCGGTGCTCCGGAATGGCTGGCCACCAGCCAGGAATAATACTTTTTTCATCTTAATATGATTGTGTAAATGGTACCAGGTAATTTATATGCATCAAGTAATTCCCTTGCATATCCTATGAGGGATGTTACCGAAACGGGAAGTAATACCGTAAATTCAGCAAGCCCGAATTCACTCTCAGTATAGAAAATTTGACCGCTGGTATCGTTTATAAAAACATGAAACCCGGCAGGCTCATCAGAGCGCCATAGTATCACATCTTCAGCCGTTGGGTTAATAACTGCGTTGGGCGAAATATGGCGCTGTAGCATTCTCTCCAGGTAACATACCTGCGGAGTCATATGCGCGCAAAGATTGGTTTCAAAAGCAAATAACTCATGCCTGAGCATGAGGTACTGTAGATAGCTTACTATAAGCTTAATCCACTTTGCCAGCCTAACAGCCGGTCGCAGAATGAACGGCGTGTGGAAGATGGATATCCTGTAAAGTGATGTATTACTCATATACGTCGGAGTAAGTAATTACGCAATCGTCCCAGGCTATTTCGCAGAATCCGGAATCAGGGATAACAGTCCACAGACCGTCAGTGCTCCAGGTTCCTGAGTCAATATGACCAGCTGACAGTATCACATTTTTAATTCCCGGTTGATTTTTGATTTGTTGAATCAGCTCGAGCAAATAAACAGTGCCATTAAAATCAATGGATTCTACGTAAGCGTTTGCCGGGTCGGTTACTGCGTTTTTGGTTGGATCAGCTATTAAAGTATTATCAGCATTCAGGATGCTCCGGTTCCTGTAAATGGTTACAGTAAAGTCAATCAGATTAACCGACTGACTTATGCATGTCAGCACCACACCGGCATCTTTCCATTTCGCCCAGAAGGCCTTCAGTGCGTTAAGCTCCTCAGCTGTGAGTATCACCCGGCCTTCCTTCATCGACTTAATAGTAACACCGCCCCCGGCATTCTCAATCGCTGCTGAGTATTTCACTATCTGAGCCGCCTCATCTATCACAGCGTATCCGAAATGATCAGTTAACCAGGTAATCACATGGCCGTACTGAAATTTCTTGCTTTCGCCTGCATACCAGTTAAGTGTATGAGGCTTATCAGCTGCTATTATTGCCCTGATTGCTGCCTCATGTGTGTCCTGTAGGTTTTCGATAGTCCACGAAGCTACGGCCACAATCCAAAGCCACAAACGCCAAATAGCTACCTTAGCAGCCGTGCGTACATCGTTAACAAGTTTCTTGGCGGTATCCACGCTTTCGGCATCGTTATTCACATAAATGCCCAGTTCGCTCATGTTACCTTTAACCAAATTGAGCGAATCATATATTTCTGCTATTGTCCGTGCCATTATACTATTCCGGTTGAGGGGTCAATACTATTGAGCTGGTAATAATCAACCACACGCTGCCTGTCAGCTTCCTCGGGCAGGTAAATAAGGGTTTCGGCAGGTATGGTTTCGTCGATGCTTATTCCCGGATTAAGTGGCAAAAGCTGAAAAACGGATTCAACACCGCCCATGTGCCGGATGGCGATGTCCCATATACTTTGACCTGATTTACTGTTAATGCTACGCATGTTGGGCTTCTATTGTTAAATTTCCGTCAGTCGTTTTCTTCAGCTGGGTAACCAGCAGGCCGTCCGACTTAAACTGCTGTCTTATTTTACGCATGGCCTCCAGCTCTGATTCATCCAGGAGAAACATATCAAGACCCACACCAACCACCGGCGATTGCTTCCATTCGCCTTCACCGGTTGCAAGCAATAGTGCCTGCTGCTGGATCAGGGCATCACCGGTTACAAAGTCGCCTTCGCTCTCCAGTAGATCGTAATCGCTATCGAGTAATATGTCGTTGTGGTTTGTCATGATATAGTTCCTGTTCCCGGAGCGGTGGTTGCTCCTGTTTGCGCTGCGGCAGTTCCGGTGGTTGCCACTGCAATACCTGCCGGAACCGTCACGGTTCCTGATTTCACAAATGCATCAATCAGGTTTGCAAGTCCGTCAGCAAAATCAGCATAAGAACCTTCGTTCGATACTGTATTTTGTGCCAGGGCTTGTATTCCTGATTTGAGGGCTGCTTTATTAAGTGGCATTTAAGTCTATTTTAAAAGCAATTTAAAATCTGTTTCAAATTGAGTTACTGAAGCTAATGTGGGAGGCAGCGGAGTTCCTGACGGGCCAGCTGGAGTTGATACGGTAAGTTGCTTCACGATATCGGCAATAGCCTGGAACAAATCCTTCATTCCCACCTGATCGTTCTTGATATCAAGCTTTTTTGTTTCGCTGTCAATTTCAATGGTAAGGCCGTTTTCAACAAACTTTATCAGTGTGATCTTATCGCAACTGATCACTTGCAGGTCGCGAAGCTTCCCGGAGCTGAAGTCAGCCACGGTTACCATGCTGCCTACTTTCGGCTTGAATAGTATGTTACCGGCTTCAGTTGCCTGGCTGAACAGCCTAACCTTTGTAAGTTCCAGTTCTCCCAGCTTCACAGTGCAATCGGTATCGGTAACTGCGGTTACTTCAGCAACAAAAGCAACATCACCAGGTTTGTAAGTTCCGGCAATGCGCTGTATCTGTTCGCGTATTTCAGCTATCTTGTCGCTCATATCTTCATCCCGATTTTAACCGTCCGTTCGCCACCCGATTTGCTTATTTTCGTTTCAACCGAAAGCACGTAATAATCGCCGTTCTTAAACTCATAATCCTCATCCGTCAAGCTTACTTTGTACCCGGCATCGCACCAGGGAACAAGCCAGCCGGTGAAGCTCCCGGAATACCCGGTATAACTTTTGCGCTTTGCAACCTCTTCGGCTAATGTGGTGAGTGATCCTATGTCGCTCACACCGTCGCGCTTTATGGTTTCGGAGTCGCCCCCTTTGTTCCCGGAAGTAACCCTGATCACTTTACCGTCAGCTCCCTTACCTTCCACAGTTACTTCATAGGGGCGATCTTCTTTACTTCTATACTCCAGGTCACTTTTTTCAATGTTATCCTGGAAAGAGTATTTTGCCGTTCCAAAAATTTCTTTGTACTGGGGATGAACATGCAGAACTTTTTCCTTCAGGTAAATATTGGCTTTTGTTTCTTCCTGAATTTTCTTCAGTATATCATGCCCGGTATTACCCCGGATCACGTATTTATCATAGGTAAAAGAGTAGTCGCAGCTGAGCGAGTAACCGCCTATTTCTGAGCATATATAGTTTAGGATCTCTTTTACATCCGGCTTGGTAAATTCCTTGTCTTTTACAGGCTTCCTAAAATTGTAAATTCCATCCTCGCACTTCAGGGTAATTGCACCGTCATCGGTGGCGATCGCTTCCAGGTACCCTGTGAACTCAGTTTCATTCTTACCGTCGTAACCGGCATTAATCGTAACCGCATCACCCCGCTTTATTGATTTCTCAATTTCAATTGCTTTGTTAAAACATGATCCGGGAAGTACTATTTCGGCAGTATCGCTCAATTGCTCGACCGAACGCATGATCGTTGCGTTGTCGAGCATCATAAGCTTATACTTACCTACAGTTATTTCCCAGGTTATGTCGAACATTAGCTTTCGATTAGGAGTTGAAATACATCATCAGAAACGGCATCAATTTCAAAGGCTTGGTTTTCGCTGCCTTTTGTGTGTGGCAGGCTTAATTTTTCGATTACGATCTGATGAATATCGCGCTGGTTCAGGTGATCGCAAATTACTTCAATGGCTTTGTGCTGGGCGAAGAAAGCGCGCAGCTGATTTACTTCTGTTGGGTATTCGCCATCTTTTGAAATGAATACACCCGAAATGCTAATTTCCACATCGTCCTCAGTCCATCGCTCTTTTACGGTACCACGGTTTTTACCTTTGGCAACCGTGCGTTTGGTTATGATGTTTTTAAAACTGAGGCTTATAATCGGATCGAGCGGGAAAGTGAAGTCCGAAAGACCATCAGCCCGGAGGGTAAGTGGGAACTGATTGCCGGAAGCGTTATAACCGTCAACGTTCATTGTACCCTTATCAATAATTACCACCGACTTGCCACTGAAGACAAACGGAGGTAATGCAAATCCTATAACCGGGTTTCTGTCCATTATGCTGTACTTTGGGCCATTCCTAAAACTCTACTCATTACACTCTTTATTTCCGCCTCCAGGTCTGCCCGCTTGGTAGCGAGCGATCCGTCGAACACAATATTTTCAACCATATTTTTGAAAGTGATCTGTATAGTACTATTGCGGGTTCCTCCGGAGCTGATAGCATCGGCTGTTGCAGCGGGCGGCTTTGGCTTACCTTTAGTTTCTTCAGATAAATCCAACCCAGGCAATTTTACACCTGCAATTCCTCCAATTAAGCTACCGTCACTTCCCTTTCCTGGGTGATCATTAGCCCACGACTCACTTCCTTTTTCAACCCCTACCTTGTAGGCTACGTTAATATCCTTGAACTTGTCTTTAGGGAATATCTTGTTCCATAAAATTTTTATAGGCTCAACAATGGCCCCTAATGCGCCTAATATATCCTCGAATATACCGCTAACAAAATCCCATACACTCGAAAAAACCCCTTTTATGGGCGAAAGCAAATTTGTGTCGAGCCAGCCGGCCACTCCCCCAAATATACCCGTTATCCAGTTCCATGCGCTTACAATGCCTTGTATTATTGACGTAAATACGCCAACAATGCCATCCCATAACCAGGTGGCCACATCAATAATTCCGTTAATTATGGTTTTCCATAAATCATAAATAAAAGTGAAGTACGGTTTAATGATATTGTCCCACAAAGTTGTTATAACAACGCCTATATTGTAGAACACCGCCTTAACAACTTCCCATACACCAAACACTACCTGCCTGAATTTTTCGCTTTTATTCCACAGTAGTGTAAACACTCCAATAAGCAGGCTTATTCCGGCTGCTATCCATCCAATTATAGGAATACCGTAAATGGCTTTCCCGATAGCTTTAAACGAGGCTGCTACTAAAAGGTTAACACCTGCAAGCGTAAAAGCGGCTCCCATCCACGTGCCGCCCGAACTTACCAAAGCCCATTGCGCAGTAACCGCCTGCCACATTTTTTTTGTTCGCGTTGCTATAGCTTTACCAAGTGCCGTTTCACCAATACAGGCTATTGAATTAATAACTGTACCGACTACCGTTATCGACTGAAGGCCATAAAATGCAGCCTGCAAACCGGGTAAAACATCCTTCGACATGTTGAAGAAGCTTATCTTCAAATCATCAAACCTGGCTTTTAATCGGTTCATTTTTTCCTGGTAACTGCCCATCACTATCTGCGCCTGCTCCTGCGCCGAATTTGTATTTGTAATTGCAGCTGTATATTCATCAATCTGACCAACGCCAGCCAAAAGCGCAATACCGGCATTCGCGTTTTCGCGGCCAAATATCTGGCTCATCAGTGCGGTATCGTTCATTACCGGCTGCAAAAGCCTTAACCTGTCTGCCAACGTCAAACTTTTATTGCCGAGTGCGTTCACATCAATACCGGCTGTCTTTAGTGCGCTTTGTGTTTTTTCGGGCATAAACCTACCCTCGCCCATTATGCTCAGCGCATTACGTAAGGCAATACCGCCTTCAGCTCCACGCTTTCCGGCCTTGTCAAGTACCTGTATAGCCGCGTTAGCCTCTTCGAACGATACGCCTGCATTTTTAGCGGCCATACCTGATTGCTCTAAAGCGGCTTTTATCTCCGGTAGCTCAGCGCTTCCGGCTTGTGCAGCGGCTGCCATAACATTCATCATGTCAGTCATAACCTTACTAGCCTTGGCCGGATCGTCCAACGATACCTGAAACTGGTTCATAGCCGTTGTAAGCACATCAGCAGCGGCTACCGTGTCCCCGCCCATTGTTTTCGATAGGATACTAACATTTTTACCCATCGCTTGCAATGCTTCAGGTACGTTAGCTATTTCGGGGCCTAATTTGGAAAGTATTAGTTTATAACTCTCTAATCCCTGAGCTGCGCTCCCGCCAAATACTTTTGCGTTTTGCCTGGCATAAACACCTATATCCTGCAATTTTTTGCCGGTTACATTGGTTATGGCCGACAAATCGGTTAGCGACTTGTTATAATCAACACCCGGTTGTATAGTGTTAGTAATGGATTGGTTAATCGTATCGAATGCGGAGCTGATATTATTGAGCGTGAACATACAATCGCCTAACTTGGTAAGCCCGGTGCGGAGCTTGTCCACTTTAGCGGTTGCGCCTCCCGACCGTAGCCCTATCCTATCAAGAACATCGGTCGCGTTGCCGTTAATATTAATCGTATAATTGATCGTATCGCTCATCGAATTGCGTATTTTTGCAAAAAACTAATTACTATGGCATCGCTTATTATTTCTTCACTGGTTGTAGCGGCTACGGCTTATATTATCTATAAAGCTTATGCCGTGCTCGAAATGATTATCACCTCTTTCTTTTCCAGGAAGCGTTAGCCCCCATTCTCCTTTTTTCGTATATCGGCTAACTGGCTTATCTTTTCAGCCCATTCCTCATCAGTAAGCGTACCTGGGGCGATGTGTAAATGATACTCAAGCATGGTGTTCATATACCCCACCCAATTCGCCTCTATTTTCCCCGGTACGCTACTTATAAATTTATAAGCTCGGCCTCTTTTACTGTAATCAGATCTGCCAGTTTTGCCGATGCGCCAAAAAACAGTTCATCCTCGGTTTGCACCGCCTCGCTTCCGCCAAGCCAGGTTGCCTTTAGCAATACTTCATTACCCTTCAACGGGTTATTCTGGCTCACCGTAGCTGAGTAGGATAACTCGGCTCTATTTGGCTTCCGGATATAGCAAATGTGGCCGCCAACTATAATAGCCCACACCTTTCCGTGTTTCTTTTTCCACTCTTCAATTTGTTCAGGAGTGGCCTGTCCGATTAATGCAATTACTTTCGACATTGTTTGTTTGTTTGTTTAAAAAAAGGCTATCATTTTCCCGGCATCAGGAACATGATAGCCTTTCGGGTTATTCACTATTCACTATTAACTATTCACTAGGCTACCTGGTTCCTGATGTCTAAGCAAATGAACGGAAGGGTTACTTCCATAAACTTGTCATTTTGCTTCAGTTCTTTTGGGTCTTCAGTAAACTCAATACCCAAAATCTTATCAGTGATAATTGTATCTCCATTAGCAGGATCGCCATAAACGGCTGTACCGTCGAGGCGCAGACCGAGTATTGATCCGCCGCCAGCAAGGCGAAGTGTTTCCAGTTCCGACTGGAGCATGGTGATCTCACCCTCATGGGTAATGTTACCGCGCTGTATGCTCAGGGGTCTGTTACCCTTGCCGTGCAGTAACTCTTTTTCCTGCTTGGTCGCATACTTCAGCCCACGGAATCCGGTAACTACTTTGCCGCCGAGCTCGAGCGTAAGATCGCTCCATGCATATTGATTCGAATTGAACATGATTAAGCGGTTATGGTTTTAAATCCTAACTGAACTGTAATGTACCTGGCATAGCCGTAGGGCTTAACCTTAAGAGTCATATTCACCTGGCCGGTGGCAACAATGTTCTGATCGTAATTAACAAAAGCAATCACGCCGCGATCGTTCTGATTGGCTGGATCGTTACCCAGCTCACTATTAGCGGTCATACTGTTGATGATTGCGCTTTCAACCTTGTTTTCAAGGCTCTTGGCGAAGCTTACCGATATTTTACCCTGGTCAGTAACCGGAACCTCGTCCAGCACCTCGTTAATCAGGGTATCGTAAGCTATCCGGTAAGCCTTGTCTACAGTTCGCCTGGCAGTAACATGATTGTAATCATCGGTTACCGGGGCGCACAGCGGATCATCATTGAAGAAGTAACCGGAGCGGCCCACGTGAGTACGCAGGGTAATAAACCCTTTGTCGTGTACCGAGGCTATATCGGAGCGCTCAATTAAAATTGCGGCATGATAAGCTGCAACAACGCCTAAAACAGCGCCGTCTTTTACCCTGCCTATATTGCGCTGAACCGGAGCAATTGCCAGTTTACCGGCAAGTATTCCGATGGCGCAGCCGTTGCCGGTAACTGTATCGCCTAGCATTATACCAACACGGTTGTTGGTGAGTGTTACCAGGTCGGTAAGGTTCGCCGGAACCCCGGAATAGTAAAGACCGGCTACCAGCACCAATACAGGCGCTTTAAGCGTATCAGCAGCCCACACACCGGCAATTTGAGCCTGTGCCACTGCTGTATAAACATCCTGGTCAATTCCGTTGGTAACGGTTGCCACATAACCAACAGCCGGGGTACGGTGTACGATAACTGTGCGGATTTTACCGTTAGCGGCAATCAACAGTTGCTGAAGGCCATTGGCGGTTGCCAGTGTACACATGGTGGTAAGGGTAACTGTGTCAGCGAAACCGCAAAGCCACAGTTCAATGCCGTCGCCGCTCTGATTGAACAGCTCGGTAAACAGCTTATACGCTCCCGGATTGTTAATGGCAGTCATCCCGAGTGTATCGGTAATGTCAGCAAATTTTGTGACCTTATACGGCGTATTCAGCACAAACTTACCAACAACAGGCACCCCTGTGAAGAGGACGCCGATAACGCCGTCAGCGGAGGCCGAAACCTGCCCGAGAGCGCCGTTTGAAAAATCAATTTTAACGCGTGGTAACATTATTATACCTCCGATCTTTTAATGGTGGTTACTTCCTCTTCCATACCTTTTGGCAGGCTGGTGGAGTGCATACTGGCATACATATGCTTTGTAAACGCATTGCCATCGCTGGTAAAGTACACCTCAGGGATATCGTGATTAGCGAAAACTTCCCTGGCACGTTCCTTCCTTTTCTCGGTCTGCGTTTCAGCTTCCGATACTTCAGGAGCTTCGTCACCTTCAGGAGCTTTGTCGCCTTCAGGAGCTTTGTCACCTTCAGGAGCTTTGTCAGTTCCTGAAGCAGTGGCATCATCAGCCGCTTTCTCAAGCATGGGATCAGTGCCATTCTCCACCACGTTGGTGAGGTTATCAGGATCAGGCTTCAGTGATGGAGCCGGTCCCGGATCAGAACCAAGAACCGGCGGCTTGGTAGGAGTCGGTTTCTGGATAAGGTTTTTTGCTTTTGGCTTTGTCATTTTAATGGGTGATTTTATAGATGAATAATGAGCCGAATATCAGCAGCAATGCTGAGGCTATGTAAAAGCCTTTGATCTCAGCCGTTTGAAATGGCGTGAGGTAATTTACCCGCCTCTCTTTGAGAACTTCGCGATCTTTGTATTCGACTTTGTTTTTAAACCGCTTCGAAATACGATTATAAACGGCCACTGAGTCAACATTGCAGACTGCGGTTAAAACGTTATCCTTAACTTTAACCTGGGGAACGTTCGCATTTTTACCGGCCTTATATCCCTGTAGTTCTTTCATGATCACCTGTCCGTGTTCGTTGCACTCAAGCAAGGCTTTCAGCCATGAGCTATCGGCGGGTAAATGTGAAATGGAATCCTTCTCCTGGACACTCTCATCAGTCGTAACTGCTGAGCTGTCGTTAACGGTTTGCACCGGCGGGAACTTTTGGTTGCACCTTTGCTGTGTGCAGCACCCGGTAACCAGGAATAAGGATACCAGGGATATGAGTAAAATTTTCATTTGTATGGAACTTCTAAAAGCGTGTTTGATCCAACGTTTCGGCAATCAATATGCACCCAGGTAGGTGTATCCTTTTCAATGCAGGTAAGTCCTTTGTCCATAAACACCGGCCAGTTCCTGCGTATTTCTTTTCTCACGTACTCGGGTGTGAGCCCCGAAAATTTAAGGTCGGCAGCGCGACCGAATTTATGCTGCGAATAGGTAGCGCCGGTTTTACTCATGAATGTTCGCAACCCGCTCTCCTTGTATTTTCCTCCGGTGTGCCAGTCGTTAATAGTTACCGGCACATCAAAATAATCGCGCATGAACTGAACTAATGTGATAAGCTTGGCATCAATCAACTCAATCGATTTTTCTCCCCTTATTAGCCATGTGGCGGGGTCAACAAATTCGCGCAGGTCAAAATTATCCGTGATCTTCATTGCTTACTTTTTGCTCAATTTTACGAATCCGGTCATCATGTTTGTTTATCCTCACGCGGTGGTCGCGCACAACTTCGTCCAACACTTTCAATCGGTCGTTGTGGCTCTGATTTTGCAGCGTGAGTTTTTCAATCGACTTTATAAGTTCATCGAATTTTTTAATCAGCCTCTGAAACCCCCACCACAATATCAAAAATGCAATGGCTATGATTCCACGGTAAGCCCATATTTCGAATTCACTCATAACTCTCTTTGATTAGTCCCCGGTTCCCTGCCCGGTTAAGGGCAGGGCTTTGGGTTCGGCATTAAACAAACAAACTATGGATAATAAAAAATTACACTTTGGGGCTATAGATAGCGCCCAGTACCTTGTTACGAAGCGGCAGAGCGATAAATCGTTTCTGGAAGTTGATCACATCACCTTTCTGATCCGGATCGTTGTATTTTGCAAATACGTCTACCGAGCCATCAGCTTTCATTACCTCATCTTTACTCCATATCGTGGAGCTAATGGTATCAGTTCCTGCCGGTGCAGCCTGGAAAGCTACTTTTGCTCCTGTGGCCGAATTCCATCGAGGCGTTTGTGAGTTGGTAAAGAATTTCAGGCCGAATATATTACCGCTCTGAACTATGTCCTTATAAAGCTTCATATCCTGAGCCATTAAGTCCGACCGGTGGCGTGGGCAAAGCATAAGCGCCAGCGACATAGGGTCAACATCAAAGTTATTGAACTGAATTTGCAGCTGGAGGATATCCTCGAAGGTTAACTGTCGGTATCCGTTTACCAGGGCACCGGTTGCAGTTAAAACAGGCGTTAACACGCCGTTGGCCTGTGGTGCCCAGAAATGAGCAGCTAACTGAATTGCGCCGGTACGAAGTACGTTACGGTGACTGCGGACAACTGAATCCATCTTATTGTAAGATACCTCCATTTTCTCCAGGTTTCGCACAATGGTCGAATCCGTGTCGAGGGTTTTCAAAGTAACTGATTTAGGAACGTCAACACGCACAGCAGCCGCGATTGGATAAACATTGTTGTCAATAAGCAAATTGGGGTCAGCACCGGCCTCTGCGAGGTTTATAGTGTTGTATTCCACAAATTCACTCATGTCGCGCGACCAGGATAAAAAGTCATCCTTAGGGTAGAAACCTTCCATAAGTACGTCAGTCCAGATTTCCTTTTGAATTCCGGCCATTGCAATACCTGGCTGTTGAAGGTAAGAGAGTGCGGTACCTGCTATGGCCGAAGCCCCGAGAACCGGTAGTGCCGGTAATCCGGCGAGGATAAATCCGAAGGCAACAATCACGTTAAACATGAAGTTACCGAATGAAAAGCGTTTTCGCATTGGTTTAAAAGATTTGGGTTAGTAAAGATTTTTTATTGCCGTAGAGACGCGATGTTCGCGTCTCCGCGTTGACCCGATTTTCGCGTCTCCGGATAGAGACGCGAGCATCGCGTCTTTACATTTTCGATTTATAAGCAGCCTTCAACTCAGTAAAGCGGGTTGGGTCTTCAGCAGCAAGTTTTTGCAAACCGGCTGAGTCTTCTTTCGCCCATTTCATGTAATCCCAGTCTGCGCGGTCTGGAGCTGATCCGGGTGCACCGGTTTTAACTTTGTCGCTCAAATTGGCTTTTCCTGGAAGAGCTTCGAGGATGGTTTTAGCCTGGTCATAATCGGAGGTAGCAAGCTTAATAAAACTCTCCTTTTTATCGGCAGTAATACGGCCTTCTTTCACAGCAAGTTCAACCAGGTCAGTGGCCTGTTTGGCTGCATAGTCCGAAAGTTTGGTTTCGGCTTCAGTCTTTTCAGTTTCAGCCTTCAGCTTTGCTGCAAGAGCAGCTGAAAGTTTAGCCGATAATTCCATAATTGCGGCGTTGAGTTCGGTTTCATCCGTACTCTTACCTAAGCCAAGTAGTTTTGCTGACTCGACTGTTAAAGTGATTTTTTCCATTTCGGGATTTTTTAATTTAATGATTTCGTTTATTGATAATTTAACCTCTTCCAGGGTAATGACGGTTTTGCGGTCAGCGGCATAAAGTCGCAAGGCAGCCTTATTGCTAGGTACCGGAACCGGCGAAGCTTCGAGCAGCTCCCAGCGGGTAACTACCGGGTAAAAACCCTGTCCGGGCATATCGCGCATTTCGGCATCAAGTATGTATAATCCCATGCTGGCACCTTTCACATAGCCACGGTCAACCTTACCGGCAATCTTAGCTGCGTTTTCATCCTCCATGTCAAATTCGGGTTCGGCAAGCAGCTGCGATCCTTCCGTAGTTAAAGCTCCCCAGCAGCCTATTACATTCAGGCAGCTGTCGCCACCATGCGCATCGAGCATCACTGGGTTACTGTTGAAGCGTTCGAAGTCGCCACCGGCGTTCATGATGAAGAAGCCGTGCGAGTTCAGCACCGATTCGTCATTAAGGATAAAGTGCTTTTGCTTTTCTTTTTTCGCCATTTCGGGGCCTGGTTATTATCGATTGGAGCAGCAAACATACCGCCGCCAAAATAGCTTTGCAAATAACTGTGTAACAGTTGGAAGGAACCTTCCAACCCTTTGAAGGAAATTATTATCTAAAGGGGTTTCAGTTCATTTTTGCAGAAAATTCAACGTTATGGCTAAGAAAACACCCCGGCATAAACTCTACGAAGACGCCGAAACTATGTTCGTCGAACATGGATTCAAAAATTCAGCCATCGCCGAGGTTTTGAGCATTTCGGAGGTTACGCTTAGCAAATGGCGAAGCGATCACGGCTGGGACAATAAGCGCGATGAGTTTATTACATCGCCGCACAAGTTGAGGCAATTACTCAAGACCGAACTTGCCAAAATTGCCAAGGGCGAAAAGAGCGTGATTGATGCTGATTCGCTTTTGAAAATTCAAAAGGTTTATGCCGCCTTCGAAAAGGCTTCACAATCAATCCCGGTAATCATATCCGTATTCAAAGAGTTTGACAACTGGATGGTTGACAATGATCCGGAGCAGGCTGTTACTTTCACCGCCTGGCACAAAAAGTACCTCACTCATGTGGCACAATCAAAAGTTGATTAATGGCTATCTCGGATATTGACAGCAAGCTCCTGAAGCTTCTTGATAATTACGACCTGCATTGCCAGCGCGTTCTTAAGGCTACCTCTGTGCTCAAGGGCGAAACACCGGCTGCAAGAGCGGCAAGGATCAAGCTCCTGGAGAGTGATTATAAATTGTGGTTCGAGTATTACCTGAACCATTATGCTAAGGTTGAGTGCGCCCGGTTCCATATTGATGCCGCAAACGAAGTTATCAATAACAACGAGGTTTACCTGCTGCTGGAGGTTTATCGCTCCGGAGGTAAATCCGTGCATGTGGATATAGGTATCCCGCTGCATCTGATGATAAAGGGCAAACTGCGGTTTATGCTGCTCTTTGGCCTTACGGAGCAGAAAGCCAAAAAACTCATATCAGGCATCCAGGCTGAACTGAAGTATAACAAACGCTTTGTGAACGACTACGGCGAAAAGTTTAAAGCAGGCGACTGGAGTAATGGCAACTTTGTAACTACGGATGGCGTCCGGTTCATGTCGATGGGTTTCGGTCAGGACCCGCGCGGACTTCGCGAAATGGCCGACCGTCCTGACCTGATTTTATTTGACGACGTTGATAACAAACGCCACGTGAATAACGACCGGATAATGGAGGAAGCCGTTGACTTCATTAATGAGGATGCAATGGGCTGTTTTGATGAAAGCGACAACGCCGTGAAGCGTTTCATATTCGCCAACAACAACTTCCACAAAAACAGTATTACCAACCGCCTGGAGCGCTCGTTCAAAGCTTTCATACAAAAAGCGAAAGACAACGGCGACCAGGTATTTCATAAAATAATCAAGGTTAAGGCCGTTGCCGATCTGATCAGCTTTCTGCCCTCGTGGATTTCGAAAACATCGGCTGAGTACTGGATCAAGAAATTCAAGAACACGCCGTACCGCTCGTTCATGCGTGAGTATATGCATGTGCATGTTGAAGACGGCAATGTGTTCCGGATGGACGACATGCAGTGGACAAAGATGCTGAATTACGATAAGTACGACTCTATTTGCCTGTATGGTGACCTTTCGTACAAGGACACCGCCTGCCACAAGGGTATGTTCCTGATGGGAAAAATTGGCCGCGATTACC
The DNA here is from genome assembly GCA_964420555.1 of uncultured Lentimicrobiaceae bacterium. Lineage (GTDB taxonomy): Bacteria > Bacteroidota > Bacteroidia > Bacteroidales > UBA4417 > UBA4417. The sequence continues at coordinate 154,530 of CAYQTT010000005.1, read as the reverse complement.
ATATCATACACAGCTTCCTGCGGCAAACAAGCCGCGCCAAGGCTGCAAAGTGGCTGTATGATCTGTATGAGGATAAGGAGCTGAAGAAATACCCGCGTATCCGCTACTACATTGAGGGCTTGTTTTCAATGGACGACTTTGTGAATGACTTCGACAACGAAGGCGACGACCGGGGATACCATATTCCGGTAATTGCCGATAAGCAAACAAAGGCTGATAAGTACGACCGTATCGAAGCCACCGAACCGTATTTTGAGAGGCGAAACGTTTTCTTTAACATCGATGAAAAAGACACTGCCGATCAAATTGAGCTTCTTGACCAGTATATGGCTTTTGAAAAGGGAAGCGGATCACCGGTCGACGGCCCCGATGCATGCGAAGGAGGTTTCTCAAAACTAAGTACGGCCACCAGAAATAAAAACAGCAAATGGAGCTGGGGCCGTCGCGAATCACGCCAATATTAACGTAAAGACGCGATGCTCGCGTCTCTTTAAAAAACCTTTAAACACCATTTATGTACTTTTTAAAAAACATATTTCTACTCGCGGCACTGCCTTTCCGATGGGCGTTTATGCATGCTTATAAATCGTATTACACCTGGTTACTTGAGCGCAAAGTAAAAAAGGCTGTAAAGCTGAGCAAACTCGAAAACAGGCGCTACATAGTAACCATGTGGTGGGGTCGCCCTCGGTGCATTGCTAAGCAAAATCTAAAGAATGCCATTAAGCGCCGTACCTTTAAAAAAGGCACTACTATCGAAATGATAGAGAAACACGCCTACTTTGTAACCGATACCGGAAAGCAACCGGCACCGGAACCCGGAATACGTACCAGAGATAAAAAATATTAACCATGTTCCTTACAACCGAAGAAATGAAGTCGGTAGCTTACGACTACCAGCTCGACCAAATAACCGAAACAAGCCCTGACATCGTTGAAATGGCTATTAACGCAGCCGTGGAAGAAATGAAGAGTTACCTAAGCCCCACAGGACAAGTCCGCTGGCGCGACGGGCGACCACGGTACGATGTCGCGGCTATTTTCGGTACAACCGGTTCCAATCGCAATGCGCTGATCCTGGAACTGTGCAAGTCAATAGCGCTCTATTATGTATGCAGGCTGGCGAATGTTGATATTATTCAGGAGCGTGTAAAAGAACGCTACGACCGTGCCGTCGATTGGCTCGAAAAAGTAGCCGGTGTAGGCAAATACGCTAATGCACCGGGTATAGCTCCCGATCTGCCGGTATTGGCACCGGCAGCGGATACTGACGACACAGGCAAACCCTTCCGCTCCGGAAGCCGCGAAAAGTTTAACCACGAATAGTTTTATACTATGAAAACGAATAATGTGAGGCGCACCAACCTCAAATCAAGCACCCCCGAACAGCCGGTCGTTAAAAAACGCGAAGGCGGTTATGCGGCGCAAATAGCTCCCAAGAGCATCAGCATTACCCGGCAGGATATTAGCCACTGGAAACGCGCCCAGCAATCGGCCATGAATGCCGATAACCCTAAGCGGGTTCTTTTGCAAAAAATGTATAAGGATATCAGGCTTGATGCTATGCTTACCTCGCTTATCGAAAGCCGGAGGCTGATAAGCATTTCAGCCCCTTACACGCTCAAGAGCGGCGATAAGATAGATGAGGATAACACGGCGCTGTTAAAATCACTGCCCTGGTTTACTAACTTCCTGGGTTACATTTTTGATACTCAGCTGGACGGAACTGCCCTGGTCGACATGGTTACTGATAAGGATGGCAAACTTAAGCCGGTTCTCATTCCAAAAACAAACGTGATCCCCGAAAAAGGAATCTTACTCCTGGATGAATCAGCCACCACCGGCATAGCCTATCGCGATGCAAAAGAGTACGGAAGCTGGCTGCTCGAATTCGGTGAGCCAGGCGATTTAGGAATGCTTAACAAAGCTATTCCGCATGTGCTGTTCAAACGCTTTGCTGAAAGCTGCTGGAGCGAACTTTGCGAAATTTACGGCATCCCTCCCAGGGTACTTAAGACAAATACTAACGATCCGGCCATGCTCAGCCGTGCCGAGAGTGCCATGCGCGACATGGGAACTGCCGCCTGGTTTATTATCGATGATTCGGAGGAGTTTGAATTTGCAAAAGGCATAGCCATAAGCGGCGATGTATTTAGCAGCCTCATTAACCTTTGCAACAACGAAAATTCAATGCTCCTGCACGGTGCCATAATAGGGCAGGATACAAAGAACGGCAACGAGAGCAAGGAGAAGGTAAGTATGGAGCAGCTTATGCGCCGCTCCGAAGCCGATAAACGCTATATCGAAGCGTATATAAACTCAGTTGCATTACCGGCATTTTATCTTATTGGCTTATTACCCGACGGGCTTACCTTCAGTTTCGATCCCCAGGAGGATACCGGCGAACTTTACACCCGCACACTCGGGTTCCTGGAGTATTACGAAATCCCTCCGGAATTCATCAAAGATAAATTCGGCATCGAAGTTACCGGCCCCCGGAAGCAAGCGGAAGGAACCGGCTCAAATTTTCAAAAGCCCGGGGGCAAGAAGAATTAACAGCCCAGCTCTCCGGGCATGTTTGCAACTGCTGTGGCGGATTAATAGGGCCTAATGCATTTTTGACCGTTCATAAAATAGCCTTGGCATACAAGGCAAAAGATGTTATCGAATCCGCCCGATTAGCAGATACGAAGTTGATACCCGATTTGTTCGATCATTACGGCAACTCACTTCGCAAAGGCGTTAGAAGCGTTTATGCCGATGATAACGACAACCCGTTGAGCCACCGGCTACAGGCTAATGTTTCGCGCTTTGCGGCCTATAAAGCCTACCATGTTACGTCAGCTGTGAAAGCGGTTTTAAACGATGTTGAAATACCATTGAAAGATCGCGAAAAATACGCTCGCGAAACGCTCAAAACCTTCGACCGATGGCACGATACTGAGTATAACACCACAGTAACACGCAGCCGTACCGCCAGGCAGTTCACTGAATTTATGGAACCCGAAAGCCTCAGGCTATTCCCAAACCTTCGCTGGGTACCAAGCCGGGCTGTAAAGGTTCGCGTAGCTCATACTGCATTTTATAACCGCGTTTGGCCTAAAACTGATCCCTTTTGGATTGGCAACTCACCAGGTACCGAATGGAACTGCAAATGCGATGCTGAAGAAACCGACGAGGGCGCAACTGATAACGACAAAGTGCCCTCCATCACTTATCCTGCCGGCCTCGAAGGTAACCCTGCATTTACCGGCGAAGTATTTACCGATAGGGCAAGCTATATTGTTAAATCAGGAAAGCAATCTTTTAACGAAATAGCAAAATGCTATTTTACTGACAGCAAAAGCAGTCTGCAAATCAGTGTATTGGCACACGCTGATGAGTTAAGCGACAACATCAGGACGGGTAGAATACTGGCTAAAAAAGAGGATGTGATAATACGGCCTCATTTTACTGAAGATGGCATTAAAAATCCCGAATTTGAAATTAACGGGCTTATAGCTGATGCCAAAAGAGTTGAGGTTTACAAAGGAATAAAATACGGGTTTAAAGCTGCCTTAGAACAAAAATGCAAAATTGTTATTATTGACTTTGATAAGAACATGCGTAATATCAGTATCAAGCCTGGCGAGGTTGCCAAATACCTTGACTGGAGGAAAGATGATTTTACAAGCGGGGCTATCGAGAGATGCTACCTCATTCATAATGGCAGGACTGTCATGATTGACAAAACAATAACAGGCCGTGATAACCTTAAAAGAGAGGTGGAAAAAATAAAGCTGAAAGAATAAACTTTCAGCTTTAACAAAACACAGGCTTGATACTATCGCGCCCTTTCGGTTTCTAACTGCAAATATACACACAAATAACTTAATTTCAACAATGTCTCCTGAACAATTTAGAAAAAGCCTGGCAAGTTTGCAGATAAATGTAACAAAAGCCATCAATACCGATCTGCCTCGGATTGCCGGTAACGAAGCTGCACGGCTGTTCAGGCAGAATTTTCAGCAGGAAGGCTTTTTTGGTCAGAAATGGATTGAAGTTAACCGGCGCAAAACTAAAACCGTTGACTATAAAACCAAATCGGGTAAGTTCAAATCAAAAACGGTGAAAGCTACTAAAGGTGCCGACGGTTCGCGCAAAATACTTACCGGGCGTACCTCCGATCTTGGCCGTAGTATAAAAGTAGCCACTGCGCCGGGTATTGCTGTTATTTACAGCGATGTGGAATACTCAAGGGCACACAACGAAGGTACTAACAATGCCGGGCGTGGTCGCAAAACCCGGATACCTAAACGCCAGTTTATTGGCGATCATCCGGTTCTCGAAAGGGCCATCAGAGATAAGATTGAAGAATCTTTTAATAAGATTTTTAAACCATAACAAGTCGGAGTGCGACTCCCAGTCGCGCCCCGACTAAAACACCAACCCAAATGATAAACGACATTTTAAAGCTCATTATGGAGCGTCTTACCGAAAAGGAACCCAACATCCGATACATGGATGAGGACTGGGGCCAGCTCGACTATTACAACGATAACCCTCCCGTTCGCTGGCCAGCTTTACTGCTGGAACTGCAAGGAGCTAACTGGCTCAACCAAAGCCAAAAGGTACAGGATGCTCCGCTTATGATTGCGCTTACGGTAGCCGATGTTAAAAGCACCAACACCAGTCTTAGGGCACCGGCTACACAAAAAGCCACAGCAGCTGCTATATGGATAGTGCTCGAGAACATTCACAAAGCCCTGCAAGGCTGGAAACCAGCTGACAGGCAATTCGGAGCTTTATCCAGGGTAAGTACCAGGCGTGTGAAAAGGGATGACGGTATCCGTCAGTTTGAAGTTGTTTATAGCTGCCATTGTACGGATGCCAGTGCGATGGATCAGTATTATAATATTGCTGATCCGGAAGTAGCCTCAGAGCAGTTTGGCATAATACCACCAAAGGCAAACCTTATAGTTCAAACAACCGGAGCTGATTAGAAGCCTCATCGAGTTTCTTCAGCTCGCGGCTTACCGGAGTGCTCAGGTAAATGTAAAGTGTTGATAAGCTGATACGGAATTTCGGGAAAATATGAGTGCGATACACATGGGCGGTAGTAACGCCAGGCAGCTTGTTAAGATTGTAACAATCTATAACATCCTGCATTTGTAGTAGCTTGTTTTTCCGCGTGTATGCCATGAGTGCAAAGATAAAGAGCTATTTAACAAATTTTTAATCGAGTTATTAACCAAAATACAAACCCAATGCAAAACTACAACCTGCCCACAGTTAACCACGGCAACACCTTTGGAGGAGTTAATTTTACCCTTCCCACCGATCCGCTTTACGACCTTACCGGGGCCACCATTAAAATACAGGTACGTAAAAACTTTAACCACGAAATTGTAAAAGAGTATGCCGCCGGTACCGGGCTTACTATTACTCTGCCTCATACTATTGAGTTTGCGCCACATATTGTTACCCTGCCCGCAGCCGTTTACAAATGGGATTTAAAAATTGTGTTTGCCGATGGCCGTGCCAAAACCTACATTGGTGGCGAATGGACTGTTAATGCCGTAATAACCCTGTAACATGGAGCCGGTTAATATTAACGTATCCGAAACCTCGCAGGAAGTTAACCTGCAAGCAGCCGAAACACAGCAGCTTGTTAACGTGCAGGCATCCGCTAATATTGATATTGTTATTGTGGAGCTGCTGTTACAGCGCCCTGATGTGGTGAATATAAACGTTGACGACAGCCCCGATACCGTGCTGATTGTAGTGCGCGAGGCTAAGGATGGGCGCGACGGCACTGACGGAACCGATGGGCAGGACGGCGCGGACGTTGACCCGCTTACCACCCAGAAACTCGAACTCCTTAACCGTTTTAAAACCGGCTATGGCCGTTACCAGGAGTTTGTAACTGTTGGCAACGAGGTTACCCAAATTAACACCTGGAGCGCTCCGGATAAGCTTACAAAACTCTTTACCGAAAACATAACCTACCTCTCCGGCAACCCCACGCAGATATTAGTTGTTGACGAAATAACCGGTGCTGTGCTTACCACAGTGTTTACTTATTCCTCCGGGGAAATTATTAACATTACTGATACGTTGAGCTGATGGCAATAACTATTAATACCCCGCTTACTGCCCCAACAGCACTTAATGCAATTGTTAGTCCCAGTGGTGGTTCTTTGGCTATTGGAAATTATTCATTTTTCGTTTTTGACAGGGGCAACACCGGAGATTATGGCACGGGAACTCCAATATGGACTTCCCCAGCGATATATCTTATTAACATTGCTGTTACGGTTGTAAATTCTAAAATAGATTTATCCTGGACATCAAACGATGTGAGAAAGGCATCATCAATGATTTTTTGGAAAAAGGATTCCGATACCTATTTAGCTACGTCACGGACCGGTGTTTTGACTAATACTATAAGTTTAATTAATTACACTACTCAAAGAGTAAATTATATTCCAACTATCGAAAAAGCAACAAAAACGCCACATAATTTTACTACCAATGGTGGTGTTGGAAATATAGTATTGTCAGGAGCAGTCGGAATTATTACTATTTCAACTCTTGCAGCGGCATTAGCCGGTCAATCAAATTATTATTATGATGGATATTCTCAGCTATGGATGTTGTGGTCATTGGATTCTCGCACTGCAACAAGTGGTAGACTTAATTTGACAAATAGTACGCTATGGAGTTATGGAGGCATATTTAATGGAGCATCTTTTGAATTATATTCTACAGTCCCCGCTTTCGGAATGCCTTTAGCTTCGCTTGGAGTAGGTGCATATAGTGGCTCAGCTAGCTTTTTTTATTTAGGCAAAACAGACCTGAAGTTTTGTCAGCTTGTTACATTTGAATCCGGGTTGACAGGTGATCAGGTTTACGGCGGGGCGCGACCAATATGGACGTCTGATGGAAAATTAGAAAATGGACTGATGAATGGAAACTGGACGGCTCAACAATTCTATAATAATACAAAAAACACATGGGTATTGGGAGGTGAATTAATCTATGAAGTTAGTTCCTTGAATACCATGTCGGGCATGTCAATATGGTCAGGATTACGTATTGATATGGGTTATAAAAATTATGTTATACGTGACCTAATTTCTCGGATTACATCTTCTTACAATTTTAGGTATGGAGTTGATAATTATCAAAATACGACTATTCCAACTCCCAAGCAGCAATTAATAGATTGTGATTGGGGTAATTTTGCAACTGGTAAGTATGCCGACAATATTCCAATCTGCTGGTGGATCATGTCGGGTCCCGACACAATGAATCCCCTACCATTAATGTACAGCTGTAATGTGAAGGTAGTTGACACAAACGGAAATCCAATTGCGGGAGCGATTTTAACCATAAAATTAGTTGCTGACGGTACTTTGAAAAATTCTGGGGTTTCCGATATTAATGGGATAATTCCAGAACAGTTAATTACATACGCAACTGTAAAACATAAAGTGGGGAGTGGTCAGGGTATGGGATTAGCGTATACTGATTTGGTTTTATACAACCCATTTATGATTGAAATAACAGCACCTGGTTATGAAACTTATTCAGTGAAATCCATAGCGATTAATAGTAAAATTAACCAATCCATCACCCTCACCCCCTCGCGCTCCTACCGCTCCACCATACGAGGGCGCAGGCTCAAAGTGCTTAACCCGGAGAAAGGGAGCAGCAGTAAGCTGCTGGAGCTGTAACGTTAATTATTAACCCTAATACCACCACAATGGAAAACAAAATTGCAACCTTACCCGTGGCCGTTACCTACCGCCCGGCGCAGGCTCCACTGCCTGTAAACCAACAAACACCAGTGCCGGGTTATGCCAGCAAAAAGGCCGGTGCCGATTTACAAAAAAACGTTAAATAGGGTGCCGCGATTTCCAATCGCGGTACAAACAAAAAGCCACCGCTAAGGTGGCTTTTTTATTATCGCTTCACCGTCATTTTTAAAGGCGGTTTTTTATACTCCTCTTCCCAGTCGCGTTGCTTTTCGTACATCAGGCTTACAATATTGTGCAGCGCGCTGGTAGTCTCCTGGTGTAGCTCCAGCATTTTTAGTATATCCTTTGTATTAATCGGTACCAGGTGTTCATCCTTGCATTGCTTACACATTACAGGCCTCCTTTCGGTTAACGCAGCCTTTACAGCGTATAATTTTAGACTCAACCTTTTGGGTAGCGGTATCAATAACAAGTATGCCGGTACGGCGGTTCTGGCCGTTGTCGCAGTTGCAGTTCATGCGGGTGCGGTACACCTGCTGGCCCATTTCGGAGTAGCTAAGCATCAGCTCCGTTAACTCACTCTTTTTGTTTACAAACTGGAGCATCATGCCTGGCCTCCTTCCTGTAATCCTTCTCTTATCTTTTTCAATATTTCGTCGCGCAGATGTTCCTCTTTAACTTTAATGATGTCAAAAATTATAGCATTGATTTCTGCGTCAGTATACTCATATCCTTTCTTTGTCTTTTTCATGCCTGGCCTCCCTTCAGCTGCAAGGGAGCTCCAAATTCCAACGGAAGTAATGGCTGCATACCTTTAACTTCCTTTCGTTTGCGGATAAGCAGCCAGTTCATGCCAATTATACTAGCCAGTTCAACACTTACATGATCAAGGCCGTTAACGCTGATAAAGTGATTCGGATAGCGTTTTTTGCGTGCATATGCACCGCCACCGGGAGCATGGCCAATGCTTACTAAAAACTCACGGTAAGGCAGTAATTTGCGTCCATTAAGGTCAAATACTTTTAGGCTTTTCGAAAAATCAAAGGATACCGGCAATTGCTTTGCCCTGGCTTCTTTTTCGGCTGCTATAAAGTAGCGTCGTATGCTACGGCCTATCTCATTGCGCTCCAACATGGCAATTTCTTTTGCCATATCCATCGTAAGATAGTATTCTGATGGTTTTCTACCGCCTAATGGATTGATTTTTAGAGTTTCTTGAATATTTTTGAAGTAATCTTCATTCTTTTTGAATCCAAACTCTAGGATTCTTGTAGAAATCCAGTGGCTGAAAGCATAACCGGACTGTAATCTTAGGTGCAAAAGTCTTGCATCTACTAAAATGTTGTCATCGTTCTGGATGACCATGAGTTCCTTCAAGGAACCGTTTTCATTGTTTTTCATAATGGTGATGTTTTTTGACTTGTAGGCATAAAAATACGGCAGCCTACTTCCCGTTGTCAAAGTCCATCACTGGGCTTGCATTGGCCATTACAACCAATACACGGGGTTGGGCTGCCGCGTATTTTAGCGGGCATAAAAAATGCCCGGATTGCAGTGGTCGGGCAGCATTGCTACCCAGTAATATAGACTTTGACACTGCAATAATACGATGTATTTTTATAAATCCGACAAGGAACGTAAATTTTTTTTAATAAGGGTGTGAGAATAACTCACACCCTTGCTTACATTTACAGTTGCTAAACCTTTAAAAATGTAAGTGAAATGGAAAAAGAACTATTAATCCGCCTGGGGGCTATTGAATCGAAACTTAAAGCCTTAAAACTTAGCCTTACCCCTGATCAGCTTGCTGTTCATCAGCAGTACCTAACCGAAGCCCGTGAACGGTTTCGTGAGCATCACTTAATATCTGACAAAGAGTCGCTTCAGTTAATGGGCGATCTTTATCAGTAAAATTAGTCCGCTTTCTTCCTGTAATGTAAATCCAAATTAAAGCAGCCATGTTAAATACTATTATGGCTAGCATTCCTATTGCAATTAGTGTATTCATATTGTTTGGTTTTAGGTGAGTTTCTGATCAATTGCACCGGTAATATTGATGATCATGTAATTATCGGAGTTAAGCTCAAGCAGCGTCATGGCCAGCACTGATGCCTCCGGGTAAGTGAGATTAAGCCGGTTGCGTTCCGGTTGCAGGCTATGCAGCTTATTATGCAGCTTAACGTACACCTGAAGCAAGGTGTGAAACAGGATAGCCTTCATATACTTATCTTCAGTCCGCCGCACTTCATCGCTTTGCTCCAGCACAGTGGATGTTAATTTCTTCCATTCAAATGGGCTTAGTTGTAGGGTTATTTTGTTCATAGTTCCATTTTGTATTGAATCAGATACTTAAACTTACCAGTCAATTCTTCAAAATAAGCCTTGTTTCTGCCCGTCAGCGCCTCTTTATCGGCTTCGAGGATATAGCACAGCCTGCGGCGGCTGTTAATGGTTGCAAAGGCTTTTACTTTGCGATTGAGGTAATATTTGCGGCGGATGAATGGGGTGAGGATTCTCATGGCTTTAATCCTCTATATGTTTACACTTTCCGTTCTCATCAGGTTCGCCCCAGGTACGTAGCTTATTCTTCCTGAATTTGTCTATCATTGCTATATAAAGATCATGCATAGTAAATCCGGAAAGCCTTAAAGCGTCCATTAACAATAGGCCGCAATCTGCATACTCCTCAATATCGTCAGTTTTTTCAATTACCTCGCCAACTTCTTCTTTAAGGTGATATAAAGGGCCTAAAGGTGATCTGTGACCAAAAGTCTTATCACTCCAAAAACCGTGTACTTGCTGAAACGTGTTGAAATCAGGAGTCATTTCAATTGCATCATTCTCATCGCTATCAAAATAACAGGACACTTTAATGCTATCGTAGTATAGGGTTTGAACCGGCTGATTCCGAAATCCAAAATCAGCGTTGAAAGGAATTTCGTTAAGCTTATCCAGGAGGTCGCCAACGGTTTTTGATGTGCCAAGGGTTTTAATATGGCATTTTTCGCCACATTCAGGTGGGCATCCACAGCCCGGATATTTGTTACAGTGACTACTCATACAGCTTTCTTTTTTAGTAGTCCTTTTCTTTTCGATGTCAGTTTCTTGATTATGGTAACCCGGTTCTGATGGGCCTTTTCATAATCGATTGATTGTTGTAAATCGTCAACCGCTTTATTAATGGCAAACTGTTGTACCGGGTTCCAGCTGCGCAGGTAACTGTTTAAGTCATCCACCGAGCAGCATTGCTCTGTGATATAGTTTCGTTGTGACATAGCCGTGTGATTAATAGATTAAACTAGGTTTAACGGCTACCCTGTAGCAGCTGTCGCCTCGCTGCTCGTACCCGCGCTTGCATGGGCGGCATGGTGTGCAGGCCTGTGATAGCAATATAGCCACAAGAGCTATAAGTACCAGTGTTAAGCCTGCCGTGAATTTTCGTTCGTTTGTTTGCATGATTGATTGTTGTTTTGATTGATTATTGAATGAATTACCAAAGCTTTGCGGTTATAGTCAGTCCAAGAATACAAAAAGTGAATCCGTTTGTGCCATGAGCAAACCACAATATTGGATAATGGCGATAAGCATTAAGCGGGCCCAAATAGCCAAACTTATAGCTGATATCTAACCTGCGTTTTTTTGTCATTTGATTGTTGTTTGAATGGTTGTTAAATGGTGTTTAATCGATTCTTTCAAATTTTACTCCGGCTCTCCAGTGGCCCCAGCCGATTACTACAGCAAACCCAGTGTACTTTTTATGCTCAATTTGTAGGCAGGGAAAAAGCTGAAAGTTATTAGGTCGCTTGCGGGCACGTACTTCTATTGATCTATTGCCTATTTTCCCTATTGTTAATTGTTCCATAACTCCGCATTTAAATAGGTTTCAGCATACTTTTTCGCCACTCCTTGGGCCATACTGCCCTCATACTTTTTAATGTAGTTGTAGGCCTTCACCTGGTCATCTTTCCGTAGCCGGTTCCATGTGGTAAGTGCTTTCTTTTTCGAGCTGCGAATTTTCTCATCGTAGCGGTTCCAGAACAGATCAAAGGTTACTTCTTGTTTTACCTCAGTCATAGTTGCAGTGGTACCTTTTATTACACGCTGAAGCTCTGAGAGCTCCCGGCAATTGCGCAGGAACCATATTTGCTGATCCTCATTTAAAACGGCCTGAGTTATATCGCTCCTGACCATCAAACCTATTGAGTTAAATTCAAGTTCGATGTAGCCCGTCCAGCTGGTTGAAGTGATGTGGTAAATCATAGTAGTATTATTGCTAAAAGGGTTACAGCTACCAGGTAAATTATCATAAACGCGCAGCCTCTGCGGTAGCATTTAATTGATTCGGGGTCTAATTTCATATCCGTATCATTTTTATCCGCAAAGTACTTGCAAGCATGTATTCGGTTCGCGCTCCCTGCGAGTCGTACCAGTCGGGTTGTACGGCTACGGCATCGGCTGTAAGCAAATGCAGTATGCAGGTGCGCATGGCTTCCTGCCAGGTATCTGTTTCGGGAACAAGTGTAACCGGGTTAATGACCTCATAGCCCATTGCCTCCAGTTTGTCCTGGGTTTTCTGAAATTTTTCGACACAGGTAGCGCGATCCAGGCCGGTTACCTTGCCGATGATTTGACATTTCTCTTTCATAGCTGATTTTTGATTTTGGTTATAAGCGCTATAAGTTTCAATCGGAATTCCCGGTTAGTGTCCATCATATCTTCAATAGCATTGCGGCTATTAATGACCGTACCGTGATCCTTATACAGCAGTTGTCCGATATCGTTGAACGACCTTTCGGTATTAACTGACAAGAGGTAGTGGATCATATGGCGTACCATGATTGTTTTTGCCGCGCGGGTTTTTGCGCGGGCCTGCTGAAGCGATAAGCCTGCATCGGTAAGTACGGTAGTGATAATTAACTCCCACGGTGCCTGGAGAAGACAGTCGCGCAGGCTTTCGTCGGGTAAGCGGGTAATGCGCCGTTTTGAATACATATTTGTTTGTTTTAATTGCCGTGACCGGGGCGGGTTTCGAACCCGCTTTCACCTTTTCTCTTCGGTTGCTCTCCACTGAGCCCCGGTCGGGTGCCGGTCTTTCCCGGCTTGTCGTCCATCTAAGCGTATTATTTTTCAGGCTTTTCGCGGATAGCTATAAAGCTATCGTGGTATGCATCGCATGCAATTACATTATCGTTGCCCGGCGCATCGCCGTATTCCAGCCACTCTTTTATAGCACCGCACTCAGCAGGGTGGAGCATGCAGGTATCGCATAAATTTGTTTTTGAGTCCTTTGCCTTTTTTACTTTCATTGCTGGGCGTTTTTTAAATTGTTAAGTTCTAGCAGGCTGTCAAGTATCGACTTAAAGAAGTCTCTGGTGTGCTGAGCTGCCCTCTTTTTTTTCGGGTTTCGGGCCGCTTTCAATTCGTATTCGGAATCGCCAACTATGCCTGTTACGGCAGATATTTGGGCAGTTAGGTTTAATGAACTCATGGCATTATGCTTCAGTCATTCCTAAAGGCATCTGTTCCCACGATCCTTCATCCTGCCGCGACTCGCAGCGGATGAACAGCTTTGATTCAACCGGCTGGTATGATTCCTCAATAATGGTTACACCATCGATAAAGCGCTGTATGCCGCTTTCATCTGCCATACGGCGGAGCTGGAGCACACGCGAAGCTTTAAGTGTGCCTTTGCTGTCCTTACTCAGGAGTTTGAGAACTGCTTTCACCAGGGAGCGGCTGTTATCGTCTTTACCAAGGTTTTGCAAAGCTTCGGTTACCATTGATATACCTTCGTTAACGGTATCGGCATAACCGTCGGTTACATATTTGCCAACGGTGATCCGGCGGGTTCCTTCCAGGTTGCTGAAGGTGTGGCTCATTTGCTCTGATTTTATTCCGAAAATACCTACCTTCATTTCGATAGCTGTTTTAAACAGGTCTAGTATTTCCTGCTTTTCAGCTTTGAGGCTTTCGCTTATGGCCCACAGGCGAGGGAAGGCTTCGTTAATACTATCCTCAACCAGTTGCTTGTAGGTTTCGCGGTCTTCTTTGGCTTTAGCCTCAGCCTCTTTTTTCAGTTTTTGGGCGCGGAAAGCTTCGAATTCGGCGCGCTCCTGGGAAGTCATTTGTACTAGTTCGTTGTTCATTGTTAATTATTGTTTTAAGGTTATTATTCACTTTTCACTATTCACTATTCACTATTAAGCGTTTGCGCTGTCCGGCATCCGCACCTTGTAATCCATTACCGGGCTTTTACCCATTTCGAGGCCTGCCAGTTTCAATTGCAGTACTGCTATTTCGCGGTGCTTTTGTTCAAAATTGGAGGTATTTATTTCCTCCGTAAGGGCGTCAATGCGTTGGGTAAGGACTTCCTTTTTTGCTGCGGTTCCTAGTTGGTCGTAGTTCATTAGTTCTGCATTTTTTGGCGGTTTATTTCGTCCGTCTTTTTCTTATTCCAGTCCAGGATACTGTTGAACTGCTTCCTGGCTTTCTCCAGGTCATCCTTGCTCATCTGGTAGAGGAGCTTCCCAGTCTTATCCATGCAGAAGCTGTTAACAGCATCCCAGTTGTTGCCGGTAACATAGATATTGAGCTTATTAAGCACGGTAAGGATATCGGAGCGCAGTGTGCGGATATCGGCAGGATCATCGGCGCGTTTGCTCCGCTCGCCGGTTGAGTACTTTGCCACCAGTTCCTTCAGCTGATCAATATTCAGTTCCGTGGTGGATTGCACACCATAACCGGCTATAATTGATTCTTTGTGCGCCATTATGCCCTGCTTTGCAATAGCGGCATGAAAGTTCTTAATCAGTATTTTCTTAAAGGCTTCTGAGTTCATAGCTGTGATGGATATTTCGGCTCCTGATGTAAGGAGCTCGTTAAACTTACGCTCAGCCGTCGCGCCAAAGAAACCGCCGCGAGGCTTGCCATCGATGAAAATTGTTAAGCTCCGAGCGGTAGGGTCGTAGCTGTATGTGAGGGTTTGTGTTTTCATATTGTTTGTTTGTTTGATTGTTTGCTTATTATGAAAATTCCTGAACTAGCCTATTAATTAGCTCATCGCATTGTTCCGCTTCTCTCACCAAGGCATCAAACTTGCTTGAGCTTTTGCAAGTGCCGTAACCTGTTTTAGTTTTTTCGGCATTTCCAAGGTTCTTTCTTTTTAGTGCCAGGAGAGCTTTTTCAATTAGTTCATACTCGTTGATATGAAGGTTTATTGCACTACTTATTTCAGTTCCCATATTGCTGTTTGTTAGGTTATTTTTCACTATTCACTATTCACTTTTCACTTATTTTACTTCCCCATATTCGCTCCGCCTCTTCCTTCCAAATGATATACTTGCCTGTTGGCCCTATATATCTTCCCTTGCTTACGGCAATAAATCCACTGATAAATATTTTCAATCCGGCATCGCGCATGATCTTCATTGCTACTTTGCCGTCTGGCGCATTCCCTTCCATGTGGCTTACGAATATGATCAGCTTATCGCGATGCTTACGTTTAAGCTCCAGGTATTGTTCCCAGGTGATGTCCCAGTATTGCACCGTGTCAACTATCCATATTTTTGCCGCTTTCCGCTTGCTCATCCGCTCATCCATATCCTTCAGGCTTTCCGCTTCAAGGATCGAAACCCGCCTTGCTACGTCCTGCATTCCTTGTTTGCCAAACACCAGCTGCAAAGTGTGATCTGAAGATTCCTCCAGGGAGTTGTAAACTACCTTTTCGAAGGTTGCCAGGTATTTTATAAGTTGAACCAGAAAGGAGGTTTTACCGTTACCTTGTCCGGCATATGCAAACCACACACCAGTGCGGGCTGGACGGCTGAATGCGTCGTACCATTTATCAGTGAAGTCAAAGAGCTTGTAATGTTTGTTTAATAAGTCGCTTACCGATAATGCCCGCCTCATAAATTACAGTTTCGGCATGTTGAGCATGGTGCGGATAAGGTTCTCGGAGAGCGGCTGTCCGGTTCTGTCAGCCTCACGCATTGCGGGTACAAGTACATCGTGAAGTTCTCCGTAGTTTTCGCAGTTCTCGCGCAGGAATTTTATTACCTGTGGATCGTTTAAATCACCGTTTAAAAACTGTTTAAACGATCTGTCAATACTTTGCAATTCGCGAATCCCGAACTTGATCCGGCGGTACAGCTGAGGAATGCCGTCGCGGTTTTTCTTACGCATTTTATCCAGGTGGCGGAGCAGCTGTTCAGTTCCCATCAGTACAATGGAGCAAACCCCATTAAGGCCGTCGTATAGCTCCTTCATGTTGCAAAGTGCAGCCGACTTCATATATTCCGACTCGTCAAAAATCAATATCGGCCTGTGCCCGTCCATGCGCATCATTTTCAGTTTGCGGGTGATCATGCGGATGGTCTTCGACTTTGTTTTTTCAATAGGCACTCCAACTTTCTCACATACACGGTCAATAATATCCGTAAGGGTGTCCTGGCTTCCGACGGTCATCATGAAGCAGTCGAGCGGGTAGTTACGGGCGAATAGATCAGATACAAAGGTTTTGCCGCATCCGGTTTGACCTATGATCACGTTGGTGTAACCGTATAACTTAGCGTCTTCGAGAATCGAAAGGATTTGTTTCATCTGGTTGGTTGGAACTACCTCCCAGTAATTTTTTTCAAGCTTAAAATTGATGTACGACGCAATCTGCTCAAAGTACTTATCAGCGATATCCACCACCTTGTCACCAGCGTTTATCTGGAAGCTTCCCGAACGCATGCAGCTTATGTAGCTGCTGTTTACTCCGCTCTTTTTTGCAACGTCGTTAGCACTAATTTTGTGAAGGGTGATGAACTCCTCAAGCGATTGTACAATCTGTTCTTTGGTTTCGTGTTTCATAGTCAGTGATCCGTTTAGTTATAGATATTTGTTCAGGTCAATTTTGTTGTTCAGATACTCTTCCTGCTGCTGAGTCCAGGAGCGTTGCTCTTCCGCTTCAATCTTTTTGTTTTGCTTTGCTAAAACCTTCTGAGCCTTAACCGGTGCCAGCCGCTCAGCCGCTTTGTTGTCCTTATGCTGGCCGTTGCTGTCAACCAGTACAAGCTTTGCAAGCGTGTTGTTAAGCTGTGGATTATTAGCGAACAATCGCTCCACATGCTGAAAGTCCTCAGCCATTCCTTCGGTAATAGTTTCCTTAACCGTGCTATTGAATTGCCTGATCTGTTTCAGCTGTTCACTGTCACCTGGCTTGCGATCGCGCAGGGCCATTGGCTGTACATATTTTTCGGTAAGTAGGAACCGGTGACCCTGATCACTCACCGCAAGTACCTGGGTAAGGTCTTCAGGATTGTAGCGAATAGTCCAGTCAAGGTGCACGAGGCTGCGGAACTGCGGTTCGAAGGAGTCGTATTCGCATTTATTTCCGTTAATTGTAACCACCATACCTGAAGCGGTGAGCCGGTTAGTGTAGCCGGTTGTTTTGCCGGTAAGCATCAGGAACTCGCTAAGGTTTATCGGCTTCTTATCTTCAGCCGGCATTTCGGAAAATGCCTGACGGTACTGATCAATAGTTTCTAGTCGCTCTTTCTCTATTATCTGCACAATCTGGTGAGCGCAGCCGAATTCATCAGGAAATGAGTGCCTGATCTTGTTCAGGTATTCAGCGTTTGGCTGGCGCGATGATCCGGAAGTAATCCCGAAGCCCGACCAGTTTGGCATTAACTGGCAGTACTTCTTATTTATTCGCCCGAAATAAGGCTCAATAACCTTTGATTTTGCGTTGTGAACTCTGGCCGGAGTGTATTTATCGCTTACCACTTCGTATATGGAAGTAAGGCTTTTGCGGCTATAGTTGTCAGTTTGAAGTTGGAGCACTTTGTAAAAATCTCCGAACAGTTCCTTTGTATGGGTAATAGCATTACGGAGAGCGTCCTTTATAAGTTGTGAAGTTTCGTGAGTGCCTATTGCGTAGCCTACCGGGTACTTGCAGTAAGGATCAAGCACAATAACCACGGTAAGCCGGTTGTGGTAAGTTGTACTTGTGTTCCCTTTCTCATCAATTTCAGTTTTCTGATATAGAAGTTCAGCGTCCCATCCGTCCATTGTCCAATAGTAAAGCGGATTAGTTGGTCCCGACCGTTTTACATGCATAGCCTTGTTGTTATCGAAGGAGGTCACCCCATGACGGGCTGAGTGAGTAATCAAATCCCATTTCACACGGTAGTTGGCTACGGTAGCGGCGGTAATGCCCTTCCATCCAAGGGAGTCAGCCACTATATTGTACAAAGTTCTGATCTGTTCGTTATCCAAATTAGTGTGCTTACGCAGAAGCTGTCGAAGAGCCGCCTCCTGATCCGTTTCGGTAACCTTTGCAGCATTCGAGTTCATAAACTTAGCGCTGATCAGCGACAGGTAAGAATTACTGATATATTCCTCAACCTGTTCTTTCAACCTGGGCGAACATTGGAGGCTGTGGTTCAATTCCTTCTTAACCGACTTAACATCGCTGATAATATCGGCCCACATGTCGCGGGTCGATATTCCACGCGATTTACGGGCTAGTGTACGCTCATTTTTGATTTTGATAACTGCATTTAAAATCTGCGAGTTGGTAACCAACTGGGTTTGCTTTTGCTGCGTAAGGTGCCTGCCATCCGGAAGTATGAAATTGGCAAAGAAGTCGATAGCGCTGTAATCAGGCTCTAGGTTCAACTTAGCTGAGCTCTTAATAATATCCGCTGGATTCGTCTTAGTGATCCGGCGGTACCGGTCGCGGATTTCGGGGCGGAGATTGTCCCAGTAGAAAAGAAGGTAGTTCCCTTTGCCAAGGCCTTTGCGAGCGACAACACTTTTGTTGCGATGCCTGTATTTTTCTAAAGCATCATGAGTAATAACACCAATGGATGTTAACTCAGATTCTTTCAGGCAAACCATATTATTAAAAAGTTCTGGCATGGTTATTATTTTGCTTTTTGGCTCCCGGCCCAGGATTCGATCCATCGCATCGCGCGTGAGACTCCGGGAGTTTTGCTACATTTGTGTTGCTAAACCTTAAAATGTAGTATTATGAATGTGAGTCAGGATGAAGTGATGAATTATTTACTTGTAAAATGTATCGAATTAGAGGCAACTGTTTTAGTTTTGAGAGCATCAGTCGGGTCTTTAATTCAAATCGTGAAGCCGGAGGCCGCTGAAGAATTTTCAAAAGTTCTTGAGCAACAGATTCAGAAGCAGAGAGAGGGGCTGTTGGTAGATCACCGTTTTGGTGATATTTCAGATATGCTTTCCTTAATATATCCTCCTGCCGTTCCGCCGGAAGATGAGCAATGAGCGTTTTGAGATTTATTTCCATGTTTTAGAGATTTATTGGTTAGTACTTTCTTTGGGGCTATTCTCATTGATTAGTTTTTCTTTTGCCTCCACTATTTTTAGCATCAGCTCCATTGCCTCCTCGTTTTGGCGGTAAAATCTCATTTGGGCAGCTGCGTAGGTAATACCCAGCATTTTGGCCAGTGTGGCGAAGTCGCTGTTTTGTCTTTTTTTTGTCGCTGGTGTCGAATCCATAAATTGTTGCTTAACTTTGTGTTGTTTAATAGCAACAAATATATGCAGTATATTAGCACATACAACATAAATGCTAATATTTTTTTAAGTTTTTTTTGAAATAATTTACAAGTGTTTGATTTAAAATTGTTTAGAAAAATAAATAAATTATCACAGGTGAATGCTGCTAAGTATTTCGGCTGTGATCAAAGCTTTATTTCACAAATAGAAAATAATCTTAGACCTATTCCCGATAATTATATAAGCGTAATATTAGCAGACCGCAATATGACTATTAATGATGAGATTTATAAGCCGACTGACGTTAGTGTATCCTGTAAGCTCTGTGATCAAAAAGATAAAACTATCAGGGCATTAGAAATGGCAATTTCTGTGTTGCAGGAAAAAGTTGACGATCAAAAAGCAAGAATAGCATCCCTGGAGAAAGGATCAGTTGATAAAAATTCCAACTACTCACAAACCGCTTAAAAAAAGTATAGGCACGTGCTTTTCAGGGTCGCTTTTGCGGCCTTTTTTTATGCTATAAATCCACTTGTAGGGCTATTTTTTTACAAAATTTACATAAATAATTATCTATAGCATTAATATACAGTGTATTATATCTATTTTTAACCGTTCTAATGTGTACAAAAGTGGTATTAAGGGGTGTCGAATACGTAAAAAACAGGCACTTTTAACACTTGTATGGGTAATAAGCATATCCGAATCAGCATGAAACTATGTTAAAAAAGTCCGCCTAAATGTCCGCCTAAGTGTCCGCCTAAGTGCAAAAGTTTGCATATAAACGGCATTTAAACGGTTTTTAAAGCCGCTTTAACCAGGCGTAAAAAAAGCCCCGATAAAAGGGCGCTATGGTGGGTTTTCATCTCTCATAATAATCGCTGTGTAGTTAGTTATTAGGCGTTTTAGTTATATTTGCACTCTATTGGGGCCTTTGCTATAGCAATATTAAAGTTAATGCAGTCAAGGCCCCTTAAATGCCCTCAGTAATTAAACCACAG
This sequence comes from uncultured Lentimicrobiaceae bacterium, assembly GCA_964420555.1. Classification (GTDB taxonomy): domain Bacteria; phylum Bacteroidota; class Bacteroidia; order Bacteroidales; family UBA4417; genus UBA4417. The sequence continues at coordinate 134,270 of CAYQTT010000005.1, read as the reverse complement.
TTAAAGAAAGTTAACGTTTCGTTTTATTTGTCGTTCGGGCTTTTTTTGATTAAGTATCTGAAATTCAATTAAAAAAGGGCTTTTTTTTCTTTAATCTTTACTACGTTTGGTTTTAGCCCCTATAGGTATTTCTCAAACTATTTTCAATTCCATATTGATAAAGCCTGCCAAATGCTTTACTTTGTAAAAAATATCACAAACTCACAGCATGGCACATTTTTTCAGTTCATTACGCCTTACGGCTATATTCCTGCTCCTGTTTGCGCTTCCGCAGATGGTGGATGCACAGTCGCAAATACATATTATTCCGGCACCCAAAGTGGTGAAAATGTTGGATGGGAAATTCACATTTACTGCTTCTACTTCCATCGTAATCGAAAACCCGGGCAATTCCGAAACTGCATTTGCCGCTTCCGAACTGGCTTCGGAGATCAATACCGAATTAGGGTTTCAGCCCCTGGTTACTGATAAACAGAAAGGAAATCCGGTTACTCTATTACTTATTGGCCGCGATACCAAACTGCTAAAAAAAATAGATGAGCCGGAATTTAAAACGGCAGAAACCTGGGGTGAAGAAGGTTATTTTCTTCATATACTCCCAAACCGTATCGTGGTTGCAGCTAATACCGAAGCCGGACTTTTTTACGGTGTTCAGTCGCTGAAACAACTTATCAGGGCTAACAGGTCTGAAAACAGCATTCCATGCCTTACGATAACCGATAAACCCAGCATGCGCTACCGCGGCTGGATGGATGATATAAGCCGCGGACCTATCCCGACCGTTGAATTTATTAAAAAGGAAATCCGCACCATGGCAGAGTTCAAACAGAACTTTTTCAACCTTTATACCGAGCATGTTTTCCGTTCGGACAAATACCCCGATATTTCGCCGACGGATGGATTTACACCTGCCGAAATAAAAGAACTGGCCGACTACGCCGCTAAATATCATATAGACCTGATGGGAAATTTCCAGTCGTTCGGGCATATGGCGAAAATCCTTTCCAACCCTTTTTACGCACATCTGGGCGATAATGGCGATATACTGAACCCTGCAGATGAAAGGACCTACACCTTTCTTTCGGATTTATATTCCGAAATGATCCCTGCTTACAAAAGCAATTTTTTCAATATCAACTGCGACGAAACATTTGGCCTGGGCGAAGGGAAAAGCAAAGCCATGGCCGACAGCATAGGCGAAAGCGGAATTTACGCTTATCACATCAACCGCATTGACAAACTGATAAAACCTTATGGCAAACGCATTATGATGTGGGGCGATATTGCCGTGAACAAACCCGAAATTATCAGCCGTCTGCCTAAAGACCTGATCGTACTTTCGTGGGGCTACCATGCTGCCGAAAGCTTCGACGATGCCATAAAACCTTTTGTAAAAAGCGGTTTCGACTTTATGGTAGCACCCGGAGTAGGTTGCTGGGGCGAACTGTGGCCTGCCCTGGGGAATGCCGCTGTAAATATTTCGAACTACACCCGCGACGGCGCCAAACTGGGGGCCATGGGAATGATGAATACTGCCTGGGACGATAATGGCCACAATCTTTTCGAATACAACTGGCACGGACTGGCATGGGGCGCCGAATGTTCGTGGAACCCCGCTTCGCCTCTTACCGGTGAAGCCGCCACCCGCGAAAGAGAACAAAAACTAAAACAGTTCAATACAAATTTTGACGCTGTTTTCTTTCAGAATAAAGGAGTAACAGATTTTTACTTTCACATCGACAGCCTGAGGTTCCGCAAGGCAAAAGGCTTGTTGGGCGAAAGTGGTTTCTGGGAAGATATTCTCAACTTTTTCCCTTCGAACACCAATGCAGAAACTGAAACCGCCAACCTCGAACTTGCCGCCGAAGCCTCGCAAATGCTCAATCAAATAGCTGCTTTGCGCAAGACTACCAAACGCAATGCCGCCAACCTCGATTATGTTGAACTGGCTATCCGCCGCGTGATTTTTGCCGCGCATAAAAATATCGCAAGAGTTCATTTGTATGAAGCCACTCAGAAAAATGATCAGTTAGCCATCGCAAAAGTAAAGCTGGAACTGCAATCGCTGGTTGAAGAACTGCACGGAATAAAAACCACTTATCTCCTTCTGTGGGAGCGCGAAAACCGCAACTGGTGGCTCGATAAAAACATGGGCGATTACAACAAACTGGCCGACCGTTTCCTGAACCTCGACAAACAGGTGTATATTGATCCTTCGGAAGAAATAACTGATGGACAGCGCATGGTAACGCTGCGCACCCTTTTCAACGACCAGACAATTGTATATACCACCGATGGAACTGATCCTGTGGCTTCGTCGAGAGTATATGCCTCTCCCCTGCCTGTGAGCAGCAAAACCCTGATCAAAGCAAGTGTTTTGGTGAACGGTCAGCCCTACGGACTCACACAGAAACTTATTTTCCTTCACAAAGGAATCGGTAACCTGGCGAAACTGAATTCGAAATACAGCAGTTATAATCCTGCTTATGCCGCCGGTGGCTATATGGCTTTGTTGGATGGCATAAAAGGTTCGAACAATTTTGCCGATGGCCGCTGGCAGGGCTACCAGGGTCAGGATGTGGATATTGAAATTGATCTGAAAAAAATTACGCCGGTACAATCTATCAGTATGGACTGTATGCAAAATTCCTATTCCTGGATACTGCTGCCTGCAAGTGTAACTGTTTATTCATCCACTGATGGCAAAAACTTTACACCGCTTAAAACCATCAACCACGAAATTCCGATGGATGCCAAAGGGCAGTTCACACACACCTTTATGGCGAATTTTGAATCGTTGAATACGCGTTACCTGAAAATTGTTGCTAAAAGTACCGGTCTGTTGCCCGCCTGGCACCATGCCGCCGGTGGCGAGTCGTTTATTTTTATGGATGAGATTGTGGTGGAGTAAGGTGATAGTTATCCAAAAGATTGCGACATGGAATTGCGCCCCGGCTTACGTAAATTGAAACCATCAATCACACAGCCTTCAATCCATTTTCAAAATCCGTTTGAAAACTTCTGATTATCTGTAATCAAATTTTTCCGGCTGCAATAAAAGCTAACTTTGCAGCATAACAAAAGCTTGATCTTCATGAATAATAATCAGCAGTGAGACTATACAACTACCTGAGAATTTCGATCCTAACCGGGCTTGCTGCGGTTGCATTAAGCATACCTGGCAATGGCCAGACGTATGATACCATCAGCAACTGGGAAACTGTTACCCCTGACTGGCAGGTTTGGGCAGGTGGATCGGCCATTGTGCCCAATCCTCACAAAACCGGGATCAATAATTCGGAATATTGTATTGATGTTATTACCACACAGGAGCCTTACGACCTGATGCTGCTCGACATGCCGGCGGCTGTTAATTTCGATTCGAATCCGCGTTACAGTATAAAATTTTATCCCCCGCAAGGAGGTGGAAATGTGTTGCTGAAATTCGAAAATTCAAACAATACCGCCTCGCAGGAAATTATGATGCCAACTGTTGCCGGCGAATGGAATAATGTAATTTTCGATTTTTCGGGGCTTGCTTATCCTAACCTTACCCGACTGGTGATTTTTTTCGATGTGCCTGGTACCGCTGCCGGGAAACACTGGCTGATCGATGATGTTCTCCGCGAAACGCCTGCTCCCTACAGCCTTGAATCTAACCTCCCGATTGTAGTGATTAATACTTTTGGTGTTTCTATTCCCGACGATCCTAAAATAAATGCATGGATGGGCATAATTGATAATGGTGCGGGAAACATGAACAATTTAAACGATCCTTTTACGAATTACGACGGAAATATTGGTATTGAAACCCGGGGACAATCGACACAAATGTTTCCTAAAAAATCATATTGTTTCGAAACGCGCGATGCCGCCGGCGATAACCTGGATGTATCGCTGCTGGGTATGCCTGCCGAAAATGACTGGATATTGTATGCTCCATATACGGATAAATCAATGTTGCGCAACGTGTTAACCTTTGATATGAACCGTAAAATGGGCCGGTACTGCACGCGAACTGTTTACTGCGAACTGGTTTTGAACAACGATTACAAAGGCGTGTATGTGCTGATGGAGAAAATTAAAAAAGACGAAAACCGGGTAGATATCGCTACCCTGAAACCTGATGACCTTACTGGCGATGATGTTACCGGAGGATATATCCTATCGGTGGATAAAATACCTTCGGACTTCGAATACAACACCGACGGCTGGAAATCGAACCCGGTTCCCTCCTACCCAAATGCCATGGATATAACTTTTCAGCATTATTATCCTGAACCGGAGGTATTGGCTTCGCAGCAAAGGAGTTATATCAGGGCGTTTATTACAAATGCCGAAAATACATTAACCAAAACCGGGTACGCAGATTCCGAATCCGGCTATCACAACTATTTTGATGTTGCTTCGTTTGTCGATTTCATGCTTATAAACGAAATTTCGAAAGAAGTTGACAACTACCGCTACAGCACTTATTTATACAAAGAAAAGGACAGCGATGGAGGAAAGCTGTTTGCGGGACCTGCCTGGGATTTCAACCTGGGCTATGGCAATGTCGATTACTGGCCAATGGGTCTGGATTATACCGGTTGGCTTTACAATAATGTAGAAAGCCATGATTTTAGCATCATGTTCTGGTGGAAACGCCTGATGGAAGATTCGTATTTCAGAAATCTGGCAAAAACCCGGTGGGTAATGTTACGGCAGAATGTACTTGCTGACGAGCGCATTTCGTCGGTTATTGATTCGATATTAGTGCTCACAGAAGATGCCTGTGTGCGGAACTACCAGCGGTGGCCTATACTCGGGCAGTATGTATGGCCAAACTACAACTGGCAGTACAATACGTATGACGATGAGGTTGTTTATTTCTCAAATTTCCTTTTTAACCGCCTGCATTGGATGGATGGAAATATTCAGGGTGTAATTTTAAAGCCATGGCTTGGCATCGCCGGCGAATCGGATAAAATTACAGTAAGATTATACAGCGACTATTTCAGTTCGCCGGTTCCTGCAAAATCGGATTTTACCCTTAACAATGCACCAGGCGGAATGCAGATACAAAGTATTGAATACCGTTCGGCAACGGAATGTATTTTAACCGTTTCGAATTCAATAGCCGGTTATCAGGATATTTCGGTAAGCGTTTCAGAGCGCGCAATAAACACATTTGAGGATTTAACGAGCAATAAATTATCAACGGCAGGCGCTGGAAACGGACTTGCACAAAATACCGGAATTCAGGTTTATAATACTGATAATGCAATACATATCCGTAGCAGTCAGCCGGACTTACTGCCCGACCGTGTTGAAATCCGTACTATTTCGGGTCAGCTGGCTGGAATCTATTCAATTGAAAAATCAGCTGAAATCAGCTTGCCTCATCAACTGGGTCCAGGAATTTATTTGGTGGTTTTTAATTCAAAAGATATGTTTCAGGTACAGCGGGTAGTGGTAATGTAGAGTTATTTGGAAATCCGACAATGCATTTTGCGGATTTAGATTTATCCGGATGGTTTCAGCCGCAATAAAGTACGCTGAAATATCTATAATTATTTTATATTTGTCCTTTAATTCTTAGTCAGCTAAAACAATCACAATCCCAACTCAAAATAACTCAACAGCCATTTCAATCCTAATCCCATGATTTTACGGACACTATTATTTGCTGCGCTTTTCGGTGTGGCTTCACTGCAATTACTGGCGCAATCGGACGAACCGGTTTTCCCAACGGTTTTAGGTGCCGGAACACTTAATGGCATTTCGCAGCCACTAAAAGACATCCCTCCTTTAACAGATGCTGAAATTGTGGCCTTTAAAGAAAGAGCTGCAACAAAAGTCCTGAATAAAAAATTAAGGAACCGCGATTATCCATATGCCGAAACAGCACAACCCAAAGGTCCTGATGCCGCCTGGCAGAAATCCATGGGATCAACCGGCAACCCGAAAGCTCCGCTTGTAAATTTCGAAGGTCAATCTTCGCCCTATTACCCACCTGACTGTAATGGAACTGCAGGCCCCAACCACTACATGCAAACGGTAAATTCAACCTATGCCATTTACAGCAAAACAGGTACTTTGCTTGCCGGACCTACCAATATGAATCTCCTTTTCGGAAGTGTAACCGGTGCCAACTGTAACGATGGCGACCCGCTTATCCTTTTCGATGAAATGGCCAACCGCTGGCTGGCAGTGGAGTTTTCGATATGCGGCTCTAACGACCGGATGCTTGTAGCTGTTTCAACCACCAACGATCCTACAGGCACCTGGTATCAGTATTCGTTTGATGTGGACGATATGCCGGATTATGAAAAATTCGGAATCTGGCCCGACGGTTATTATATGGGCTCTAATAACAGTTCAGCAAATGATATTTACGTTTTTGAACGTGCGCAGATGCTGACCGGTGGAACCTCCCCCAAAATGGTAGGTTTTAATAATCCATGGCGACCAACTACCATTGATGGCTTTATGTGCGTTCCTCCTGTTGATAACGATGGCCCTGCAGCTCCTGCAGGAACTCCGGGACTGTTTATCACCATTAACGATGATGCAATTGGCGGCGGTAGCGACCAACTCTGGATTTATGAACTGGCTGTTAACTGGACAACCACAGCTTCATCCACTTTTAACCGCACTCAACAGATCAATGTTACTGCTTTCGACAGCAATTTCGGCAGCAACTGGGATAATATAAAGCAACAAGGTACTACGCAGGAACTGGATGCTATTCCTCAGGTAATTATGAATGTACCTCAATACCGGAATTTCGGAACCTACCAGACTATTGTATGCTGCCATACGGTTGATGTAGATGCAACCGACCATGCCGGTATCCGATGGTACGAACTCAGGAAGACTACCGGCTCGTGGGCTGTCCGCCAGACCGGCACTTACGCACCTGATATTCACTCGCGCTGGATGGGCAGTATTATGCTCAACGCAAACAATAAAATAGGGCTCGGGTATTCCATTTCAAGCACTACCATGTATCCGGGCATTCGTTATACCGGTCAAACTGCAGGCGCTTATGCTTCTGGTAATGGCGTGCTGGATGTTCCGGAAGATATAATTCAGACAGGGGCAAATTACCAAACAAGTTACAACCGCTGGGGTGATTACTCGCTTATGTCAGTTGATCCGGTGGATAACGAAACTTTCTGGTTTACCACCCAGTACATTGGCAGCGGTGGAAGCCGTAAAACAAAAATCGCTTCGTTTAAAATCGGCAATGCGCCAACGGCTATTACACTTGCTGCTACTGCCGTTACTGCTGCATCAGCAACCCTCAATGGCACCGTGAACCCAAACTCACTGGCTACAAACTATTATTTCGAGTGGGGAACCACAACTTCCTATGGCAATGTTACGCCAACTATTGCTGCCGGTAACGGAACCGCCAATATGGCTGTAAACGCAGTTATTTCGGGGCTTACAGGAGGAACAACTTACCATTTCAGGGTTGTTGCTGTTAATGCCGACGGAACAACCAACGGCAGTGACCTAACATTTACACCCGGAGCAGCAGTGGTTACCACCGACGCAGTAAGCGGCATTTCACTCACAGGAGCACTTTCGGGAGGAAACGTAACTTCCGACGGAGGTTCACCTGTCACGGCACGCGGAGTTTGCTGGTCAACAACAACCAACCCTATTGCAACTGGTTTACATACTACCGATGGCTCAGGAACAGGTACTTTCACCAGCACCATTACAGGGCTATCGGCCAATACCGTTTATCATGTAAGAGCTTATGCAACCAATGCAAGCGGAACATTTTACGGTGCCGACATTGCTTTTACAACCTTATGCGGCGTTTACACCCTGCCGTTTACCGAATCCTTTTCAGGAACAACTATTCCTACCTGCTGGACAAACATTGATAACCAGGGCAGCGGACAGGTGTGGCAGTTTGGCACAATTACAGGGCAGTCGCCAGATCCTGCGCTTACCGGCAACTATGCATACCTAAACAGCGACGGTTATGGAAGTGGCAGTTCGCAGAATGCCGATCTTATCACGCCAACAATAGATATGAGTGCATATTCGGCGGTTAACCTGCAATTCAAGCATTATTTCAAAAGCTATTCAGGTTCTTCAGGAACGCTATCATATTCAATAAACAACGGCTCTTCATGGACGGTAATACAAACATTTACAACAACATCATCCTCAAACCCTGTTACCTTTAACCAGGCTGTTAATGCAGTGGCAGGCCAGGCAGCAGTAAAATTTAAATGGAATTATGTTGGATCTTTTGGCTGGTACTGGGGTATTGATGATATTTCAATAACAGGCACCGGATCGGTGACACTTACCGTAACACCCTCCAACCAGATTGTTTCTTCAGCAGCCGGAACCACTCCTTTTGCAGTCACCACTTCGGCTGCATGGTCAGCGGTAAGTAATGCCGCATGGTGTACAGTTACGCCATCGGGAACAGGTAACGGCACTCTTACAGCCACTTTCGAAGCTAACGGAGGCGCTTCCTCGAGGGTTGCAACTATCACTGTATCAGCCACAGGTGCTCCTTCGGTAAATGTAACTGTAACACAAGGCGGAACATCACCCACACTCACCGTTACACCATCTAATCAAAATGTAACCGCCCCTGCCGGTAACACCAGCTTTACTGTTACCTCTAACTCAGCATGGACTGTCAGCAGTAATGCCGCATGGTGCACAGTTACTCCATCAGGAAACGGAAACGGAAGTATTGTGGCAACATACACGCAAAACACTTTACTCGTAAGCCGCACTGCAACAATTACCGTAACTGTAACCGGACTTCCGGACGCAACAGTTACCGTTACACAGGCAGCAGGATCGCCGGTGTTAAGCGTTACGCCAGCTAACCAAAATGTAAGTGCAGCAGCCGGAAATACAGCTTTTACAGTTACCTCCAATACCAACTGGCAGGCAAGCAGCGATGCAGCATGGTGCACTGTTACTTTGGCAGGAAGCGGCAACGGAACCATTACCGCAACTTATACCGCTAATGTTTCTGTTAATTCACGCGTTGCTACCATCACTGTTTCAGCAACCGGGACAGCGCCTGTGGTGGTTACAGTCACTCAATCGGGCAACTCACCGACACTCGCAGTAAATCCTGCTAACCAAAGTGTAACTGCCCCGGCCGGAAATACCAGCTTTACCGTTACTTCAAATTCAGCCTGGTCAACCGCAAGCGATGCTGCATGGTGCACCGTTACCCCTTCGGGATCAGGCAACGGAACTATAGCGGCTGCGTATGAGGAAAACACCACGTTGAATTTACGCACTGCCAGTATCACTGTAAGTGTAGCCGGGCTTGCACCCGTAACTGTTACTGTAACCCAGGCAGGTACAACCCCTACTTTAGTTGTTACACCTCTGAATATAAATGTCCCAGCTTCGGCAGGAATTGCCAACTACACGGTAACAACCAATTCGGCCTGGACAGCTACAAGCACAACCGACTGGTGCCCGGTAACACCTTCCGGCAACGGAAATGGTATCATGGCAGCAACCTATGAAGCTAATACCTCGCTTGATGAGCGTATTTCGTACCTTACCGTTTATGTAACCGGTGCCCCGAATGGCAATGTTACACTTACACAGGCAGGTGCTGCTCCTTTCCTTTCGGTTGATCCGCATAACCAGAATGTAGGTATCGCTGCGGGAACAACCAATTTTGCCGTGAGTTCGAATATGACTTGGACGGTTTCGAGCGATGCAGGCTGGTGCACAGTTACACCTTCGGGCACCGGAAACGGCGCTATTGTTGCCACTTTCAGCGAAAATATTTTTGCTGCCACACGCACTGCCACCATAATGATCAGCGCATTAGGAATTGCACCTGTAACAGTAACGGTAGTTCAGCAGGGACCGGCTGCAAGCTTAAATGTTACTCCTGCTACCCGAACAGTAACCGATCCGGCAGGAACCACCACTTTTAATGTTTCGTCAAATACTGCATGGACCAGCAGCAGCGATGCAAACTGGTGCCAGGTTACACCTTCGGGATCAGGAATTGCAGTATTAACCGCTACTTATGAGCAAAATCTGAGCCCTGTAATTCGTACCGCCAATATCGAAGTTATTGCTCCCGGCGTAAGCCCGGTAACTGTGGAGGTTATACAGTTGCCTTCGTTTGTTTCGGTTGGCGAGGCTCCTGTAAATATGCTTCAGGTTTATCCAAACCCAACTAACGGCTTGTTTGTAATCAGCAGCCCATCGGCAGAAATGATGGAAATGAAAGCAACCATAATCAACGCGAAGGGCAAAACTATCCTTACCAGACAATGTAAAGGAGCCAACAGTTATACGTTCGATCTTTCGCAGGCAGCCAGCGGTAACTACTTCCTGAAAGTAGAAACCGATGGGCAAACACACGTAATGAAGATTGTGGTGCAGTAAGTTGCAGAAGCCAAAATCGCAAAAAGCAGCTAATTTTAAAAAGCGCTCACCTTTGGGTGGGCGCTTTTTTTTACTATTCTTTATATCCTGATAAAGAATTAACCGTATTTATATATTTTGTAAGTCAGCATAAAAGACCACTTCCTGATTTTATGGTTTATTAATTAACTTTATCTTTGTATGATTACGAAGCTAATAAGAATCAAAAAAAATGGTTTAACAGAACGACTTATTAAACTCAAGGAGAAATATATTTTAACCAATAAAAAACTGTTACTATGAGAAATCAATTAAAATTAATTCTGCCATTTTTAATTATGGTGATATTCATTTCATGCAATGACATGAGTAAAAAAGTTGATGATCATCTTAATGACCTGACTAACAAAGCTAACAGTTTAGATACTTTAATCAATAAAGAGATTGATAAAGTGATGGCACTTGATTCAATAATTATTCAGGAAAGCAATAAAGTAAAAGTACTTGATTCATTGATTAATAAATCAACTTCAAGATTAGATTCCATAGCTAAAGAAAAAATCAAATCATTAAAACAATAAATATGATGCTTTAGCATCGGTGCTTTGTATTGTTCTTTAATTGGCAGGTCAAATATTTGCTTAATTATTAACATTGTGAATGTCGGCCTTCCAATTAACTGATACAATAATTTCGTTTCGTCTGTCGATGAGTTGGAAAGGAGGATTATAACCCAGAAATCTGGCATGCCCAATTGAGGTTATCCCTTTTTCTTTAAGAATATCGCGAAGCTTACCCGAATAAAACACCAGGTCTTTATCAGATGCATATCCACCAAATTGAATAACGGCAACATATTCATCATAAGTTTTATGTATGAGCACATCCGGATCATTGGGTTTTGGCAGGTTTTCTTCGTTATACACCGATGGCATTACAAAACTCATACTTGAAACAGAATCATTTATATCCATGTGCACAGGCGAAGTCATTGAAATACTTGCTCCGGCCTCATTGCCGCCAAAAATATAACCAGCCAGTTTACGAAAACCCGGACCAGATAAATCTTTGTATGTTTTTGCATTCGATTTAATTGTTGCAACGGTTGCAGATGGGTAAAACCTGATCTCAAAATCTTTGTCTTTATGAATGACGGTATATTTTTGTTCTTCGGTTTTTTTTGCTGACATGAGCGTGAAGGATTGGAAGATTACCACAATAAAAATTACAAGTGCTGTGAGTACAAAAAATGATTTCATATAATTTTTGGTTTCAATATTAAACAGTTCCATTCTTATTTTGTTCAATTTTTTTAACTATTTATTAAACAACGTTTCGAAATTTTTAAGAATTCCAATTTGCTCATATCAGCAGGATTAACGTAAAATAAAAATAGCCGTAAAGAAAAAGTGCAATTTGATTAAACCGGTAACCTATTTGAAAAAATTTAAACCCCGCGTGATATATAAATCATGCAATGAACTAATAATAAATACTAAAGAAGTAATTTTATCCATTCGAAAGAAAATTCTGACATGTAATTATTTTAAAAATAAAGTCGAAACAAGCCTTGTACAAAATGATTGAAGCTACTGTTTTAACCTGCAAGTATCTTAAATTTATCCACAATTTTTAATCTAAAACAACTTTATTGAACATTTCACCAAACATTACTGTTTAATGGATTAACCAAATAATTAGACGATTATGGCTAATCACTACCAAATTGCAAAATATTTCACAACTCAGATATTTACACTGTTAGTTTTTTTAACAGTTATCAGCATGCCTGCCAAGGCTCAGACGCTGACCATTCAAACACCCAATGGTGGGGAGCTGTGGACGTATGGAGAAGTTGAAACAAGTTCCTGGACTGGTCAGAGCCTGAGCAGCATGGTAAAAATCGAGTTTTCCTACAATGGTGGAACTACCTGGTGGTATTTTGGTGAAGTTCCTTCGGGGCCTAACGGAGGCAATGCTTCGGTTTCTGTTCCCAATATATCAACAACCAATGCTATTCTGAGAATCACTGACGTGGCCAATCCTTCTGTCAGCGATATCAGTGATGCGCCATTTACCGTTTACGTTCCACCAATCAGCATAGTGGAACCATCAGGCAGCTCAGCCGTTTTTGTTAACTCGCTTTCGCAGGTTTACTGGTATCTGAACGTTACGGGCATCACAATCCTCAATGCAGAAATTTCAATTGATAATGGTCAGACTTTTACCCCGGTTGCTCAGAACATTAATGCACAAGCATCTTATACTTATATTAACCTTTCTGACACCCCTTCAGATGCATGTATCCTAAAATTATACAATGCTGCAAATCCCTCTCAGTTTAGCCTGAGTGAAGTTTTTTCGATAAATCCACTTCCCGTCTATACATTGACCTCCCCTGCAGGTGGTGAAATCTTAAATGTTTTCAGTCCTATCACAATTACCTGGACCATCGAAAATCCTTACTCATCCATTAACAACCTGGAGTTTTCCTCAGATAACGGGGAAACCTGGGAGTTCATCGGAAATGGCAATAGCCAGGGATATACAGGGAGTTTTGAGTGGATCACCCCTAATGTGGATTCGGAGGAATGCCTTATCCAGATCAGCGATGCTTATGCATATTCAGCCATTGATATCAGTTCAGCCTTTACAATTATGGCTTACCCTGAAACCCCGGTTTGTATGGTAACAGTCGACAGCCTGTCAAACTATAATACAATCATCTGGGAAAAGCCTGTTTCGCCCCTCATCACCGATTTCCTGGTTTACAAGGAAACGGATGAAGCCAATGTTTATGAAGTAATTGATACGGTTAGTTACCAGGAAGTTCCTATGGTAATTGATAATGGTTCCAACCCAGCCATGAGGCCCTACCGTTACAAAATCGGATTCAGAAATAGTGAAAACACTATTTTCCCGGCAGGCGATTACCACCAGACTATACACCTTACAATCAGCCAGGGTGTTAACGGAAACTGGAACCTGATCTGGACACCATATGTTGGATTTAATTATTCATCCTATAGCATTCTTCGTAAAACAGGATCAGGAAGTTATGAACAGATTGCCACTGTTTCTTCCAGCTTCAATTCATTTACTGATTTCAATTCACCGTCGAAGGATGTGGCATATATCGTGTCAATCAACCGGCCAGGAGGATGCAATACAGGTTTCCGCAACTCAGGATTTTCGGAGGTTTATTCCAATGTGGCTGCGGTAAGCCTGGTGTCGGTAGCTGAAAACAAAAAGCTTGACCTGAGCATTTATCCAATTCCGGCAAATGATCATATCAATATTCAATTTGGAGAAAATGTAACAGGATCACTTAGCCTTACAATCACAGATGTAACAGGCAGGAATATTTACTCTGAAGGATTAAGTGAAGTACGCCCGGGACAAATACATACTGTAAAAAGTTCCAATTTTGCTGAAGGCATGTATTTGCTGAATATTATTTCAGCAGGAACCATCAGCACAACTAAAATTGTAGTCCGGCACTAATTCTCGTCCCATTTTTGATCCCCTGTACGTGTGCGACTTTTTTTATGACGCGTACGGTTGCTTCTCAAAATAAAAGTTACTTAATTGCAAAACTGATCCGCACGTGTCACATTTCCAGGCGCGTGCGGATTTTGCTTAAACGAATAGTTGTCTGATTGCAGAGTGGCCAATATTCCGGAACTCCCGCCCTTACACCCAAAATCAGGCACCAAATCTCTTTAGGTGTGAAATGCTCATACACAATGCCTGGATTATGAACTTTGGAATTTGGAACTTGGTATTTGGAATTTGGATCTTGGAATTTTTCAAAGCATCAATTTGTCACTCTATCAGAATAATCAGGTTGAAAATTCATAAAATAAAATATCTAACTATATTTATTGGAGTTATAGGAATGTTTCTATATTTGTTAAACCAATTATTAACCTCAACCAATTAAAAAAACTCCTCCCAATGGACTTTAATTTCACCGAAGAGCAGCTGATGATCCGTGATGCAGCCCGCGATTTTGCACAACGCGAATTAATTACCGATGTTATTGAACGCGATGCAGGCGCCATATATCCTACCAAACATGTACAACGCATGGCCGAACTTGGTTTCCTGGGTATGCTTGTTGATCCGAAATACGATGGCGGCGGAATGGATACCGTTTCGTATGTGCTGGCAATGGAAGAAATTTCGAAAGTAGATTCTTCGGTAAGCGTTATCATGAGTGTGAATAACTCATTGGTTTGCTACGGGATTGAAGCCTTTGGCACCGAAGAACAAAAAGAGAAATATCTGAAACCCCTGGCCCGTGGCGAAAAAATAGGCGCTTTCCTGCTTTCGGAACCCGATGCCGGCTCCGATGCCACTTCGCAGCGTACAAATGCCGTAGATATGGGCGACTACTACCTGGTTAACGGCACCAAAAACTGGATCACCAACGGAAATACAGCCGGTACTTACCTGGTAATAGCTCAAACCGATCCGGAGAAAAAACATAAAGGAATCAACTGCCTTATCGTGGACCGCAATGCGCCCGGCATCAGCGTTGGACCGCACGAAGATAAAATGGGCATGCGCAGCAGCGATACCCATTCGGTAATGTTCAACGACGTAAAAGTTCCCAAGGAAAACCGCATTGGTGCCGATGGTTTCGGATTTACTTTCGCCATGAAAACCCTCGAAGGCGGCCGTATCGGTATTGCTTCACAGGCTCTTGGCATTGCAAGTGGCGCTTACGAACGCGCTGTGCAATATTCGAAAGAACGTAAAGCATTCGGGACTTTTATCTCCAATCATCAGTCAATCGCGTTTAAATTAGCCGATATGGCTGTGAAAATTGAAAATGCACGTAACCTCTGCCTCAAGGCTGCATGGCTTAAAGATCAGGGACAACCTTACGGTTATGCCAGCGCAATGGCAAAATATTACTCAGCCGAAATAGCTATGGAAGTCACCACCCAGGCCGTTCAGATTCACGGCGGATATGGCTATGTAAAAGAATACCATGTGGAACGCCTGATGCGCGAAGCAAAACTCACACAGATTTACGAAGGTACCAGCGAAATACAGCAGATTATAATTTCGAGGGAAATATTGAAGTAAGGGTTTCTGGTTTCAAGAGTTTGAAATGTTTGAAGGGATTAGCTTCGACTGTTCGCGCGCGTCTTATTTTCTGACGCGTGCGAATGAGTCAAATTATCACATTCCCGAATTGCCTAATTATCTAATTGTCGAATCGCCGAATTATCAAATTCTCAAACCACCACATTCACAATCTTCTTCGGTACAATAATCACTTTTTTAGGAGGCTTACTGCCTAACCATTTTTGTGCTTCGGGTGCGGCTAATACGGCTTTTTCTACTTCCGGAACCGGCATATCGACCGGCAATTCGAGTGTAAAACGTGTTTTCCCGTTGAACGAAACCGGGTAGGCAAATGTATTGTCGATGGTGTAAGCGGCATTATATTCGGGGAAAGTTGCATCGCACACATATCCCTCATTGCCTAGCAGTTGCCATAATTCCTCGGCGATATGAGGCGCATACGGCGAAATTAAAACTACCAGCTCGCTCAATATAGCGCGTTTGTTACATTTCAGTTCGGTAAGCTCGTTGGCACAGATCATAAAACTACTAACAGCCGTGTTAAACGAAATACGCTCGGTATCGTCCTGAATCTTTTTAATGGTTTTATGCAGCACTTTTAACTCAGCGGCAGTGGGTGCTTCCTCAGTTACACTGAAATTTATATCGTGATCGTGAAATAGTCGCCAGAACTTGCGTATAAACCTGAAAACGCCTTCGATACCGCTGGTATCCCAGGGTTTGGCCTGCTCCAGCGGACCCAGGAACATTTCGTACAAACGCAAAGTATCGGCTCCATAACGCTCAATCAGATCGTCGGGGTTAACCACATTGTATTTCGATTTCGACATCTTCTCCACTTCGCTTCCGCAGATGTATTTACCATCTTCGAAGATAAAATGCGAATTTTTCAGGTGTGGCTGCCAGTTTTTAAATGCTTCGGTATCCAGGATATCATTGTGAACCAGGCTAACATCAACATGCAATGCATCCGAATAATTCTCGCGTCCCGGATAATTTTTCGAAATAAAAATGGAACTTGCCTCTAACTGCTCTTTTTCAACAAAAGAAGGAACATCTTCGCCCCTGATAGCCGCGTTTATCCGCGAAATAACGGTATCAACCCCATCAAGGAAATCCCTCATCGGGATAAGCAGAAGTTTATATCCTTTTTCAGCTGCATAAGCCGCATAAGGATGTGCCAGTTTCTCGAGTGCTTTCTGACGTTTTATTTCTATGATCAGTTTCGCCTCCGGACTGAAATAGTCGAATTTCCTGTTACCATCGCGGTAGTCGCGCTCAAAACTTACTCCCAGCTTTTTATCCTTAATATGCTCCCACAGAACGTATTCCATCATTTTTTCGGGATTCACCCTGTACACAAAACTTGACCGGCCCTGAATCATCCCCTGGTTAATCAGTCTTTTGAATGGCTCTTCAACAACCGAGTAGCCGAGATCGAACAGGAATTTATTCCAGAAACGTGCGTACAGCAAATGACCTGTTGCATGTTCGGCGCCGCCGATATACAAATCTACATTCTGCCAGTAGTTAGCTGCATCTTTCGAAAAATACTCCTTATCGTTGCGCGGATCCATATAACGTAGGTAATACCCGCTCGATCCGGCAAAACCAGGCATAGTATTGGTTTCCAAAGCATACCCTTCGGAAGTTACCCAGTTTTTAGCACGGGCTAAAGGCGGCTCGCCGCTTTCGGTTGGCAGGTATGCATCCACATCAGGCAGTTGAAGCGGCAACTGATCTTCGGTCAGGGTATAAGGCATTCCATCTTTGTAATATACAGGGAATGGCTCACCCCAATAACGCTGGCGGCTGAAAATAGCATCGCGCAGGCGGAAATTGATTTTCCCTGTCCCAATGCCACGTTTTTCGGATTCGCGGATTACCGCGCTGATGGCTTCTTTAACCTGCAAGCCGTTAATAAATCCTGAATTTATCATGATGCCTTCCTTCGAATCGTACGATTCGTCCCAGGTTGCAGGATCTGTAGCTTCGTGCCCGGGTTTGTTGACCACCTGAACTACAGGCAGATCGAAATGACGGGCGAAAGCAAAATCGCGGCTGTCGTGAGCCGGAACTGCCATTATAGCGCCGGTTCCGTAGCCCATAAGCACATAATCGGCAATCCATACCGGTATCAGTTCGCGGGTAAACGGATTTACGGCATAAGCGCCGGTAAATTCGCCGCTTACCTTTTTTACTTCCGTCATGCGTTCGCGCTCGGAGCGGTTTTTAGCCCAGGTAACATAAGCATCAACTTTTTCGCGGTGTTCGGAAGTGGTGATTTTCGAAACCAGTTCGTGCTCAGGAGCCAATACCATGAAAGTAGCCCCGAAAATGGTATCGGGCCGCGTGGTAAAAACTTCTATTTGTTCCAGGTCCTTATGGTTTTTGATCACAAAACGCATGCTTCCGCCTTCGGAACGCCCTATCCAGTTGCGCTGAATCTCCTTGATGGAATCGGACCAGTCGATAGTATTAAGTCCATCGAGCAAACGATCGGCATAAGCGGTAATGCGCAGCAGCCACTGTTTCATTTTCTTGCGTTCCACCGGGTGACCACCGCGTACGCTGTAGCCTTCGCTTACTTCGTCGTTGGCAAGCACCGTTCCCAGCGCCGGGCACCAGTTAACATTTGTTTCGGCCAGGTATGCAAGGCGGTAGTTCATCAGGATTTCCTGCTGCTGTTTTTCGGTCATCTGCTTCCATGCGGCAGCGGTAAATGCAGGAGTATCGTTGCAGGCGGCATTTATACCGGTATTCCCACCGTTTGCAAACTGAGCTGTTAGTTCATCAATAGGTTCCGCCTTATTGGTTTTTTTATTGAACCACGAATTAAAAAGCTGAATAAAAGTCCACTGAGTCCATTTGTAATATGCAGGATCGCAGGTGCGCACTTCACGATCCCAGTCGTATGAAAAACCAATTTTATCAAGCTGTTCGCGGTAGCGGGCAAGGTTTATTTCGGTGGTAACAGCAGGATGTGTGCCGGTTTGTATGGCGTATTGCTCAGCAGGCAGCCCATACGCATCGTAACCCATTGGGTGAAGCACGTTAAAGCCTTTCAGCTTTTTGTAGCGCGAAAAAATATCGGAAGCAATATATCCGAGCGGGTGGCCTACATGCAATCCGGCACCCGAAGGATAAGGAAACATATCAAGCACATAATATTTAGGTTTCCCGGCAATTATATCAGTTTTATATACTTTATCCGTGGCCCATTTTTGCTGCCATTTTTTCTCTACTTCACCAAAATTATATTCCATTGTAAAAGGTAAGTTGTTTCGTGTTAAATAATTAGCACCATCCGCCGGATGGCTTACAAGGGGGCAAAGGTAGTATTTTTAGGGAATATTGGATTGCGGGTTGTCAAGCAATAAATTCTCTTATGGCTTTTGCAGTTGCAAAGTTTGCTGTCCTATACCAATCTCACTACATTTTCAAGTTAACAACGTTTAAACAGGAACACCTTCTGTTAATTTATGCTAAGCTTTTAATGGTATAAGCACAGCAAGGAATTTTTCCTTAATTTCGCTTCCTCTTATCAAAATAATTCATGACGGATAAAAAAGCCGGAACCGGCAGACTCAGAGCTTCGTATATTACAAGTATCATCAGTATTATGCTGGTGTTGTTTATGCTTGGATTGCTGGGGCTGATTATTCTGCATGGCAAAAAACTGTCGGAGTATGTGCGCGAAAATATCAGCATTTCGGTTATGCTTAAGGACAGCGCGGAGGACGAGCTTGTGCTCAATTACATGAAACGCCTCGAAAAAACCAGCTACGTAAAACATGCTGTGTTTATAACCCGCGAAGAAGCTGCCAAAGAACTTTCGAACGAACTAGGTGAGGATTTCGTGCAGTTCCTGGGGTATAATCCGCTTCCTGCTTCCATCGATCTGCAGCTCCGCTCAGGATATGCCAATACCGACAGCATTGCGCGCATCGAGAAACAATTGCTCAGCAGCAACCTGGTAAAAGAAGTTGTATATCAGAAATCGCTGATCGACCAGGTAAATTCCAATATCCGAAAAATCACGCTGGTGATATTGAGTTTCAGCCTCATACTGCTGGTGATTTCGATTATCCTGATCAACAATACCATTAAGCTTTCCATTTATGCACGGCGTTTCCTTATACGCAGCATGCAACTGGTTGGCGCTACCGAAACATTTATCCGGCTGCCGTTTATACGAAAAAGTATTATCCACGGCATTATAGCATCTGTTGCGGCCATTTTACTTTTAACCGGCACATTGTACCTGGCCAGACAGCGTATGCCCGAAATTGCAGCTTTGCAGGATGTTAAAGAATTCTCCATCTTCTTTGCCGGAATCCTGGTGCTGGGGGTTTTGCTTTCAGCTTTTTCGACATTGTTTGCGGTAAATAAATTCCTGCGGATGAAAATTGATAACCTGTATTCGAACTAATACGTCATAAAAGAGCAGCAGGGCACATCGTTGCTACTGTTGCCTGATAAAACTATACAACCCTTATTAAAAATTGTACAAACAACCTGAAAAATGGCAAAAACAATAAAAACAGTGGCTTCTGAAACCACAAAAAAAGCTGATGACAGCAGCCGTCCCGTATTTGCTTTCGGAAAAGAAAATTATTTGATAATGCTTGCCGGTGTGGCTCTGTTAATCATCGGATTTATACTTATGACAGGTGGCGGCTCGAAAGACCCCAATGTTTTTAACGAAGATATGTTCGATTTCCGAAGGCTGACGCTTTCGCCAATCCTTATCCTTGTTGGGTTTGGTTTAGGAATTGTAGCTATAATGAAAAGGCCGAAAGATTAGCATGACGTACGTTGAAGCTATTATTATAGCCATTGTTGAAGGAATCACCGAGTTCCTTCCAATTTCGTCAACCGGGCATATGATTATTGCCGAGAAACTGCTTGGTACCGAGATGAATGCATTTACCAAGGCATTTACGGTGAATATTCAGTTTGGGGCGATACTTTCAGTTATAGTTTTGTATTGGAAACGGTTTCTGCAATCATTCAATTTTTATTATAAACTGTTTGTTGCGTTTATTCCCGCCGCGGTGCTGGGTTTCCTTTTCAGCGATCAGATTGATGCCATGCTCGAAAGTGTTTTCGTTGTGGCGCTGATGCTTCTGCTTGGCGGTATTTTCTTTCTGTTTGTTGATAAGCTTTTCAATCCTGATGCCGAAAACAAAGAACCCTCGTTTAAAAATGTTTTTATAATCGGCCTTTTTCAGTGCATTGCCATGATTCCCGGCGTTTCGCGCTCTGCAGCAACCATTATCGGTGGTATGCAGCAAAAGTTAAACCGTACGCAAGCGGCTGAGTTTTCGTTTTTCCTGGCAGTGCCAACTATGGCAGCCGCGTCAGCCTATAAATTGCTGAAAGACTACAAACATTTTAATGCTGATAATATCGGCGTTTTACTGGTTGGAAACGTTGTTGCTTTTATAGTTGCTTTGCTGGCAATAAAGTTTTTTATAACATATCTTCAAAAACACGGGTTCAAAGTTTTCGGATATTACCGGATTGTTGTCGGAGCCGTTTTGCTGATACTTTTGGCGATGGGGGTTGATTTACAGGTGATCTGATCCTTTTTACCACGGAGTCACGGAGATCACAGAGAAACACAGAGGTATATCAGCTCTCTTCGTAAACAGTGGTTTATCAGAGAATTTATCTCTTTCCCGCTCTTAGATAATCATTCGTGTTATCAGAAAATAATAAAATTTGAAACTCCGTGAACCTCAGTGCTCTCAGTGCCTCCGTGGTTCTACTTTATTACTAATTAACAAACCCCAATGCTAAACATCACCGAAGGAGAAATTCTTTTAGTAAACAAACCATACCGCTGGACTTCCTTCGATGTAATCGGCTCGCTGCGCGGATTGATAAAGCATCTCATTGGTAAAAAAATAAAGATCGGTCATGCCGGAACTCTCGATCCACTTGCAACCGGATTGCTGATTGTATGCACCGGCAAAGCAACCAAACGCATTGAGGAATTTAAAGATTTCGATAAGGAATACACCGGGACGTTTACGCTTGGCGCAACAACTCCCTCCTACGATATGGAAAAAGAGGTGAACGAAACTTTTGCCACCGATCATATAACGCCTGCCATGATAAGCGCTGCCGCCCAAAGCCAGAGCGGAGACATTATGCAGATACCACCTATGTTTTCGGCCATTAAAGTGGATGGCAAACGCGCCTATGAATCGGCGCGTAAGGATAAAGATCTGGGGCTTGCAGCGCGGCCGGTTTGCGTTCCCGAATTCGAAATTACACGTATTGAAATGCCGGAAGTTGATTTCCGCATTGTTTGTTCCAAAGGCACTTATATCCGTTCTCTTGCACGCGATTTCGGACTGGCCCTCAACAGTGGCGCGTACCTCAGCGCTTTGTGCCGCACACGGGTTGGACCGCATAGGCTTGAGGATGCACATACTGTTGATGAACTGAAAACAATTCTTAGAGAACAGTTTGTTGTGAAATCTGAATCACTATAAAATCCTTCAGTTTACCCAACGCCCGGATTGATTATTGCATTGATCTCCAAAACTTCAGGTGAGTTGATGTAAATACCCGAAATTATTGTCCTTTCCCCGGCAATGCCCCCATAAAAAACTCAAGCACTCCGCCTTTCATAATATCTTCGTGGTTTAAAAGAAGTCCGGCAAACGGTTTGCCATTCAGCTTAATTTTCTGCACATAAATATTTTTACCCGAAACATTGTGGGCCACTATTTTAAATGTATTTCCGTTTTCAAGATGAATGGACACTTCGGGGAAAAGTGGCGTTCCCAGATCATAAACCGGTTTGCCGGGACACACCGGGTAAAATCCCAATGCCGACATAATATACCAGGCAGACATTTGTCCGCAGTCCTCGTTATTTATCATTCCGTCAGGCGCGGTGGAGTACATTGTTTTACGCAGGTAATCAACCCATTTCTGTGTTTTGGCAGGCGCTCCGGCATAATTAAATAAATAAGGGATATGATGCCCCGGCTCGTCGCCATGCCCGTACATACCCACAAAACCCGAAATATCCACGTGCTGGTCGCCAAGCATTTCGATGCTTTCACTAAAGAGCTTATCGAGGTGTTTTTCAAATCCTTTTTTGCCGCCATGTAAAGCCATCAGTGTATCTATCTGATGCGGGACGAATAAATCGTAAGCCCATATATTCCCCGAAACCCAGTGTGGCTGAAGATTTTCCCAGCTGTTCAGTTCGAAAGAGTCATGAAAAGTACCATCGACATAACGTGGCCAGAAATGCCTGGTGGATGCCTGATACTGATTCAGAAACGACATGGAACGCTTACGGTACGTTGCTTCCTCTTCTTTATAACCGATTTTTTTAGCGAGTTCGGCAATACAAAAATCATCGTAAGCATACTCCAGCGTTTGCGAAACGGAAGCCCCTGAATTACACGGCACATAACCAAGTTTGATATAATCGTTCAAACCGCCGGCACCGTCGCTGCTGCTGTTTTTCGAAGTGAGCGAAGCATCTTTCATTGCTGCGAAAGCTTCTGCATTATCAATTCCGGGAACACCTTTGGAAATTGCATCCCATATAACCGAAGCGCTGTGATACCCGAGCATACATAAATTATCCCAGCCGCAGAGTTCCCAAATAGGCATATGGTCTTTGCGGTCGGTATAACGGCTGATAAGTGTTTTTGCAAATTCGGCGGTATGTTTCTGATCGACAATCGTAAACAGCGGATGCGTGGCCCTGAAAGTATCCCAATACGAAAATGTACTGTAGTTAGTGAATCCTTCCGCTTTCATGTTTTTTTCGATGGCAGTGTAACTTCCATCCACATCCATGTATAGATTAGGTGCTATAAAGCAATGGTAAACCCCGGTATAAAAAATCGTTTTCTGATCAGCAGTACCTCCCTTTATCTCGAATTTCGAAAGGGTTTTCAGCCATGTGGATTGTGCTTCTGCCAATGCTTTATCGAAATTTTTGCCCTCAGCTTCCGCTTTAAAATTTCTTTCGGCACCATCAAGGCTCACTGACGACAAGGTAACTTTTACTTCTACCTGCTCATCTTTGGTGGTATTGAAGCGGACCCATGCTTTTGCATCCGGCCCGACCGAATAAGCGCTTCCGGGACTGTTTACGCCTTGTTTCCATGTTCCGTAGGAAGTAAATGGTTTAGAAAATTCCATCACAAAATATGCGTAACGCCTTCCGCCCCAGCCGGTACTGAAACAATAACCGCTCACTTTGTTGCCCTCAATTTTAACCAACGTCTGATACACCTTCCCGAATATTTTGTGTACCGGATCGATAATCACATTCGACTGATCCCCTTCCGGGAATGTATATTTATGAAAACCAACACGTTCGGATGCTGTAAGTTCGACATTCACATTATAATCATCGAGGTACACCTGGTAATAACCGGGTCTTGCTTTTTCGCGTTTATGACTGAAACGCGAACGGTAACCTTCGTCTGGATAGGCTTTGCTGCCGGGTTCCATCTGAATTTTACCGGTTGTGGGCATCAGCAGTATATCGCCCAGGTCGGCCCAGCCTGTTCCGCTCAGGTGGTTGTGGCTGAAACCCATTATCGACGAATCGCTGTAGTGATAACCTGAACACCAGTCCCAACCCGTAACATCGTTATCCGGACTAAGTTGTATCATTCCGAAAGGAACCGTAGCCCCGGGAAAAGTATGCACATGGCCCCCGGTGCCTATCATGGGATCAACAAAATCTAGCACATTAACCTTATTTTCAGTCTTTTGTGCATTTGAAATCTGAAAACCCAGTAACAGGATTAGTAGCGCGATGAAGAGAATACGGTTTGTCATGTTTTTAATAATTTTTTAAAATCAGAATAGCAAAAATAAAAAATTTCACGATGTAACGAACCAGATTCGGCTAACCATTGGCTACATAATATTTTGATGTGCTGGGTTACTTTCCATGTAATAAAATATTTGTATTTTAATTCTTTTCTTTTGGCTTAACCCAAAAGAAACAAAAGGTCAAGGCTTATTATAAATTTCACACATCTGTATGCATCACCGAAAGGCTCGCAAAACAAGGCTTGTTAGATTTGTCAGGTTGCCGGGCATGGTTGAAGCTGGTGTTTTGCGTTACGCTCATCCCTTTGTTCATTATCATGCGCCTTTCTGGTGAAGCAACAGCTGTTGTGAAATTTCTAATAGGCCGGTCCCTAAACCCTGAAAATTGTGCTCATGAGCCAAACCGCCCCCCGAAAGTTGCCAAATGGAAAAATTTTCTTAAAAGGGACTGGCCTCAGAAAAATACGTTAGCGGTTCTTGAGGGAGGTATTTTCGGGTAGCATGGAATTAAATCAAACGTTTGGAATTGAAATTTCAGAAAGTTCTGTAGATTATCACAGGAAACATTTAAATAACGCTTCTTAAAGGAATTAAATCTAAACCAGTCAGAAATGACTGGTTTTTTTATATAAAGTGAACATTAGTTACATTATCGTTATACGTTTTTATATATTTGTTATTCTTAAATAAATAGATGAAACAAATTAAATGTTTTATTGCATCTGCTTTTGGCTATCAAGATGTAGATACGATGTACGACGAAAGCATTATTCCTGTTTTGAATGAATTTAAATCTACAAAAGGAATAAACATTAAGCCTTTAAGAGTTGATAGAATAACTCATAATGAAAAAATAGATGTTAAAATAATAGAACTAATAAAGGAATGCGATTTTGGTATAGTTGATTTAACTTATGCTAGACCTTCAGTTTATTATGAAGCTGGTTTTATAGAAGGTCTTAATAAAAGTGTAATATATCTAGCAAAGAATGACCACTTTAGACCAAAACTAGAGGACACTAATGGAAATGAACGAATTCATTTCGATCTAGTGACAAAAAATATAATCTCTTGGACTACTCCAAATATTACATTTAATCAAAAATTGAACTCAAGAATTAATCTGATTATTAAACCTATTGTTCAATCAAATCATATTTCTTTAAAAGAAGCTGAATCTAGGAAGGACTTTCTTGCATTAGCGCTCTCTGCCAAAATTATGTTGATAGACAAAACTATTAAGAATCATATTATTAAGAAAGGATTTAAGCCGGTTAATGGGAGTTACTATTATTTCGATAAAGTATTTAAAAATAAATTAGTACGAATTTGTGTTGCATCAGAATTAAGCTTTGTTAAGAATGATATTAGAATATTTTGTTCCAATTTAAAGCGGGTTGAAATATTTCCAAACCCATATTTTTCTTTTATGATATTCTGTTCTCTAAAAGCAATACCTAAGAGTAGAAAGGAAGAAGCATTAAATATCTATCAGGAAGTATCAGAAAATATATTTCAATATGAGAACCAAAGAGTGATTTTTATAGATTCTATAGACTCAATCTTAAAACTTGAAAAGGCACTAATTAGTCTAGAATTAAATAGCCAGATTTAGTCCTAGAACTTTTATAGAAAAAAGTTAGCGTGGTAAATATACACTTATACACTTCATTAAAAGTCAATAGATAAGGGATAGGCATACTTGAAATATTGATAATTTGGTTTATATCCCCACATTCGAAGACTTTTAAAATATCTCTTGTATGATAGGGGTAATTTTAGTTAAAGTACAAAAAATGTATAAAATGAATGTAATGTATTGATATACAAAAAGTAAGTTATTTGTCAAGCAAAAAGTAAGAGAAAAAAAAATCCAATCTGAGGTTAAAAACCCGATCATTTTACTTTGAAAAATCATATATCAATATTTGTTTCCAGCACATCAAAATAATGTGTAGCCAAACCATTGCGGAAATTAGTCAAGTGCCTGAGCAGGTACAAAAAAATATGGCCGGACAGCGACTTCTGTTCCGGCCATATTGAAAATATTCTGATTCTGATGAACTAAACCTGTTTTTCCTTGATAAACAATGCGGCTACAGCACCAAGAAACATACTGACCCCAGCCATTACAAGACAAAGGATAGGGTTATCCCCGAAGAAATATTTCAGGATCAATCCGCTGAAAACTCCACTTACTATCTGTGGAATGGTGATTGACATATTGAAAATACCCATGTAAATCCCCATTCTTTTTGGTGGTATTGAACTGGCAAGCATGGCATAAGGCATTGCCAGAATGCTACCCCAGGCTATCCCAATACCGATCATAGGAATAATAAGATATACCGGATCGGTAAAAACAAGAAACGAAATCAATGAAAGTCCACCAATGCAAAGTGCCATAGCATGAGTAACTTTTTTCGAAAAGCGTTTTGCAATTAAAGGAAGCGATAGAGCTATCATAGCAGAAACCCCGTTGTAAACCCCGAAAAGAATGCCCACCCAATCACCGGCTTCACGAAATGGAACTGAATTAGGATCAGTAGTTCCATAAAATTTGAGTGCTACAGCCGGTGTTGTAAAAACCCACATCGAAAACAGCGCAAACCATGAGAAAAACTGTACCAGCAGCAGTTTTATCATGATAGGCGGGATAAAGAATTTTTTAGGTTTTTCCTCAACTTCGGCAGTTGCTACCAGTTCCTCGGGTGGATATTCGGATGTGGTGAAAATAGTCCATAAAATGGCCGAAAGAAGCACAAAAGCACCAATGTAAAATGAATACGTTACATTGTCGGCAACCAATCCAGTACTGGCTTCCTTCGAAACGCCAAACCAGTTTCCGAGCATATATGGCAACCAGCTTCCTACTACGGCACCAATACCAATAAGCAGTGTTTGTACCGAGAATCCAAGTGTATGCTGCTCCTCGGGTAACTTATCAGCAACCAATGCCCTGAACGGCTCCATCGAAATATTTATCGAAGCATCCATGATCATTAGCAAGCCACCACCAATAAACATGGGAGCAATAAATGATGCCAGATGGGGTGAGTTGGGCATAAGTATAAGTGCAGTACTTGTTAAAAGCGCACCAACCAGGAAGTAAGGCCGCCTGCGACCTAGTCGGGTCCAGGTTTTATCACTCATGTAACCGATAATGGGTTGAACAATCATACCGGTAATAGGTGCTACAAGCCAGAACCAGCTCAGTTCGTGAACATCGGCTCCAAAAGTCAGCAGCACGCGCGATGCATTACCGTTTTGCAATGCAAAACCAAATTGAATTCCCAGAAATCCGAAACTCATGTTCCAAATTTGCCAGAATGATAAGCGTGGTCGCTTGGCCATAATATTGTTTTTAAGATTTTGTAATACCACAAAAATATTACTTCATTTGGATTTACGTTCGAAAAATTAAATTTTTATTATTCAGGAAGCATTATAATTCCGTTTATCGTTTGAAGAAAGCTAAGTGAGGTTGAAGATTTCAAGGCTTTTTGTAGAATTTTAAAAGAATCAAATATCTGATGCAAAAGAATCCTCAGTTAATCGGGTACCTTTAATTACTTTTGTGTTAAGCCCAATAGTCCGGCACCTGGAATTCAGCCAAAGCTTTTTGGTTTCAGAATCAGGGAATAGGAACCAGTCAGTCAATTAACCTAATCAAACGGAGTAAAAAAAATCAGAATGAAAATTGAGAATTCAATTCCCGGTAGCTTTCAGTATGGGTTGGTATTAATCCTTCTTCTGCTTTTTTACAGTTGTACGAAAGATCCGGAATCAGGAAATCAAAAACCAAACATTGCCATCAATCCGCAAACCGATGGATTAAAGATTACCCTTAAAGGCGCTATAACTGATCCTGACGGAAGCATAAGCAATGTTAAAGTAAATTGGGGTGACCAGAAAAACGAATACCTCATTTATACTGATTTTGCTTCCCTTAATGTTAGCCATGTTTATCCTGATCCTGCAAACTACATAATTAAAGTTGTGGCTTTTGACAATATCGGAGACAGCACTGAACATTCCTTTGCGGTAAACATCGATTTTAAGGAAACCAGTCTCGAAGGCATAAAGCAAAACATGTTCAAGGCTTCAGCCAATGAATATCTTATTCTTACCCTTAACCTTCACACTTACCAGGAAACTCAGCAAAACGAAAAATTTAATCTTATTACCGATGTCATTGGTAAAATGGATATCGATTTTATTGCTTTCCAGGAATGTGCACAACATAAATCAGCTGCCATTACCACAGGAATAATCCGTGAGGATAATATGGCACTGATACTGTCGGACAGGCTGAAAGCCAAATACAATGCCGGTTATACTTTTGTGTGGAACTGGGCACATTATGGCTGGACCGTGTGGGAAGAAGGAGTAGCGATACTTTCGAAGCATCCTTTGATAAACTCTGAGGACAGGTATATTTCGACGTATACCGGCACATCCGATATTACCTCGCGAAAAGTAATTTTTGGATCGTATCAAACTGCCAACGGAGTGTTTAACCTGTTTTCGGCTCATACACATTGGCGGCTTACCGAAACGGATGAGGAACAAAACAACCAGATCCGGAAAATTAAATTGATGGCAGCTGAAAAATGGGCATTAACTTCCGACTCGCTTGCTTTTATCTGCGGCGATTTTAATGGCAACCCAACCAGTGATTCACCTTGGAGCGAGGGTTACTTTACCATGATGCAAAACAATGAATATACGGACACTTACCTTCATGCTTATCCCGAAGCAAACAATAAACCTGCTCAAAGCATTAATAATACTATTGGCGGCGACTTCCCGGGTCGGATTGATTATATTTTTATGAAAAACAATCCACATCTTACTGTTATTGATTCACAGATTATCTTCACCGGCGATTGTGTCGGGAAGGTATCGGACCATTTTGGAGTGCTTACAAAAGTCAGGTATGCAGATTAGGCTGCAACCTGGTCCTCATCACAAAAGCCCTGACAAACAGCCTGGTATAAAGAAATAAAAATAGTAACATTTAATTGTGTTAAATTTGTCATCTCAAAATATCCCGAAACATGACCAAATCATATCTGATAACAGCGATTTTATTCCTGTTCATTTCAACAGGTTTCAGCCAGGTAATTACCGTAAACCCTCCCCTGCCCAGCGACCAGAGCAGCATCGAAGTAACCTTTGATGCATCGCTGGGCAACGGCGGACTGGCAGGTTACACCGGCGAAATATATGCGCATACAGGCGTTATTACCAACCTGAGCACCGGCACTACCGACTGGAAACATGTTAAAGCTGATTGGGGTGTTAATATACCTGCCTGCAAGCTTACTTCGCTGGGAAATAATCTCTGGAAACTGGTAATCGGTCCTTCCATACGTTCCTATTACAATGTGCCTGCTTCGGAAGAAATTCAGAAACTTGCTTTTGTTTTTCGCAGCGGCGTGCAGGTTAATGGCAGCTGGCTCGAAGGAAAAACAGCCGAAAACGGTGATATTTTTTACGATGTTTTCCCTTCCACTTTAAGTGTTAAGATCACCAACCCAAGCGAAGATTTCATGTTTCTGTCGCTCAACGAAACACTTGAAGTAGAGGCTTCATCGTTACTGGCTGATTCTACTATTTTATACGTCGATGCTGTGCAGGTTGCTGCTACCACTGGCAGTCTGATCAATCATACCATAACAGCTTCCGGTTACGGACGGTACCTTGTGAAAGCTGTTGCCAAAACTGCTGCTGCCATGGTTGCCGATTCCTTCTTTTATTACGTAAGGCCTGCCGCTCCTGTTGCCGAACTTCCGGCCGGGATGAAAGACGGTATCAATTACCTGAGCGAAACGTCGGTATTGCTTTCGTTGTATGCCCCGCTCAAACAGTTTGCTTTTGTAATCGGCGATTTCAATAACTGGCTGCCCGACGAACAGACGTATATGAACCGTACGCCTGATGCTCAGCGTTACTGGATTCAGATTGATGACCTGGTTCCCGGTAAGGAATACATTTATCAATACCTGGTTGACGATAACATCCGCATCGGGGACCCGTTTGCCGAAAAAGTCAGCGATCCCTGGAATGATCAGTATATTCCGGCGAGCACTTACCCTGGTATTTTACCATATCCTACCGGCAAAACCCAGGGAATAGCAACCGTGTTGCAAACAGCACAGGTTCCATACGTCTGGAAATCAAATAATTTTGTAGCACCAAAAGTTACTGACCTGGTAATTTACGAATTGCTGGTACGCGATTTTTCGGATCCTCAAACATTTCAGGCTGTTATCGATACCATCGGATATCTTTGGAAATTAGGCGTTAACGCCATTGAGCTAATGCCGGTTTACGAATTCGAAGGCAACCTGAGCTGGGGATACAATCCTAATTATTTCTTTGCCGTTGACAAGTTTTATGGCCCGGCTAATAAACTCAAACAACTTATCGACACCTGTCACCAAATGGGGATAGCAGTGATCAATGATATGGTACTAAATCATGCTTTCGGAACTTCTCCTTATGTAATGTTGTATTGGGATAAAGCAAACAACCGGCCAACCGAAGCAAGTCCTTTTTACAACCCGATTGCAAAACACGATTTTAGTGTGGGCTTCGATATGGACCACGAATCGTGGTCAACAAAAATGTATGTAGGACGGATACTCAGGCACTGGATAGAAGAATACAGGTTCGACGGCTACCGTTTTGACCTGTCGAAGGGGCTCACCCAGAAGAATACGTTGGGCAATTCAAATGCTATGGCAAGTTACGATCAGTCGCGGATAAATATTATTTCAGCTTATTACGATACCATTAAAAATGTTAACCCCAACGCATACCTTATTCTGGAGCACTTTGCCGACAACAGCGAGGAAAAAGTGCTTGCCAACAAAGGTATGATGCTTTGGGGAAATATGAATAATGCATACAACCAAAGTGCAATGGGTTACAACACGGATAACGACCTTACATGGGGAGTTTATACCTCACGCGGCTGGAGTTATCCGCACCTGGTTACCTATATGGAAAGCCACGACGAAGAACGGCAAATGTTCAAAAGCCTGAAATGGGGCAATGCTTCCGGCGATTACTCTGTAAAAGATACGGCTACCGCGCTTAAACGCGCAGCACTGGCAGCTACCTTCTTTTATACCCTTCCCGGACCGAAAATGCTGTGGCAGTTTGGCGAAAGAGGTTATGACTATTCCATATTCTGGCCATCGGGAACCGACGAAACCAAACTCAACGAAAAACCTTCACGTTGGGATTATATGAAAAACGGCAACAGGGTTCACCTGTACGATATAATTTCGTCGCTTATAAAACTCCATACGGAAGATCCGGTTTTCGAAACAACTGATTATGATCTTAGTCTTACCGGATTGATGAAAAAAATAAGGCTTCGCAATTCCAATACTTCCATGATTGTGCTTGGAAATTTTGATGTTAAAGATGGCTCAATAACTGCCAATTTCTATAATACCGGTAAATACTATGAGTTCTTCAGTGGCGATTCCATCACGGTTACATCAACCGATATGAGTATCGATCTCAAAGCCGGCGAATACCGTATTTATTCCAACACAAGGCTACCCTATCCGTATGGTGTGGATGACGAAAAGGGAAAAAGCACATCGGTTCTGATTATCCCCAACCCGGTAAATACGACGTGTACTATCGAAATCACCTGCAAGGTAACCGCCGCCTGCAGAGCTGATATTTTTTCACTCGAAGGAAAACATGTAACAACAATTTACAACGGGCCGATCAGCGAAAAACTTTCTCTTGCATGGACGCCACCGGCATCAGGAATTTATATCCTGAAAGTCATCGCCGGCAATGAGCAAACGGTGAAAAGGATTGTTGTTTCGAGGTAAAAACAACATTACGAAATAAATAAAAAAGCGGCCCTGAGCCGCTTTTTTTATGCCGATTGCCTGATCTTAAGCGTTGGTTTAAAAACCTTTGTCTGGTAATTGATATCCGCTGCAGGATTGTTTAAGCGTTGCAGAAGCAGTTTCACGCTTTCCCTTCCCATTTCATATCCTTTTTGAACAACGGTGGTGAGTTCCGGCTGAATAATGGAAGCATTAGGTCCGTCGCCGAAACCGATAACCGAAATATCTTCAGGAATTCGAAATCCGTTTTGCTGCAATATTTGTATCACGGCAATGGCGGTGCTGTCGTTCACTGCAAAAATACCGTCGAGATCCGGGGCAAGGTTAAGGATATGTTGCCGCAAAGTCTGAACTTCCTCGCGAGTGTCACATTTCAAAATACGCTCCTCACGTACTTCAATACCTGCCTTACGCAATGCTTCGCAATAACCGTTTCTGCGTTCGCGGCCAATTAAGAGGTTTTGAGGCGCGGCAAGGTGAATAATATTTTTACATCCTTTATTAATAAGGTATTCGGTGGCGATGCGGCCTCCTTCAAAATCATCGGTAATTACTTTATCCGCTTCCAGTTGTTCGCACACCCTGTCGAAAAAAACAATCGGCATCCCGTTGTTCAATGCTTCGCTGAAATGCTCGTACGATTGTGTCGTTTTGCTCAACGAAACCAATATACCATCAACCCGGTGATCAATCAACGTCTGCAGGTTGATCATTTCGCGGTACTGGTTTTCGTTCGACTGGCAAATAATAAGGTTATACCCTTCTTTATGTGCTAGCTCCTCGATTCCACTGATAACCGAGGAAAAAAAATGGTGTACTATGGCCGGTATGATCAATCCGATTGAATAACTTCTCTGTCGCCTAAGACTGAGTGCCAATACGTTAGGCCTGTAATTAAACTTTTCGGCGTAATTCCTTACCAGGTCTTTTGTTTCCTGACTGATATCGGGATGATCCTTTAATGCACGCGAGACTGTTGATATTGAAACATTGAGGCTGCGTGCAATATCTTTAATGGTTAACTGGGTTGACTTCATAGTATTTTACCGGATCGGCTTTTTTTTCCAGATAAAGATAGAAATATTAATTTAGTAATAAAGCATAATAAAATTTCATTTCAGGCTTAGTGTTACTTTTACAATAAGACCGGTTGATTATCAGTATTTTACCTAAAAAGGACCTTACTAATATTTATTAAAAAGATATTATCTTTTTGTGAAGTTTACGCAAACGTTTGCGAAAACGTTTTCAGAAAAATAATTATAGAAATGCCTAAAAAAGAGGATAATATGTGTAGAATCGTATTATTCTTTTTATAGCTTTGCGCTGTTGTTCCGAACATAATTTTAAAAAGTTTACTAAAATGAGTCCATTTCCGGCCAAGTCCGCTTTTTTTTATGATCACTATACGTTTTTAAAAAGGAAATACATTATTTTTATCAGGCCATTCGGATTTTAGAACATCAAGATCATCATTCCACGCAAAAAATTAATCAACCAATAGAAACCAATCATCTAATCTCAAGAAAGTCAGATCTATGAAGAAAAATTTAATCTCTTTCAGGATCCTTTTACTGTTTGTGGCCTGGTTATTTGCCGTTCAGGTAAATGCTCAGGATGTACAGTTAACAGGAAAAATTACTGATGCCAAGGACGGCTCTACGCTGCCCGGGGCCACAGTGCTGGTTAAGGGTACTACTACAGGTACGCTTACCGATCTGGATGGCAATTTTGCAATAAATGTAAAACAAGGATCAACACTGGTATTTTCGTTTATTGGCTATGTAGCCCAGGAAGTTGTAGTTTCCACTCAGAAAATCCTCGATATTAAACTGGTGCCGGAAGCAACGACTCTTGATGAAGTAATAGTTATCGGTTATGGTACTCAAAAGAAAACGGACCGAACAGGCGCTATTGCCCATGTTACAGCAGCCGAATTAAACCAGGGTTCAATGACCGATCCTATACAGGGATTACAGGGAAAAGCCTCTGGTGTTGTTATCACGAAAAAAGGGGGCGACCCTAACTCAGGCTTTGCTGTCAGGATTCGTGGTTCGGCCGGTTTCGACTCCAACACTCAACCACTATTTGTAATTGATGGTATTCCAAATGCTGATCCTACAGCCATTGCACCCGAAGATATTGAAAGCTATAACATCCTTAAAGATGCTGCATCAACAGCTATTTACGGTTCACAGGGCGCTAACGGTGTAATTATTATTACTACCAAAAAAGGAAGTTCAAAAGGCAAAAATGGTGGCTCAACAATTACTATTAACAGCAAAACATCATTTGATAAAGTTGCCAATACACTTAATGTGCTGAGCGCTGACGAACTCCGCGGTTTTGCAGATACAAAACTTCAGGCTGCTTTGCCTGAACATCCAAACTGGACAGTAGACAGTATTTTTAAAGATGGTGGTACCGATACCGACTGGCAAAACGAAATATACCGTTTGGGTATTACCACTGACAATAACCTAAGCTTTAGTGGTGGCAGCGAAACAAGCACCTATTACGCTTCTATTACACATGCAAACTGGCAAGGTGTAATGAAAGGTACCCAAAAAGAACGTACCAGCGCCAAG
Source organism: uncultured Lentimicrobiaceae bacterium (assembly GCA_964420555.1). GTDB lineage: Bacteria > Bacteroidota > Bacteroidia > Bacteroidales > UBA4417 > UBA4417. Next base: position 99,490 of record CAYQTT010000005.1, on the reverse strand, counting down.
CTTAACCTTTCGCACAAGGCATTCGATAACAAGCTTACTCTAACCGGAAACCTGACATCGTCGTTCGAAAATAACGATTACGAAAACTATGGAGGCTGGAATAAGGATGATATTATTTACCAGGCAATTTCGCACAATCCAACTGATCCCGTTTACAATGAAGACGGTAGCTATAATAAAACCCAACGCGAGTTTAACTACGAAAACCCGATTGCTACTATAAACGAAGTAACCAATATCCGTGATGCAAAGAGCTTTGCAGGTAATCTAAAAGCTGACTGGCTGGTTCTCACCGGACTTACAGCAAGCGTAAACGCAGGTTATATCCGTAATGATAATGAATCAAACTATTTCCGTCCATCAGGTCTGTTTGCATCTGCCGATAACGGGTATGCAAGACGCAGTTACAGCAACAACTCCCAGAAACTTCTGGATGCTACCTTAAACTATGTCAAGAAAATCGAAAACCACAATTTTGACGCTATACTCGGTTATTCGTGGCAGGAGTCAGGTTACGACGGGTTCTCGGCACAGGCATCCAATGCTCAGTCGCCATATTCAGGTCCAAATAATCTGCAAACGCTGGTTGATGTTAAGTATGGCGATGTATCTTCCTATAAAGGAATGTCACGCCTTATCGGAATGTTTGGCCGTGTACAATACAATTTCAATTCGAAGTATTACGCATCCGGATCTATCCGCCGCGATGGTTCCACTAAATTTGGTGAAAATAACAAATGGGGCTGGTTCCCAACGGCAGCTATTGGCTGGAACATGCAGAACGAAGATTTTCTTTCCAATGTAAGCTGGATTGATCAGTTGAAATTAAGAGGTAGCTATGGCGTTTCGGGTAACCAGAATATCGGTGAATACCGCAGTAAAGTTGCATGGCAGCCCGGCGGACTTGCTACCAATCCTGAAACAGGTCAACAAGTAGTATCCTTTCAGCCGGCATGGAACGCTAACCCTGATCTGAAATGGGAAAGAACAGCCGAAGTTAATATAGGTATCGATTTTGCTTTCCTTAACAGTCGCTTCAGCGGTAGCCTCGAAGTATATCAGAAAAACACTTCCGATCTTCTAGGTGCCTATCAGGTTCCTGTTCCACCAAACCTTGCCCGCACAACCTTTGCCAATTCGGGTTCTATCGAAAATAAAGGTATCGAACTTTTCTTCCAGGCATTTATGGTTGACAAATCAAATTTCTCATGGAAAACAGGTTTAACAGCATCCCATAATAAATCGGAATTTACCGATCTTGGACGCTTTGCAACCGACGAAAGTGGTATCCGTCACGAAGGATATATTTCAGGTCGTGGTATGGTTGGAGAAGAATACTGGGTAACCGGAGTTGCTGTTGGACACGAAGTTGGCGCATTCTACCTGCCTGTATATGTAACCATGCTTGATGGTGAATTTATTTATGAATCCAAATCCGGTGGTTTTACTGCAAATCTGGGTGATGCCAAACGCGAATGGGTGGGTTCAGCAAATGCAAAAGTAGAATTAGGATGGTCGAATAACTTCACTTTCTTCAAAAACTGGTCCGCCGATTTAGCTTTCCGCTCTATGATAGGAAACAAAGTATATAATGCAACCAAAATGTTCTTCGATTTCCCGGGCAATATGCCTTCGCTCAACGGCTTACCCGAAGCTATTGACTGGTACAACGACGGACGCACAAAAACAGGAGCCACCATTGCTGATTTCTACCTCGAAGATGCTTCGTTCGTGAGGTTGGATTATGTATCGGTAGGTTATACTTTCACTACAGCAAACCTCGACTGGATCAGCAGCCTGAAACTGTTTGTTGTTGCCAATAACCTGTTCACTATTACCGGTTATTCAGGTATTGATCCGGAAACATCGATGAGTGGACTTTCCTACGGCATTGATCAGTACAATGTGTATCCTAAAACACGTACAATCACTTTTGGTATTAACGCAAGCTTCTAAACATTAAAGACATGAAAAGAATACTATATCTAAGTACAGTTTTATTTTTCATAATCGTTTCGGGGTGTACCAAGCTCGATGAAACGATGTATGACAAAATTCCGGGCGATTTATATCCCGAAAATGAAGCCCAGGTTGCCAACCTAAGTGTTGATGCCTACAAACGTATGCAGAATCTTGCTGACGATCAGGGCTGGTGGTTCCTGGCACAGGAAATAACTTCCGATGAGCTGGCTGCTCCTACCCGCGGTTCCGACTGGTTCGATGGTGGTAAGTGGCTTGATATGCACACGCATTCCTGGACCAACGAAAACGAAGGTGTAAACCGTATGTGGGGTACCTTCTGGGAAGGAATAACTTCAAGTAACCAGATCCTTGATATGCTCAGGGCGCTGGAACAAAACGAAAGTATCAAAGCCAAAATTGCTGAAGTTGAGGTTATGCGTTCCTTCTATTATTACCTTCTTATGGATAACTACGGAGACGCTCCATATCTTACCACGGCCATTCAGCCTGACGATTTCCTGCCTCTTAAAATCAAAAGAGCAGCTATCTACGACAGCATTGTCAATACTTTGGAAGCAAACCTCCATTACCTGAAACCTATTGATAACAAGTATCTTGCTACCCGTTATATGGGCTTTGCATTACTGGCCAAGCTTTATCTGAATGCCGAAGTGTATACCGGCACACCACAGTGGGCGAAAGCAGGGCAATATTGCGACAGCGTTATTGCAGGCAATTACTCCTTAGAAAGTAGTGTTCTCGCTCCGTTTAAAACCAATAATGAGAAATCATCCGAAATTATATTCTCTATTCCTTACGATGAGGATAATTTCTCCGGATTCAGGATTCATATGCGTTCGTTGCATTATCAGAGCAATCTTACCTTTGACATGGTTGCCGGTCCCTGGAATGGATTTTGTGCTGTGCCTACTTTCTTTGATACTTACGAAGACGGCGATATAAGAAAAAGCTCATACTTCCTGTATGGACCTCAAAAAACGATCACCGGTGCCGAAATTATCGAAAGTATAACAGGGGAACCTCTGGATATCGATCCAAATATTCCAGCCTTAAAAATGGATGAAGGAGCATTTACACCAAAACAGATCAGAACAACCGGTGCCCGTGCTATCAAATACGAAGTTAAAGTTGGTGCCAAGGAAAATTTAAGCAACGATTTCCCGTTATTCCGTATCACTGACTTCTACCTGATGAAGGCTGAAACTGAAATCCGTCAGGGCCGTAACGGCGACCAATGGATTAATCCTATCCGCGAACGTGCAGGTGTAAGCACCTGGACAGGAACTACACTCGATCAGTTATTGGCCGAACGCGGACGCGAATTATGGCTCGAAGGCCATCGCCGTCAGGATCAGATCAGGTTTGGTAAATTTGGAAACAGCTGGTGGGAAAAACCAGCCAGTGATCAATCAAGAAGAACTTTTCCAATCCCAAAATGGGCTATAGATGCCAATCCAAATCTAGGCCTGTAAATTTCTTACTGTAAATTCCACAAATCAATCAATCAATAATCAATACCAATTAAAAACTCAAATCATGAAAAACCTGAATTTTAGTAGATTTATGAAGTTGACCTGGGCTTTGTTACTCAGTTTAACTTTTATCGCAACTTCGTGTAAAGACGATGAAGATCCCGTTGATCCACCAGTAATTGTTCTGGATGGTCTGTATGTTAAAGGCGGCGCAACTGCCCTTACCGATTTCGATGCTAAAGGAATGCTGAAAGTAACCCGTAACGAAGTTAACCAGGCCGACCGCGCTGAATTGGTTGAGATTTTCGTTGCTATTAAAGCAGGTGCTCCTGGTTTCAACATTGTAAATGTTGCAGGAAGTGTTCAAACTACCTGGGGACCTGGCGCTGATTTCGGTGTTGTTGCTGAAGCTGACCGTAATGTTGACGAACCTAAAGTAGATTTCTGGCGTGGTTCATACACTGAAACTACAACCGCTTTTACTGTTCCTGCTGATGGGTTGTACCATATAGTTCTTGACAAACAACTTAAGAAAATCGCTATTCTTCCAGTAGTATGGGGCGTTATCGGCGCTGCTACTCCAGGTGGATGGGGTGGAAGTACTGCTATGCCTGCAAAAGGTTTTGATCTAAATACTATGACTTTCGAAATCAACGATATGGTTCTTACCAAAGCTGACTGGAAGTTCCGTTATTCCGATGGCTGGAAAGTTATCCTCGATGCTGAATATGATCTTGGAGGTGGAGTAGTAGGTATCAAAGCCAATACAAACTTAGGTGGTGCAGTTAATGCACTTGTTCCGGGCGGAGCTAATATTCCTAATGCTGAACCAGGTAAATATACTGCCAAAATGGTTTGGACTCTTGGTTCAGGCTTCGCAGCTACGATGACCAAAACCGGTGATCTTGAGTTGATCGACTATACCAATACTGAGCTTGGTCTTATAGGTAATGGTTTAATGGTTAGCGGTGCACAGCATAACTGGGATGTTACTCTTATGGTTCACAAACCTGTTGTTGAAAACGTTACCAATTACACATGGACTTACAATCAGGTTGAAGTTACTACCCTTGGATCATTTAAAATCCGCGAAGGTCAGGACTGGAACAAGAAGAGCATTGGTTATAATGATGTTACCATGGCCGGTCTTGCAGCTGACAAATTCACTACCAACAACGATGGTAACTTTGTTCCTACCGAAGATGGTACCTACGATATGGTTCTGAAAATTGATGCCGTTACCGAAAAATACACTTTCACCGTTAATCCTGCAGGTGCTGCACCTGAAATGTTTATGTTAGGCGACGGTTGTTCAGCAGGCTGGAATAATGCAAGTCCACTTCCAATGATGAAAGCCAGCGAAGGTGTTTACTACATCTCGACAACTTTGGGTGCTGCAAAATCCATTAAGTTTATTAAAACTCCTGGCCAATGGGCTCCAATGTACGGAACTGATGCTGCCGGAACCAACACAGGCGGAAACCTTGTTTATCGTGCTACCGAAAGCGATCCTGATCCAGCTAACATTCCAACTCCTGCTACCGAAGGTAAATACATTGTAACAATAAACACTAACACCCTTACATACACTATTGCTCCTGCTCTCTATATGCTTGGCGATGGTTGTGCTGCAGGTTGGGATAACAATGCTGCTCTTTCAATGGCAGGTGGTGGCAACGGAGTTTATTTCCTCACCACAAATCTGGGTGCTGCTCTTTCAATTAAATTCATCACCACCTTAGGCGCTTGGGAACCAATGTATGGAACTGCTGCAGGTGCTGTTGCTGAAAGCGGTGTTTTAGTTTACCGTGCTCCAGGCGATCCTGATCCGGCAAATATTCCTACACCGGCTGCTGGTGGTTTGTACACAGTTACTGCTGATATTACCAATCTTACTTACACTATTGCTGCTAAAAAGTAGTAATACCTGAGAGGTAAAACTCCAAAAAGAGGCTATCTGAAAAGGTAGCCTCTTTTTATACCTTTTTAAGAAACAAGGAAACCATTCCTCTCTTGTTTTTTTTCGCTTCTGAATTCCAGAGGCTTTTAAACCCGAATTTAATTCTGAATAAATACATTTCACTGTGCTTTTAGCCGGACTGCTATAACTATGCAAGGTCACAGACAGTTTACAGGGAATTTCCGGCTCTCCAAATAATGAACAGGTAACATTTTCTATCGTCGCTTACCGAAGCCCCATTTAAGAAACAAAGTATTCGTTTTATTCTAACACATACCGACCCAAGTCCTGATCCAATGCAACAACGCAATCTTTTATATGATATCTGGGGGAAACTCTATCCCGGGATTTCTACCCGAATTCTTGAGAATTTTCTGTTGACCATTGATGTTAACCGCACCAATATTAAACCGGATTCGGATCAGGTTGACTGGTACAAGGATGCCGTTGTATATTCGGTATATGTTGATCTATTCAACCATGATTTTGCAGGGCTGTCACAAAAACTTGATTATCTGCACGATCTGGGTGTAAACTGCCTGTGGTTATTGCCGGTCCTCGATTCGCCCATGCGTGATGCAGGTTTCGATATCAGCGATTATTACAGCATTCGTGCCGAACTTGCCGGAGCCGAAGGTGCTGATAAACAAGCTGTTTTCAGTCAGTTCCTTTCCGAAGCTCATAACCGGGGAATAAGAGTAATTTTTGATATTGCCATGAATCACACTTCCAACCAGCATCACTGGTTTCAGGAAGCACGCAAATCGAAAGACAACCCATACCGCAATTATTATATATGGAGTAATGACGACAGCCGTTACGACCAGGCAAGGATAATTTTTAAAGGCATCGAAAAATCAAACTGGGAACCCTGGGGCGATCAGTTCTATTTTCATCGTTTTTTTAATTTTCAGCCGGATCTCAATTACAAAAATCCACAGGTTCTGCTGAGCATGAGCCGCGCTTTATTGTTCTGGCAAAATGCCGGTGTGGATGGGTTCCGGGCCGATGCTATTCCATACATCTGGAAAGAAGAAGGTACAGAATGCGAAAACCTGGTGCCAACACACCTTGTTGTAAAATTCCTGAGAGCGATACTCGATTACATAAAACCCGGATCGTTATTATTGGCAGAAGCCTGCCAGCAACCAGCCAAAGTGGTTGAATATATGGGCGAAGGCGACGAGTGTCATGCCGCGTATCACTTCCCGCTGATGCCACGTATTTTTAAATCCATTGCCATGAAAAGTGGCAAACCTATCGAAGAAACACTTTCAAAAGAATTTACCCCTGAGTTGCCTCCCAGCGGACAATGGTTTACATTCCTGCGCTGCCACGACGAACTCAGTCTCGAACTTGTTTACGTAACCGAAGAAGAACGTAAATACATTCACCAGCAATATTGCCTCAAACCCGAATGGGATTTCCGCCTGGGTGAAGGCATTTCGGCCCGACTTTCGGAGCTTATGCAACGCGACCACCGCCGCATCCTGCTTGCCTATTCCATCATACTTACCCTTCCGGGAACTCCTGTTATTTATTACGGCGACGAATTCGGAAAACTGAATGACGACTCATATTATAATGAACTTATCCGCCTCACAGGTAAAGATGATACCCGTTTCCTGGTGCGTGGAAAAATTGACTGGGACGAACTAGAATTAAACCTCAAAAACCCCGAAAGCTTCAGCAGCAAGATTTACACAAAACTTAAACTGATGCTGAAAATACGCAATCAACATAAAACTTTTGGGCGGGGAAGTATTGAATTCATCACGCTTCCTGGTACCGAAAACGGTAAAATTTTGTCATTCTACCGGACTTTCGGAGCTGAAAAATGGCTCATCATACATAATATGACTGATACCACAGCAAAAATTAATCTACCTATTGATTTGGAAAAATGTGTGAATGTGTTTGATAACATTGCGCCTTCCCAGGTTGAAGCTTATGGATTTAAGTGGGTAAAGATCAGTTAAGAAATTAACTTCGGGTTATCAGAGTAACTCAATAAATACCTTTAACCGGCCATCTTCTTAAGGTTAAAATGTAAAAGTCGAAGTGCAAAAGGTCACAGATAAATATAACATAATTTAGAATATTGAATACAATTAAAAACAAACGACCCTTAAATGACTAATGATTCCTCTCAATAACTCTAACTCTCATTCATCAACAATTGAATGACTACCGAATGAAAATTGAATGACTTTTACAACCTACAATAAATTTAAAACACCCTCCCTATGTCCCAAAAATACCTTTTTGAAGCTGTAATTTTCGACCTCGATGGTGTAATTACCCGCACAGCGCTGGTTCACAGCCATGCCTGGAAAAAAATGTTCGACGATTATCTCCGCTACCGCGAAGAAAAACATGGAGAACCTTTTAAAGAATTCACACAAAAAGAGGATTACCTTCCCTATGTGGATGGGAAACCCCGTTACGAAGGGGTAAAATCATTTCTCGAATCACGGGGCATCCATATTCCATTCGGCGATCCATCAGACACAGTTGAACTGGAAACCGTTTGTGGCCTGGGTAACCGTAAAAATATAACTTTCAACGAAGTGCTCGTGCGCGAAGGCGTAAGCGTTTATGATTCAACGGTACAACTGATCCACGATCTGAAAAAAGCAGGAATAAAAGTTGGTGTTGCCTCTTCGAGCAAAAACTGCGAAGCGGTACTCGAAGCTGCAGGGCTTATTTCACTAATTGAAACCCGTGTCGATGGGGTTGTGTCGGCCGAAATGGGTCTGAAAGGCAAACCCGAACCTGATATTTTTACTACGGCAGCTGCTAACCTTGGAGTAAAACCACATAAAGCAGTGGTTGTTGAAGATGCCACTTCGGGCGTTGCTGCAGGCCGCGCCGGTAACTTCGGGCTTGTACTTGGCCTCGCCCGCGAAGAAAATAACCAGGAACTGCTTATCAACGGCGCCGATATTGTTGTTGATGATATTTCGGAAACTTCGATGGAAGCAATTAACAACTGGTTTAAAACCGGAATTCACGAGGATGGCTGGAATATAACCTACCACACTTACGAACCTCTTAAGGAACGTACCCGCGAAGCTTTGCTGAGTGTCGGGAACGGTTACTCCGGTACCCGCGGTGCCATGGAAGAAACGGATGCCAATAAAATAAATTATCCCGGAACTTATATTGCCGGACTTTACAACCGGCTTAGCACTCCCATTGCCGGGAAGGATATCTGGAACGAAGATTTTGTAAACTCACCCAACTGGCTTCCGGTTACATTCCGTATTAACGATGGAAAATGGTTCGATATTAACGATACTCAAATACTATCAATCGAGCGCAATCTGGATCTGAAAACCGGTCTGCTCACCCGTTTAATGAAAGTTCGCGACGAACTTGGAAATGAAACCCTTATCGAATCCAGCCGTTTCTCGTCAATGGCTGATGCGCATCTTTCAGCTCTGAAATACATTGTTAAACCACTGAATTACAGCGGAAAAATAACTTTAAAAACAGGAATAAACGGCGCAATTATAAACGATGGTGTTGAAAGATACAAATCGCTGAACCAGCAACACCTCAAAGCTGTAGAACAGGGAGCTGAAGGAAACCGGCAATTCGTTGTTGTTTCGACCACACAATCCGGAATTCAGATTGCTGATGTTGCCGATAACTTTTTTTACCAGCATGGAAAATTATCATCCGCGGAGCTTATCAATGAAGTTTCTACGTCAGCGGTTTATGGCACAGTAACTTTTGATGTAAAAAAGGATGAAGTCGTTTCACTGGTTAAAAAAGCAGCCCTTTTTACTTCGAAACCTGATGATGTTAGTGATCCTCTTGAATCAGCGAAAGCTACACTTGATTGTGCAACGGTAGGATTTGATTCGCTTCTCGCTGAAAGTGCAAAGGAATGGAAATCGATTTGGGCAAAAATAGATATGCAGGTCGAAGGCGATCGCTTCTCGCAGAAATTATTACGTCTGCATCTTTACCATCTTATGGTTAGCATGTCGCCACACAACAGCAACATCGACGCAAGCATTACAGCCCGCGGATTGCATGGCGAAGCGTATCGCGGACATATTTTCTGGGACGAACTTTTTATAATGCCATTGTATGATATCAACCTTCCGGAAGTAGCCAAATCGATGCTGATGTATCGCTACCGCAGACTTGGAAAGGCGAAAGAATATGCGAAGGAATATGGCTACCAGGGCGCAATGTTCCCGTGGCAAAGCGGTTCCGACGGTCGGGAAGAAACCCAGGTTATCCATCTTAATCCGCTTAACGGCGAGTGGGATGCCGATCACAGCTCGCTGCAGCGTCATGTTTCACTGGCAGTGGCATTTGATATCTGGCAATATTTTCAGGTAACTGATGATCATGATTTTATGAAGGCTTACGGTACAGAAATGTTCCTTGAAATATGCCGTTTCTGGGCAAGCAAGTGCCATTGGAACGAAAGCCGTCAGCGATACGATCTTACTAAAGTTATGGGTCCTGATGAATTTCATGAGCAATATACCGGTGCTTCCGAAGGCGGTTTAAATAACAACGCCTACACCAACCTGATGGTTGCATGGGCATTCGGAAAAGCTGAACGTATCCTTCAATCACTTGGAGAAAACGGCTCAGAAGAGTTCCTGAAACTTGGATTTAATGAGGAAGAACTGAAGCATTGGAAAGAAATTTCCGAAAAACTGTTTCTCGATATCAACGAGGAAGGCATAATAGCCCAATACGAAGGTTATTTCGACCTTAAAGAACTCGACTGGGAATACTACAAAAAGAAATACGGGAACATTTACCGCATGGACCGCATTCTGAAAGCAGAAGGACTGTCGCCCGATGAGTTTAAGGTTGCCAAGCAGGCTGATATGCTTATGACTTTTTATAATCTCGAAAAATCGGAAGTTGACAGTTTACTATCCAAGCTAGGATACTCGTTACCCGCCGATTACCTGCAAAGAAACCTCGAATATTATTTCGGGCGTACTTCACATGGTTCCACCCTAAGCCGGATTGTACACGCACGACTGGCTTCCATTGCCGGGAACAGGGAAATGAGCTGGCAACTATATTCGGAGGCTTTAGCCAGTGATTTTGTTGATATACAAGGCGGTACCACTGCCGAAGGAATTCATGCGGGAGTAATGGCGGGAACTGTCCTTATTGCTTTATCCACTTTTGCAGGAATTTCGTTCGACAATGAGTATTTATCTTTACAACCATCACTACCCGATGCATGGGAGTCGCTGGGTTTCGGAATAAGTTTCAAAGGAACCCGTTTCCAGTTGAAAATTACCAAAACAACGTTAACTGTTAACACGGATAGGGATGCAATGCTATGGGTAAATAATGAAAAGCTAAGTTTAACAAAGGGAAAGCCTGCTGATTTCAAACTTGAATAACAAAAAGCCTTCGCAACTTAGGCCCAAAATCACGAAGGATTTACGAAGGCAAATTTCTGATTAGTTATACCTTTGTACAATGATTCTTTGTAACCTTCTTAAACCAAACCGGAATAAAAACATTTAAATCATAATACATGTTAGGCGACGTACTTTTAATAACCGAAAAACACCAGAAAGCCGGTGATGCTATTATTGAGCAAATCCTGGCAAAGCAAAAACCAAAAATGATAATCGGGATTTCGGGCGAATCGGGCTCCGGGAAATCGGAACTGGCTCATGTAATTGCCAAAGGACTGCGTAAGCACGGCATTTTTGCCAAACCGCTTCATATCGATAACTATTATCGTATTCTTCCGCTTCTTCGCACCGAATGGCGTAAAGAAAACGGCATACAGAATGTGGTCGGCTATGGCGAATATGACTGGGACACAATAAACCGAAACATCGCCGAGTTTAAGGCCGGAGCTGTTTCAACAGGTCCTTGTGTTGATCTGGTTACCGAGCAGGTCGACCAGCTCACTACCGATTATTCAACGGTTGATATGCTTGTGGTTGATGGTTTGTATGCTATTAAAACCGAAGGTGTTGATTTGAGCATTTTTATTGAATTGACTTACCACGAAACCAAAAAAGCACAGGTAGTACGTGGCAAAGAGCCTCAGAATGAATACCGTATGGCTGTCCTTGAGCAGGAACATCAGATGGTTCTGGCACTTCGACCTAAAGCTGATATTTTAATTACGATGGAGTATGAGGTGGAGATAGTGAAGAGTGAACAGTGAAGAGTGAAGAGTGAAGAGTGAATAGTTTAAGGGAAAGGGAGCAATTCAATTGGGGGTTGGGAGTTAGGGTTTGGGATTTGGAGCTTGGGATTTGGAGCTTGGGATTTGAGACTTTAAATAGCGTAGTACAAAATAAAAGCGGCTCCCGAAAGGAGCCGCTTTTTACATTTTAATTTCGTCGAGGTTCTTATTTAAAAACCTGTAATCTGTTAGTTGGTAAGAATTTACCGGGGATAGATTAATCCACTTCTTATATTTAAAATACCATTTCCATTGAATTGACCTGAACAAACCGCCTTGTCTTAAAAATGCATAAACAAAAGGATGCAGATTTATCATCAGGTATTCTTCATTCTGATCCTGAAGGAGATACTGGATATTGTTCTCAATTTCGTCGGTGAGTAGGATGCTTGGTTTTATTTCGCCGGTACCTCCGCATGACGGACATTTTTCAAGAATCGAAACATTGGTTTCCGGACGAACACGCTGACGGGTAATCTGAACCAGTCCGAATTTGCTTGGGGGCAAAATGGTGTGTTTGGCATTATCCTTTGCCATTTCATCTTTCAGGCGTTGATAGAGCCGGCGTCGGTTGGAGCCTTCGTGCATATCGATAAAATCGACAACAATAATACCACCCATATCGCGCAGCCTGAGTTGACGGGCAATTTCGGTGGCCGCTTCGAGGTTCACCAAAACGGCGTTTTCTTCCTGGCTGCTGTCGCTGTTAACTTTATGACCGCTGTTTACATCAATAACATGCAGCGCTTCGGTATGTTCGATAATAAGGTAAACGCCACTTTTGATGGTAACAATTTTACCAAAGGAATTTTTAATCTGTTTATCGATACCAAAATTATCGAAAATCGGAATTTTCCCTTTGTAGACTTTTACAATTTCAACTTTATCGGGCGAAATAGTCCGGATATAGTTTTTTACTTCCTCGGCAACATTAGCATCGTCAACATGAATGTTATTGAACGATTCGTTGAGCATATCGCGAAGGATAGCAGAGGTGCGGTCGAGTTCGCTTATAATTTTCTGAGGCGGTTTGGCGCCATACATTTTCTGTGCTACCGATTCCCATTTCTGAACCAAAGCATTCAGATCAGCATCAAGGTCGGCAACCCGTTTACCTTCGGCAACGGTACGGATAATTACACCGTAATTTTTCGGGCGGATGCTCGAAATAAGTCTTTTAAGGCGGTTTCGCTCTTCGGCACTTTTAATCTTTTGAGATATCGAAAGCCTGTTGCTGAATGGAACCAGCACAAGGTAACGGCCTGCAAAAGAAATTTCGGAGGATATTCGCGGTCCTTTGGTAGAGATGGGCTCTTTGGCTATCTGAACAAGGATTTGCTGATTAGGCGAAAGAACATGTGATATTTTACCTGTTTTTTCGATATCAGGTTCAACTTCAAAATCCGCCATCTGTATCAGAGCATCCTTACCCGCGAGGGCGTTGCGCGTATATTTCTGAAACGAATTTATCTGGGGACCCAGATCGAGGTAGTGCAGGAAAGCATCTTTTTCGTAACCAACATCAACAAAAGCGGCGTTAAGCCCGGGCATGATTTTCTTTATCCGCCCAAGATATACATCGCCAACAGCAAAACTATTATTAGTTTTCTCCTTATTTAACTCTACCAATACTTTTTCTTCCAGAAGAGCGATGTTAACTTCCGAAGATCCGGCATTTATAATTAATTCTTTATTTACCACAGCTATATTAGCTTATCAGATAATTACACCTATTCACATCGGAATGCCGGTATTCGGGCACAAAGATGTGAGGGTAAAAGTACGTAAAAAAAATTTCACCACATGAAATAACACATATTTCATGTGATGAAATCAGAGAGTTTAATCGTGGTTATTTCTTCTTATGGCGATTTTTGCGTAAACGTTTTTTGCGTTTATGCGTCGACATTTTATGTCTTTTTCTTTTTTTTCCGCTTGGCATAGCTTATTTGTTAACTGTAGAATGTTTATTTAACTTTATTCTTCACTTCACCTACAAAAACCTTAGCAGGTTTAAATGAAGGAATATTGTGAGCGGGGATGATAATTGTGGTGTTCTTCGAGATGTTACGGCCGGTTTTCTCAGCTCTTTGTTTTACTACGAAACTACCAAAACCTCTGAGGTAAACATTTTCGCCATCAGCCATTGCTTTTTTAATAGCATCCATGAATGCTTCTACGGTTTGCTGTACAGCTACTTTTTCGATGTTGGTTTTACTGGCTATTTCAGCAACGATTTCTGCTTTAGTCATTTTTCAAAATGTTTTAATGAATTGATTATAAATTTCTTAATGGGGTGCAAATATAGGGACTTTTTTTAACTCCAAAGCGAAAGCACACTTTTTTTTGAATAGTTTTCGAGAAATAATCATTTTTTTTGTCTTCTGATAAATTTCTTTGCTAAAATATTTGGAAATTGAAAAAATATACTACTTTTGCAGTCCCTACCAAGCACGGTGTCGTAGCTCAGTTGGTAGAGCAACGGACTGAAAATCCGTGTGTCACTGGTTCAATTCCAGTCGACACCACCGAAAGGGACTGAAAGACCGGAAGAAATTCCGGTCTTTTTTTTGTTTTCAATGGTTAAAGTCCATGTCTTTATAGCCTGCAGTTAATTGGCAAAATCCATTCGCCATGCTCACTTCCATAGTTTTTGGTAATTTTCGCTACCATTTTTCTACCATATTGAAAATATGTCCACACCGAGAGGGTAAAATTCAGTAAGCCTGAAGGCTATCCTTTTACCCAGTTCAAATAATGTATGTTTCCAACATTAAAGAACTCAGCATTTTATTGTAACAGGGATTATTTAGGGTTAAAACCAAAAAGGCTGCCTGAAATATTTTCCAGACAGCCTTTTCATGTTAATCAGATAATCCTGCTAATTTACAATGAGTTTAGTAGTTTTTACAAAATGCTCATTATAAACTTTAATGATGTAGATACCATTTTTGAATACAGATCTGTCGAGCTGAACTGTTCCAGAACTGTCAATTAAACCTTCGTAACATGCTACACCAGAAGCTGTAAAAATTTTAAGTGTCGCAACAGTTGAAAGGTTCTCTACTTCAATATTCAGTATAGTATTTGCCAGTGGGTTAGGATAAACCAAAAGTTTAACATCATTTTCGGATAGTGAAGAATTTCCGATATTGCTGCTACCAATTTTAGCTTGAGCAGGTAATGGCGATAATACCGAACCGGGAATAACTTCGGATGGAACAGTTCCTGATTGCCCTGGTTTTAACCAGCCGACAGCCAGATTATCAATTCCACCTGCTTCCTTCATCAAAGCTTCGATGTAATAGCTATGCCCCTGAACCAGATTTATTACTGCTGATTTTTGAGTAGCATACTTATTCCATTCCCTTATCCATGTGTAACCGGTATGGAAAGCTATCTTCTGTTTGTTTTCAGGCTGATTGTCGATACTGAGCCACAATTCAGCATTGTCATCAGCAGCTATCCAGAAGGTGTAGCTTCCTGTTGCGGGAGCACAGATATAACCTGCAATTCTCGCTCCATAATTCTCGCCCAGATTGGTGGTTCCTTCCATGGAAGTGATTTGTTGCGAGGTGCTCGGATTGTCAGGATAATTAACATTGCCCGTAAGGCTGCTTACAGCAATACTGCTTCCGATATTATTCCAAACTTCATACGATACAAATCCTGTTGCTGCGCACATCGGAGGAGTTTCATCCACGGTTACCACACACGCATCGGATATATTGGTTCCATCAGTTGACGTTGCCGTAATATTTACAACACCTGTGCTGATACCTGTTACCAATCCGCTGCTGTTTACAGTGGCAATGCCCGGATCACTGGTTGCCCAGTCGAGAACTGGGTTATCAGCATCTACTGGTAGCACAGTGGCCGGAATCAACACCTGCAAACCTACCGCTACTGAAGTAGAAACCGGTAAATTAACAGAGCTGACAAATATAGGAGGGATTTCCCCGAGCGGTGATAACACCGATCCCGGAACTACTTCGGACGGAACGGTTCCTGCTTGTCCGGGTTTTAACCAACCAACAGCCAGATTATCATTCCCGCCTGCTTCCTTCATTAGAGCTTCTATATAATAACTCTGTCCTTGAACCAGATTTATTACTGCTGATTTTTGAGTAGGATACTTATTCCATTCCCTAATCCAGGTATAACCAGTATGGAAAGCTATCTTTTGTTTGTTGGCAGGCTGTTCGTCGATACTGAGCCACAATTCAGCATTATCATCAGCAGCAATCCAGAAAGTATAGCTTCCTGTTGCAGGAGCACAAATATAACCGGCAATTCTCGCACCGTAATTGTTGCCCATACTGGTAATTCCTTCCATGGATGTGATCAGTTGCACTGAACTTGGATTGTTCGGATAATTAATATTACTGGTAAGGCTGCTGACTGCAACGCTGCTACCAATGTTGTTCCATATTTCGTAGGATACAAATCCTGCGGCAGAACAAACCGGTGAACTTTCAGTTACAGTAACAGCACAGGTTCCTGATTGATTACTTCCATCAGTTGAGGTTGCCGTAATGTTTACAACCCCTGTACTCATGCCTGTTACTAAACCATTACTGTTTACAATGGCTATGCCCGGATCGCTGCTCGTCCAATCGAGAACCTGATTAGCAGCATCAACTGGTAAAACAATGGCCGGGATCAATACCTGTAACCCTACAGCTACAGTAGTTGATGATGGTAATGAAACAGAGCTAACAAGTATGGGTTGAATTTCCCCGATTGGTGACAATACCGATCCAGGAACTACTTCGGACGGCACAATTCCAGCTTGTCCTGGTTTCAACCAGCCGACAGCCAGATTATCAACTCCGCCGGCTTCTTTCATCAGAGCCTCGATGTAATAACTATTTCCTTCAACCAGGTTTATAGTAGCTGATTTTTGGGTAGCATACTTATTCCACTCTCTGATCCAGGTGAATCCGGTATGATACGCTATCAACTGCTTATTTGCAGGCTGATTGTCGGTACTTAGCCATAATTCAACATTATCATCACCAGCAATCCAGAAAGTATAGCTTCCGGTTGCAGGTGCACAAATATAACCTGCTATACGCGATCCGTAGTTGTCTCCCTGGCTGGTGATTCCTTCCATTGAAGTAATTAGTTGGGAAGTTGTAGGATTGTTGGGATAATTTATATTTCCGGTAAGGCTGCTTACTGCAACACTGTTTCCGATATTATTCCAAATCTCGTACCTGATAAATCCAGCGGCGGTGCATGTTGAAGGAGTTCCATCAGTAACTGTAATCACCTGTGTAAAGCTGCTGCTTGTATTTGATGACCCATCAGTGAAATTCCAAACCCTTGTCCTTACATATTCGTTTCCATTGCCCGGATTATTAACTGTATTATCACTTATTAAATGTAAATCCGGAACGGTTGAACAGTTGTCAGTTGCAACTGGAACAAGGGCTAAGGCAGCACTAATACCTGAAACATCAGTATAATCAAGAGTAGCATCAAGCGCACCGGCAATTGTCGTGATAGCGGGTACTTCCTGATCAACCACGGTAACAGTTGTCTGACAGGTGCTAATGTTACCATTTACATCGGTAACCGTAAGTGTTACTAAGTTAGGACCAAGATCAGCACACGTGAAAGTGTTAGGGAATACGGTCATACTCTGCAATCCACATTCGTAAGTACTCAGGTTATCAACATCTGAGGCTGATACCGAAGCCTGACCGGTTGTACTGAGTATTGCTAAATATGGCTTGCATATGGCTTGCGGAGCTGCACCGTTTTCGTCAACTACACTGTTGCAGTTTTCATCTGTTCCGTTGCCACATATTTCAGCAGCCCCGGGATTCACAGCGGAATTGTTATCATCACAATCGCCGGCAGCAACAACATATCCATCACCGCATACATCGCAGAATGATTGCGAATTGCCCGGATCGCCATAATTATCATTATCCTGATCGAGGTAACAGATGAGTTCTTCAGGGACATAACATATTTCAAGACTCCACCCATTCAGCAATCCACCATCCTGACTAACGACATCAGAAACTGTAAGCGTCCATGTACCTGTTATATTTTCGCCATCGAAAGCAGAAAGCGGTGCAAAAGGTGTATAATATCCATTATTGACTGGAGGACAAGGGAAGTTAGGACCAGCAGCTTCGTCATCCAGATTAATGAGTATATTGTCTTCCGAATTACAAGGGCGGTTCATAAGTCTCACGGTTGTACCTCCGGGGCTGGTAAGGTCTATTACCAGGTCGTCAATCCATGTGTGCGAAATATTCAGACCAAGTATATTCAAATCGGTGATAGATCCACCGCAGCCTGATATATTTAATGTGGAAGTAACCGTAGCAACTGTTGTCGGAATTGTCACCGGCACATTAGTGCTTACAAATGAGTTACAAATAATGTTTGCGGTGGTAAATGAGAATGCCTCCGAAAATTCCCCTTGCCCGCAAGCATTTATGCCTTTAACTCTCCAGAAGTATGCGGTGAGGTTAGCTAAACCTGCTGTCTGGTAATTTGTAGCGGTTAGACCCGGGGCACTAACAATTATATTAGTAAATGCATTATCAGTGGCCAGCTGCAATTCATAGGTTTCAGCACTCATTACAGCATTCCATGTCAGAAGCGGGTTTGCCAGGTTCACAGCCATATCAGCTGGTGATACGAGAACTGGTATTTCCGGAACACCATTTTGAATAATAAGAGTAACAGTAGTTGATAAAACATTAGAACTTCCCGTACCTGTAACAGTTAAATTATAGGTGCCTGAAGCGGCTCCTGAAGTACTGACACTCATTATGCTTGTGCTGTTATCAGGAATAGGATTGCTCGAAAAACTAACAGTAGTACCGGCAGGATTTCCGGTAACACTGAGAGTTAGTGCTTCGCCTGTACCGTTTTCTAAAGTATACTCAACATTATTTGGAACACAACCGCTCGCTACATCCGGAGTTGCACCGAGGAGGCAGAACTGCGGAACATCAAAAGCTTCGGTGCCATCAGTTACACTACCGCTGCTTCCCTGTGTAGCACTGAAACCTAATCCCCGGCGGGCAAAAACTTCCCAGATCCTGCAACGGTTTTCCCCACTATAAAGTGCCAAATCAGCTGCAAGAATTGCATTTCTTCCATCCACAAAACCAGGGCTGCATGGCTGCAGTTTCATTCCTTCGTTTATCAGATTCATGGCTACATCAAAACCTGTTGTTTGTCCATGATCCTCAATCATTGCCCAGGTCAGGTCCCATATCATACCACACCAAACATAACCCACTCCATGCGGAACTGCTGATGTCTTGATAGTGTTGTATGTTGCAGGATTGATGGTCAAATCTGTTGAATATGGAGTAGGGCGTATACCTATGCCATTTGCTGGTTGACCGAAGAGATAGGTTCCTATTCCTCTTGCTTCTGGTCCAGCATCGCCGGGATTCATTGTCATCATAAGGCCATAAAAGTCACTCCAACCCTCCCCCATTTGTTCGCTATTTTGAAGACAGGATGTATTAGCCGGACCTCCCGTAAAACGGTTGGAAATGCCGTGGGCATATTCATGAGCTATAACAGCATTATCAAAATCACCGTCCTGATCAGGGACAGGATTAATGCCGATATACATCTGCATGCGAGGCCGTTGGCCATCCGGAGGTGTAGCAAAGTTTGCATTGTTAGTACCGCTACCATCCTGTGCTTCGGCTTGAACATAGTCATTTCCTACACCACCGTTGCCATAATTATTGGTCTGGAAATTGCCATTTTGCTCATCGAAACCGTAGGCATATGCAAAATCATGAATGTAATTATTCCAATAAAAAAGATTTGTTACAGCTGCCGGCCGGTAGGTTGACGGAACCTGTGTTAAATCGAGGGGGAAAATAAAAACCAGATCAACACCGCCATCAGGACTGGAGCCTGCATCAGGTAAATTGTTTGCATCGGTATCAGTATACGCATGTACATTGTTGCCCTGGGTGGTGGTAAACTCGCTCCCTGCCACACCATTGTTGTCGTGCCAGCCAAAAGGCGAGGATACCGGACTGGCGGGGTTCGAAATTATTACACGTCCGTCGGCCGGGGCAGCGGGAGATGTGTGATTCGGGCTCTCGTAAGGCTGCGAAATAACCTTATACTGATTCAGTGCAAGTGCAGCTGGAGGCGGGTTCATCCCATGAGGTTGTGGAGGGAAATCTCCGTCAATCTCGAAATAGGTACGGTGCGGTGCATCAGCCGAATGTGTGTGATGGCATTCTTCAGCATTGGCCGTTCCAAAATCGCAGTGGTTTACATAATTAGTTTTATCCAGGAGTTCACCGGTTTCAGCATCTATTCGCGCCAACCACCAGTTTTGAGCATCGGCGGTATATATTTCGACCTGCCATGTAAGACGTACGCCCTGGCTCATATTTTCAACAGGCTGATACACAAGTTGTACCTTAATATCTTCAATGGCAATCAATCCTCTATCGAAAACGGTTAAACGGACAGGACTGTTATCTTCCGCAGTTTTTTGTGCAAGCTCACCGTTTTCTTTGATGTTTAAAGATTTAAGGGCAGCTTTGAGCGCTTGTTCCGGTGAAAGTACAGGTTGTGCACTGCCTTTTATTCCGGCGTTTGCCAGGGGAACAAAACGGTTGCCATAAGTTAGCAACTCATTATTCTTTGTGATATGGGCGTTAAGTATGGCCCCATGCACAGGAATATTATTTATGTATTGCTGAAAATAAATATTAGTAACTCCGCTTTTCGTGCTGTACGTTTCGGAGGATACTTTCATAGTTGACAATTCATCGGCACCTAGCTTGGTGTCCGCTGATTTGGCTTGAAGAAGATTCCTTGCTACAATTACTTTTGAATCACTTTGAGCGCTGACAGGTTTTAATATATTAAGAGTAAAAATTAGTACTAAGAGAATGGTGATTTGTGTGTGTGTAACCATTTTCATAAAAATAAGGATTTAAGGGTGAATAAAATTAAGAATGTCGCGATTTTAAATATTTGGGTTTAAAACACCCCGCAAACTTATAATTTGATCATTCAAAAGTCTTGTACTTTTGGCGCAAATGCTTGGACTTTTATTACAATTGGTTCAAAAAATTAATATTTTCTAATAAATTCCCTTTTCGTCCTATGCAATTTATTGCCAGAAAATTATCTGGAAGTGAAATTTAAAGACTTGTATAAAGTAATGCCTGATTTATGGAAAAAAGCAATAACTTTTTTGGAGCAATAAAAAGCGTGTTAGTTTTGAAGGAAGAATTTACATGATTGCAATAACAGTAAACCGGATCAGGATTATACCAGCCACATACAGATTCATTTGATATTAAAATTCTGATTTAATACAAGTTACAATAAACAATTGAATATTATTTAGCACCAAAACCTTATAAAAATTCAATTGCAAGATTCAGATAATCAATTGATTAGTTAACATATTGTTCTGTCAGATTCATATACTCTGAAGGGCTGCACCCAAACTGTTTTTTAAATGCCCGCGAAAAATACGCCTGATCATTGAATCCGAGCTGATAACAAATCTCTGCAATTGTTCCCGTTTTGTTTTTAAGTAATTCAGCGGCACGCTGCAAACATAATGAACGCATTAACTGGCCCGCCGGTTGATCAATCAAAGCATTCAGTTTACGATTGAGTTGTGAAACACTCATATTCACTTCTCCTGCAAGCGATTCGATAGAATAAAGCGGGTCTTCAAAATGTGATTCAATAATTTTTACTACTTTTTCGAGGAAAACCTGATCGAGGGATTTGTGAGTAACCTTTGAAGAGTTGATTAAAGATGACACGCTGAAACATTTCCGAAGCAGTGTACGCTGATCAATCAGAGTTCTTACCCTTACCTTTAATTCCCTTGAGCTAAAGGGCTTTATAATATATTCATCAACACCGATTTCAAGACCTTCAATTTTATCTTCCGTTCCTGCTCTTGCAGTTACCATTATAAGCGGGATATGGCTGGTTCTTTCATCCATACGAATCTCCTTGCTAAACTGTAAGCCATCCATCACAGGCATCATTAAATCAGTGAGAATGAGGTCGGGAATTGTTTCCCTTGCCTTTAAAATGCCTTCTTCGCCATTTGTTGCTTCCGTTACAAGGTATTCAGGCTCAAGCAGTAGGCGAATATAATTTCGTAAATCCGTGTTGTCTTCAACAACTAAAATAATTTCTCTTTGCTCACCTGAAACACTGACCTGAGTGTTTGTGGTATCCGGAAATTCCTTCCCTTCGTCAGCATTAAAAACAAAAGAAGAAGAATTAACATTATCGAATGGATTTTTGTGATAAGTATTTTCGGATTTAACATCACCAAATGGAAGCCTGATAACAAAAATCATTCCTTCTCCTTCCCTGCTATCAGCCAGTATGGTTCCGTGATGGAGTTCAACCAACTCCTTGCATAGCGCGAGACTAATTCCTGTACCGTCGTGCTGCCGGGTTCCCGAATTATCAACCTGATAAAAGCGGTTGAAAATATTCATCAGCTGGGTTTCAGGTATACCGGGTCCTGTATCTGATATGCTGATTTCAAAATTTCTAGAATCAATTAACTGAACTTTTACACTCACCACTCCCTTTGTAATTGTATATTTGAGCGCATTTGAAACGAGATTATTAAAAATCTTTTCCATCATTTCAGGATCAAAAACAACAGGAATTATTTCAGAGTCTGATTCAAATTTCAATGTGATATTTCTCTGAGCTGCCCATGATTCGAATGAGTAGAATAGCCCTTTCAAAAAAGGTACAATGTTGTGCTCTGAAGCAGAAAATTTCATATTACCAGCTTCGAGTGCCGAGAGATCGAGCAACTGGTTTATCAGCAATAATAATTTATGCGCATTCGCGGAAATCTGAAGTTTTGCCTTTTCACGGATATCAATATCAGAAGACATTACGCTTTCATTTTGCCCGAGTATAATTGCCAGAGGTGTGCGGAATTCGTGTGAAATGTTAGCAAAAAACCGGGATTTCACGAGATTAATATTTCGCAAGGCATCGGAATCTATTCTTTCGAGTTTCAACTGAGTTCTGAGTTTCAGCCTGTTCAACTCATACTGTCGAATAAAATACAGTACAGTAAAAATCAGCAGCCCAAAGAATAAATATATATACCATTTGCTCCACCCCGTAGTCGAAATAAGGATCATAGTTGTGATACTATCCTCAATCCATACCATATCTTCGCCCGAGGGTTTAAGGCTGAAAATGTATTCTCCCGAAAACAGGTCGGTGAATACTGCTGAATGATTCGAACCGGTGGCAATCCAATCTTTATTAGAATTATCAGGCATGCTAGCATGTTGAATTCCCATATTCAAAGGGAGATCCAGGCCAACAGTTGTTACAAAATCTATTTTAAATGTTTGCGAAAAGGATCTAGATGGTAAAAACACACATAGCACTAAAATGAAGCAATATTCCAATGCCTTAATGAGGTATTTCCTGAAGAAACGTTCAAATAGATATGCAGTTTTCATCTTTTCAACAATCAAGGCAATAATCCGGTATTTAGTGAATTGGATAGTATGAAATATGGAAAATCTTAAATATCATTTATAAACAGAAATGTGCAGTTAAAGTTTTTCAAATAAAGCATGAAAATTATTTCGAACCAATTATCAATCTATCATACTCTTTTCAAAATACACGAATCGGGCACCTTTTTGAAATCAGCATGGAATAGAATTTATATCCCAAACGTCTGTTTACATGTTATTGAGAAGTATCGATAGACAATTTATTAGCCAGAAGCGAAAAAAGCTACATATGTGTTAGGATAAGATTCGATGTTTTTAACAAAAGGAAAAGAGAAGTAAATTGAGCACAATCAAAGATATTCAGTAGATACTTTAACCACACAAAGGGACTGAAAGACCAGAAGAAATTCCGGTCTTTTTGTTTTCATTGGTTATGTATCCGTTTAACCGCTTTTGATAATATTGAATCAATAAAGCAAATCTAATCAATGCTTTGTGAAATATTGATTACGCACTTTATCAGTATTAGCATAGCGAAACCGACATTTTGGTTATCTCATCGCCTCCTGATGATTAATTTGGGTTAATTTTGAAGCCTGAAACTGACAGCCAAAATATGAAACTCTGCATTGCCGAAAAGCCTTCTGTAGCGAAAGAAATAGCACGCATACTTCAGGCCGGCAATCGCAAGGACGGCTACTTCGAAGGCAATGGCTACCAGATTACATGGACTTTCGGCCACCTCTGTACCCTCAAAAATCCCGAAGATTATACTCCCTACTGGAAACAATGGCAATTGAACATGCTGCCTATGATCCCGCCGCGGTTTGGCATACGACTGATTGATAATAAAGGGGTAGAAAAGCAGTTCAATACCATCAAAGCGCTGGTGGCCGACTGCAGCGAGGTGATTAATTGTGGTGATGCGGGCATTGAAGGCGAGCTTATCCAGCGATGGGTACTAACCAAAGCCGAATGCAAAAAACCGATAAGGCGTCTATGGATTTCCTCCATGACCGACCAGGCCATAACCGAAGGATTTGAGAAGTTGAGGGACGGAAAAGAATTCGACAGACTTTATTCCGCAGGTAATGCCCGTGCTATCAGCGACTGGTTGCTGGGAATGAATGCCAGCCGCCTCTATACTCTCAAATACGCCAACGGTAAAGGTGTTCTTTCCATCGGCAGGGTTCAAACCCCCACGCTGGCTCTTATCGTTCGGCGGTACCTGGAAATCCAGAATTTTGTTCCAAAAACATATTGGGAAATAAAAACTACTTACCGCGAGGTGATTTTCACCTCCGCCAAAGGCCACTTCGATACGGTTGAGGATGCCACAAAAATAATTGAGGAAATCAGAAATAACCTGTTCGAAATTGTATCCTTTGAACAGAAGAAAGGGAATGAAGCCCCGCCCCGCTTGTTCGATCTCACATCACTGCAGGTGGAATGCAACAAAAAATTCAGCTTTACCGCCGGCGACACGCTAACATATATCCAAAGCCTATACGAAAAAAAGATGGTGACTTACCCGCGTGTGGATACTACTTTTCTACCCACCGATATGTATCCCAAAATTGAAGGGATTCTGAGGGAAATGGAACCTTACGCAAATTTTACCGCGTCGCTTCTGGAGAAACCCATCCGCAAGAGTAAAAAGATTTTTGACGACGCAAAAATTACCGATCACCATGCCATTATACCAACAGGTGTAAGACCTTCGGGATTGCAACTGGAGGAAAAGAGAGTTTACGATCTTATCGCCCGCAGGTTTATTGCAGCTTTTTATCCCGACTGTATTGTGTCGAACACCACCGTAACCGGAATTGTGAGCAGTCACGAATTTAAAGCTACCGGAAAAGTTATTCTCGAAGATGGATGGAGAGTTCTTTTCCCTAAAAAGGAATCAGATAAAGATCCGGATGCCGAAACTCTTCAGGAACAGGTTATGCCTAATTTTGTTAAAGGGGAGCAGGGACCGCATACCCCTGACCTGCTCGAAAAACAGACTCAGCCCCCAAAAATCCATACCGAAGCCACACTGCTGTGTGCTATGGAAACAGCAGGCAGGCAGATGGAGGATGAAGAGCTACGCGAGTTAATGAAAGAGAATGGAATTGGTCGTCCTTCAACCCGCGCAAACATTATTGAAACTCTGTTCAAAAGAAATTATGTAGTGCGCGAAAAGAAAAATCTTGTACCTACACAAACTGGTATTCAACTTATTAACACTATCCAAAACGAGCTGTTGAAGTCGGCTGAACTTACCGGAATTTGGGAACGTAAACTGCGCCTGATAGAAAAAGGCGAATACGATCCCAAGGACTTCCTCGACGAAATGAAAGTAATGGTTACGCAGTTGGTGGAAGAAGTAAAGCTGGAGCAGAAGCAAATGATAGTAATTGAGCCTGTTGCGGCAGAAAAGCAACCGGAAAAGGAAGAAAAGGCAAAGGTGCCCGCGACAAAAAAACCTGTGGCCGTGAAGAGTGTTGCAAAACCTGTTGATATGGCAACCGTTACTTGTCCGAAGTGTAAAAAAGGAACTATGTTAAAAGGCCGGACCGCTTACGGATGCAGCGAATATAAAAGCGGCTGCACCTTTAAAGTTTTGTTTGAGCAGTATGGAAAAGTGCTCACCGAAAAACAATTGTGCGATTTAGTACAAACCGGCAAAACTGCTAAAATTAAAGGTTTGACGGTTGCAGGCCAGATATTGGATGCCGGATTAAAGTTCGATAGTTCTTTCAATGTGATAATTGAAACCTGAGATAAAGTGTCCGGGTTAAAACGATTCAACCCAAATTATGATAGCATAATTTAGGTTGAACTCTTCAATAATAAAGTGGGAAAAACTTATTTGGCCGAATAGTAACAAACTTTTGGCGACATAATTTTCTCTTCCTTTTTCAGAGATTGTATTGCTTTATCAACTACTGGTTTATCGATTCCGGTAAGAGCTGCTATTTCGGCTGATTTTAATGGTTTTGGTGATTCTTTAAGGGCATTAAATACGATTTCTTTTGTTTCCATGTGCTTATTTGATTTGAGTTAGACTTACGATTGTTTTGTTTGTAACGATGCCATTTTGTGTCCTATAAATCCAAGTATTAGCCAGGGCACAATAGCATCGGCGAAATGAGCGAAGATGTCAGGTGCCTTGTACCAGATAAAGTTGGTGTAAGGGGTGAAGAAAAAACCTATCATTCCTACTGCTAAGGCAAGATACAGCCTGTTAGTTAAAGTCGGGTTCTTTTGCTGCTGAAATAGCCAGAACAAAAGGAAGGATATTACAAAACAAACAAGTAATCCTCTTATCATCGGCATAGCCATACTCATGCTATTTACTTTGTGATAATTGATAACAGCCCATGGCTTGCCTTCCAATTTTTTCATCATGGCCTGCTGCTCTTCTGATTTCAGCGAAGGATCGGGTTGGCCCAGCAGGTACATACCCTCGGTTAAACCCTGTTGTTGCAAAAGTTGTAGAATACTATCCTGGGCCGGAGTATAAGCCGATGCCGACTTGTGAAAATTGGGCATGGCATAAGACAAAAACTGCCATGTAAAAATCACTACGGCTCCTATTAAGGAGAAAAGTAGTTTGTGTTTCATATTTAATGGGATTAAAGTTTAAGTCAAAGTTACATAATTTATTTTTTACATATCTATCTCTTGTTTAACCTTTTTCATGAGCAGGGAAGACAAGTTTGCCAGAATGTGAGTCACTAAGCGTTACCGGTATTAATTTAACCTGGATTAACAGGCTCGCTGAGCGTTACACCGATATTATGATTCTTTCGAAAGTTTGAATATTTCACCCCATGAAGGTTCTTTCCCGCTTATAAGAATTGACACACGGAATATTTTAGCCGCCAATTTTCGTAACAGGTAAAATGTTGCCACCAAAATCAGAAATGATCCCGCTATTTGCCAGGCAGCTACCTCAGTAATTGCCCATCGCATTGGCATTGAAGTGGCGGAAGTCAGCGGAAACCACGACAGAAATACTGACAAACCACTATCCGGATCGCGCACCACCAGAAATGATGAAAGTACAAACAACAAAGGCAACATCATTAGCGCACTTTTACCCGAGTTATTCGGGTCGGTAATTACTGATGCTATGGCTGCGAGCAGGGCATTCCAGATCAGTATGCCGGTAAGGGCAAAGGGCAGATATACTAAAATGGAAGGCAGATACAGATAATCAAGAATAGCTGAAACCGGTATATCCGTGAATTGAAAAAACAGAATTCCGCCAATAATTCCCAACAGCGAATAGGTAAACATGGATGATAATCCTGTTAAAGTAATTCCGAAAATTTTACCGTCCATCCAAACCTGCGGACTGATGGCCGAAACAATCTGCTCGGTTATTTTTAACTGTTTCTCCCCGGTAATGGCCGTGAACTGATATGCAAAACTCAAAAATACCGCCATAATCATAAGCGCAGCAAAAGCATAGGCAAGTATCACCCTGCTTTTCGAATTATCGGTGTAAATAAAGGATTCACTAATAACAGCAGGTGAAAGAATATAAGCCAAATCGGCCTCACTAATTCCTGTAGTCTGCATTGCCTGTGTTCTGTTGTATTCGTCAAGTATTGCCCTAAGTTTCTTTTGTACCCTGGTGAACTTGTAAGCATGAATGGTAAAAGTTGCGCTGTCCTTCACAAGCAGTATGCCTTCCTTTGCTTTTCCAATTTCCGATATTACATAGGATTTTTGCTCAGCGGAAACATTTGTCAATTCAAAATCGAGGGAAAGTCTTTCTGCTAATTTGCTATCCAGATTCTGAAAAATAGTCAGACGGGGTTTTTCGCCCGATTCGGAAAACGCATATTTGCCTCCAAAATAAAAAATTACCGAAACCAGTAGCATAATTCCTATCCCTAATACCTCATTCTTTGGCTTAAAGAACCGCATGAACTCCCAGCGCGTAACGGTTATTACCTGTTTGAAATAGTTCATTTCCGATGGGTTTTTACAAGTTGAAGAAAAATTTCATGTAAATCGGGTTTGTGGCTTGTTATATTGCTGATGCCTTCGAACCCCGACAATTCAGCTAAAACCTTGTTGAGATCGGTTTGCTGACCGAATGTAAGCTGAACCTGGCAATCACTCACCTGGTTCACACTTTCGAGCCCTGATAACGTATTGAATATGCTTTCAGTAACCGTCGATTTAAACAGCAGGTCGATGATATGTTTTTTGCCAAACGCTTCATAAATTCCGGTCAACGAACCGTTATAAACCTCCTGTCCGCGATTGATAAGAAACACTTTATTGGCAATTTTTTCAACCAGTGACATCTGGTGGGCACTCAACAAGATTGTAGTTCCCTGCTTATTTATCTCTTTAATGTATTCAATAAATTTTTCCTGGTTCAGCGGGTCAAGGCCTGAGAATGGCTCATCCAGAATAGCGAAAGCAGGTTTGTGAAGAATGGAGGCAATAAACTGAATTTTTTGCTGGTTTCCTTTCGAAAGCGCCTGGAGTTTTTCCTTCGATCGGTCAGCAAGTTCAAGCCTTTCGAGCCATTGCATGGCTGCAGTTCTGGCTGCTGAAGGTTCCATACCCCTGATTGACGCAAGGTAAACCAATGATCTGATTATAGGGATATCAAGGTACAGTCCGCGCTCTTCGGGCAAATAACCTATATGGCCTGCCGGTGGCAACGAATTACTTTCCCCGTTCAGATTCCACTCAATCCGGCCACTGTCAGCTTTGATGATATCAAGCAGAATACGCAGTGTGGTGGTTTTCCCGGCACCGTTAGGCCCCAAGAAAGCGAAAATATCTCCTTGTTCAAGGGAGAATGAAATATCTTTCACTGCCTGTAAATTCATAAAGCTTTTGCTTAATGAACTTACTTTTAAAATGGGTTTATCCGGGCTTTTTTCCATATACCTGTTTGCACATTACCACTCACATAAAACTAAACGCTACTGTCACTATTATTGTTTGTAATTAAGATAAATTTTGTATTTCCTGACCGG
This sequence comes from uncultured Lentimicrobiaceae bacterium, assembly GCA_964420555.1. Lineage (GTDB taxonomy): Bacteria > Bacteroidota > Bacteroidia > Bacteroidales > UBA4417 > UBA4417. The sequence continues at coordinate 70,376 of CAYQTT010000005.1, read as the reverse complement.
CCTAATTATGATTTCAGCAGGATTTGTTACAATATTACACCATTTTGCAAAAACAAGGATATGCCTGGCGGAATTTTAAGACACGATGTTATTTTGATGTGATGGGGCAAATTACCAATTCAAGTAAAATTTCTAAATTGATTTTGATTTCGTCCTTTTGTCTTGATACAAAAGGACCAAAAGATCAAGGCTTATTATTAATTTCACACATCTGTATGCATCACCGAAAGGCTCGCAAAACAAGGCTTGTTAGATCTGTCGGGTTGCCGGGCATGGTTGAAGCTGGTGTTTTGCGTTACGCTTATTCCTTTGTTCATTCTCATGCGCCTTTCTGGTGAAGCAACAGCTGTTGTGAAATTTATAATAGGCCAGTCCCCACACTTTGAAAATTGTGCTCATGAGCATGTGTCCTGCTGATCAGAATAAACTCTACAATTTGATAAGATGATTTACAAACAATATTTACCTATTTTTGTCTGCTTAACTACACAAATGATAAAAAGAACATTAGCCAAATGTTTTTTATTTCTTGCCGGTATCACCCTGGTGGGGCATGCTATTTTCCCGCATCATCATCATATTAAAGTTTGTGAGTTTGTTAACGAAGCTGTTTCTCATAATCACAAGCATGATTACCTGACACCGTTTTCGCACTCGCATCAGCATGAAAGCAGTCCTGCAACGCATTGTGCTTTAGAACAAACTCCGGTTGTTCGATCAAATTCTTCAAGGATTGAATCCCAGGTTAGTTCATTATATAATAGCGATACTGATTCCGGACTTTTGTTTTCAGCCTGCCTGAATAATGAACAATATCAATATTTCCCGGAATCCGGTATCTTCCAATATTCGGCATATCAGCCACAAACCTGTTTTAAATTATTCCAGTTTATTAAGCTCCGGGGTCCTCCTGCTGCGTAGTATTCGAAAAATTGTTTGATTCATTTGATATGCATCGCTAATTAGGCGGTGCTGTAAATTTTTCCATTCAAACAATAAACTTACAATTAACATTCCTGATCAAACATGCTTTGCATATGCTTCTGCATATCAATTGTTTGCACTATATGTGACACTTATCAAAATGAGTGAATTTATTAGAAATAAGAAAACCAGTATGAAAAAAATCATTTCCTCCATTGCCATAATTGCGGTATTGTTATCTGCTTGTACGCAAAAAAAGACAGATGTACTCGATGCATCTGAAGTTGATTCACATGTAGAAGTCAGCCTGAAACTTACGGCCTATAACCCCGATTACGAAGTTTTTGCCGAAGCTGCTCCTTTTGTGGTTGGTAAAACATCGCGTGTACTTTCGCATTTTACTCACCTTCCGGGATTTAATGCTGTACTTAGTGGTAGTATAACAATACGGCTCGTAATCGAAGGCAAAGAAGTTTCGCAGCTACTCACTGAGCCAACCCGCAAAGGTATTTACGCTTTCGAAATCACGCCCGAAACACAGGGTAAAGGTCAGATTATCTTTGATATTGATAATGACAAAGGAAAATCGCAATTAGTGGTTTCTGATATTGCAGTTTTTTCGAAAGAAGAAGATGCCGATAAACATGCATCGGCAGCCGTAAAAACCTCGCCTTTCGCAGCTGTATTCACAAAAGAACAAACCTGGAAAATTGATTTTGCAACGGATTTGCCGAAATCCGAACCATTTGGCCAGGTAATTAAAACCACGGCACAGGTTCAGTCGGCCCAGGGCGATGAAATTATGGTTTCAGCCAAAACCAGTGGAATGTTAACGTTCTCTTCGGGTAATGTGCTGGAAGGCAAGAGCGTTTCGTCCGGACAGGTTTTGTTCTCCGTTTCCGGAAGCGGCATGGCTGAAAATAATTCAACGGTACGTTTTCTGGAAGCTCAGAATAACTATGAAAAAGCTAAAGCTGATTACGAAAGGATGAAAGAGCTTGCCAAAGACAAAATTGTTTCGGATAAAGATTTAACAGCTGCTAAAAACCAGTTTGAAAATACCAAAGCCATTTACGACAATCTGAACTCCAATTTCAGTGCAAAAGGACAGAACGTAAGCAGCCCCATGAGTGGTTTTGTAAAACAGCTTTTTGTTCAGAACGGACAATATGTTGAAGCTGGCCAACCCATTGTAAGCATTTCGCAAAATAAAACGCTGGTTTTACATGCCGAAGTTCAGCAAAAGTACGCTCATATTTTAGGTAACATCACCAATGCCAACATACGTACCTTACACGACAGCCAGGCTTATACCCTTGCTGAACTGAATGGAAAAGTATTGTCATACGGCCGCAACACCAACGCCGATAATTATTTAATTCCGGTAAGTCTTCAGATTGACAACAAAGGAAGCTTCGTTGCAGGAGGTTTTGTTGAATTGTATCTCAAAACTACAACCAACACCCGGGCGTTGACGGTTCCTAATGATGCATTGCTCGAAGATCAGGGCAATTTCTTCGTTTACGTGCAGGTAAATCCTGAACTTTTCGAAAAGCGTGAAGTTCATCCCGGTGCCACCGATGGGCTGCGAACCGAAATTTTAAAAGGATTATCCGAAAGCGAACGCATTGTTACCAAAGGCGCTACGCTTATTAAACTTGCCCAGGCCACCGGTACCCTGGATGCTCATTCAGGACATGTACACTAAAAAGGAGAAGAACGATGCTGAATACTATTATAAAATTCTCACTTAACAACAAGTACTTCGTGTTGCTGTGTGCAGTGGTCCTGATGGTTGTCGGATTTCGCACGGCAAGCAATATGGATGTGGATGTTTTCCCCGATCTCACAGCACCTACTGTTGTTATAATGACTGATGCTCACGGAATGGCTTCGGAAGAAGTGGAGCGCCTGGTTACTTTTCCTATCGAAACTGCCATGAATGGCGCTACCGATGTCCGCAGAGTACGTTCGTCATCGGCACAGGGTTTCTCATTTGTATGGGTCGAATTTGATTGGGGAACGGATATTTTTAAAGCCCGGCAGGTTGTAAGCGAAAAACTTATCAGCGTTACTTCGCAAATGCCACTGGGCGTTGGTCAGTCTTTACTTGCTCCTCAGTCGAGTGTAATGGGCGAAATGTTTTTCCTGGGACTGCAGGCCGATAGCACAAGCATGATGGACCTGCGTACTATTGCCGACTGGAATATAAAGCCATTGCTTCTGGCTACAGGAGGAGTTTCGCAGGTTACAATAATCGGCGGCGACTACAAGCAATACCAGGTACTGGCTGATCCGCTGCGAATGAAGAATTATAATGTTTCGATGAGCGAACTGGCAGCTGTTTGTGCAGGCATAAGCCAAAACTCTTCAGGTGGAGCGTTACGCCAATATGGCAACGAGTATGTAGTGAGAGGTATTGCACGAACTGCCAATTTGGAAGAATTAGGTAATTCGTACATCAAATCGGTAAATGGAAAGCCTGTAAAGATCAATGATGTTGCAGACGTGAAGATAGGAAGCGCAATAAAAATGGGCTATGCTGCCGAAAACGCAAAACCAGCGGTCATCATATCTGTTTCGAAACAGCCCAATGCAAATACCCTCGATTTAACACGCCGCATTGAAGAGAATCTATCTGCTTTAAAGAGATCATTGCCTCCCGATGTGAAACTGGATACCAAAATATTCCGACAGGCTGATTTTATTGAAACCTCCGTGAATAATGTCAAGAACGCGCTTATCGAAGGCGCAATATTCGTAATTATTATCCTTTTCCTCTTCCTGGGAAGTTTTCGCACAACCATTATTTCATTGCTGGCGATTCCGATTTCGTTGCTGGGCTCTGTGATTGTAATGAAATTCCTTGGATTAAACATCAATACCATGAGTTTAGGCGGTATGGCCATTGCAATTGGTGTATTGGTTGACGATGCAATTATTGATGTTGAAAATGTGTATAAACGCCTGCGAATGAACCGGCAGCTCCCGCCCGGAAGCCGGCAAAGTTCTTTCCAGGTTGTATTCGAAGCCTCCAAAGAAGTAAGGGCATCCATCATTAATGCAACACTTATTATCATCGTGGCTTTTCTTCCTTTGTTTTTTCTTTCGGGAATGGAAGGTCGAATGCTTAAACCCTTGGGAATTGCTTTTATAGTATCCTTATTTCTTTCGCTAGTAGTAGCAATGACTCTTACACCTTTGCTATGTAAAATGCTGCTTTCGGATGATAAATACCTGGCGAAAAACGAAAAAGATAAATGGCTTACCCGCAAACTCACCGAAAACTACCAGAAATCACTTGGATGGGCTTTGAAGCACAAACGTGCAGTATTATTCTCTTCACTGGGGCTGTTTATTGTTTCCCTCGTGCTGTATTCGACAATGGGCCGTAGTTTCCTTCCCGAATTTAACGAAGGATCTTTGACTTTATCTGTTGTTAGCAAACCCGGCACATCGCTGGAAGAAAGCAACCGCCTGGGCAACCTTGTCGAAACTGAATTACTGTCGATTCCTGAAATAGAAAGCACTGCCCGCAGAACCGGCCGTGGAGAACTGGATGAACATTCGCAAACCGTTAACAGTGCCGAAGTGGATGTTAATTTTACTTTGAAAGATCGGAACCGTGATGAATTTATGGCTGATGTGCGTGCAAAAATTGCAGGCATTCCGGGAATTGCTGCAACAATAGGTCAACCTTTGGGCCATCGCATCGATCACATGATTTCGGGTACAAGGGCTAACATTGCTATAAAAGTATTTGGTACTGATCTGAACAAGATGTTTACGATGGGTAATGAGATAAAAAATGCCATAACGGGAGTTGAAGGATTAGTTGATGTAAATGTGGATCAGCAGGTTGAAATACCACAGATTCAGATCCGTGCAAACCGCGATATGCTGGCTCAGTACGGTATTACCATCGAACAGTTCAATGAGTTTATCGACATATCTTTTGGTGGCGAAAAGCTTTCGGATATTTATGAAGGACAGCGCAGGTTCGATCTCGTTTTGCGGCTTAACAAGGATTACACTGAAACCATTGACGGTATCCGTTCAGCGCTGATTGATACGTATGACGGCAAAAAAGTCCCGTTGGAACAGGTTGCCGAAATTGTTTCAGTTACCGGACCAAGTGCCATAAGCAGGGAAAACGTCCAGCGTAAAGTGGTTGTTTCGGCTAATGTTGCAGGCCGCGATATACGCAGCGTTGTGCAGGATATACAGAAAAATGTAAATGATAAAGTAACATTTCCCGAAGGATACCGCGTGGAATATGGCGGTCAGTTCGAAAGCGAAGCCAAAGCGTCAAAAACATTGCTTATCACTTCCATACTTGCGGTGCTGATAATCTTCCTGCTTCTTTTCCAGGAGTTTAAAAACTTTAAACTGGCAGGTGTGGTATTACTTAATTTGCCCCTGGCATTAATCGGTGGAATCTTTACTATCTATTTCACCTCAGGTGTGTTAAGTATTCCGGCTATTATCGGATTTATAACTCTCTTTGGAATTGCGACCCGTAATGGTATTCTGCTTATCAGCAATTACCAGCGATTGCAGAGCCATGGTATCTCTTTGTACGAAACAGTAACCAGAGGTTCGTCCGACCGCTTAAACGCAATATTAATGACTGCATTAACTGCTGCGCTGGCGCTGATTCCTTTGGCTTTAAGAGGCGATTTATCAGGTAACGAAATTCAAAGCCCGATGGCAAAAGTGATTCTGGGTGGTTTGCTTACATCAACCCTACTCAATATCTATATTGTACCAATCGTGTACAGCATTTTATTCAATCGTGGAATTATCAAAAACGATAACGTATGAAAAAGTACTTAAAGATATGCGCCCTTCTTTTTATTTTGCCTGTTTCGCTTACAGCGCAAATAACAGTTGACAGCGTATTGTCGAACATCGAAAGGAACAACACTACCCTTAAAGCATTGCGGAAAAATGTGGAAGCGGAAAAACTGGGTAACCGGACAGGGATTTACCTTCAGAACCCTGAAGTGGGATTTAATTATCTGTGGGGGACTCCTGATGCAATAGGGAACCGCACGGATATAAACATAAAACAATCATTCGATTTCCCGACGGCTTATGGCTATCGCCGACAGATAGCAGATTCGCGTAATCTTCAGTCAGATATTGAATACCAGAGGCAACGCAAAGATATTCTGCTCAACGCCCGCCTTTTATGTGCCGATCTGATGCATACTAACGCTGTAATTAACGAGAATACAAAGCGGCTTGCTCATGCGCAGAACATTGCGGATGCATTTCAGACAATGTATGAAAAAGGAGAAGTAAGTATCCTGGAACATAACAAAGCTCAGCTTAACCTGCTGAACAGCAGGAAGGAGTTAGAAGTGCTGACCATTGAACGAAATGCTGTTTTACATCAACTTGCGGCATTGAATGGTGGGATTGCAATTGATCTGAACGGAAGTTCCTTGCAGCCGCGTATGTTTCCGGCCGATTTCGATCAATGGTACAGCAAAGCCGAACAAAATAACCCGGCGTTGCAATGGCTGAAACAGGAGATTGAACTAAATATGCAACAGGAAAAGCTAAACCGGGCTTTGTCGCTTCCTAAAGCATCGGCCGGTTATATGAGCGAAAAGGTTGTTGGCGAACATTTCCAGGGTGTAACTGTAGGTGTATCTATTCCCTTGTGGGAAAATAAAAACACGGTAAAATATGCGCAGGCACAGACTTTAGCCCTACAAAGCATGGAGACTGACAGCAAGTTGCAATTCTACAACCAGCTTAAAATCCAGTTCGAAAAGGCAGCCAGCCTTCAAAATACCGCGCTTGAGTACAGGAAGCTTATTGAATCATCCAACAACGCGGCACTTCTGAAAAAAGCGCTCGACGCTGGTGAAATATCACTTATTAATTACCTGATGGAGCTTTCGTTTGCCTACTCGGCTATGGATAATTTGTTGAAATCGGAATACGAACTTAACAAGGCTTTATCATTTCTGGCACAGTTTGAAACTCAATAACAATCGCTTTACAATGGTTTGAAAGACAGCAATCGGGATGAAACGGGATTATGGAATTAACATTCCGATTGCTGTAAACTAAATATGGAGAATTTGGAGAGCAGACGACGGAGTTTATACCACCACGCGAAACGATTACCTTCGGTGAGAGAATTCGTTCGGCAGCAGTAGTTTGATGCAACCCTTGCTTCTTCACATTTTATTAGTCTTCATAAATTCTTTAACTATTGGAGTTGCTTTTTCCAGGTCGGTATCCAGAATGTATAAATCAACTGTGTAAGGCGTTCCTGCCGGAGCTCCGAAAGAAGTACCTACATCACTTGTATTGATGATGTTTGTTAAAATTCCTTCTTTTTCCAGTTCGTATTGCAGAAGGTTAACAACTATTTCGGAACTGGCAAATACCCGGACTAATTCACTCTTTGTTTCCATCGTTTTAGATTTAATAGTAAAGTATTATTCAAGTTATTATCTCCTAAGCTGGCTAAACTACAAACCCGCGCCATCGGATGAATGCCGCTTGCAAATAGCCGCTGTTAACTGTAGGCATTTTTAATTTTTCTAATCAGCTCTTCTCCGGTTTTTAATAAATTCCCCAAATCTTCTTTAGTGTACAACCAAACATTTGTTTCTATCCCTATAATTTTTTTATCAGTTAACGGTTTAATTATTGAAAGTAAATAGTTGTTTTCTAAAATCAATTTATAGGGCTTCCCTGCTTTGTTTATATCTAAAAACAAATTTGTATTTTCCAAATTTAACTCTTTTGAAGGTATCCATTTTGGGGAAATAATTGTTAAATTCTCATCTATATACTTAATTCCAACTTTTTGTCTTTTCGGAAAAAATAGAAAATCAGACCAATTTCTTTTATATACTTTATACTCTGCTTCTGCAGGAAGTTCTACTGAAGAATATATACCTGTGAATGATGAGGAGACATTGGAACGAGCCAAAAAAAATATTGAGTCAGACAATAATACTGTAACCGTATTACTACTTGCAAATCTATTTTGGGGAGGGAAAAGCGTACCTTTATCTACCAAAGATACTGTAGGGAACAATCCTAAGTCAGCAAGGTTTTCCAGAAGCATATCAAGTCCACTTTTTTCTGCCATCTTCTATTTTTTTTTTTCAATTTTCTATTTCGTTGTTTGCTGTCTCCTGCAGTTAACGGCTGACGCTCCCGTTACACGGGACACGTTATGGCAAGTGCGGGATTAAATTGTTGCTCAACTGTCAGCCAGCACAAATGTATGTAAAGATTTCAAATGTTTCAACTAACAGGGAAACCCACATTTGTTCTGGCGTTGGCAAGGTCTTTATTCTATTTTCCTTAATTTTTCATCATATAATCCAATCAAAATATTATTCCCATGATTGTCTATTTTCATTCCACCGTATTTGGCAGAATCAAATCTTGCTGCTTGTCCTTCTTCAAAAAAATAGGATTCAGCTCCGATATTTATCCTCCAATTATTTGCGGTGTATACAATTGCATATTCACCTTCATTTATTGGTGTACTTTCATTTTGAAGCCGGATTTTGGTACCAATACCCTCTTCGTTCAATTTAACAATGCAATATCCACGTTTCGGAATACTGTCACCTGGTATATTCGCTGATATCTCATAATTCAAACGCATAAAATCACCTTGAATTAATGAACGAGGATCAACAGGCTCAAGTCTTAATAAAACCAATTTCCCTTCGCTTAATATCTTTTCCTTTTCAAAAATTGATTTATTAAAAAGAAAAAGTACTACCACCAAATTAAGGGCAATTGCAATCCATTTATACTTTGTCATTTTGTCCAAGATATTTGTGGGTGAATACATAGAATAACAAGAATGCAATACCTGATACAAACAATATAATTGATTTGGTTAACAAGGTAAAATTCAGGTCGTAATAATATTGAGAAATGAAGTAGACAAACGCTATTATTCCAATTGATAATCCAGTTTTGTAACTTACCAGAAAACAAAGAAGAATAATCAGCAAAGTTCCTGAAATTGCAGGCGACATAGCTGTTGGTATTAAAAATAAAATTGAAAAAGAGTATATTAAATACAATGTCTTTGACTGGGTTATCCCTATTATTTTTACAATTATTGAAATAATATAGATAGTTAAAGGAATTGTAATAATTGAAGATGCCCAAATATACTTTATCCCAAAATCAACAATTCCTCTTTGCCCGACAAATACTAATCCTGTTATCAATGAAATCATTAAACCTGATCGGACAGGATTATATAATTGGGTAGGAAATCTCTTATTGGCTAATAGTTTTGCTTCGTTAAGAAAAACATAAGTTAAAAGAACCAATAAAATTGCATCATATACATGAATCAGACTTTTAAAATCATTTTCAATAATCAAAAAAATAAATGACCCGTTAATTGTTAAGATTGAAATAAACGTGAGAATGTAATTTTTAGTGGTACCAATTGTAAGCAATGAAATTAGTATGAGTATACTGCAAATAGAGTTTTCTCCAACTTCCAGTTCTGATAGGCCGGCAGCAACCAAGAATAACCCAATTGAATAAGCCGAAACACTTAAAGTGTCAATAATCAGCTTATTATATTTCACATTCAACCATATAGCAACTCCAATAAAGGTAATACCGGTAAGGATCAAGCCTGCTTTCGAATCATATAAACCAGCAATTAAAAGGAACCCTAAAAAAGCTAGGGTCGCAAAAAAACCACCCAGTACGGTTAATATTTTAATCGCAATGCCCGAAACTTCTTTCTGCGAATTAAAGTACTCTTTTTCAATTTCCATTTCATTGAATTCAAAACCGTTTCCTTCTAACTTGCTTATGTATTCAATGTTTTCTCTGAAACTTAATTTATTCTCCATTATTCCATTTTTTATGAATATCAAGCAGTCCTTTGATTAATAAAGTAACACTACCAATTATGAATATGCTTACAACAAAAAACATAGCCGCATCATCTGATATTTTTAATAATGAGGCCGAAATGATTAAAATTATACTAAATGGAATTATTGAAAGATAGAATCCATTTTTTGTTTTTATACTATATACCAAACCTGCTCCATAAACCAGCATTGACAAAGGCAGCAAAACCCATAAAAAGGTCTGTTGATTATCAAATATCCCAAGTATTATTCCTATTGTAGAAAATGTAACAGCTGCTAAACCTAATAAAGAAGTAAACCAGGAAGGAGCTTTTAGGTTGTTGCGAATTTTCGAAAGGAAATGGATTATTACTAATACCAGAGAGCTAAACAGAAAGAGAATTGCAAACACAAACACTTCCGACCAATCTGATGCAACTTGCTGTGAATAAAGGATAAAGGTTGTATTAGCCAATGTTAAAAACACTAACCATAATGGTGGATAATTTGAAATAAATACCCATAAACTGATAAACAGTGTCCAGCCAAGAAAAAAATCGTAAGCATTTGCACCTGTTTGATAAATCTGGCCAAATACAGCAATTAAAACACCAATTAATACAGAGGTAGCTGTCAACAGGATATTCTTAACATTCAGATTTAGTTTTGAAAATAAAACTACACTAGCCAGCAGGATAACCAGTCCTTCGATCAAACCCAATTTCGCAAATTTATGCAGGTCGCTCCAATTATAAGCAAAGAAGAAAATAATTCCTGAAACAGTAAATCCAACTCCAAGACTAATAAACAACAGGTTCAAAAATCCTTTCCATGAATCAGAATCTGCGTATACATTTTCCCTTAGAACTTTTTCAATTCCTTTCTCAGTCCAATTACTATATCTGCTTATTATATGAATATCGTTTCTATCCATGTTTAATTTTTATATGTATTGTGCAAAATGATTCTTTAAAACTTTGCCTGATTCGCGCGCATTTAGGATAGCGGTTGTTAGTGCATAGTTTTTCTTTTCTGTCAAAGGAATTTTATGTTTAAAAAGAAATCTTCAAACGATTTCAAATTCTTATCGTAAGTTCCCGGTGTTGCCATAAATACAATCACGTAGCCAATCTCGTTCTTATAAACAAAATATGATTTCCCTTTATATTCCAGTCCATTTTGGGTATGATAAATAATACGACAATTTGTACATGTCGAGTCAACTTCAAGAGCGGTTTCGACTGGATTTCTTTTGAAGTATTCTGCAGCAATTAATTCCTGTACTGAACGAATATCAGGCTTGTGATAAGCTGTTATAGAAACTGAGTTTTCGATGTCAGTCTTTTCTAGTTCGCTATAAATTGCAGGAAGTCCCCAATCAGCAATTGCTTTGTGCTGTTTGGAATCATCTAAAATCTGTCCATAAAGTTTCCACTTTTCTGGGACGATAACGCTAAAGCGATATTTCTCGTTTTTGTAAATATTTTTCTCTGAACTGTCGTTTGGTTTAGTTGTCTGAGCCTTTCCAATAGTTGCAAAAAGAAGAGATATTAAAATGATTGTCAGTATCTTAAAATGTTTCATTTTGGGTTTTTTAAAATTATGCACAACGGCCGACAATATGACAAGTGCGGGACTAGATTGCACTGCATTTTCAAACCAACGCAAATGTATATAAAGATTTCAAATGCTTCGACGAACACGCATAACCGCATTTGCTAAAGCGTTTGTTAGCTGGCGTTTTAGATTAATTTTGTCTGAATATCTTCCATTATAACTTCTAATTCTGATTCTGTAATAATATTCTCGCGTCTTAGCCATTTCATTCTATCAATTTGCTTGTCTTTATCCAAGTCAAAGTCGATTCTGAAATACTTTTCTCTGTAATTTTTTTTTCGCGCTTCGTAAAATGAACGGATAAATTCGTCAAACTCCTTTTTGTTTGGTTTTTCATGTAGTACAAAAACCTCCATTTCACTGTCTAAGCATAGCAATGTGTACTTTTTTTGATAAAAGACGTAAATTAGAATAACAATAGTTCCAATTATTGAAACCGCAATTCCAGATATCAGGGCAGCAACCGGGTCTTCTCCAACAATTAGTCCACCTCTAATTAAACCAACTAAAATTGTCAACAAACCTACATATAAGATTTTAGGGTATTTCTCAGTATAAATTCGACTTTTATTGCTAAAATCGTCAAATGTCCACGAATTTGTTGTGTCAATCTCGAAGTCTTTGGTATAGGTCTCAAGTCCGAATTCTGTAATCTTAAATTCTCTTTTTTCAAAAAGGCCTCTTTGCTTTAATTCTGTCATTTTGTGTATTTTTTTTAAAATGCCTGCGAACGGTTAACGATATGGCATGTGCGGGATTAAATTGTTGCTCAACTGTCAGCCAACGCAAATTTATGTAAAGATTTAGAATGATTCAACGAACACGCAACTTAGCATTTGTAATAGGTTTGTTAGGGGCAGGGTTTCATTTTTTTACGTCCTAGCTAAATTAAAATTCAAATTCAAGTCGTGTATTCTAATTTTCTTCTCGTTAACGATGACTATATCGTGTATTGTTCCTTTTTATCCACCTTCTTTTCGGCTCTATTTGGTTTCTGGTTCTCCATCTGATTACACTTCCAATTATACAGCCTAATCCTAAAATAAGTTCGATTGTGCCATTGGCAACTTTTAATTGAAATGGAGTTCTGCCAGTTGTTGTGAAATATACAATTGGGTCAGCAAAAATTAGATTATAAAAACCAATCCCAAAAAGAATAAATCCAATAGAAAAAATTAAAAGTATAAAAAAATATTTTCTTCTCATCTTTCTGCTTTAGTAATTAATATTAACTAGTTATCAGAGATTTAGCTAACCTTGCCCATAGCGGCTGACGCTTCCGTTACACGGGACAGGTAATGGCAAGTGCGGGAATAATTGTTGCTCAATTGTCAGCCATGACAAATGTATGTAAAGATTTCAAATGTTTCAACGAACACGCAACTTAGCGCAGCGGTCTCTTGAGCGCAGCTCAAAACTTAGCGAAGCGATCTCATAGCCTGTCCCGCTTTTTCGCGGGAAGCGAAGCGAATAAACCCGCATTTGAAATAGCGTTTGTTATAAGCCGTTTTTATCTGATTTATAATGTGTCGATATCTCTATTAATTTCAAGTCGTTATTCGCGAGCTTTTCTAACTCAAAAGAAATGCCGTATGAATATAAGTTATAAGTCAGATTGTCTTCAGAAATAAAATAGTTATTTTCAGTCCTTGGATAGATGTCTTTGATTTGTGGATTAATCATTCCTATTTCAAATCCACTATCTGTAATAATCTTAAGTGATTTGTCCTCTTTGAGCGTGATCCACCTTAATTTCACATTCTCATTATCTTTTTCATCTGCAAATTCAAACATGATTGATTTATATTTTATCTCTTTGATATATTCTGATCCTGATGTTGATTCTCCAGTCTCAGGATCATAGCCATCCCAATTAGAAATTGCAAATTCATTAGGTTTTGATCTGTCTCTAATTTTTAAAATTTTATAAACTTCTTTGTAGGTCGTTTTATAAAGTAATATTGAATCTTTGTCGTAAACGATTCCTTGTCCCGGCAGGATTTGTATATTATGTGTTTTTTGCCCTAAAACACTGAGACAAGTTATAGTTATTAAGGTCAATATTGTAAAAACTTTCATCCTCGTTGTTTTGTTTTAAAATGGCTTATAGCGGCTGACGCTTCCGTTACACGGGACAGGTAATGGCTAGTGCGGGAATAAATTGTTGCTCAAAGTCAGCCAACGCAAATGTATGTAAAGAATTCAAATGGTTCAACAATCTTGCATACCCGCATTTGCTATAGCGTTTGTTGCTGTTGCACAACTCAATATTCGCAGAACTTTGATGATAAAGACAAATCCATCAAAATGCAAAATATTGATTATCAGATCCAAAAATTAGCAAATTCCAATTTATATCATTAAATCCAATAAAAATGAGTTATGCAACAAGCACGTTTGTTAGCACCAGTTTTTTTTGTATTCTGATATATTTAAGATTTTTTTATCGTTACTGATTACTTTCACAATTACTACATCATTTTGGTCTTCAGATTCAAAATTAAGGTTATTTTCATTAATTTTTTCCGTACTTAAAAGTTTTAAATTTATTGCATTGTAAACTATTGAGATATGAAATTTTATTGGGAATGAATATATATTTTTCACTCTCAGGTCTTTGTATCCATACACAACAGTTGCATCAGTTCCTAATGGAGTGAATCTAGTTTCTTCTGTGTAAATATCTATTGAATGATTAAATCTTTCAATTATTTTCAGTCCAGCTATTAAACTACTTTGATAAATAATCCCAGAGACTTGACACAAGCCACCACCTTCTTCATCCGAAATATTACCGTTTTTTATTGAGCGGGCTTTTTTAAACTTTAAACTAGGGTTTCCTATTACCTGCCAAAATGAAAATATTTCATTAGGAAAAATTACATATTCATTAATTATTTCTGCTGCTAAAGAAAGATTGAATATTTTATTTTCAAAAGTTCTACTTAATTTAATTTCCTGAGCCAAATTTATTGAATACTCAAAGTTAGTATAAGTCTTTCGTTTTTTAGAAAAATTAAAAAAAGTTCCATTTATAAGATCGTTTATTAATCTCAAAATTAGTTTTATTTTAATTTTTATATTTTTGGGGATTTTCATTTGGGGGGATTTTCATTTTTTTTAAATTCAATTATCACATAAGAGCTATATTCCTTCAGAAAAGAATTTGCCAATATATAGTCTAATTTTAAAAAAAAGTTTCTATAATTTTTAGGAAGTCTGTGGATTGGTAAAAATAAAAGTCCAAAAGAGCTTTTTATATAGAAATTAGGATTGATTTTACATATCTCATTAAAAACAGCACTATATGATCCGTGCCAATTTTCACTTTTAAATTTTAATAAGTTTCTTCTTTTTTTAGAAGGAATATCAAAAATAATTTTGCCATTTGGTTTCAAAATTCTATTACATTCTAAAAGAATGTTTTTAATTTTTTCTTTATTTAAATGCATAAAAAAATGAAAGCTAATAATTGTATCAATAGAATTATTTTCAAAAGTTGTCAGTTCAGCGTCAGACACAACAATTTTTTTGTCGGGAAATTTTTCTTTTGCAATCTTAACCATTTCAACACTTGCATCAACACCCAAATTTGCATAATTCAATAACCTTCCACTCCCACAAGCCAAATCTAAAACGATATCATTTTTATTCGTCAATAATTTATTTAAAATTTTCCTTTCTTGAGAGTCAACAAACTTGCCATAAGAATTATTAAATCTATCCTCATCATAAATCTTTGCAATGTCATTATAGTATGAAATAATATTATTCATTTCTAATTATGGATTTTTTTTTAAAATTGGGGCTAACGGTTGCATATCAACAAATATATCCCACTTTCCTGCATAAAATTAATACCGGAAAATATTTTTACCTTGCCATAGAATTAAACGAGAAAGCCCGGAAGTAAATAGCCGATAAACAATTTTATTCAGTAGTAATATTATTTGCCTTTGCATCCTCCATAATCACTCCATAAAAATATCCTGATCCGAAATCTTTATTGAGGCTGATAATCCCTGTAAAAGTAACTGCATTGCCCACGGCCAGGCTGTCCATAGTGGTAACTGCCAGATCAAACTGACCGGATTGTTCGGTTCCATCCTGTATATGCACCCAGTTTTTCCCCATAACCTTATTGTTGTATCTGGCAACTGCACCGCGGATTGTAACTATTTTCCCGGCATATTTTTCTTTCTCTTTGTATAATTCCGCTATTGTTATTCCTCCTTTAACGGGGTTTATGCTGATATTCTCCAATTTCACGATCTCAGGTTTCTTTTGAGCCACTTGAGCCGGAGCGGTTTGAGTATTTATTGGCTCATTACTAACATCCTGCACAAAGAATATGGTGGGAAACGTCCGGCCTAACTCTTTACTTACGAAATTATTCATCTCTAAAGGGTTGGAGTAGTATATCACATCGCCTTCAGCACCTTCGCGTTTGGTAACTGCAATCCAGTATTCTCTTTCGTCCTCCTCTACCAGGAAGTAGGTATATTTAGTAGTTTGTATAACCTCGGCTATGGTTACCTCGTGAGTACCGGGAGGCAAATCAGTAGCTTTTTTACTTTTCTTATTAGTGATAAAAGGAATTGCGATCAATACTAAACCGATTACTATAGCAATAGCAATAACCACTGTTTTAGTCTTCATAAGAATTTGATTTTTGATTTAGACTGTATAATTTTTTTTCAAGATTATGAGCCGCTGTTGTCTGGTAAAGCAAACATATCGTCCCTGACGGGACTTTACCTTTCTTGTAACTTATTTTCTACCAACATGTTGTCCCTAACGGGACAGCAATGGAAATCATTTGCATCAGTATATAGCATTTTGCTTGAAGAAAAAGATATAAGTTAAGAAAATGCCAGAAGTTGGAAGTCCTCCCCTTGTCGCTCGCCTTTTCGCCCCTCGCCTTGTCGCCCCTCAACATTTCAACCCCTCGCCTTGTCGCCCCTCGCCCTGTCTCCCCTCTAAATACCGCTTCAGAACCGCTGCGTGAGATTGATATAGATACGGTCGTAGTTTCTGTCCTTTTCAAAAGTGCCTTCATAGTTGAAAGAAAATGACATTTTCTTCATGATTCGCCAGGTCATGTTAAGCTCAGCCATGTTTTGAATTAAAGGTGTTTCGGCGCTCACGAATTTGTAGTTTACATACCTGTAGCTAATACCACCGTATAATTTACCCGGTATCACATCCCTTGAAAGACCAAGGCTGTATATTTTCCCCGAAAGATAAACTGATTCGAGCAAAGTGGCTGAAACCGTTGCAGAAGCATTTAACCAGGGCACGTTGCTGTATGTAACATATGTATAAAGATTCTTCGATGGTCGCGCATCTTTTTTACTATAACGATAGCCTGCATTGGCTCCTACTGTCATATTTTTAATAGGACGGTAGTTTAGCTGTAACATGAAACCCCTCATGGTTGCCTCCTCGAGCAACTGATCAACTATACTCTTGTAGGTTTCATAATAGATGATATTCTGCCTTTCGCTGTATGATAATGATACCGATAATTGCTTAATCACTTTGTACCTGAGCGAAAAATACATATTCGAAAGATTTGGCGTATTATCCTGGGTATAACTGCTATCCTGCGTGTTTAACACTTTATTGTACAAATCAAATTCAATTGAACCGAAGAAATATAATTTCTGCAGTAACGAATTGGAATGCTGCAAATAGGCAAATCTCCTGTCGGTAAAACCATTGTTCTTTTGCTCCACGATTGCCAGCGATGTTTGAGCGCTGCCACCGTTTTTCTTTACATAGTCGTGGCCAAAATATCCTCCATATTGCAACAAACTGAAATTGAAACTATAGTTCATATAATCAGGCCTTGCCCCGGCAAAAGCGCCAAGAGTTATCGATTTAAATTTTGTTTCGTACTGAAGTCCGTCAATAGCTCCAACATTCGAAAGGCGGGGATTCATTTTCCGGCCAAACCAGAGATTATTATTCTTATTTATGGCATAATTGACTGAAAGGCTGTAGATTTTTAATCCATTGAAAATATCCTCCTTCACTTCGCTCCATTCTTTCAGTTTATGAACAAACGAGATGTATGTTTCCGCTGATACTTTTGAGTTGCTGATATTGAGAGCATTCATCGAAAAAGTATATCGCATCCGCTGCGAAAGGTCTGAGACACTCGAAAAATTTGAATAGGAAGAAACAGAAATCCTGCCGCTTATGCTTTCTTTTGGACTTGCCGGAGTTACTGTTTGCGATGTAACTGTATCATTTTTTGCTACTTCAGGCTGCACTGCAGGAAGTATAACAGGAGTTGGAGTTTCGGGTTGTTTACTACTTTTCGGACTGGCTTGAATTTTATCATTTACTGATAACTTGCCGGAAGACAGCGGCACACATACACATGAAATAGAAGAGAGTTCTTTTACCAGAAGAACAGGAATCATCTTTTTCTCCTTCAGCTCAAATAATGTATCGCCGGCAGAAATGCCTTCAGTCGATTCAAATTTCACATAAACACTTTGTGATGTTACGTACGAAATGGTTCCTTCAGCGACACCACCGATAGTTTGGCTTTTCAGGTCAAGGCCAAAAAGCAGCAATAGGAATAGAGGAAGTAAGAGTCTCATAGTGATGCTGTTAGTCATTCCTAATATCGTTTATATTCATCTTCTTATCGCTATTCCCGTCAGGGTGACAATTCAGACAGGCACTGCTGAGATATTGGTATCCAGACACCCCATTGTGATCATTATTGGTTGAATTCTGGGGATGGCACGAGGTAGTACAGGTAAATACAGCATAGTTAGTTGAGTTTGGATGACATTCCGAACAGGTATTCCATTCGCCGTTATGCTGACCTGAATATATAGGGAAATATTGACCGTCGTGATCAAAAGTTGAAGGTTCCCATGCTGTTGAGGTATGGCAATCCTCACACGTTGTTGGAAACTGTGCCGAAGCATGGTTAGGATCAGTAGTCTGATTATAATCACTCATGTGGCAGCCTGAGCACACATTGGGAGTATTATTATAATTGCCATTGTGGCAATCAGAGCAATCAGCCGATACATGAGCCCCTGATAGTACATAGTAATTATTATGTACCGGGAAAGTAGCTGGTTGCCAATCGGGATTTGTTGTATGACAAACAGCACAATCGTTGGACAATCCAAGGGCAACATGATTGGGATTAGTTGACTGGTTATAATTGTTCTGATGACAGCCTGCGCAGGTATTCGGGGTATTGGAATATCCGTTCGGGTGACATTGAACGCAATTACTGGCTATAGCTGCATGTGCACCGGTAAGCGGGTAAGTGTTGTTGTGATCAAAGGTTGAAGGTATCCAGGCAGTTTGCGTATGACATGTAGCACATTCGGTTGAAAATCCTGATGTTACGTGATTCGGATTAGTTGTCTGGTTGTAGTTATCCATATGACAACCGGAACATGTATTTGGAGTATTGTTATAATTGCCGTTATGACAATCAGCACATTGATTGGAAATCGGAACATGAGCGCCTGCTATAACATAATAATTGTTGTGCACCGGGAATGTGGCAGGTTGCCAGTCGGGATTGGTTGTATGACAAGCCGCACAATCGTTGGAAATGCCGATTGCAACATGATTCGGATTTGCACTTTGTGTGTATTCAGGGGTATGGCAACTTTCGCAGGCTGTTGAAGTGCCGTTGTATCCATTTGCATGACAGCTGGCACAATCGGCACCTGCATGCCCGCCTGTTAAAGGAAATGGCGAAGTATTATGATTAAATGCTCCTGCAGAATTTCCATTCGGATGACATGCCAGGCAAGCACTGCTGAGGTATTGATATCCTCCTACTCCCTGGTGTTCATTGTTGGTTGATGATTGAGGATGGCAGGATGTTGTACATGTGAATACAGCATAATTGGATGGATTAGTATGGCAATCGGCACATGCATTCCACTCTCCGTTATGTTTTCCCGAATATATAGGAAAATACTGCCCGTCGTGATTAAATGTTGATGGAGTCCATGCAGTTTGAGTATGACAATCCTCACAGGTTGTAGGGAATTGTGCCGCAACATGATTTGGATTGGCAGTTTGATTGTAATTGGTTGTATGACATCCCATGCATGTATTCGGCGAATTAATATAATTTCCATTATGGCAAGCCGCACAATCATTCGCAACAGGCACATGAGCCCCGGCAATAACATAGTAATTGTTATGTGTCGGAAATGTAGCCGGGCTCCATCCGGGGGCTGTAGTATGACAGGTTGCACAATCATTGGAAATGCCTAACGAAGTGTGATTCGGATTTGCAGATTGGTTAAAATCGGGCGTATGGCAGCTAATACAAACAGTTGATGTATTTGTATATCCACTTGCATGACAACTTGCACAATCGGCATTTGCATGTCCGCCGGTTAATGGAAATCCAGATGTGTTATGATCGAAAGCTCCTTCTGCATCACCTGAAGGGTGACATTCGAGGCAGGCCGGGCTGTTGTAAAGATAACCTCCAACACCCTGATGTTCATCATCCATTTTCGGTTTCAAATGGCAGGAAGATGTACAGGTAAATATTTTATAATCCGCAGGATTGGTATGACAATCCGAACAATTATCCCACTCTCCGTTATGTTTCCCCGAATAAATAGGGAAATATTGTCCGTCGTGGTTAAAAGTGGCTGGTGTCCATCCTGTTTGTGAATGACAGTCAGCACATGTTACAGGGAACTGTGCTGCTGTATGCGAAGGATTGTTAGCCTGGGTAAAATCGGACGAATGGCAATCGTTGCACAATTTTGGCAAAGTGGTATAACTGCCTTTATGGCATGCGGCACAATCATTGGCAATGGGTACATGCGCTCCTTCAAGGTTTGAATGGGTAGGGTAAGTGGCTGGCTTCCAACCGGGATTAGTAGTATGGCAGTCGGCACAATCGTTGGATATTCCGGCTGCGGTGTGATTAGGATTTGCCGTCTGATTATAACTAGTGGTATGGCAACTTGCACACACATTGGAAGTTCCTGCATAACCTGAGGTATGGCAATCAGTGCAGGCGGTTGTGGTATGAGCTCCAGTGAGCGGGAAACCTGATTTGTTATGATCAAAACTACCTTCGCCGCTTCCGGTAGGATGGCAGGCAAAACAGGCAATACTGTTATATTCATAACCGTTTACACCTCCATGCTCTTCGTCCGTGTCCGATTTATTATGTTCGTGGCAATCGGTACAAGTAAATTGTGCATAACTGGCAGGGTTTTTATGACAATCGGAGCAGCTCTCCCACTCACCACTGTGTGTACCAGAATAAATAGGGAAAGAGCGTGAATCATGATCACGGTATTCGGCAGGCTTCCAGCCAGGGCTCAGCGAATGGCAGTCGTTGCATTCTGTTGAAAAATTAAGCGCCTTATGATTTGGATTTACTGCCGAGTTATAATCCGGCTGATGGCAGGTAACACATTCAGCAGGAATTTTTGCGTATGTGCCTGATGTATGACAGGTTTTGCAGTCATTGATATCGTGTCCGCCTTCGAGCGGGAAAAAATTATGGTTTATACCGGCACCATTCCAGGAAAAAGAATTGATATTATGGCATTCGGTACAATTTGTCGAGTAGTTGCTGGCAATATGATCAGGCTCTTTTGCAGCAGTATAGTCTTGTTTGTGGCAATCATAACATTCAACACCAATAGGATCGAACCGCAACAGCGAAGCAGTTGGTGTTGCCGGACTTGAAGTGGATAAAAGGTTTTTATGGCACTCGCGGCAATCAGCAACAGTATGCGGCCCTATAAGCGGGAAACGGCTCTGCTGATGTATTTGGGTAATATTGGTTACTACCCACGAATTGGGCGTATGGCAACGGGAACATTCATTACCCACCGTCTGTTCGTGAATATCGGTATGGCACGAATTGCATTCCGTTTGTGCTTTCGCGAATTCAAGCGATGTATGACAGTCCTTGCACGAAACTGCCTGATGCTGGCCTACCAACGGGAAATTTGTGGTCTTATGATCGAAATCAATTCCCTTCAAGTCCACTTTCCAGCTATTGGTTTTATGGCAATCGGCACAATTCGATTTGAAACTATCACCATGGGGTGATTTCTGGGCTACCAGGCTTAATGAAAGCGCCAATAACACTATTATAGATGACAGTCTTCGCATTTTAACTTCTTTGTTTTGTATAATATATAAGATACTCCCTTATCGCTTACCTGGTTGTGGCACTTAATGCATGCTACATTTACGTGTTTCCCGTCGAGCGGGAATTTAGTTTTGCTATGATCGAATTTCGATGCAGGTTTAAATGCATCCGAAGTGTGGCACCTTTTGCAATCGGTAGTGCCGTCAGTTTCGAACTGACTGTTATGCACATCTTTATGGCAGGTGGTACAAGTGGTAGCTAATCCGGTAAATTTCTGGCTGGCATGACCGGTCTTTTCTTTATTGAAATGACAGTCGCGGCAGGTTTGCTTCGCATGAGCGCCTTCAAGCTCAAACTGGGTTTTCTTGTGATCAAAATTTACACTATTCCACCTGTTTAAATTATGACAGGTTTCGCAATTTGCACCCGGATAATATTTTTCGCTGATAAAATCCTTGTGAATATTTTCATGACAATCAGCGCATACATTTCCGATTGCTTTGAATTTCCATTTATTCTCTTTTTTATGGCAGGCAAAACATGGAGTGGCAATGTGAGCGCCTTTCAAAGGAAATACACCGGCATTATGCTGCTCGATGGTGTAGGAAAATTCGGTAAATCCTTTCACCGTATGGCATGTGGCGCAATCGGGCGAAACACCGTTTTTTATAAATTGCTTTTCGTGGTAATCGGTATGGCAATCGGTACAGCGCTTAAAATTTAAAGGAGTTGTGAGTTTTACTTTGTGGCAGGATTTACAGGCTACATTCACATGTTTGCCTTCGAGTTTAAAATCAGCTTTGCTATGGTCAAAATTCTTTACCCCGCCAACAACCGTAAATGATTCATTGTTATGGCACTCGACACAGTTTTGCCCAAATTTATTGTTATGAACATCCTTATGACAGTTGGTGCAATTGGTAGCCTTTACACCTTTAAACTCCTGAAATTTGATTCCGTTTACAACCGAAGTTTTATGACATTCGGCGCAGGGCACCAGCTCATGTTTGCCGGTAAGTTTAAATTTCGAACGGTTGTGATCGAATTTCGAAGCAGGCTTAAACTTTTCATCGGTATGGCAATCAGTACAATTGGTTGAGAGTGTTTTCTGATGATAATCGGCGTGACAGCTTAAACATGCAGTACCCAATCCGAGATAGGTAAACTTTTTGGTTTTAATTTTCTTATCAGCGATAAACTCAGCTTTATGGCAGTCGGCACACTCCTTTTTTGCATGAGCCCCTGTTAATTTATATCCTGATAGAATGTGATTAAATTTATCTTTATCAAACCTAATAATCTGAAATGTTAACCCATGATGGTCGTTATGGCACGATGCACATTGTTTGCCTTTTACCTGTGCTGAGGAGTGGTACCCTTTATTCTGATCAACCCTAACTTTAATTTCGGTGTGGCAGGCGAGGCATTTTTCGTTGGATACTTTATCGCCAAGTGTATGGCATTTTGTACAGTTCGAAATTCCTTCGAGGTGCGAATGAACTTTTGAAAGAGCACCGGGCGAAATCTGAGCATACGATTGAAAGCTGAGCAAAACAGCTGCAACAAACAAAATTATATGGTTTCCTGATAGTATTTTCATTGCAAATGAACTTCACATTAATTGTTGTGTTTCAAAATAGCTTCGCCGAATTTTTTGGTAATATTTATACCTGCTTTTTGCAGAAATTCAATCGGGAGTTCGCCGCCAGCGAATATATAAACCAGGTCGTTTTCGATATATAGTTCTTCACCTTCATTTTCGGTTGTGAGCACAACGGAATCCTTGTTGATACAAACCGGATTAGTTTTAAAGAGAACGTTCACGCTACCTGAAGCGATTGCAGCTTTTATCTTTTCGCTATTTTTAGGTTTTAAGCGGTTAAATACTTCGTTGCGGTACGACAAACTAACTTTATTATTAACAGCAAGCAGTAAAGCCGATTCAATAGCCGAATCGCCGCCACCGATAACCATTATATTTTTCCCTTTAATATCTTCGGGTTCAAGAAGGCGGTAAGCTACTTTTTCCTGCATTTCGCCTTCCACACCCAGTTTTCGTGGTGTACCGCGACGGCCAATTGTGAGTAATACTGTTTTTGCTGTAATATGCTCTCCGGTAATTATTTCGATATTGAAATGACCGTTTTCAGCAGTTATAGAATCTACTTTTGAATTTTCCTGTATGGTTATTCCGTTTTTACTCAACACTGTATTCCATAATTCGAGTAAGGCGGGTTTATTGGTTTCGAATAATTTTACTTTGCCGTGTAATGGCAGATCCATAGGTGCTGTCATAACAATTTTCTGGCGTGGAAAAGTATAAACGGTTCCGCCCAGGGTATCCTGTTCGAGGGTGATGAAATTAAGATTGTGTTTTTTAGCAGCAAGGGAAGCTGAAATTCCGGCCGGACCGGCGCCAACAATTACCAGGTCATACGTTGCCTGATGTGCTTTACGCAGTGTTTTTGCCAGATTGTCAACGGCTTGTTTGCCCTGCTCAACGGCATTTTTAATCAGTCCCATCCCTCCTAGTTCGCCGGCAATATAAATTCCGTTTACATTGGTTTCGAAATTCTGATTGATGTGCGGAAGATCAACGCCCCGTTTTTCGGTTCCAATACATAGTGAAATTGCCTGGGTAGGACAAGCATGAAAACAAGCCCCATGACCGATGCACTTTGATGCGTTTATGGTAGTTGCTTTGCCATCCTTTATTCCAATAATATCTTTTTCGGGACACGCTGCCACGCAAGCACCTGTGCGGATACAGCTGTTTTCGTCAATTACGGGGTGCAGTGAAACAGGTTCGTATAAACCATCTTCCTTAGCCGTAGCTATTTTAGCCTCAACCTTTTTCGAGTCTCGTCTTTGCTTTCGCAGATAAATAAATACAATAAGCAGGCAGAACAGAATTACCAGCGAATAAATGACTACTTCTTCCAATACTTTCTCATCCATAATTAAAAAATCCATTTGTATCCGAACACAATTGTAACAGCCACATGAATAACCATAATAACAAGCATTACCAACGCAAACGGCAAATGTGCCACATGCCAGTATTTGAACATATTCTGCATTACCTGCAGTCGTTCGATCCTTCTGTTAAGCGAAATTTCGTTCTTTACAAGGTCGAGTATGGCTACCCTTTGCGATTTTAGCAGCTTATTGTTCTTCAGAACAGCTTTTACTTTCCGTACCGATTGGCGGTCGTGAGAATATTTTTTAAAAAAACGGACAAATGCATTATTTTGCGATAACTCTGCTTTAGTTTTTATCGAGTCAGCAATCACATTGCGGCTAAGCTCGTCCAATCCGAAAGAATCATTTAATTT
This sequence comes from uncultured Lentimicrobiaceae bacterium, assembly GCA_964420555.1. Lineage (GTDB taxonomy): Bacteria > Bacteroidota > Bacteroidia > Bacteroidales > UBA4417 > UBA4417. The sequence continues at coordinate 45,489 of CAYQTT010000005.1, read as the reverse complement.
CTGACTGATATCACCTTTCATATTTCGGACTTCACTCAGGCTTAACTCTCTGCCTTCGATGGTTCGGGGGATTTGTATGTATATAAATCGTCCGATAATACCGCTCAGAAACACAGCCACCATACTCCAGAAACTGATTGCAACAATACCTCCGAATTTAAAAGCGGTATGAAAAAGCACCAGAATAGGACCTAGTGAACACAGAAAAATATGAAACTCGAGCCAGTGCTTTAGTATACCAACTCTCGAAAACAGCCGGTATCGTTTCCTGATCATATATAATGAAACACCTAGAATCATTAATAATGATCCCAAAATTCCCATACCGTGACCCAACAGGCCACTAGGTTTTAGGGTTGTATGATCGGGATGGAAAAAGCGTTCTTCCAGGCTTACGTTATAGTATTGGAACCCTTTGTTTATAATTGCCAATAAAACAATTAATACTATTACTGATAAACTGGCAATGTAGATCCGGTGAGCAGTTTTATTCATGATATTGTAGTTCATAATCCAGTTTTAAAACTGAATATTTAGTGAAACGAGAGATCAAAATTAATGAATTTGAGGCCAAAATCCTTGATCTTCGCTTATTTAGAATTTGTCTAAATTTCGTTTTTTAATTTCCGCGTCACCATAAATCTGCAACAGGACGAGTTTTTAACTCTTTTTGCCAGAATAAAAAAATCTGATTCAGGAGCTTTTAACCTATTATATTTCTGCTTGTTAGTGTGTACAGAAAAACCGGGAAAACGAATAAACATATTCAAGTATTTAATAACGAAAATATGAATTGAAATATTGCCGTTTAAAGGCTTGGGCAACCGTGAGCTATGGATTGATTGAGGGAAGTAAAAGAATGATTTCAATAATTTTTATACTTTTGTTCCTGATATGAAGAAACTAAAATATATAGCCGCCCTGATGGCTGTTTTTATCGCACTCCTTATGAGTGTTGATGAAAGTATTTCTTTGTATTCAAATATTACCACCACTCATATTCCTCACAATTCAGGTAATGCTGATGCATCTCATCACCATACTGTTACATTCGGTGACCATTTTTTTCAAAAGTATTCCATCTTAATCTCGGATTTCGAGCTTTCCAATCATCATCATGCTTCACTGAAGGATCAACATGCCTTCAGCTATTTTTTATCTTCTATCTGGCAACCGCCCAAACAATCGTGTTAGTTACCAAAACTTTATTCCTGTAGTTTCCGGTCAGTTCGCAGCTTCCGGCGTATCATTAGTTGCAGGAATAAACTCATTTTCAGCAACTTACACGTATCAGTATTTTAACCCTTAACATGGAAACAGAAAAAAAGAGAGTAGCAGGGATATCTGTTTTTGCTGCTATTTTCTTAACCGGATTCAAACTCATTGTCGGATTGCTAACCGGGAGCCTCGGTATTTTGTCGGAAGCGCTGCATTCGGCCCTCGACCTGGTAGCTGCCGTAATTACTTATTTTACGGTTAGGGTATCGGACAAACCAGCTGACAGAAATCACCATTTCGGACATGGGAAAACTGAAAATTTCTCGGCACTTCTCGAAACAATATTGCTGATAATTACCTGCGTTTGGATTGTTTACGAAGCTATTTACCGCCTGGTTACGGGCAATACTCACATTGAAGTTACCATATGGAGTTATGTGGTTGTTATTTCGTCAATAATTATTGATGTATCGCGATCGAGAGCTTTGTACAAAGTAGCACGAAAGTATAACAGTCAGGCACTGGAAGCGGATGCACTACATTTTTCAACTGATATTTGGAGTTCAGCTGTTGTGCTTGTTGGCTTAATATGTGCCAACTTCGGTTTGTTTGCTGCCGATTCGGTTGCAGCGCTGGGGGTAGCAGTTATTGTGCTTACAGTATCGTACAGACTTGGCAAAAAAGCGATTGATGTGCTTCTCGACCGCAGCCCGCTCACACTCAGTGACGAAATTTCATCCATAATTAAACTAATTCCGGAAGTAATGTATTTCCACGATTTAAAAGTAAGGGTTGCAGGAGCTGATACATTTGTAAATGTAACCATTCACGTTGATCCCGGACTGAACATAACCGAAGCTCACGCCATTTCGCACAAGGTTGAAAAAACAATCTGCAACTGGATTAACCGTTGCGAAGTGCACATACATTATGAACCCTCGGGAAATGAATAGAATTTTTAAAAAAATTACTCACAACACTTTAAAACTTAAATCATGAAAACTTACATCTGGAGTTTGCCAACACGTATTTTCCATTGGCTGCTGGTAATCGGAATGGTTGCCGCTTACATTTTATCCGACGACGAAGCATTGCTTAATTTCCACTCCTCGGTAGGCTATATGGTCGGGATATTGATCATTTTCAGAATAATATGGGGATTATTCGGGCCAAAATACTCACGGTTCAGCGATTTTCCTATCGGGATTAATTCCCTCAAAACTTTTGCTACCGATATGAAAGGCAGCAAAAGCCACTCTCCGGGGCACAATCCTGCAGCAGCAGTGGTAATGCTCGCCATCATATTTTTCACTTTACTGATAGTGGTTTCGGGAATCCTTTTACTAGCATCAGAGGGACAGGGATTATTTAGTTTCGTGCAAAGCGGTTTTTCCGAAGATACATTGAAAGAAACCCACGAAATAGCAGTAAATATTGTTATAGGTCTTGTAATTGTGCACCTTATTGGCAATGTGGTTGATTTTATTTTCAACAATAAAGTAGGCACACTCAAATCGATGTTTACAGGGTATAAAAATATTGAAGGTGAAAGCATTAAACTGAACTCCTTTCAAAAAATTATTGCCGCTTTTGGTATTCTGGCTGCCCTGGCAATAGTTCCTTATTCGATCAATACTCAAAAAATTGCTGTTGAGGCGGAAAATACGGAAAGCGCTGAACAGGGTAATAGTGAAGAAGAGGGTGAGGAAGATGACGATTAAGAATCTGTTTAAAATTATTGATTATACCTTTTAGAATGGGCATGGAGCGCATCATATTCGCGCAGAGTACCATTGGCGAGGGGCGATAACCATGTATTTTTATTGACCCTGAACTTCAAATTCTTCCCTGCCTGCATAATTCAGTCAGGCAGGGAGAATTTTTAAAAAGCTTTCCTTAGTTCTCAGGCTGCCACGCAAACCCATTGGATTACCTTTGCGAGCAGGCAATGAGCGAAAAGGCCTTTCAGCCTTCCACCAGCAGGTAGCCTGCCGATCAAAAAAGAACACACATTTACATTGCCTGATTCAGAATTAATTATTGCTATGAAATAGCCATGAGAAAATATTCTCACCAACCGAAAATGATATTATGGCGTATTCCATGTGACCTTTAAAAAACAAATTAATAACACATGAAAGCATACAAAAGCAAATACCTACTTTTATTTCTCACCTTTTTCTCTTTAACAATCAATGTTAATGCCCAACAGGCTGGAGAAAAATCCAATGCTGAATCAAACAGTTCGAAAGAAGGTTTCGGTAATATTACAGGAGTTTTACATGATGCTGCAACTAAAGAGCACGTTGAATATGGTAGCGTTGTGCTGTTTAGGAGTTCCGACAGCACTCTGGTTACAGGGTCTCTTACCGACCCAAAAGGGAAATTTGTAATTGACAAACTAAAACCTGGTAAATATTACGTTAGGGTTCAATTTATCGGTTATGAAACCAAAATAATCCCTGATGTAAATATTTCGGCTCAAAATGCTGACATCAAGCTGGGTGATATCTCAATACAACCAAATTCATCTTCCCTTTCAGGCGTGGTGATTACTTCGCAGAAAGCATTGATAACAAACAACCTGGATAAGAAAGTTATATCGGTTGACAAAAACATGGCTATAGGCGGAGGGACCGCAACTGACATTATGGAAAACGTACCATCAGTTTCTGTTGATGCAGAAGGCAATGTTAGTTTACGCGGGAATCCCAATATCACCCTGTTAATTGATGGAAAACCATCGAGCCAGACAGGGATTTCCACAAGCGATGTTTTGAACCAGATACCTGCCAATGCCATCGAAAGTGTTGAAGTAATCACCAATCCTTCGGTTCGTTACGATCCCGACGGAACTACTGGTATTATTAATATAGTATTGAAAAAGAAAGCATTACAGGGTTTTAACGGAATAGTTTCAGGAAATGCCGGTACTGGTGATAAATACAACGGTACTTTTAATCTCAATTACCGTAAAGATAAATTTAATGTTTTTGTAGGAGCTGACGGAAGATTGAATCACATGAAAACTTCTATGGAAACTACCCGTACAACAACATTAAGCGATGTTGATACGGAGGTTCTGAAACAATCACAAGCGGGCTCAATGGACCGTAATATGTACAGCCTTACCGGAGGAATTGACTATTATTTCGACACCCGGAATAACATGACTTTTAGCGTTATTAACCGTAATATGTCGTTTAATTCTACCGGAACTACATTAAACAGCAATTATAACGGTTCCGACTCGCTGCTTCGTTATTTTGAAAGGCAAAATATCGGAATACGCAGCGTAAATTCCTATGATTATACTCTCTCCTACAAACATCTTTTCCCTCAGAAAGGACGTGAATATACCAACGATGTGATATACAGTTCGAACCATATGACCAACGGAACCGATATTAATCAGCAGGACTATTTAAATCAGGGAGCCGAACCAGTTGGTGATCCTTTTCTTCAAAAAAACACGGCAGTAAACACTAACAAAGCAATAACCATTCAGGGGAATTACATTTATCCAATGAGTGAAAATGGCCGTATTGAGGCTGGCTATAAAGCTGCACTCCGCGATATGACAATGGATTACACATATAGCTACTTCGATGATACTTCAGGTTGGGTGAGCCAGGAAAATCTGAAGAACAAATACGATTATACCGATCATTTGTACGCTGTTTATGGAATTTATGGTAATTCAATTGGCAAATTAAAATACCAGGCTGGTCTGCGTGTGGAGCAAGTGTTTACTAAATCAAAGGTTTTTCTTGACGACACAGATTATAACAGCCAATATTTTCAGCTTTACCCTTCGTTGCATACGCAATATGATTGGGGAAATGAAAGAGAATTGCAATTCAGTTACAGCCGTCGGGTTCAACGGCCCTCACCGCGCGAGTTAAACCCGTATATTGATTATTCCGATTCACTGAATATCGAAACCGGTAATCCGGCATTGAAACCTGAATTTTCAACTTCTCTCGAGTTAGGACTGGAGAAATACTGGAAAAGCAGCTCACTTACCACAAGTGTTTTTTATTACCGCACGACGGATGTTGTTGAGGATATCAGTCAACTTCAGGATAATGGCACTACTATCACTATGCCCATGAATATCAATACCTCCACAAAGTACGGCATGGAAATTATAGGAACACTCAGTCCGCAAAAATGGGTGAAGATTAATGCAAACGTCTCCTTTTTTCAGGATATAATGAGCGATCTGCCTGAGGAGGATATTGAGGGGTCTCAACTTTTCTCCTGGAATTCGCGGCTGAATCTTTCTTTTTATCCCTGGAAAAACGGTTCTTTCCAGTTAATCGGTAATTACAATGCCCCAACCCGTTCAATACAGGAATATCATAAAGAGCAATACTTTGCTGATGCTTCTTTCAGGCAGGATTTTTTAAAAAACAAACTTTCGCTGAGCCTTCGATTAACTGATATTTTTAATACCCGAACTTTTTATGAAACAACCAATGGGATCAATTTCACCACTGAAAGCGAGCGTTATCGTGAGTCGAGGGTGTTTTATGTAGGCCTGCAGATGCAAATCAACAATTACAATAAAAAGCTTGCGAAAGATACCGGTAATGGCGAAGGCGGCGAACAGGACGGGTTTCAGTAACAAAGAGTTTCAATTTTTTAGCCGAAAAAAGATTTCTCAGGTTTACAGCTAATTTTGCTTTTAAAATGAAAAAGAATCATCCGAAGAAACGGATGATTTTTTTTGCTTAACTAGAATCTATATAAATTACATATTCAAAACTAATCCATTTTAATTGTCACTAACTTTGTTTTCATTCAAAAAACGTAAGATTATGAAAAAACTTTTTATTCCTATCATTCTTGCAATGATAGTTTTCGGCTTTTCATGTAAGAATAAACAAAGCAAAGAACAAACTTCAGGAATCCAGGCTGATTCCGTATTGCTTTTAGCCAAAAATGTGTTTCAGCCTTTACCCAAAGAAGCTGTAAATCCTGAAAATGTATTAACTCCCGAAAAAGTGCTGCTTGGCAAAACACTTTATTACGACAACCGACTGTCAATGCACAATACCCAAAGCTGTAATACCTGCCATAACCTTGCAACTTATGGTGTTGATAACCAATCGACCAGTCCCGGCGACAACGGAAAATTAGGTACCCGAAATTCGCCGACAAGCCTTAATTCGGCCTTGCATTTTGTTCAGTTCTGGGATGGAAGGATGAAAGATGTTGAAGAACAGGCAGGTGGTCCTGTAATGAATCCTGCTGAGATGGGTATGCCTGATGAAAAAATAGTTATGGCCCGGCTGATGAAAAACGAAGGCTACAAGAAGATGTTTGAAGCTGCATTTCCAAGCGAAAAACAACCGGTTACCTTTACAAACATGAGGAAATCCATTGCTGCCTTTGAACGCACTTTACAAACTCCAGGAAAATTTGACAAATTTCTCGAAGGTGATTTGACTGCCTTAAACGAGCAGGAACTTAAAGGTTGTAAATTATTTATGGAAACAGGCTGTACCGCTTGCCATACCGGCCCGCTGCTAGGTGGCAATATGTTCCAGAAATATCCATTGTTCGGCACTCACAAAGAGCTTACCGGTAGTACTGTTGACGATTTAGGTAAAATGCAGGCTACCAAAAATGAAACAGATAAATATATTTTTAAAGTACCGTCGCTTCGCAATGTAGCCGAAACCTGGCCTTACCTGCACGACGGAAGCGTTAAAGATTTGGATAAAACCATTCAAATCATGGCTAAAGGGCAACTCAATAAAGAACTTACGCCAGAACAAAATGGTGAAATCTCATTGTTTCTGAAAGCACTAACCGGAGAAATTCCGGCTGACGCAAAACAAGCTCCAGTTATGCCTTAATCGCTGAAAGAATTCAATTAAACCCGCACGTGTAAGCGTTGCGGGTTTTTTATTGCTATGTTAATTCCAAAGAAATACATAAAGTTGTCACACTAACAAAAACAAGAACTCGTTCTGGCAACTAACTAAAACACAACCTGTATTTAATGCAATAAAAAAGGCAGAACGTTCCACCTTTTGTATTTGAGCTTAATCGGTTCGAAGATTTCCGGTTACAGGCCTAAACCCTGATTTTTGAATAGACCAAATGTCAAAATATATTGTTGCTTTTTTTAGATAACTATTTGAATATCCTCTGCAATATCATGCCTGTCAATACCGATATCCTGCATTGAAAGCGGATCTTCGACAGGTTCGAGATGAGTGAAAACAGTTACGGGAGCATCAAAAAGCTCGCGGATATTTCTTTCAATTTTTTCCACCATATCATGGCCTTCCTGAATCGTTAACTTCCCGGGTAAAAGCACATGAAGCGAGACAAACTTCCTTTGTCCGGCTTGCCGGGTCATAAGGGAATGATATTCCATATTTTGCTCTTTATAAGCATCCAGGGCATTGGTAATTTTCAACCTTTCATTTTCAGGAAGAGATGAATCGAGCAGCCCCAAAGCTGACCGGCGCATCAGCTGGTATCCTGTCCAGACGATATTTAAAGCAACACCAATAGCGACAATACCATCGAGGACAAGCCATCCTGAAATTTTAACAATACCAATTCCAATCAAAACACCAACAGATGTGTAAACATCAGTCATTAAATGTTTTCCATCAGCTTCGAGAGTAATGGAATGGTTTTTCTTTCCGTTTTTAATAAGAATGAGCCCAACAGCCAGGTTGATAACTGAAGCACCTAAGGAAACGAGAAGTCCGATTCCAACATTCTCAAGAGGCTGTGGGTGAATAATACGCGGAACGGCAGACCAGATGATGCTGAATGCTGCAAGTACAATCAAACCTCCTTCTATCGCACTCGAAAAATACTCGGCTTTGTAATGACCGTAAGCATGTTCCTCATCTGCTGGTTTTTCCGCCAGGGTAATCATAAACAGAGCAACAACGGCGGCTATCAGGTTTACACCAGACTCGAGGGCATCAGAAAACAAACCAACCGAACCGGTAAGGAAATAAGCAAAAAGCTTAAGCGCAATCGTTGCTACTGCCGCTGCAATAGCAAGATAGATAAACTTTTTCAGTGATTTTGGTTGCATGTTAATAGTACAAATTAGTTTTCTACACTGAAAATTCAGTTCATTCCTGTCGATTTTCTTGAGCTTTGACCATGTTTTATCCAGGAAAGATAATTTAATGCAAATATAAGGATTTGTGCGACTGCCCCACTTTTAAAACCATCTCAGAAAGATATTTTATTGCCACAAATGCTCCGATTAATATACGATTAAAAAATTGCCTTCCAGATTGTATGATATTTAGGCCCATTTCAGAACACAGATGTACTTTTTCAACCGATTCATACGGAAGTTTTAAAAAGTTTTAATTACCACAATTGCTATAGCGACACAAGCAACACCTATAATTGCAGCCGGTTTCAAATTAAATTCGAACAGCCTTTTTACTTTGGGTCCTAGTTTTACTATTAACAGTGTAAACAGATAATACCTAATTGCCTGACCTGTAAAGATGGCAATGCAATAGATAAATATATTTATACCAAATACTCCGGAGAGAATAGAAAATATATTAAAAGGCACCGGCATGAAGGATACTGCAAACAAAATCCAGAATCCCCATTTTTCGAACTGAAAAAAGATTGAATTATATAACTCAACAGTAAATCCGGGAACTACAGCAAACATATATTGGGCAAAACCCGAAAACTCACCTTCCGCATTAAGCCATGTAAAATATCCTGCCGCGTAACCTGCCAATGAGCCAAAGAATACGCCTAACGTCCCGAATAATGCAAACTTATATGCCTTCGAAATATTAAGTAAGGTTAATGTAAGAAAGAACAAGGGTGTTGGCAGAGGAAGAAAGGATGCATCGGCAAAAGCACATATAAACAATGCCCATGCACCCCATTTGGTGTTTGCCCAATGCATTCCCCAAAGCCGTATCGATTTTAACCAGTTCCTCATTCTGTAATATTTGCCATATATATGTATTTTAACCCTTTAAAATTTTATCCAGCAATCCGGTAATATATTCCTGTAACCCTTTCAGGTCCAATTGAGTAACGAAATTAAAAATTTTACCAAGTAATGGCAAGAGCACTATTAACAAGATAATGACTATAACCAGAATTACAATTGCAGCGGCTATAACCAGTACTTTCAGCTTTTTGTTCTCCCTGATTTTTGAAAGCACCCTCATCCAGTCGAAATGGTTTTCCCGCCTGTGGTACGAATGACGCGAATCATAAATATCTCTGTGATTGCTATGGTCGTTATGATTATAACGATCGTTGTGGTAATTCTGTTTCCCGTAATTGCCGGAGTGGCTACGGTTATTTTCGAAAAAATCTTCAAATCCCATTTTATGTTTTTTTAGTTTATTTACAAAAGATTAACCATCACCACTTGAAACAAATGGTTGTGAATTCACAATTCCCAAATTACAGGGTTAACTGCCCGTGAGGAATTTGTACTACAATACTGAATTTTATGTTAAATCTTTGGCGGTTGCCATATAGAAGCGGAGTAATCAGAAACTAAAAACGGATTTTGTAAAACCGGTTTCAGAACAGCAGGTTCCTGAATAAAACTACCTTTATGTTTATGTGAAATCTGATCATGATTGCCAATATCATTATCTTTTGCAATACTGCTTCCGGACTTATGATGTTCGCCCGAAAACTCGATGCTCAATGCATGATAACCGGAATTTGAATACGTATCTATCCCAAGGCAGGTAAGTACAGCCCCTAAAAAGAAAAGCCTGAAAAACGTATTCCGGAATAATTTCATAGTATGGCAAAAGTAATGCTATCCCTTAAAATTACTGGGAATAGTTTGTTAAATAAATACAACAGGCTTATTCTTGTAACCGGCATAATGTAATCCAGTCAAAAAAAAAATATCCCGTGAATTATAAATTCCAATTGACAAACCGGTGATTTATAATAAGTGTGATTTATCGTTGTAGCTGGTATGCAGGTATTTTTTTGCCTCCGGACTTCCGACCTCAGCCAAAAAATCATTGTATATTTTTTTAATCTCAGGATTTTCGTGGCAATAGCGGTTTGATGACAACTTATCTGCATTATTCAAGGCACTGATGCGTTTCTCAATAACACTTTTGCTTGCAGGCTGTCCTGCTCCGCCAACGCATCCGCCTTTACATGCCATCACTTCAATAAACTCGTATTTGCATGTTCCGTTCATCACCTGATCAAGGAGGACTTTGGCATTCCTCATTTCGCAACATACTGCCACATTGAGTGTGGCTGATCCTATTGTAACTTTAGCTTCCTTTAGTCCGGAAAGACCTTGTATCTGCTTTAATTCCAATAAATTTGCAGGAGGATTTGAGCCTGAAATATTAAAATAAGCAGTACGAAGGGCTGCCTGCATAACCCCTCCTGTGTTGCCGAAAATAATTCCAGCCCCGGAGGCGGAACTCATGAGAGAGTCAAAATCCCCTGAATGAGCTGTTAAATTGACATTTCTGTTTTTCAAGAGTTTAGCCAGTTCGCGGCTTGTTATCACAATATCAGTTCCTCGCAATCCATCGATAACGAGTTCATCCCTTGTTATCTCATATTTTTTGGCTGAACATGGAGTAATTGCCACATGTACGATATTGCGGGGGTCGATTCCCATCTTTTGAGCAAAATAGCTTTTAACCAGGGCGCCTTGCATGGCTATCGGGCTTCTTACTGTTGACAAATTACCAAGAAGTGACGGGTAATAAATCTCAACGTACTTAACCCAGGCCGGGCAACAACTTGTAAATTGTGGCAAACCGGATTTTTGCTGTAAACGTTTCTGTAGTTCGCCGGCTTCTTCCATAATGGTAAGATCGGCACTGAAATTTGTGTCCAGCACATAGTCGAAACCAACTGAACGGCAGGCTCCAACCATGTTTCCAACGATATAACTGCCGGCAGCCATATCAAAATAATCGCCGATTCCAACCCGAACCGAAGGTGAAGCTGAAGCAATTACAATTTTTGACGGATCATCAATGGCCGCTAAAACATCCTGCCAATGGTATTTTTCCGTCAAAGCTTTTTCCTCGCACTCAATTATACACGATCCGCAATGAATGCAAACATGTTTTGAAGAACTTGCCTGGTAAGTACCAAACACTTTTTGCTTTGTGGCACATGCCTCAATACAATCACCACACTCTTCACACTTTTTCTTCCAGAAAGCAATTGCCGGATTATTATCCTGTATCGGCAAATATTCTAACTCCTCGCTGTCTTGGCCGCTAAAACTATCTTTTGTGCAAGCCATAAGCAGATTCGCACCAATTATAACTGATGCGTTGTAGGCTACTATATTCCCCAGGAATTTTCGCCGGTTTACTTTACTCATAATTTTCAGAAAATATTAGTTTGCGTTTGAGATTAATTTGAAATTTAGAAACATTGTTGTCTGGTAAAATCTATCTGAAAACGTTACAATGCTCAACCTATATCGTCCCCCGAATTTATCGGGGGATGATATATTTTTTAACCTGACATTATTAATTTAGAAATCAAAAAGCTCACCTAAAAACCCTTTTTTGCGTTTCTGAGGGTACTCATATCCATGCTGACCATTGTGATTTTCGTCGTGGTGTCCATCATGATGATTATCGAATTTTCTATCGTGATGATTTTCATGCTGGTTATAATTACTATTTCTTTGATAATATGCCGATTCTTGAGAATTTGAACGTTCAATTATTTTATCCAGTTCGCCCCGGTCGAGCCAAACGCCTTTGCAATTGGGGCAATAGTCAATTTCTATTCCTTTGGTATTCGACAATACTAAATTGGTGCTGCATCGCGGACAAATCATAGTTCTGTGTTTTTTTAGAGTTAAAAAATTTAATTCTGTTATTAATTCCTTTTCCCTGATCTCAACTTTGGTAACCGGCATTTATCATGCGACTACATCATTAAATGCTTAATTAAAATTATTCCGGCAATGAGTATTGGAATTATGAGAAAAATACCGGTAATAGCTAGCACGACTTTTATTCGGAGTAGTTTTTGCAGTTTAATGCAAAGCAACTTATCGGTAATATAATTTGGATTGCGTGAAAATGACAGGTTGTCATTTTCACGCAATCCGTATTGATAGCCTAAAACACCATCACGGTTTTTAGTCCTGGTGGCAATCGAATCGTCAAGAGTCATGAAAGCAAATCTTAGTATTGAAATTGGAAATGGTTTTCTCTATAAGGCTTATCTGGTAATCACAACCTGATTTTCAATCGGTCAAGATCGGCAAAACATAAACCTCCTGGAGTTTAACGGCTATCTGGTTGTAATCTGATGCTATTTTGTGCATACACATTCACACTCATGGCATACAGGGCATTCATCCTTATCGCAAGAAATAAATGAGAATGCAAACAGCACAACTGCTATAAAAAAAAGCGACTTTTTCATAGGGTCTGGTTTTAAATTTAAAAAAATGAAATGGCAATAGAATGCACAGATTTATGCATTCATTATCTATATCAGAAATAAATTATTGGGGAGGTTGTAATAAAATTGGCGGAATTCCTGGAATAGTGTTTAAACTTACAGTATGTGAAACGTAATTCTGAAGTGGAATAAGAATCGAAATGGTGTTGGTTTTTGTAAAATGCTCCTCCTGGCAATTATCACCGCTATGATTGAAGGAATCAATTACATGCTCGGTATTGGTTAATAACTGTAATGTAGAAATAGTCAAAGGCGTCTGGCCTATAACGAGCAAAGACAAAAAAACAGTGTAAAATAATATGACTAATTTTTTCATTTCCATACAAAAGTAATAACTTTTCAGAGCAACTGTTGGACTTTTCAAAAAAATAATATTTGCTTATAGCCTGAGGAGGTAAAACTTTTAACATTTTCATCTAAAGGTTTTCGAATAAAACCAGGCATCAAGAAACATTTAAGCCAATTTTAAGAATTCCGTTATCTTTTTTTAACCAGGTGTACCTCAACTTTGCTGAAAATTTAAATACTATGATTTCAGCAACACATTTACACGCCATGGTTATTCACTTTCCGATTGCCCTTCTCATGGCAGGGTTTCTTTCGGAAATAATTGCGCTTTTCACAAAGAAAGAGTTTTTCAGCAATTCAGCATTTTACTTGTTGCTTCTGGGAGCAATGGGTGCTTCGGTTGCCTATATCAGTGGCAGTTATGCCGGCGAAGGCATTGAGGAAGGTCCGCTGAAAATTCCCATGGAACTTCATGAGCAGGCAGCAACCATCACTCTTTGGCTTTCAATCATAACAGCTTTATTCCGGGTTGTGATCTTCTATTTCAAATACAACCGTGCCTGGACAAAATGGGTAGGTGTTGTTTTATTTGTAGCATTAGCAGGAGCTGTTATGCGCACAGGTTACCTTGGCGGACAGCTGGTTTACAAACATGGCGCCGGTATCGAGTTAGGTCTCCCCGATTTCTCAGATACTTCAGGCGAAGAATAGGTACAATCTGTATCTTTGATGAATAATCCTTTTTAAGCGCAAAATGAGAATACTTATTGTAGAAGATGAAACATCAATTGCCAACTTCGTGCGCGATGGATTGGAAGAAGAGGGCTTTTCGGTTGACAAAGCCGACAACGGGAAAAAAGGCCTTCAACTGGCACTTGATAATATTGCCGAATACGATGTTATTCTTCTCGACTGGATGCTTCCGGGGCTGAATGGGATCGAAATCTGTCGTACAATCAGGAGAGAGAATAAATCAGTTCCGATCATATTCCTGACTGCAAAAGATACAGTGGATGATGCAGTTTTTGGCCTCGAAAGCGGCGCAAACGATTATATACGAAAACCCTTTTCTTTCGAAGAATTACTCGCCCGGATCCGTGTGCTGATGCGGAAAAATGAAACAGAACTGCTCGTTTTTTCTGCCGGTACCATTGAGCTTAATATTGATAAACATACCGTTACAAAAGGAGGGAAACCGGTAGAACTCACTCAAAAGGAATTTTCACTGCTCGAATATTTTTTGCGAAACAAGGGGAAAGTTTGTCGGCGGACACGCATTATCGAAAAAGTATGGGATTTGCATTTTGATTACGACAGCTCGGTAATTGATGTGTATATCAATGCACTACGCAAAAAACTTGATGAGCCTGGCAAAACTTCCATAATTACCACCATACGTGGAATCGGATACAAAATTGAATCGGACGAATGACTTTAAAATTTAAAAACCGTATAGCTCTTTTTAATACACTTGCCGTCGCAATTACCACTGCGATGGTTTTTGCTGTTATATATTTTGTGGTTGATAAAACGGCATATAATCATCTGGACGAAGATATTTATACAGAAAAAGAGGAAGTAAGCAGCAGCCTTTTCTGGAAGAACGATTCAATCATTATAAATAAAATGCCCGAATGGGACGAAGCTGAACATGCCAACGTTGAAGTAAGTCCCACTTTTTTGCAGATTGTAGATTCAGAAGGAAAAATCATTTTTCATTCCGCCAATTTACTGAAGGATAAGTTTCCGTATAATCCGGGAAACAAGCAGGATTTCTTTTTCAATGGCGAAATTAACGGGCAGCGGATCAGGCTCGGACAATTTCCGGTACTAAATGATTCCGGGAAAATCATTGGACAAATTACTATTGCTGTTTCGCAGGAAGAATCATTTATCATATTGAATAATCTGATCTGGGTTTTACTTATTTCTTTTCCGCTTATGCTGCTGGTGCAGTTTATTGCATCGTCGCTGGCAGCATCAAAAGCGATTAAACCTGTTCATCTGCTCATACAAACCACATCGGGCATAAGTCATTCGAATCTTGGTACGCGCCTTGACCTTCCTGAACATAAGGACGAATTATTTGACCTTACCAAAACTATGAATGAGCTGCTTGCCCGCATCGAAGCCAGTTTGAAACAACAAAAACAATTTACAAGCGATGCCTCTCACGAAATACGGACGCCACTTGCGGCTATACGCGGAACACTTGAGGTTTTAATCCGTAAACAGCGCGATCCAAAACTTTATGAAGAGAAAATCACCGGTGTAATCGGACAGGTGGACCGCCTCGATGCATTACTTGATCAGCTGCTTCAACTGGCCAGGATTGAATCGGGGACAAATAATGTAAGGAAAGAAACAATCAACTTATCCCATGTTTTGCAGGCATTAAAAGAAAGGTGGGCTGAAGCTGCAAACCCTAGTGAAATAAGTGTAAACCTTCAAATTACAAATCAGGCAATTGTTACAGGTGACAAACTATTTCTTGAACTGATGCTTGATAACCTGTTAAGTAATGCCATTAAATACGGAAAAGGAAACGTGAAAATTATTATTTCGTGGAATGAAGCAGCAAAAACACTTTCAGTAAAGGATGACGGACAAGGCATTCCTGAAGCAGATCTTCCTCATATTTTTGACCGCTTTTATCGGGTTGATGAATCCAGGAGTTCCGAAGTTAAAGGAAACGGGCTCGGACTTTCGATTGTGAAGGAGTTAGCCGGAATTCAGCAAATTGATCTAACTGTCGAAAGCCAGCTTGGCATAGGAAGCACATTCATGCTTAAGTTTCCATAATCTTAAGCCATTTTTAAGATTCACTAAAGGATTATTACATTTAACAGGGTGCACCTTTGCATCGTTAAATCAAACATAAAAACTTTAAAAAATCTGATAAAATGAAAAAGACATCATTCCTTTTAGTACTTGCAGTTACAGCTTCCACATTACTATTTCAATCATGTGGTGGAAAATCAAATGCTGATTTGCAGAACCCAACTTCACAGTCAGGTGATTCAGTATCTGTTGCATCCAAAGAAAGCGGAGAAGATGAAGAATCGGAATCCGACGACAAATCAGTTGCAAAAACCGGCACCAAAGATATTGCAGCAGTCAACTTTGAAAATATGCAGGCTGCCTTCAAGGGCGAAACAACAGCAAGTGCAAAGTACGCTGCTTACAGCAAAAAAGCTGAAGCAGAAGGTTACCATGAAATTGCACTTCTATTTAAAACTGCATCAGCATCCGAGAAGATTCATGCTAACAACCACAAAGCTGTACTTGAAGATGCCGGGCAGACAGTTCCCGAAATTAAACCTGAATTTACTGTAAATACCACAAAAGAAAACCTGCAGGATGCCATTACAGGCGAAGGCTACGAAATCAGTACCATGTATCCTGAATTTATCACCAATGCCAACACTGCCGGAAACCAACTCTCGCTCATCAGTTTAAACTATGCTTACAAAACCGAAAAAAAGCATAAACCATTGTACGAACAAGCACTTGCTGCACTCGAAAACAATACTGTAAAATCGCTGGCTAAGGTTTTCTATATCTGTCCGACCTGCGGAAACACGTATGATTCCAATCCTCCAAAACGTTGTGGTATATCCATGACCACTTCCGAAAAGTTTATCAAAATTGATAAGCTGAGCTAAAAAGTTTGTTTTGTTTGATGATTGCTGCCCTGGAGAAATCCAGGGCTTTTTCGAATATAACCAGCCAGAAAACTTACGCATTACAAGCAAGCTGTGTAAAACAACTTTTGAACCTGTAAAAGAAGATTTATTGCGCCGTCTTAAACTTTATATTTCGAATATATTTCCTTTCGAACAGGGCATATACAATAAGTCCTTTCGTCAGCCTTATACCGGAACGAGCAGTATTCTTCCGATTCACAAAGAACACTGTGCAATTTGCAGTTTACACAAAACACAACTTTGCAAAGCTTTGATTCATGCTTAGTCAGGCAAGAGAACTCCTTACAGCAGTTTTTTGCTGCTTCCATCAGATCTTTACTGATTATAAATTTTTCGTCCATTTCAGAGTCTACTATTTGACTTCAGGAAAATTGTTTTGCAAAACTAATATAATTCAACTTCTGTATATGATCAGGCACTCTTGTTTTGGCAAAAAAAAGTCGGTAATAGTAGCAAATGGTTCATGACAAGCTGGTAACATCCCAAGAAAGTTGATATAACCCTGATTGAATAAATCAATAAATGCTATGAAAACATTGATTAGATTTACTTTATCAATTCAGCATTTTCTATTGCTGAATTTGGGGCAAATCAAACATCTAACTTTTTATATGTAAATTTGCACTCCGATTCATAAAAAAATAAAACGGTTCAAATGTCGATAAAAACGGTAATAATTTCATCATTGGCAATACTGGTTTTGATAGCCTGTCAGCCCCGCCAGAATTCGCAAACGCTGGCTCAGAGTCCGGCCGGTATGCATAAAGTAATTGTAAAGGAAGTGCTTCAAACAAGCAGCTATACATACCTTCAGGTAACGGAAGCTAATGAAGAAAACTGGCTGGCATTACCTAAAATGCAGGCTAACACAGGTGATACATATTATTATCGCAATGGCTTTAAAATGACTGATTTCGAAAGTAAAGAACTCGGCAGAAAGTTTCCAGTAGTTTATTTCCTCGAATCAATAAGCTCAACTCCTGAATTAATACAGGGCGACCCGGCAGCTAATCCGCATAATAACATTCAAATTGCTGACGACAGTTCAGCAAATGTTAATTATACTGCAAAGGTTGTTGTTGAAAAGGAGGAAGTAAACCTGCAACCTGACGAACAGGGAATTACAATTGCTGAACTCTTTGCAAATAAGGAAAAATATGCAGGGAAAACGGTGAGGGTAAAAGGAAAAGTAACCAAGTTCAATACTAAAATCATGAAGCATAACTGGATTCATATTCAGGATGGAACCGAATATTCAGGCAAATTTGATTTAACTGCAACTACCGACATAGAAGTTGCGATCGGTGAAACCGTTACACTCGAAGGGAAAGTTGCTGTTGATAAGGATTTTGGGTATGGTTATTCATATGAAATACTGCTCGAAGACGCGAAACTTATCAAATAAAAGCTGGCTCCATTACCAATTATTCCTACCATTTTTAACAGTTAAAAATTACAGTTTCTTATGTCAGTTAATTCATTCACGATTCTATGTGCCATGAGTTCATTAATACTTACAATGGCCTCCTGCACTAATTCGGAACTTAAAGTAAGCAGTGATAAAAATCAGAACACAGGAACTTCGGCTGGGAGCCCAACTTCTATAGTAATGGAAAGTTCTGAATCCTACGAAACAATGCTGAAAACCGATTCGCTTAACACGGATACCCGTTTAAAACTGGCTGCAATTTATTACACTAACAAAAATTTCGAAAAAGCTGTTTATCATTATCGCACTATTCTTAACATTGATAAGCAGAATCTGGCTGCACTTTTTAACCTTGGCAATATTTATTATGATACTCAGCGCAATGAAGAAGCAATAAAATATTACGAACAATTTTTAAAACTCGATAACAAAAACAGCAATGTCCGTTGCGATCTTGCCACCTGCTATCTGAACCTCAACAATACACCTAAGGCAATAAGCCTGCTTCGCGAAAATATTAAAATTAATTTCAATCACCCTCAATCGCATTATAATCTGTCCGTTATCCTCAAGCAAACCGGCCAAACCGCTGAAGCAGAGGAAGAAATGAGGATTTATAATTCAATGGCGCAGGGCCAGGCTAATTAATAAGAACGTAAAAGCAAATATTCCATTTACTGATTTCTAAAAAACTCCAGAATGATAAAACGCATTACCAAATTTCTTTTCTCCTCACCAATGACCATCATTTTACTTACAGTTTTGGCATTGGTGCTGGCAATTGCAACGTTTATTGAAGAAAAGTATGATACCCAAACCGCAAAGCAGATCGTGTACCAGGCAAAATGGTTCGAATTTATATTCCTTCTTTTGATACTGAATCTTTTCGGTCATATTAAACAATACAACTTGCTGAGCCGCAGGAAATGGGCCGGACTCCTTTTTCACAGTGCGTTCATCATTATAATTATTGGTGCAGGAGTTACGCGTTATTTCGGATTTGAAGGCACAATGCCAATCCGCGAAGGACAAACATCAAATATTATGTATTCATCCGAGCCTTACCTCCAGGTTTCAGTTCAGGATGCAGACAAAAAATTCGAATACAACGAACCATTTATTATCAGCAGGTTCACAAGAAATTCAAAACATATTGAGTTTGATTCGAAAACGAAAAGCAAGATTGAAGTTGATTTCAGGGAGTTTATTCCCAATGCTATTCAAAGTATTAAAGAAAATGTTCCCGGGGGAAAAGATATGGTTGAACTTATCGTTGCCAGCGAAGAAGGACAGCAGAATATTTTCCTTGAAAATGAAGATACCAAAACTATTGGCAATCTTTCGATCGGCTACAACACAAAGTCAGAAAGCAATGTATTGGAAATATTCCCGGAAAACGGTGTTATGAAGTTTGTTGCAGCAAGTGATGTTATTGTTGGCGATATGTCAATGCAGGCAGAAGATACTATTGCTGCAAAAACAGTTACCGAATTTCAGTCGGAAAAAGTTTATGGCATGCAAGGCTCGGTTTTTCATTTAACAGCACTGCATAAAAATGCTCAGATACAGTGGATTGCTGGAGCGCCTGATGCCAAAGGCAGTGAACTACTGATGTTGGATGTAACAATTAACGGCAACAAACATGAGGCTGCTGTTTTTGGTGGCCCGGGGTATATAATGAACCTGCAGAGTTTTAACTTCGAAGGGTTACCCATACAAATCGGTTATGGAGAAATGCCTATCGAGTTGCCTTTTGCCATAAAACTTAATGATTTCATCCTCGATCATTATGCCGGTTCCATGAGCCCTTCGTCCTATGCCAGCGAGGTTACGCTTATTGATGCAAAAAATAATTTAAACGAAGACCACCGGATTTTTATGAATAATGTATTGGATTACAATAAATACCGGTTTTTTCAATCATCCTATGATCAGGATGAAAAAGGGACAATACTCTCCGTGAACCATGATTATTACGGAACGCTTATAACTTATCTCGGGTATCTACTTCTCATTATTGGCTTTATACTTACTCTTTTTAACAAACATTCGCGTTTTTACTGGCTGGCACGCAGAATCAACGAAATTAAGCTTAAGCGAAAAGCCAGTGTGCTGCTATCAGTATTTCTTATTGGATTCACTTTATTATCCGCAGCACAGCAGGCACCACAAAAACCGGTTTCGCTGGATCATGCCGATAAATTCGGGCATTTGTTAAGCCAGACTTATGATGGCCGTTTTGAGCCGGTTCATTCGCTTGCCTATGATGTGATGCATAAAATTTCGAGGAATGATAAATTTGACATCGAAGGCAAAGGCAAAATGAATGCCATGCAGGTGTTGCTCGATATGATTCTATTTCCCGACTTCTGGAAACAGCAACAAATAATTTATGTTAGGGAGAAATCAGTACAGGATATTATCGGGGTAAATTCGAAATACGCAACATTTCTTGATTTTTTCGGAAGCAACAACGAATATAAACTTCAGAAATTTGTTGATGAAGCCTTCAGGAAAAAACAATCCGAACAGAACAGCTTTGACAAGGAAATAATCAAAGTGGATGAGCGCATGAACATTTTTGCCATGGCGATAAACGGGAGCATGTTAAAAATATTTCCTGATCAAACCTCCGACAATAATAAATGGGTGAGTGTTGATGATAAAGCATCAGTTATTCCCCTTACCGGCGTAATGAGTATTATAAATGACGACCTTCAACTCAGGCAGTTTAATTATCGCAATATTATGATTGCCTACATAGCCGAAGTTTCAAAAGGAATTACCACGGGTGATTACTCCAAAGCCGACAGAATATTGGGATACATAAGCAGTATTCAGCGTAAGTCAGCCGGTAATGAACTGTTATCTTCCGAATCAAAAATCAATACCGAAATTCTGTACAATAAACTGCAGATATTCATAGTACTGAGGAATTTCTATGCTTTACTGAGCATGGTATTGCTTTTACTTGCCTTTATTGATAACCTTAAAGTTAAAAAAAGTAAGGTTATTACATGGATGCTTACTATTTCAATTGGGTTGCTTGGTTTGGGTTTTGTTTACCATACAATCGGCCTTATACTTCGCTGGTACCTTACTGGCCATGCACCATGGAGTAACGGATACGAATCGCTGTTACTGGTTGCCTGGGGTGGTTTGCTGGCAGGCTTCAGTTTTTTAAGGTATTCGAAAATAACACTTGCAGCTACAGCTTTGCTGGCATTCTTTATGCTCATGACAGCCAGTCACAGCAGTTACGATCCGCAATTAACTAACCTTCAGCCTGTACTCAAATCCTACTGGCTTATCGTTCATGTGGCTACTCTTACTATCAGCTATGGATTCCTGGGCCTGGGATTCTTCCTGGGTTTAATAAACCTGTCCATCAATCTGTTTAAGAATCCTAAAAACGAGGGACGTCTTGATTTAATAATTACCGAACTTACCTATATAAATGAAATGAACCTCACAATCGGCATTGTTCTGGCTACTATTGGCACATTCCTCGGAGGTGTTTGGGCTAACGAATCCTGGGGCCGTTACTGGGGTTGGGATGCAAAGGAAACCTGGGCACTTATCATAGTAATAGCTTACACTTTGGTGCTGCATATGCGTTTTATTCCGAAACTGGCAAGCACATATGCCTTCAATGTAGCTTCGGTACTTGGTTTCGGAAGCGTAATTATGACATTTGTTGGTGTTAATTATTACCTTTCGAAAGGACTGCACAGTTATGGTGCAGGCGACACGCCTGTATTCCCGCTATGGGCCTGGGGGCTAATACTTTCGCTGATTGCGCTTATTGTTGTTTCGGGGCTGAAACAGCATAGACTAACAAGTAAGCCGGCTGCAACCAATATTCCTTCGGAAAAAGAATGAGATAAAAAATTTTCACATTTTTAATACACTGGAATACAGATGCATAAAGCCTTTTTTGTACTGTAATTTCTGCTTTAGCATGGAATTTGTACTGCATAAAGTTTAATGATCAGAATGCTATTATTTTCGCACAACACCTTTTCAAACATTATGGCTCCTTGCAGACAAAATTTCGTAATTTATGTAGTTATTGCTTTCGTGATTTTGTTTGGGATACACCTCAACGGGAATGCACAGGATTCAATAAATCCACATAGTCCTGATCAATCAGTTTATCTGCGTGTCGAATGGGTAAGTAACTGGCCTTCGGGCGATAACAAAACCAGAAAAAAGAAGTTCAAAGATCACTTCAATTCCATTGTGTTTGGTAATACTCCACCTGAATTAATCAATCCGGTTTCTGTTATAGCTAATTCACCTGATGATTTTTGGGTGCTTGATCAAGGGAACAAAGCAGTTTTTCAAATCAGCAAAGGGGTGGGTGAAATCCCCCACTCTATTTCAAAAACTAATTCTGATCTATCGTCATTAGTAGGAGTTTGTTCTTTTACTGATTCCGACATTTTGTTTACTGATTCGCATGCTCAGAAAATTTACTTGTTTTCAGCCGGCAAAAAGCTCAAAGTGTTAAACGATTCGCTGGTGTTGGAACAACCAACAGGCATTGCCTACTCGTCATTAATGAAGCAAATTTTGGTGGTTGAAACCAAAGCTCATTGTATCGCCGTTTTGAATGAAAAAGGAGAAATAATAAAAAGGATTGGGCACAGAGGGAATGCGCCAGGTGAGTTCAATTACCCTACTCATATCTGGATCGACAGTAAAGGATATATTTTCGTCACCGATGCCATGAACTTCAGGATTCAGGTTCTGGATACTGAGGGAAAAGTAATTTCTGTTTTCGGGGAAGCCGGCGATGCAAGCGGGTTTATGGCCAGGCCAAAAGGGATAGCAACCGATTCATTTGGCAATATTTACGTTGTAGATGCATTGTTTCATGTGGTTCAGGTATTTGATACAAAAGGAAATTTCCTTTATAAATTTGGTGCCCAGGGCCATGGTAATAGTGAGTTTTGGATGCCTTCGGGTATTTTTATCGATGATGATAATACCATATATGTGGCTGACACGTACAACTCAAGGATACAGGTTTTCAAACTGATTAAAGCTGAAGGATTATGAAAAAACTAATAATTTCCACTCTGCTACTTTTTACATGGCTTCCGTTCGCAGCTATTTTTGCCCAATCCATCACAACAACCAAACATAATCTTTCGGTAAGCGGAACAGGAACAGTTAAGGCAACCAGCGAAACTGAAATTTGCCTTTTCTGTCACACACCTCATAACAGCCGACCGGTCGCCCCGCTTTGGAACCGAAATGATCCCGGTTTAACCTATACACTTTATACCAGCTCAATGCTTAATGCTTTACCCGGACAGCCCGACGGATCCACAATTCTCTGTCTTTCGTGTCACGACGGCACAGTTGCTCTGGGTAGTGTGCTCAGCAGGCCCACAACTATTAATATTTCGACAGGTACATTTATGCCTTCAGGTGTAAGCAATGTTACAAAAAACCTGAGGAATGATCATCCTGTTTCCTTTCTGTATAACGCAGCGCTGGCTGCTGCCGACGGACAGTTGAAAGATCCTGCAACGATAACTCCTCCTGTAACGCTGAAAAGCGGGAAAGTACAATGCACTTCCTGTCACGATCCTCACAAAAATATTTATTCCGACTTTTTATTAGTAACATCACAAAACTCAAATCTTTGTAACAGCTGCCACCAGCGCACATACTGGACAGCAAGCAGTCATAATACATCCACAAAAACATGGAATGGCACTCCCCCTGATCCATGGCCATATACGCAAGCTACAATGACTACTGTAGCTCAAAATGCCTGCGAAAGTTGTCATAATCCACACAACGGAGCAAGTAACATTATGCTTCTAAAATATCAGGCTGAAGAAAGCAATTGCCTGGATTGCCATAATGGTAATGTTGCCGGTAAAAATATTGCGGTTCAGTTCGCCAAAACATACAGGCATAATATTACAAACTATCTTAATGTTCACGTTGCCAACGAGCCTGCGCAGGTTACAAGCATGCATGTTGAATGTGTTGATTGCCATAATCCGCATGCAGCTAAAAACCAAAGTGCTGTGGCTCCTGCTGTAAACGGTTTTCTGGCTGGTGTTAAAGGCATTAACCAGGGCGGCGTGGCGGTGAATCCTGCTGTTAATTCCTACGAAATCTGTTATCGCTGTCATGCCGGCAGTGCCGGGGCTCCTGCTGCTGCAACGCCAAGGGTTATAGTTCAGAATAATACGCGTTTGGAATTTGCACCGGGCAATCCGTCCTATCATTCTGTTGCAGCAGTTGGCGTAAATACAAATGTCCCCAGCCTGATAGCTCCCTGGACAACTACCAGCAGGATTTATTGCACTGACTGCCATGCCAGCGACGGAGTAGGCTCACCTGCTGGCCCTCATGGTTCAATCTATCCGCGAATATTAAAACGACAATATTTAACAGCCGACAATACAACTGAATCAGCCGCAGCATATGCATTGTGTTACGGTTGCCATAGCCGCACTTCCATTCTGGGGGATAATTCTTTTAAAGAACACAGTAAACACATTGTTGGAGAAAGAACCCCCTGCAATGCCTGCCACGACGCACATGGTGTAAGCAGTACACAGGGAAACAGTACAAATAATACTAACCTTATAAATTTCTGGACAGGAATTATCAATAATAGCTCGAGCGGTATCAGGCGATTCGATGACCAGGGATTATACAAAGGCCGCTGTTATCTCACATGCCACGGAGAAAATCATAATCCCCTGAGTTACTAGCATCAATTCATTAGCTTTGTATGTTTAAAATATATTAATATGAAATAGCCATGATTGGACTAAATCACCAACAGTAGATGATATTATGATCATTCTGGCGTATTCCATCCCGATTAATCGCAACAAGTAGTGACCCGTAAAAATAAATAATAACAGATGAAAATAATCAGTTTCCGGGTTAAGATTATTGGGACTATAATACTGGTAGTTTCAATTTTCTCTATTGGTTCGTTTACGCTTTTTAATATTTTCCTGAGCAACAAGTTATTGAATCATACCGAAGAGACTTATAACCAAATCAATCTGCTCCGCGACCAGTATTATTTTACAATCAGTCAGCATAAAGGGAAACCAATAAAATCGATACTCGAAAACATTGAAAAGAATAAGGAAGTACTCCGCACTTATCTGGTTAATTCCAGGTCACAGGTGATATATCCCAAAAACTACTCTTCTCTCAATAAGGATACAACCAAGTTTGCCGGATTGTATGCGAATGATAAGGATATCTCAATTACAAACTATCAGAACGCTCCTGTACCTTTTTATCGAATATTTATTCGTTTGCAAAATACCCCAACATGCCATTCGTGCCATAAGCCACAGGGGCAAAAGAATCTGGGTATGATTGTGATGGATATATCCAATAATGAAACCCAGCAAATTGTTGCACTAACCAAAAATTTCAGTATCTATTACACGCTCGCAATACTAATTACCATTTTCACTCTAGTTGCATTCCTGCATTATAAGTACATAAGGAAATCGCTGAACCAATTCAGAACAGCCATAAAACTGGTAAATGAAGGCCACCTCGAAAACAGGCTTGCAATACCAGAGGTGAGGGAACTAGGCACTTTGGGTAAAGATTTTAACAAGATGCTCGAAACTTTCGATAATGCACAAAATCAACTACAGATTTACCACCAGAAAGAATTACAAAACTCACAGAAACTTGCAACTATAGGCGAAATGTCGGCCCGGATAGCCCACGAAATAAGAAATCCTATAACAGGCATTGCGAGAGCCATGGAAATTATTGTTGCCGACATGAAAGATTCGGAAAACAAACCTATTCTTGAAGAAATTCAAAGGCAGGCTAACCGGGTAAATCAGGCTATCTCAAATATGCTTCAGTATTCGCGCTCCAAAGATCTTTCGAGTACCATGGGCGACATTAATGAACTTATCAAATCGCTGGTTTTCTTTTTGGAAAATCAGGCTCATGAAAAAACAATTAATTTCAAACTCGAACTGTCACCCAATATTCCTCAATTTACTTTTGATCATGAATTAATAGAAAATGTACTGCTCAATTTAAGTTTTAATGCAATAATCGCAATACCCGCTGAGGGCACCATTACTTACAAAACTTTTTACAATTCATTAAAAAAAGAAGTGGTCCTCTCAGTTAAAGACAATGGCAATGGCATACCTAATGAGAAAGGAGCCGAAATTTTTAAACCTTTTTATACAACAAACACAAAAGGTACCGGTTTGGGTTTAGCAATTTCGAAAGATATAGTCGAGAAACATAACGGAGAACTCTGGTATGAAAATAACGCGGATGCAGGTTGCACATTTTTTATTTTATTGCCTGTTTAAAAACCGTATCTTCAGTCACAAATTAATTAATTACGTTGCATGAAGCAGTTAAAAATTCTTATCATCGAGGATGAGAAATTGATTCGGTGGTCACTCGAAAAACATCTTACATCTAAAGGATATGTTGTTTTCGTTGCCGAATCAGGAGAAGAGGGAATTAAGCTTTTCGAGTTAAACCGCCCTGAAGTTGTATTTGTCGATAATAAACTACCGGCGATGCAGGGCTTAGACGTGGTTTTAAAAATTAAATCATTGGATGACGAATCCATAATCGTGTTCATGACAGCTTATGGATCAATTGAAACTGCTGTAAATGCTATGAAAGCCGGAGCTACGGAATACATAAACAAGCCGTTTGCTTTTGAGGAAGTTGAAGTAATCCTGGACAACATTAAAAACAAGATTAGTATCATAAAAGAAATCCAATTGCTGAGACGACAGCAAAAAGATATAATAACATTCGACCACATCATTGGCGAATCGCCTCTTTTTAAGCAAATCATTCAGCTTTCAAAAAAAATTGCAAAAACAAAATCCACTACCATACTCCTGCTGGGCGAGAGTGGTACAGGGAAAGACATGTTTGCACATGCCATTCATAATGAGAGTACCCGAAACGAGAAACCCTTTGTAACTATCAATTGTTCCTCCCTTCCTGAAACATTGCTTGAAAGTGAACTTTTCGGACACGAAAAAGGTGCATTTACTGATGCTAAACATCTTAAAAAAGGGCTCTTCGAAATTGCAGAAGGAGGTACTGTATTTCTGGATGAAATAGGCGAAATCAACCAGGCCACACAGATTAAATTACTGGGAGTTCTCGAAAACAGAATTGTCCGACGGTTAGGCGGAACTGTAAATATTCCTGTTGATATACGGATAATTGCTGCTACTAACAGGGATTTGAAAAAAGCCGTTGATGATAAAACTTTCAGGGAAGATTTATACTACAGGCTTAAAGTGTTTCAAATTACACTTCCTTCGTTGCGTGAAAGAATGCAGGACATTCCTATCCTTGCCAAATATTTTGTAAAACACTACAACCAGCAGTTTCAAAAAAACGTGACTAAATTTAATGATTCGGTTTTGCAGTTACTAATGAAATATACATGGCCGGGTAATATTCGCGAACTAAGAAATGTAATAGAACGAGCCGTTATTCTCGAAACAATGAACACCTTGCAGGCTGATAGCCTTCCGGTTGAGATAGTTTCTATTCACGACAACCACAAACTTCCAGCCACTCCCATTGATAATGAAGTATCAGTAAATGAGACTAATGCAACCGACGAACAATTTTCACCTTTTGAGTTAAAAATTCCTTCTACAGGATTCTCTCTTTATGATGTTGAAAAACAAATCATTAAACAAGCTCTTCAAAAAACGAATAACAACCAGACTCAAACCTCCAAACTTCTGGGGATTTCGAGAGATACACTCAGGTATAAGGTAAAAAAATACAGGCTTTAACCGGATTGGGTTAAATAACCCATGGCGTTGGGTTATTTAACCCACAATTTTAAAACCCAACTGCAAAACACTAATGCGCTAACGCGAATTATTATTATATGTCAATAACTCCATATAAATCAGCACTTCCGGAATAATCCTAAGTTGTAATTGCAGGAAATATGTTTTTATTATGACCCGGGTTACCTGATTACCAAAATTTGAATTTTTATCCACTCACTGTATATTGCTGTTAATTAACAGTTTACCAGTTCCACGTATTTGTTTACAAAAATACTTTTAAAAAAATAAAGGAAGTTATAGTTAGCGATTGGTATCATTTTATGGAAAGCACTAATAGCTCAATCAGAATTATTTACATATATGCCTGATAATGAATCATATTCACATACTGGCATGTTTTTTGTTTTTCTGATTTCGAACTAAGCTATTCTTGTAAAAATTCTAAAAAAAATAACAAAATGAAAAAACTCCACCTTTTACTTACTGCAGTTGCCGTGATTGTATTCACACAATTTGGCAAAGCACAAATCTCTGGTTCAGCCCATGATTTTTCAACTCAAAGCTGGAATACAACCACTGAAATCTGCATTGTTTGCCATACACCTCATAATGCAAACACAACAGTTCTTAATGCGCCGCTATGGAACCATGCTCTTTCGACAGTTGCAACTTATGCAATGTACTCATCAGCAACAATGAATTCAGTTGCCGGTCAGCCTGATGGAAGTTCCAAACTTTGCTTAAGCTGCCACGACGGAACTGTAGCCCTCGAAAATTTCGGTGGTGTAACTTCAGGAACAAATGTAATGACTGGCGGAGCTTTAATGGGAACTGATTTAAGCAACGATCACCCTATTTCAATCACCTACGATGCTGCTCTTGCTGCTGCTGACGGTGGCCTTTACAATCCAACCAATACACAATCAGGTTTAGGTGGAACTATAAGCGCGACAATGCTTATCGGTAATAAAATGCAATGCTCCTCATGTCATGATGTACATAACAGCGCCGGAACAGCTAATGGCTTGTTGTTGAAAGCCAATACTGCCAGTGCTTTGTGTTTAACATGCCATGATAAATAAAGAGATTTGAATATTCGTGGATTAACGAATATTACTGAAGGGGCGAATTGTTTTCGCCCTTTTTTTCTGCCATTCAGGAGTAGATTCAATGCCAGTGCCAATACACATCCAACAATAATAATCTGAAAGGAACAATTAGAAAATGGCAATTAAAACTATTCTGTTATTGATTCTTGCGTCTCTGGTTATATCATGCAACCGATCGATTACATCAGGAACCGGAGCTGATAACCTGGTAATATATCCGCCGCCGCCTGATACTGCGCGTATTCAATATCTGACCCGCATAAGCAGTTCGCGCGATGTAACCGGAAACCGCAATTCGTTTTCGAAATTCATTTTTGGCGAAGCTGAAGATATAAAAATCAATAAGCCTTATGGAATTGCTGTAGCTAACGGGAAAATCTTTATTTGTGATACATACATCCGTGGCCTTGTTGTCATTGATATGGAGAAAAATGAATTCCGGCAATTCATACCTACAGGTAAGGGCGAACTCAGGGTGCCCGTTAACTGTTTCGTTGATAAAACAGGAAAACGTTACATAGCTGACTCCGAAAGAAAACAGATTGTAGTTTTTGATGAAAACGGCAACTACATCAGTTGCTTTGGCGAAGCTGAAAACTTTAAGCCCACTGATGTATTTGTTGAAAACGACAAAATCTATGTTGCTAATCTGGCTGGCCACCAGGTACATGTGTATGCTAACGATTCGGTTTATACCCTCCTTAGTACATTTCCCGAAGTAAATAAAAGCGATCCGGGAAGTTTGTTTTCACCAACAAACCTTTATGTGACCAACAATAAAGTATATGTTACCGACTTTGGCGATTTCAAAATAAAAACCTACACACAGGAAGGTGAATTCCTGAGTTCAATAGGTTCGTACGGTCAGGGTATCGGACAGTTTGTGCGCCCCAAAGGCATAGCTGTTGACCGCGACACCAATTTATATGTTGTTGATGCTGGCTTTGAGAATACCCAGATTTTCAGCAAAAGTGGTGATTTACTTATGTACTTCGGAGGCAATTACAAAGGTCCGGGCGATATGTGGCTACCGGCTAAAGTTACCCTCGATTATGATAACCTTAGGTTTTTGGGGAAATATGTTGATCCGGAGTACAATCTGAAATACCTGGTTTTTGTTACCAACCAGTTTGGGCCAGATAAAATAACGATTTATGGTGCTATTGAACCAAGGAAAGCAGGTGTGAAAGAAAAGCAAAAACCCGTCAGGAAAACAAGCAGAAAAAAAGGGGACAGGAAAGATCCCATGTTTTAGATCAATATCCGGATATAAATGTAATTTATATAGTGTGCAATGTTCGATAAGTCAATAAAAAAGAAGCAAAAAGGCATCAAAATGCATTTACTTCAAGTGCTGATGGTGGTGGTATTGCTTTACTTGTCAGGATGTTCGACCACGAACAATTACAAGTTCCTGTCTTTTTTCTTCGATGGAGTTCCTGATCCTGCCAATTCAGCTACTACGCAGGCAAGCGATTCACTTAACAACCCTGATTCATTAGTTTTAGCGCTAAACCAGGTGAAGGCCGCTCCGCAAATGCAAATGCATTCGCCTTACCAGGATAAAAAGTGCAATTCGTGCCACGATCAGAATACGATGGGTAAGCTCATAAAAAGCATGCCTGGTTTATGTTACCAGTGCCATGAAGATTTCAACACACGTTACAAGGTAGTGCATGGCCCTGTTGAAGGAGGACAATGTTCCGTTTGCCATAGCCCTCATATGTCGTTAAACGCTGATCTTTTGCTACGTACAGGTCAGTCGCAGTGTTTGCATTGTCACGAAAGTGCAGGTATTACTCAAAATATTGCTCACCGCGATATTAATGACAGAAGTTGTACAGAATGCCATAATCCGCACGGAGGAGACGATAGCAATTTTTTACGTTAAGCCTATGAATGCTAAAGCTAAACACCTGTTATTTATACTGGTATTTCTGATATCGGCAGGTGAGGCTTTTTCGCAAAACACAGGCAAGTCGTTGTATTTCTGGAAACTTCACTCTGTTACCGGAGAATTTCTGTTGAACGGGTTTTACAGGGAACAACAAAGATCAGGTCCCGAAATAAATGAATATCAGAAAAGTTCCTTCCTTACCGGAGGAGTATTTTTGAGAACTAACAGTTCAATACTAAACAAAAATTTTCTAACGCTTGATATTGATGCGGGATATATGCCTGCAACCAGCCGCGACAACTTCCTGGTTATCCCCGATCAGGCTGAAGTAAGTACAATTAAAAAAATCGGCGGTATCAGTGCTACATTCTTTCAGCAAAAGAATATTACACTTAATGTTTTCGGAAACTACGAGGAACGCTATTTCGCCCGCGAAAACCTAACCGATATAAAATCAATTGACCGGAATTGGGGCAGCATATTAAATTACAACAACAAATTCCTCCCGGTGACTATTGATTTTCACAATAAGAAATGGAATGAAGAAGAATTGGAGTCGGGCCGGAAGTATACATTAGATCAGAATCTCTTCGGAGCCCGAGTGAGTAAATCGTTTACCAACCGCGACCGGAATGACCTGCGGTATTCGCATGATGACAATGTAAACGTAAACCAGAATTTGTTCCGCATAGCCAATACTATTGACAACATCGATTTTACCAGTCGTATAAATATCGACACAAAACAAAAATTCACCCTAAACACAACAATGTCGAATTTATACCAGCGCGGGTATACAAATATTAAACGATTTCATGCCAGCGAAGGCATTTTTGCTCAGTTGCCGGCGAATTTGTCAGTTTTCAGCAATTACAATTTTGTAAAAACCCGTTATGATGCCAGTGATTTAACACACAACAATGTCACCGGTACCCTGCAGCACAAGCTCTATCAAAGCCTGCAAACCAGGATTAATTTTGAATACAATCATATTAATCATACAATTTACAGGGAGCATAATACCAAAACCGGTTTTGAATTGAATTACACAAAAAAGATCCCCCGCGGTCAACTCTCGGTTTCGTATAAGTATGATAAATACCGCCAGAATTACACGTCGGATCCATCGGACCTTGCAATAAGAAACGAGCAATATACATTATCGGACAACAAAATAGTATTGTTACGCCTGCCAGATATTAAACCGGAGTCGGTAGTAGTTAAAGATTTAACCGGAACACTAATATATGAACCCGGATTGGATTATATCCTCATCGAAAGAAACCAATATATCGAAATCCGGAGAATACCGGGTGGGTTGATAGCCGACAATTCAGTAATACAGATTGACTATATAGCTACCCAACCGGGGTCATATGAATATGACGCAAATTCGCATGTAGTTAACAGCAGTGTTTACCTCTTTAATAATCTGCTTTCATTTTATTACAGGTTTTCTACTCAGGATTATTCGAACCTTGTAAGCACTGAATTTGTGACTTTAAATTATTTCACGCAAAACCTGGCCGGATTGCGCCTCGACTTTGACTTTATAAACGGAGGAGCTGAATATGAAGATTATAAAAGCTCCATTCTGCCTTATCATATGTGGCGGTATTATTTAAATTTTCAGGAAAATGTCGGCACGAAATTCATGTTTATGCTTACCGCAAATAAGCAGGATTATGTTATGCTTGATCAGCCTGAGCCAGAATATCAGAAATACCTTGATTTTAGCAGTAAAGCAATATATACTGTGTATAAAAGCACAAATGTTAACCTGGATTTAATGTATCGAAAACAAACCGGGCGTGGCATCGACCTTGATCTCATGACAGCAAAGGCCGAAATAAACTCTTCATTTAACCGACTGTATGTGGCAGCAGGAGTGGAAGTTTATAAGCGGAATTATGTTGGTGAAACCATTAATTTTAAAGGGATTTACTTTAAACTCGTCAGAAAATTTTAACTATGGAAAGATCATTGTTTCTATTTGTTTTGCTTCCTTTTGTCGTTGCGCTCGGATTTATAGACCGGACTGCTATATCCCAAAAGGATTTCCATCCCATGGTTGAAAATGCCAGATTATCTGGCGAAGAACAGAAATGCGCCGACTGCCACAGCGATTTGTTTGAAAGCAAATTACAACATGGGCCTGCAGCCGAATCATGCGAGAGCTGTCATACTGTCGATATAAAGGAGCATACTGTAAACGGTGCCCGAGGTCTGAACCTTGTTAAAAACATGCCTGAATTATGCTACAAGTGCCATGCTGAAGTAAAAACTGACCTCGACGCTTCCACAAACGTACATGAAGCGATGAAAATAGAGAATAGTTGCACTACATGCCATTCGCCGCATTCATCCGATGAGAAAAATCTATTGGTTGCACAACAGAAAAAACTTTGCCTCAGTTGCCACAATAAAGATGTTACATCCACTGGTGCGAAAGCGGTAAACATCAAAAGCCTTCTTGCCAATGCAAAAGTAATTCACCCGCCTGCCGAAAACGGATGCGTGGTTTGCCATCAGCCACATGCTTCGGCAAATAATTATTTACTTATCAGCTCGTTCCCGAAAGGCAATTATGCTCCGGCTGTAAGGGATACGTTTGGTTTATGCTGGGAATGTCACGACAGCGATTTGCTCGAAGTGGCAAAAACCGATGCTGCTACCAATTTCAGGGATGGCGACCGGAATCTTCATTTTGTACATATGACCGGGAAAAAGTCGCGGAGTTGTGTTATCTGCCACAATGTGCATGCTTCAGCCAATGAGCACCTTATCGAAGAGAAGGTTACATTCGGCGACTGGGAACTACCCATACGGTTTACGCCCGCCGAAAACGGAGGGTCCTGTTTCCCGGGTTGCCATGGTGAAAAAAAATATACACGGTAACTACTTACCAGAGTATTGAACCATTGCAAGCCACCGGTGTTTTAAGCAATTAACTGCCACAGTTTTAGAATTGATGTATGTATAATTATCCTGATAAGGATACAAATGTGATGAGGTTGCTATCCAGGAGTTCAATTATATTGCTCCTGGTTTTTGCATTTCATGCAGCTTATACTCAGAAATCCACTCCTGCTCAGCCGAATAAAGAATACTCCGATGCCATTGCCCGCGCTGATAAACTTTTGCTCGACGAAAACTACATGCAGGCTTTAAATGAATATGAAAGGGCATGGAATCACTACCAGCGTCAGAAATACCCTGAAAAAAAAATTGACCAGATCAACAAAATAATCTCCAATCCAATCCAAAACAGACCACTTTTCGAAAAAGCTATACGCAGCGGCGATAGCTGTTTAGCGATTAAAGATTATAAAAATGCAAATGTTGAATACTATAATGCGCTGCGGCTCGACGCAGCGGCACAATATCCGAAAGAACGCCTCAATGATATTTCAAAACTTTTTTCGGATCCTGAAAACGAAACCCGCTACAGAATAACCCTTATTCATGCCTCGAAAGCGCTGAACCGTGCCCGGTATGACAAAGCCATCAGTTTTTACCAGCAGGCACTTTTAATGAAACCATCGGAACATTGGTTAAATCAAAAGATAAGTGAAACAACGGCATTGAAAGCAAAAAGTGCCGCCGAAATGGATCCCTATACACGGTTAATAACGGAAGCCGACAACCTGATGGACCAGGCAAAATGGGCTGAAGCCAGAACAGGGTACGAACAAGCATCAAAATTAAAGTCAAAAGAGAACTATCCGGCAGCAAGAATTGTACTTATAGATCACTTGCTACATTTCAGCCATACCGGAGAAAGATCCTACGAAAATCTTATTGTTGATGCCGATGCTTTTTTCAGACTGAAAGATTACAATAATGCCGGGATACATTACGAGGTAGCTCTCACCCTCAAACCTGACGAGCCATACCCGAAAAGTATGCTCAAAAAGATTGATCATATTAAACTGCAGGCAAATGCTTCAACCGATGACTATGATGCCGCTGTTGCCAATGCCGACATATTAAGTTCGGCCGGGGATATTGAAGCTGCTCTTATCGCCTTTAAAAAATGTGAGACTATTTTGCCTGGTGATAATTATGTTAAATCAAGAATAACTGAACTTTCGAAATATTCAACAGCAAATACAAGCAACAGGGAGGCATACCTTTTAGCGGTGGGCAAAGGCGACAAGTCGCTGATGGCACTCAATTACACGAAAGCTTTATCCGAATACCGCTATGCCTCGTGGCTGATGCCGGATGAATCATACCCAAAAACAAAGATCGAAGAGATACAGGGTATTGTTCAAAAAGAAAAATCAGCGAAAAACAACATAAAACCAACTGTTGTTCCTGCAACTGAAATAGCTGTAAAAAAAGAAAATTCAACTTCGCTGCAGGATACTTTATTAGCAACAACAAGCCCTTCAATTGAAAAACAAACTTTGCCGGAAGTTGTTGAACCTAACATATTACCCGCTGAAGCTGAGACCAAAGAAATGGATAAAAAGGGATTGATCCCGGCAGTGGCTTTGACAGAAGAAAGCAAAAACTATACTGCTGATGTGCGAAATGGTGCTGTTGCCAGCACAGTAAATCAAACTGAAATAATTACACAAGGACAGGCAGAAGCAGCAATTTCGGCTAAAGAAAAGCAGAAAACAGAATCAACCCCAGGCAACCTCAGTGCAAATGCTCAGCCTGAATCAGCAGTAGCGAAGAATTCAGCGAAAGTATCAGAGGTGAGCAAGCCAAAATCTCAGGCTATACCGTCGCAAAAACCTGCTGTTGCGTCTTCACCAGCCAGCAAACCGCCCATGAGTAAACCTAATGCGGATCAGGAAAAATACAATCAGGCGATTGAATTTGCTGATAAAGCCCGCGACGAGAATAATTATGCTCATGCCATAAACGGATACAAGGCAGCACTCAAACTGAAACCTGCTGAGAAATATCCACAGGATCAGATAAATTCGATCAGCCTGATTCAAAAAGAGGAAAATACTTCGCAGGCAAACTACAGAGCAGTTTTACTTTCGGCTGATAAAGCTTTTGAAAGTAAAGACTATGAAAAAGCATTGTCCGGATTTAAGAAAGCAGCCGAATTAAGCCCTGATCAAAAATACCCAAAGGATAAAATTGCATCAATCAATAATTTGCTGGGCCAGCAGAAAGCATTGAACGACAACTATATTAAAACCATAGCCGCTGCTGATCGGGCTTTTAACGCAAAGAGCTACCAGGAAGCAATTTCAGGCTATAAATCAGCTTTAAAACTAAAGCCAGTCGAAATCTATCCCAAAGAAAAAATAGAAACTATAAATTCATTGCTTGGGCTTACAGCCGAAAAACAGGATGATTACCGTAAACTCATTACCGAAGCTGACAGGGTTTTTAATGAAAAACAATATTACGAGGCTCTGCTTCAATACATAGCTGCTTCGCAAATAAAGCCGGGCGAGCCTTACCCGAAACAAAAAATTGCAGCCATTAATGTAAAACTGGGTCAGCAAAAAGCTCGGCAGGATAAGTATGATAATGCTATCCGCAGTGCTGATCTGGCTTATACCAATAAAGATTTTGTAACTGCCATAACCGATTACAAAACAGCCTTGACTTTATCGCCCGAACAAAGCTACCCCAAAGAGCAGATCGAAATAATAAATACTTTTTTAAGCAAGCAGAAAGCCATAAATGAAAGTTATACAAAAGCCATAATGGCTGGTGAAAAAGCACTGGTAGCCAAAGATTATTTATTGGCTATTGACGGGTTTCAATCGGCATTGGAGTTTAAACCTGAAGAAAGTTACCCCCGGGGAAAAATTACTGAAATAAACGGTATTCTGTCGCTCAACAAGGAAAAGCTCGATCAGCAATACAATGATTATATCAGCCAGGCTGATGCTTTGTTTGCCAAACAGGATTTACTTACCGCACAGAAAGCATACAAAATGGCATCGGTTCTTAAACCCGATGAAGACTATCCACGCGACAGGCATAATGAAATTGTAACTATTTTAACAGCCGGTGCAAAGGCTAAAAAGGAAGCCTACGAACTAGCTATTGCCGATGGGGATAAGGCATACAAGTCGCTATTGCTCGACCAGGCTGTTACGTTTTACTCAAATGCGCTCGATATAAAACCGGGCGAAGTGTATCCCGGACAAATGATAGCCCGGATTCGGAAATATATAATTGACAATTCAGTAGTTGAAGTAAATACTGAAAGCTTTATCCTTGCCAGGGATTTGGAAAAACGCTTACGCTTCAAACCGATTGATATCAATTTACGAAAAAACAACTATCTGTTAGTAAGAGCGCGCATTTCCGGCGACTCAAATCCGAAACTTTACATCAATTACGGAAGCGAGAATTTAAAAAACGGCGGTGTGGTGCTGAAAAATATCAATTCGAAGCTATTCACAGACTTTGTGATCAGCATCAGCACCCAGGATAAATGGTTCCGCGAGGATAATAACTGGTTGAGTTTATATTCCGAAAACGGGGATTTAGAAGTAACATCCATCTATATTTCGCAAGGGAAACAAATTATACCCCCGGTTAATCAAAAAGGAACTTCACCAACCTTCTGATTGCAGCTACCGAATGTTCCGGATACTCTAACCCAAAAAGATATACAGAAAGCTGAATAAAGCATTGCCTCATTTTTGCCCATCGTGGTATTTCAGTCCTTACAATATTTGCCAAGCACTTAGATGAGAACTGAAAATTAAAAAAGTTGCTTTACCTTCGTTTACGCATTTAATTTTTTTGAAGCTTTCGGAAATCATTGCGAAAGCATTTTTGTTTATCTCATCACTAACTTACAATAAATACCTACTGGCATGAAGATTCAAGGAATTTTAGCACGCTGCGAACAACAAATTGAAAAGCAACACACAACACAACTGCGTGCTGCCGAATTACTTTATCTTCTGAAAGCGGAAAGAGAAAGCATTAAAAACCCCGACCTGCATAACAGAAATTTTACCTCAGCGGAGTTGACGAAAGACATTGATACAAACGAAGTGAGGTACCAACTTAACTATGCAATTATTTTGCTTTCCGATTATCCTTTGACACAATCATTCAGCATTGCTAAACCTTCAGAAGCTTATTCAAAGGAATTTGCCGATAAATTAAATTCTATAAAAGATAGTATTGAAGCTATCGTAAACAAATATCAGTCAGATAAATCCTGATAAGGATACGATTGCTGGTGCGCATTTTTTACGCCTGTAAGCGTAATTATTTCTGATTTTTTAGCGAAACAGGTTTAATCCGGAATTTCACCTCATAAAATAGATAAAGTAAATCTAATCAATGTTTTATAAACATTTAAAGATTTACTTTATCGGGTTTAACCTTACTTAGATTATTTCGGGTTTTACAATGGTCCTATTTTTTTACGTGCACACACGACCAGGTGCCCGGATAAGTTATACCTTGAGAAATAATATTATAAGCTCCTGACTCTGTTATTTTGTTTCCTGAAATTGAACCTGTGCCTGTTATTTCAAAGGTTGAAGTCACACCTCCTGAGGTACCTGTAATTGTTTCTTTATCGTAGGTATAAGAATTCCCCGAAACAGTAGCTGTCATAGTTCCTCCGGTTTCATCGGTAACAATTATTTTACCAGCCTCAGGTGATTTTGCAAAAGTATAGGTGTGAGGATACGACTGATCCCATAAAAGCGCAGGAACTTTTATTGTTAAGGTTGAATTGTAAGTCCCAATAAACTGTGCTGTAGTATCAGTTTGCTCTTCGTCCTTTTTACATGCTGTTAAAACAACGATAATTGTCAATAAAGTTAACAGTAGTTTTTTCATTTGAATTGAGTTTTGATTAGAAAAATGTGAACTTAAAAATGCGCCAATGCACATTACTGATAGCCTGTTACTATCAGTAAAAACAGGATCGCAGACTTATGCTTATTGTTTTACGATTTCAACTCTGCGGTTTAATTTTTTCCCTTCATCAGTAGTATTTGTGCTTATTGGGCATAGAGGGCCTACGCCATCAGCAAAAAGCCGTGCAACGGAAATTTTGGCTGTCGAAACAAGGTATGCTTTTATGCTTTCGGCACGGGCTTTTGATAAAGTGATATTATTTGCAAAAGATCCGGTATTATCGGTGTGACCAACAATATAAATCTTTACAGCAGGATTGGCATTCAGATAGTCTGTAATTTGCTTCAGGGCTTCGGCTGATTCGGGTTTGATATCTGATTTGCCAACATCAAACAAGATACCATAAAGTGCAATTTTCCCTTCTTTGTCAATAGCTTCATCCATAGTAACAGCAATATCCTGTTGCATAACTTCTACTTCTACAACTTCAATAT
The DNA here is from genome assembly GCA_964420555.1 of uncultured Lentimicrobiaceae bacterium. Classification (GTDB taxonomy): domain Bacteria; phylum Bacteroidota; class Bacteroidia; order Bacteroidales; family UBA4417; genus UBA4417. The sequence continues at coordinate 6,236 of CAYQTT010000005.1, read as the reverse complement.
TATAACTGCCTGCATCAGTCGAATTTTCAGCCGTATGAACCTGAATATATACTTCCTTCCCATCAATACTGGCCGAGAATACAGATTTCTTCTTATCCAGAACTTTACCCTTTACTTTCAAAATGGCATTGTTGTAATTCTGGTTTATCTGTGCGCTACTGAATTTGCGCGTTTCACCCTCTTTTTTGGAATAAAAAATATGGTAGTATTTACCACTCTTATTAATTTTATTTGCTTTCCCATCAACCCAATATACAAACTCAGCATCATTATAGTCGCTGTTTTTGCAATCACTAATGTAAAAACCAGGCATGCGGTTAATGTAAGTAGGCTCGGCGTTGGGGCAACGAGGGGTGTCCTGTGCGTCCTGTGCAAATAAAACTGCAGAAAACAGAGTAAGACAAATGGCCAGTAACTTTTTCATTTTCAATAAATTTAAGGGGTTAGGATTAGGTTTATCGGGTATTTAAAATCAGAAACTCTATTTGCGTGAAATTTGCTTTCAGTAAGTGGTAGGAATGAGTGTAATAGCATACATTCACTTATACAAATATATGAATATATTATTTTCAAAATACTAATCCGGAATAAATATTCTCTGATTTAAATAAAATTTTTATTGTACTGTTAACCTTTTTATTTGTGGGATTCTATTTAAAAGGTCAGTAGATAAAGGTAAAAGAGAATTTTTTAAATGGATTTTACAGAATAAATTCCAATTTTCACCCGGATATAAAACAAAAATTCATTGCCGGAATCCTAACTGCAAAGCATATCAGCTTAACTACTGCTGATTTCATCGCAATACCTGATTTGAATTGAAAAAAAATCTATTTATCAGAGTGCGCTGCTAACGCGGATTTTGCCTGCCTGATAAAGAATTCCTTCTCATCAGCAGTTAAATGAATATTTTCATTGGCGGTACTTTCCATAATACTCAACCGGGCTTTAGCGCAAGCCATTTGATTTAGCGCCAGGCTTATGCGAAACATATAGAGTTGAAAAAGCATATTTTCAGGATAAACACCCAGCAACTGGTTACAGTATTTTGCCGCTTCGGAATAATTGCTGTACACATCAAAATTAATTTTCATCAGAAAATACTTTGCTTCCTGGCTTACTTTCCAATCATCGCAAGCTGAAGCGGTTTTTAAATAATTATAACCGGTGACCATATTACCGGCTGAATATTGATTGATAAACGGCGATAACAAGGGAGCTCTTTCTTTTGCCAGACCCGTAAAGAAGAAAAACAGGCCCGATGTAAGATAATAAGGAGTATAGCGGGGCTCAGAGCCAATTGATGTTTTGAGAAAGGAATAATATTTCGACAGGTTCGAAATTGCAGCAAAATAAGAGTTATCAACCAGGCTTACCCTTGCGTTATAGGCAAAAATTGAAACAAGGAAAAATCGTTCGGCATCGCCGGTTTTTGCATTCGTTGCTGAATAAGCCTTTTCAATTTTTTCGATTCGTTGCGCAACCATATCAGCATATTTCCCGTTCTGTTCGCCGGAAATTAACCGCCACCAATAGTAATTTACAACTGCAAGGTTAAACTCAAGATTTACGTTGTATAAAACCTCATTTGCACGGATCAGCGAATCGACTTTCCTGAAATGAAAATGGTACGTTTCTCGGTAAATATCATCAATAACGTTTTTGTCATTGGCGGCACAAAATGACTCAGTGAAGGCTGGTTCCGCAAAGAGGAACAAAAAGAGAATTACACAAAAACGTAAACCACAGCTCTTTCTGTTACTCATTGTGAACGTTGTTTGTTGCGGTGCATGAATGTTGTTACGTTTTTTATAGTCTGATTCGGTAAACTCAATTTCCAATTATTGATCAAAAAGAACACGCTGAACCTCAGATGTTGTTTTTTTATTGAGTTTTTGGTTATACTTTCCCGCGCTTTTATAGGAACCGTAAATATTTGCCAGATAAAAACTAAAACTAATTGTTCCGTAAAACACACTGTTAAAAACCAAATCATTATTGGAAATCGACTTGTAAGTAAGCCACGAAAAAGTAGAAATAAAAATGAAGGCGTAAATACCGTCCTTCCAGTTTTTGGTATATACTTTCCCTGATCCGGGAACTAAAGCAGAAAATAGTGCGGCATAGCCCGGCTTTTTGTATTTATTATCCAGACCCAGAAGGGCAATATTGTATAAACTGCAAAATTTGTCCGATTCCTGATTTGAGCTTAAAAAATCGTCACCAACCATTTTGGCTTCAGCCCATTTGTATTGCATTAATAATGCTCCAAGTTCGTATTCGGCTTTTTGGGGCCGGGAAAAAGTTTTGTTTTTGCTTATAAAGCCATAAGCATCATCGAATTGATTTTGGTGAAACAATACTGTATAATACTCTATAGCAAAGTCTTTTGGGTAGTCCGGCATGTTTAACGGAAACAGTGTTTCGAGGCGGTATCTTGCACTTTTATAATCGTGCATCAGGCGATAGGATTGAATCGTTCGCAATTTCGCGAGGGTGTCGTTTGGCTCCAGGTAGGTCACCCGTTCGTATTCGATTGCGGAAAGATTGTAGTTTTTATTTTCGAACAGGTAATTGGCATATTTCAACGAATTGGAATAATTCAACAAATCCTGTGCATACAGATTTAGCGTAACTCCCTGCAGCAGGCACAAGATAAGCAGCAGTTTCCTAAAGAGGGTCATAATACCTCCGCGTATAAACATTGTATGTATATTCATGCTCATTGGTAAAAGAATGACACCGCAACAACCTGTCCAATCCATCGAGCAATCCCTTTGCTGTTCCGTTCTCCTGAATTGTTTCTACCATATACACTGAACATGAAGGTTCGAAAACGCAGGCATCAATATCCTGCGACGAAACATAGTTTTTGTAGAATAAAAATGCGAAAGATAACATTGCATTTGCCGCAGACTCCGAATCATTCAGATACTGAGAATAATTATGCGGGCCAGCATCCTTGCTGAATAGCGTATTCAGTTGCATATCTGTTTCAATTATTTTAATCAGTTCCGCATAACAATCGGATTGCCTGCTGCTACGGCGAACTTTTGCAAGATCGTTGGCATTTAAAATGCCTCCCACATAATAGCGGTAAAAAAACGGCAGAATAACAAAAAAATCCAGAACGGGGGTAAAAAGTGCTATGGAAGCAAGTGCGCTTAAAAGTATAAGTGAATTTATACCATCCTTAGTATTACCGGCATATGCCTGACCACTGCCAGGAATAATAACGCTCATTGTTGTTGCTACTGCCGGATTGGGCCGCAATAGTTTTTTCCGTCCTTCGTATAACCGGAGCAGTTGTGCATTAAGCAATGTATCGTTTTGGGGAATAACCTGAAAAAAGCAGTCAAATGCTTCGTTGTATCTGGTTAAACCAAAATAGCAAAGACCTGCATATAATTTTTTCCTGCGATCGAGGTAATCATCATAACATAGTTTAATATCATCAAGTTTTTTCAATCCGTATGCAAAATCTTCCTCCAGGATTATGCATAAAATTTTATCTAATTCACAGGCATTTTTACTGTTATCAGTACTTGAATAAACGAGTGCTGAATCATAGTAAGCAAAGGCCATATTTAATTGATTTATTGACAAATAACAGTCCGCAATTTTTTTACTTGTTTCAACTTTCGTTTCGCTGTTATCAGCAAAGAAAAACGCACGGTTGTATTCGTTTAAAGCCGCATTGGTATTGTTTAAGCGGAACAATGAATCGCCAAAGTTTATGATCATGTCAATACTTTGAGAATTTGCTCTGCTAAAAGGCAATAGTAAACAAATTAAAAAAAGGAATCGTAGTTTTTCTCGTCTCACTATCAGTAATTGTGTTGAATTCACTGGACTAAACCGGTAAACAGATAAATTCCTGTGGAGCAATAGAAAAGCTTCTGCTACTCCACAGGAACACTGTTATACTGATTTCAGAAAGATACTTATAGCTTATACGACAGTGTAAGTCCATAATTATTGGGAGCGAATTTAGTGGCTTGTACCGGTGATACATTTAGATTAAACCGATTCATCCAATAGGCGCTGTTCGAAGTATAAACTGGTTTGTACTTATCAGTAAGCTGACCAATAAGGATACCAGCTCCAACCGAAAAGACTGTCCAAAGTGCGGCACCCGAGGTTAACTGACTATTTTCATAACCTGATGATGCAGGATCATTAGCAGCTATAGTAATTGCGCAAATAGCCAGACAGCCGCCACCACAACCAAGTGCCCAATAAACAGTACTGCCTTTTTTTGCTTCTACCATCCTGACATCGGATAACGGATAGGTCTCCTGTAAACCTTCTTTTGTAAATGAAATGGATTGGTCCATAATTAAAGCCTTTGTCCCTTTGCTTACGATTCCGTTTTTAAAGGTGACTCTCACTTTAGGGTGCGACTGTTTTTGTGCAAACGAAATACTGAAACAAAAACAAACAATTGCGATAATGCAGTAACATTTTTTCATAGTGGTTAATCTTAGTTGTTGGTTAATTTTTATGATAATAAATGACGGGTAGGTTTAAAAAAAAAGTTCAATGTTCGGAGTTCAAAGTTTAAAGTTCAATGTTCAATAAATTACATAAGCAATTCTCGATTAGAGATTCATTGGCGTTGACAATTTTAATGAAATGATGGCATCCGGACTCCATGAAATGAAAACCATTGGTGTTTTGTTTAGGAGGCCAGCCTGCATGCAGCCGTATTAAAATTATATTTAGCCTGAATCGTATATTTCGGATATTGAGACAATGTTTCAACAAAAACTAAATAAAAATGAGTATTAAATTCCATATATATGAATTTGTTGAATTTGACAAATATAAGTACATTTTACTGCGTTTGCACCCCAATAATTAATTTAATTTGATTCTAAATAGATGCAGGATCAAGCTGTTACAGAATTACATATAGCTGAGCTTACTACATAAAAAAAATACAAATACAGGAAACTATACGTCGTATATCAGTTACCAGGGTAGTCGGGAGAAAATATTCTACGAAGGTCGGTCTGCTTGCTTTTAAAAACGCCAATAGCTATTTACTTGCGCAAATAGCTATTGGTAAAAAATGCTGAATTTGGGTTTATTCAAAAATGGGTTGCTGAACTTCAGAAACCATATCTGTAAATTTGCTTAAGGACAACTTATTTGCCATTATGGCTGAAAATATAGAACAAACCTAATTGAAGTCCGCGGTTAGTGGATGTAACATCACCAGTGTCATTAATATTGCTTAATCCATGGTTGTATCGTATATCAATACCAAGGCCGGTTGGTGGAAATATATAGCCTGCACCAACACTTAAAGCAATGTCAATTGGTTTCATATTCTCTTTATTGTCAACGGTTGTACTACCCGTTTTCGATTTGGCAGCAATAAGCACACCTAACTGAGGACCAGCCTGGAGTCTTAATCCATTGTCGAACATATATTGAATCAGCACAGGCACATTGATATAACTCAGATTATAATTGGTTGTGACATTGTTTACCGTTTGCTTTGCACCCTGCATGGAATAGACAACTTCCGGTTGAATGGCAAAAGATTTGTTCAAATGGATATGGCCAAGCAAGCCAAAATTATACCCGACCTTGTAATCATACTTAACATCGTTGTCGTTGTGGATGTTGTAAAGATTTAACCCGCCCTTAATCCCGATGCTTACATGTCCTGCAGGTGTATTTCCGTGTTGCGCAACAGCAGCGCTGGTTATGAGAAAAGCTGCCAATAATGTGAAAAGAAGTTTCATGTTTTTAGTCTTAGTGTTTAGTCTGATCAAAAAGTATCCTTTTTCCCAAAAGGATCTATTTAATTGTCAGTAAAGTTGCGGCATATTACCTGGTTGTATGTTATACAATTGTGGGCTTTAATTGCATAATTCACACATTGTTTTGAATACGCTGGCGGCATAAGGGTCTAACACAATTCGCAATAATTTCCCTTGCCCGCCCGCATCCTGCATTGTGATGCGTGTTACACTAACATCGCATCAGTGTTTCCTGATTTGTCCCGTTTAGGTTAAAGCTATAGATGCAACCTTAATCCGAATACAGCTATTTCTGATATTTTGGCAACCCAATAATTATATAATATAAAATCTGACCTCCGATGGTCCAATCTTTAAAATCGGAACCAGTACCGGACTTTTCCCAGCTCACCCCGGTCCCCTCTCTGACCTCATCCGCCCTTCGGGCACCTTCTCCTTAAAAAAGGAGAAGGGAAAAGGACT
>CAYQTT010000004.1:93809-341042 GCA_964420555.1 uncultured Lentimicrobiaceae bacterium | reverse complement strand
TTCTGTGTCGACTGGACACAAATTCGTGATCAGGATCCTGCCGGCAGTTTTCTGTATTCTCTGGACACAAATCCATGCTCAAGAACCTGCACCGGGTTTTCTGTGTATACTTTGGTGTATACCTGAAAGGAAAAAGGCTTTCAGATAAAATCTGAAAGCCTTGTTTCTGTAAGTCGGAGTGGTCAGACTCGAACTGACGACCACTTGCACCCCATGCAAGTACGCTAGCCAACTGCGCCACACCCCGATCATTGGAGGGTGCAAAAGTAAGTATTTTCTATTTCAAAATTCAAAGCAAATGAATTTTCTTTGCTAAACGCAGTAAATGAGTTGTTTAAAGAAGAGAATAGGTAATGTTCCACTGCGGCCAACGCAGACAGACATATTTTTACTGATGGTAAATCCTTCGACGCGATTTATCCGAAATTCAATTCCTGCTGTAAGATCGGGCTGTCATTACTAAACTAATTCGAAACGAAGCGTTGTTGTTTAAGGCTTAGTCAAAAACAGTACCACCTACTCCGTTTTTAAATATGGTATTGAAATATAAAATGTTGATCCTTTCCCCGGCTCACTTTCGCCCCACAACCGGCCATTAAGAAAGGTTGCAAATTTCTGAGCTACCGTTAGCCCAAGTCCCAGACCACCGTATTGCCGCGTAGGAGTTTCGTCAACCTGCCGGAAACGTGAGAACATGGTCTCCAGCTTGTCATTCGAAAAGCCAATACCATCGTCCTTTACATAAAAATCAATAATATTATTCCCGCTGAAAGTATACCCTATTTCAATATAGCCCTCGTTGGAGTATTTCAACGCGTTATAAACCAAATGACTCATAGCCCTTTTCAATTTATAACCGTCAGTCAGAATCGAAAAGTTCTGATCCTTATTTGCTTTATTCACCCTTACCACAATTTCTACTTTTCCCACATTCGATTTTTCCAGGTTTATCCATGTCTGCAGCGAATTGAGAAGATCATTTATATTAACTGATTCTGTTTCAACTCCTGTAACACCCGATTCGAACTGGGAAATATCAAAAATATCGTTGATAATTTCGAGAAGGGAATCAACATTCCGGTTTATAATATTGGCATAAGTAACTTTATCGTCCTCAGGCATCGAAGGATTTGCAATTAATCCGGCAAAGCCCATAATGGCATGCAAAGGCGTGCGCAACTCATGCGACATATTGCAGAGGAAAGCAGATTTCAGCCTGTCCGACTCCCCCGCTTTCAACCGGATCAGATGTAACTCTTCCTTAACCCTGTCGAGTTCGTCAACCAGTTGTTCATTCTCTTCTGTAAAGTTTTTCTGAGTTTGCTTTAACAATGTCAATTTCCGGTGCAAACCGAAATACAGTGTAAGTGCCCCTGCGCACAATACGGCAAGAATAATTATGATAATGATTGCGGCAACATTCATCGTTACTTTATTGATTTTATCCGGGTAAAGTTCGGAATAATTATTATACCTGCAGGAATTTTAAAACGGGCAAATTAATATTTGAATTGTAACACGTCAGGGCGAAATACGATGGATTCCGACCGGATATTCCTTCATAATAATTGACGTTAGTTTTTGGTAATCTGTTGCCCGGGCTACAAAATCAAGCTGATTGGCATCTATCAGCAATACGCGTAATCCCTGTTGCTGCTTTATATAATCGAGATATCCTTCCTGAATTTTCTGCAGGTAGTCATCTTCAATGTTTTGCTCATAGGCCCGCCCACGCATCCTGATATTTGACTGTAACCTGTCGATATCTAGATAAAGATACACCAGCAGATCAGGTTTTGGTAAAACATTTTCAATTATCGAAAAGAGGCGCGAATAAAGTGTAAACTCCTCACTATTAAGTGTTTTCTTCGCAAATATCAAAGATTTCAGAATAAAATAATCAGCTATTGTCACCGGGTGAAACATATCCTGAACCGCAACCTGGCTTTTAAGCTGCTGAAACCTGTCGGCGAGAAATGATAGTTCCAGCGGAAAAGCATACCTGGCCTGATCTTCATAAAATTTTGGCAGAAAAGAGTTGTCCTCAAACTGTTCAAGGATAAGCCGTGTGTTGAATTCCTTTGACAAACGGGTTGCCAGTGTAGTTTTGCCGGCACCGATGTTACCTTCGATAGCTATGTAATTGTATGGAATATTCATCAACCTTTATTCAACGCTGTAATGGTGTTCATATATTCTTTAAATTCATTTTTCGTAACAACCATAGTAATGCCGCTTGCATCCGATGAAAGGCTGCTCAGTTCCGAAATCGTTTTTTTTAGCACCGGATGAATAAAACCAGGTGCAATTGATATCAAAGGTTGTAACACAAAATTCCGCTCATGAAGGCGCGGGTGAGGAATTATAAGGTTATCATCTGCTACCTGAATTTCATCGTAAAACAGGATGTCGATATCAATGCTTCGACTGCTGTAGGATTTACCGGATCTCACCCTTCCCAACTTTAACTCAATTTCGATCAAGGTTTTTATTATTTGTTGTGGTGACAGTTTCGTTTCGACAAGCAGTACCTGGTTGTAGAAATTCGTTTCAGCCTCAAAGCCCATTGGCTCCGATTCCACAACCGGTGACAAATCGGCTATTGTACCAATTTGATTTTCAATCAGTTTCGCTGCTTCAACAAGCGAATTTAACCTGTCGCCCTGATTGCTGCCTGTCGAGAAATAAACTTTTGCCATCGGAAGTTTGTTCGGGCCAAAGGTACAATTTGAGTTTAAATTCTGTGATAGATTTTACATGCAAGTTTTGAACAGTTATTGATGAAATTGGTTGATTATTCAGCAAAGACAAATTTGTTTCCGAAAACAAAAAACGTCAGATAATGCAAAACAAATTCTGAGTTTTTGTGATAATCCTTTAAATGACTATAATTTAGCAAAAAGCTAACACCCTTGAAACAAGAACTTCTTACTGAAGCCTTTTTCGCAAATGAAGCTTGCAGCGAAAATCACAACATCCGGTGCAATTAAATCAATACAATTACTGTAACTTCGTACGTAAATATCCGTCTTATTATTCAAATCTTAAACAACCATAAAAATGAAACAATTTTTTAAGTTTACTTTCGCATCAATGCTCGGATTTCTGCTTGCCGGATTTCTGATGTTTATTATTTTTCTTGGGATTATAGTATCGGCAGTATCCGTCGGGAAAAAAGAAGCCGTAGTGGTTCCTGAAAAAACAATCCTGACGCTTACTCTTGATCAGCCGGTGAACGACCGTTCGTCAGATAATCCTTTTGCACATTTCAATTTTGCCAGTCCTGATGCAGGAAAAAGGATCGGCCTGAACGATATTATCAGCACACTGAAAAAAGCTGCGGCTGATGACAAAGTAAAAGGTATCCTTCTCGAACTTACCGATATCCCTTCCGGCCAGGCAACCCTCGAAGAAATCAGGAATGCGCTTCTCGACTTTAAAAAATCGGGTAAATTCATTGTTTCATATTCCGAAGCTTACACTCAGAAATCGTATTACCTGGCATCCGTTTCGGATAAAATATATTTGAATCCCGCTGGAGACATGGAGTTTAAAGGAATGGTTGCTCAGGTGATGTTTTTCAAAGGATTACTTGATAAAATAGATGTTGAAGCGCAAGTTATACGCCACGGTAAATTTAAAAGCGCCATTGAGCCGTTTACACTTGACAAAATGAGCGAAGCCAATAAGGAACAGACGCTTACATTTATTTCGGGCATGTGGAACCATATACTGGCAGGCATTTCGGCAAGCAGGAAAATTCCGGTTGCTGAACTTACCGCTATAGCAAATGAATACAAAATAAACTCGCCGCAGGATGCCGTAAACCTGAAAATGGTAGATAAACTTATGTATAAGGACGAAGTACTCGACGAGCTGAAAGCACGCGTGGATGTTAAAGAAATCAAGGACCTTAAGCTAATGAAATTAGCCAAATACACCAATGCTCCTGAGGCTGATGAAAAAATATCAAAAGATAAAATTGCTGTAATTTATGCTACCGGCTCCATTGGCAGCGGCGAAGGTGATGAAGAGTCTATAGGATCGGAAACCATTTCGAAAGCTATTCGCAAAGCCCGCCTCGATGATAAGGTAAAAGCTGTGGTACTCAGGGTTAATTCACCGGGAGGAAGCGCTTTGGCTTCGGATGTTATCTGGCGCGAAATGTTATTGACGAAAAAAGAAAAACCGGTTGTAGTTTCGATGGGAAATGTTGCTGCTTCGGGCGGATATTACATTGCTTGTGCTGCTGATAAAATTTTCGCTTATCCCAATACAATTACTGGATCTATTGGCGTTTTCGGCATTATCCCGAACATGAAAGAGATGTTCAACAAAAACCTCGGAATTACTTTTGACGAAGTTAAAACAAATCCGTATGCCGACTATATCCCTGTTACCAGACCTATGAGCGATGCCGAAAGAATGATCATTACTAACGATATTGAAACTATTTACAGCACATTTATTACCCACGTTGCTGAAGGCCGAAAACTTACTGTTGCCCAGGTCGACAGCATTGGTCAGGGCCGCGTATGGAGCGGAGTTGATGCTAAACGTCTCGGACTGGTAGATGAATTTGGCGGACTGAATGATGCCATAAAAGAAGCCGCAAGTTTAGCTAAACTGAAAGATTACAGCACCATGGAACTCCCTGAACAGAAAGACACTTTTGAACAACTGATGGAAACATTTTCGGGCGACAATGCATCAGTTATGCTTAAAAAGGAAATGGGTGCAGCTTATCCTTATTTCCAATACCTGAGCCGGATGAGCCGTATGCAAGGCGTTCAGGCGCTTATGCCTTATGAATTTGAAATAAAATAGTGTATATAGTTTTACGAAAAGAGCGGGTCTAAGAAGATCCGCTCTTTTTTATTTCAGTTCAGTACTTCTTTTTTTCAATATTTGACAATCTATCTTCTATAGAATAAATTCAGTATTTAGTGCGACTTAACAGGCTGCTATCTAACATTCCTTTCCAAAGTCACAGATTCTTCGGTATGTAAAAAAAAGAAAAAGATTATCACCCAACTCATTCAACCGCATATCCATACCAGGTTCCTTCTTCATAATTGCCATCCTCCGAAACCCATAAAAGCCCGTTGGCATATGAAAGTGAAAATCCGTAGCTACCATGTTTAAGCTTAACCGATTTCAAGAACTTTCCTTTCAGATCATAAATATATACCGTCTGCTGCCCGGCATCCCAACAGTAAATATTTTTTTTATCCACAGCTATTGCAGTTCCTCCGTCGGCAGCATTGTCCGTGGAATTTAGTCCTGACAATGTATCCTTTAACTTTTTATTTTTCAATGAATAAACAAATACCTGGCCATATTCCATAAAATAAATGAGCTTACCATTATCGCTAAAGGCCGGAACCGACTGTTCGCTGCGTTCGGAGAAATCGAAAACCTCTGTATAAACTCCTTTCTCAAGATCATCAATTTTGTAGAGTTTCTGATCATATGAATTCACGTAAAGTTTTTTATCTGTGGCATTGAACATGATTGACCGCATATCGAGGTCTGTTTTATAACTGGCAATTTTAACACCATCAAGCGTAAATTTACTAATTTGACCCAAATCAGATTTACCACCATTGCAGGTGAACAGATACTGACCGTCGGAAGTGATATGCATGTTATGTGTCTGCGGATCATCTTTAAAAACAATCCTGGGTGTTAGTGTTTGAGCATTTACTGCCATAGTCAGAAACAGGATACTCCACACAGCGATATTCCGGTACAGGATTTTCATGATTTGTTGATTTAAGTTAAAATTGTTACTTCAAAATTACAAAAATAATTCTCAGATCTAAAACCGGGATGCTCATCATAAAATTTTTAAAATACCAACAAATTAAAAGCCGGATCGCTTTACAGCAACCCGGCTTTTATTATTTAAAACGAATCAGCAATTACTTACCGTATTCCATAGCAGCTAAGCGTTTGTAATTGTTGTAACGCCATTTAGCATTGTCGAGTGCAGCGTCGAACAGTTCAACAGCTTCGCCAGGGAATGATTTCATGAGCGAGGTGTAACGCATTTCTGATTTCAGGAAGTCGTGGAACAAAGCAAAATCAGGTTCTTTGCTATCCAACTGGAACGGATTTTTACCTTCAGCTTCGAGTCTTGGATCAAAACGATAGTTTGCCCAATAACCAGCTTTTACCGCATCGTCCATTTGCTGCTGAGCTTTTTCCATACCAGCATGCAAACCGTGGTTAATACAGGTTGAATAAGCAATTATCAGTGATGGTCCCGGATAAGCTTCAGCTTCGCGAAGTGCTTTCAGGTACTGAGTCTGGTTCGATCCCATTGCAACCTGAGCTACATAAACATAGCCATAACTCATTGCCATCATACCAAGGTCTTTTTTACGAACCTTCTTGCCTGATGCCGCAAATTTGGCAACTGCTCCAACCGGTGTTGATTTGGATGCCTGTCCACCTGTATTTGAATAAACTTCGGTATCCAGAACGAGAACATTTACATCTTCGCCTGAAGCCAGCACGTGGTCGAGTCCGCCGTAACCTATATCATAAGCCCAACCATCGCCGCCAAACATCCAAACCGATTTCTTGATAAAGTATTGTTTTAAAGCAACAAGTTCTTTGGTAAGATTAGTTTGAGCAGCTTCGAGCAATGGAAGAACAACAGCAGTAGCGTCTTTTGATAACTGCGCATTGTGCATGCCTTCAATCCAAAGTTTACAAGCCTCTTTAAGATCAGTTTTATAATCACCGTCGATAATGAGCTGCATTCTTTCTGCAATACGGCTGCGGAGCTTATCAATTCCCATAGCCATACCAAAACCATATTCAGCATTATCTTCGAACAATGAATTGGCCCAAGCTGGTCCGCAACCATTTGCGTTGGTTGTATATGGTGTAGAAGGAGCTGATCCGCCGTAAATTGATGAACAACCTGTAGCATTAGCAACCATCATCCTATCGCCAAACAACTGGGTAACAAGTTTAACATAAGGTGTTTCGCCGCAACCTGCGCAAGCTCCCGAGAACTCGAACAGTGGCTGTGCAAACTGGCTGTTTTTTACATTCTGCTCTTTTGGAGCCAATGTATCCTTGTAGGTAACATTTTTTGCATGGTAATCCCAAAGTGCATCCTGTTCCATCTGCGAATCCAGCGGTTTCATAACCAAAGCTTTGGTTTTGGCAGGACAAACATCGGCACAGTTACCGCAACCGGTACAGTCGAGTGGGCTGATCTGGATACGGAATTGCAAACCATCGAAAGTTTTGGGAATTGCTTTCAGAGTAGCTGTTCCTTCGGGTAAGCCTTTCAGTTCGTCTTCGTTGAGAAGGAAAGGACGTATTACAGCGTGAGGACAAACAAAAGCACACTGGTTACACTGAATACAGTTATCCGATATCCATTCGGGAACATTAACAGCAATACCGCGTTTTTCGTAAGCAGCGGTACCGGCAGGGAAAGTTCCGTCTTCGCGACCCAGGAAGGCACTTACAGGTAAATCATCACCTTTCATGCTGTTGATAGGCTCAACAATATTTTTGATAAAATCAGGAATATTGCGGGTATCCTTTTTAGCTGTGAGTTCAATTTTCTTCCATTCAGCAGGAATACTGACCTCGGTAACGGCAGCGCCTTTATCAATAGCTTCAATATTCATGCGAACAATATCTTCGCCTTTGCGGCCGAATGATTTTTTCACAGCGTTCTTCATTTCGGTGAGTGCAAGTTCGTAAGGAATCACACCTGAAATTTTGAAGAAGGCAGCCTGAAGAATAGTATTGGTACGGTTTCCAAGTCCAATTTCTTCAGCAATTGCAGTAGCATTGATGATGAAGAATTTGATTTCGTTTTCTGCCATATACTTCCGCATATTATCCGGCAGACGGTTCAAACTTTCGTCAGCATCCCAGATACTGTTTAAAAGGAATGTTCCACCTTTTTTCAAACCTTTCAGCAGATCGTATTTATGAAGGTAAGCAGGAACATGACAAGCTACAAAGTCAGGAGTATTTACAAGGTAAGGCGAACGGATAGGATTATCGCCAAAACGAAGGTGTGAAGTAGTGATACCACCTGATTTCTTCGAATCGTAAGCGAAATATGCCTGAGCGTATTTATCGGTATTTTCACCAATAATTTTAATTGAATTCTTGTTGGCTCCAACAGTTCCATCTGAACCTAAACCATAGAATTTAGCCTGAAAAGTTCCTTTATCTGAAAGGTCAATTTCCGGAAGGAGAGGAAGTGATGTAAAAGAAACGTCATCCACAATACCTACGGTAAAATGGTTTTTAGGCTCATTCATTTTCAGGTTGTTGAATACTGAAATCATCATAGCCGGAGTGGTATCTTTTGAGCTGAGTCCGTAGCGTCCGCCAATAATAATCGGTTTGTTTTCTTTTTCGTAGAAAATATCACGGATATCCAGATACAAAGGATCGCCTGTTGCGCCAGGTTCTTTCGTACGATCAAGAACACATATACGTTTTACTGTTTCAGGAAGAACGTTGAAGAAATATTTTGGTGAGAACGGACGGTACAAATGAACACTGATCAATCCCAGTTTTTCACCTTTTGCATTCAGGTGATCAATAACTTCTTTCAATGTTTCGGTAATTGAACCCATTGCTATTACAACGTTTTCAGCATCCTTTGCACCATAAAAAGTAAACGGGTGGTATTCGCGTCCTGTAGCCTTGCTGATGTGTTGCATATACTCTTCAACGATATCAGGAACTGCATCATAGAAAAGGTTGGCAGCTTCGCGACTCTGGAAATAGATATCAGGATTTTGAGCTGTACCGCGTGTAACAGGGTGCTCAGGATTTAAAGCACGGTCGCGGAATTCCTGCAAAGCTTCATAATCAAGAAGTTTTGAAAGGTCTTCGTTTGAAGGATACTCAACTTTCTGAATTTCGTGTGAAGTACGGAATCCATCAAAGAAATGCATAAACGGAACACGCGAACGAATAGATGCAAGGTGAGCAATACCTGCGATATCCATAATTTCCTGAACACTGCCGGTTGCAAGCATGGCAAATCCGGTTTGACGCGTTGAGTAAATATCGCTGTGGTCGCCAAAAATTGAAAGCGCCTGGGCTGCAAGACTACGAGCCGAAACATGGAAAACAGCCGGTAGCAATTCACCTGCCATTTTGTACATATTCGGAATCATTAGCAGCAAACCCTGCGATGCTGTATAGGTTGTTGTAAGGGCACCTGCCTGCATGGAACCATGAACAGCACCGGCAGCACCACCTTCGCTTTGCATTTCGACAACGCGAACTGTTTCGCCAAATATATTTTTACGGCCATAAGCTGCCCACTCGTCAACATATTCGGCCATTGTTGATGAAGGTGTAATAGGATAGATAGCAGCTACCTCACTGAACATATATGCAATGTGTGCGGCAGCGTAATTACCGTCACAGGTTACATATTTCTTTTTTTCACTCATATGTGTGGTTATTAGATTATTGTATCAAAAATAGTTATTCCTGAGCTTGTTTTAAAAGCGGTGCAAAATTACTTTTTTATAAGGAATTGCAGGTTAATTATTGTAGAAAATACACCATGAAAGGCTAATTTAAAATCATTATAGATTAGAACAGCAGTATAAACCAGTTACTTAAGAACAAAATCAGGATTTCAACAGCTTAAAAAAACGGGTAACAAAAAAAGTTCAGGCATTTCAATACCTATATCCGGAAATTTTAGTAATTTTCGGCTTCGAAATCCGGAACTTCTATTAAATATTAACATACAAAACCTAAGGGAGGAAAAAAATCATGATTAACCTTGCCACAAATTATATGGGGATTGAACTAAAAAATCCCATTATTGCAGGCGCAAGCAGTATGTCAACTGACTTAAATATGCTGCTGAAACTCGAAAAAGCAGGAGCTGCTGCTATTGTTTACAAAACCCTTTTTGAGGAACAGATAAACCTTGAAAGTGCTCAATTTGATGATCAGCTGGATGCTATGGGCGGACTCCATGCCGAAATGACCAGCCTGTATCCTAAACTTCAACATGCCGGCCCCGAAACTCACCTGGTGAACCTGCGAAAAGCCAAAGAAACTCTTGGCATTCCGGTAATTGCCAGCCTGAATTGCCTTTACGATAACACATGGATTGAATACGCCCGATTAATTGAAAAAACCGGCGTTGACGGCATTGAATTGAATTTCTATTTTGTTCCGGGCGATTTCGAAGCCGATGGCCGATCAATTGAAGAAATGCATCTCGACCTGGTTAAGACACTTAAATCGAAGATTACTATACCGGTTAGTGTAAAGTTAAGTTCGTTTTATTCAAATCCGTTAAACTTTATTTCACGCCTCGATAAAGCGGGAGTTAATGCTGTTGTAATTTTCAACCGCATGTTCGAACCTGAAATCAATATACAGGATGTAAAACACAGTGCTCCTTTTTATCTCAGCCACGAAGGCGATTACCGTTTAGTATTGAGGTATGCCGGATTATTATATGGCAATGTTACTGCTGATGTATGTGCAAACACTGGTATCTACCAGGGGCACGATGTAATTAAAATGATTCTGGCCGGAGCTGATGCAGTTCAGGTTGTTAGTACCTTATATAAGCACAAACCTGAGCATATAGCTACTATGTTAACCGAAATGGAAGCATGGATGACAGCCAAAAACTATTCGTCCCTATCGGATTTTAAAGGTAAACTATCGAAAAAAGAACTAAAAGACCCATTTGTTTACAAGCGCGGACAGTATATTGACTTATTACTTGGATCAGATCAATTGATAAAATAACAACATTTATTAAATTCAAAAGCCGGTTTTAGGACCGGTTTTTTTATGCGATGGCATTCCACTTCTTAAATTGGAATTTAAAAACCAGATTACGTAACAAGAAAAAACCGGCTGGCGCCGGTCTTTCCTAAACAGGGTGTTGGGAAGTTATTATTTGAGCTGCAATTTCTCCAGAATGTTTTTCGCTTCCTGATGATGGAAATTTTCAGGATTTGAAGCTATGGCTACAAATTGATCCATTGCTTTATCTTTCTGATTGTTTTTCAGATAGCAAAGACCAAGATACCATTCAGCGTGTTCAATATAAAGGTTATCGTTTTGTTTGATAATGGTTGTAAAGGCATTTATTGAGTTCTCGTAGTTTTGGGTTTCGATATTTGCGATACCATAATAAAACCAGACGGCAATATTTGAGTTATCTTTAGTAAGGATCTTTTTGAACATATCAGAAGCAGTGGCATAATCCTTTTGCTGAAATTTAATTACAGCATCAAATATATTCTCGTCGCCGCGGGTGAGGTCCACAATATTTTCCGAATTGTAATACTGGGTAAACAGCGAATCTGTTGAAAGGTTACGGTTGGTTTGCAGATACAAGGTTGCAGAAACGGCAACCAAAGCAAGCAACGATGCTGCGGCATACCACCATTTGCGGGTATTCAAGCGTACAACAGGAACCTCTGTTTTGGAACCCTTGCCTGCATTGATAGCTGCAATAAGTTTTTGCCTCAGTTCAATTACATCATCTCTTAATATGGAAGAATCAATAGTCTGAGCAAGTTTCAATTCACGGGCCAGGTCGGGATTCGACCTAAGCTCGTTTTTGAAAGCAGCTCTCTCAGCGGGGGCCATTTCGTTCGCAAGAAACTGGTCGATGCTGGCTGAATGTTTAAAATTGGTTGTCATCTTAAAAAAATTTTTGACTTCGCGGATCGTCAGCGATACGTTTTTTTAATTCTTCTTTACAAAGGTACTTTCGTGTCTTCGCATACTTTTCGGTTTTGTAACCCATTACTGTAGCTATATCGCGCAAGGGAATATTCTTAGTAAAAAGCCTCAGCACTTTCTGACAATCTTCATGTAACGAAAGAAAGTGAATCTGAATAATCCTGTGCATCTCAGTTTCCCTGACAGTAACTTCATTAAGCAATGTTTTGGGAAGATCGATATACTCTTCTACATCAGTAAGTTTGTCGAAAATAGCCTTCCGCTTATTTAGCTTCTGAAGCCATAAGTTCCGGCAAACCGAATACATGTATGTTTTAAAAGAACTGGTTAAAGTTAATTGGTTAACATTTATTTTATTATAGATTATGATTATTCCGTCCTGGAAAATATCTTCTGCATCTTCTTCTCTTCCACCATTTTCTACTACAAGAAATCTGATCAAAGGAAAAAAATCCTTGTAAATGAAATTAATGATGTAATCACTCCTTAATCTCAATCCCTCTAAAATCGCTTCGTCAGAATAATGAATCATTTCTTGCTATATTATCCAGATTTTTTAAAAAGGTAATACCATTTTTAAAACTTTTTTTTACTTTTTTTAAAAATAATATTTACCTGGCTCATAATCAGTATTTTAAACAATAAAAAAAATACTAACATTTTACACTTTTAAGTTAAAAAACCGGGTTTGAGGGGATAATTCTCCTGCAAATATCACACAAATTTGAAAAACTTTGAAAAAATTTTTCCAAAACCGTATTACCTTTTAGTAAAAGGTGGATTAAGACTTATAACGCACCAGAGAAAAGCGAAAGCAATTGTCCTCAGCACAGCGTTTTAATAAACCTCTCATAACACTTAAAGTTCAAAACTATAAATTAAATCTCTAGCAAACCTAAACCAATCCGACCACGCCATGAAAAACTTTGTAAACTCTCTGACTCTGATTCTGGTATTACTTTTTTCAGTCCAATTCCTTCAAGCTGCTGTTGTTGACGGCCAGGTGCTTTATCAGGATAATCCCGACAGGCCTGTGAACAATGTAATGGTAGTTTTACGAAATCTTGACAATAATGAGCTTCAAACCTATACAACAGGAGGTAATGGCTTTTATGTATTTAACGATGTACCCAATGGAAATTACATTTTAACCGGTACTACCGCTTTACCAGGAGGAGGTGTAACTCTTCTGGATGCTTTTCTTGTATTTTTACATCTGAACAGATTGTATCCTTTTACTCCTATGCAGACCCTTGCAGCCGATGTGAACGGAAGCGGTAATGTTACCTGGGGTGATTATATCCTGATATTAAATCATATCCGCAAAGGACAACCATTCCCCGTAGGCCCATGGACATTCGAAATTTCCACTTTTACTATTTCGAACTTTAAAGATGGCGTACCAAACGGTTTGGGCGGCACATGTTCGGGTGATGTAGGTGGCACATTTGTACCTACCGTTAACAATACTCCTGCCTTACCAGTTGCTCAGGAAGGATCAATTAATGTAACAAATGAAGAACCTTTCGCAACACGTATTTTAACCCAGGACGATTTTACTATCACCGGTGCAGGACTTATAATCAATTATCCTTCGGATTTAATCACGATAGAGTCGGTTGAATTTAAAGGCACTGATTATGAATATACTATCGATGGAGGTCAGGTTCGTCTTATCTGGGGCGATCCAAATACAACACCAATCCATTTCGGTGCAGGCGAAACACTCATTACTCTGCATGGCACAAGCACTCCAGCTTTTACCCGCGGCTTAACTGCCAGCCTTAGCCTCGACGGAAATACAAGCCTTATTAATCCTTCCAACGAGGAAATAAACAATCTGAAATTCACTTCCCCGGTTATAAAATACGGTAGTCCTTCACTAAAACTGAGCAACTACCCGAATCCTTTTACCGAATCAACCAGGCTTAACATTTATACACCTGAAGAAGGAAGCGCATCTGTAGAGATATTCAGTGCAAATGGGCAAATGGTTAAAAATGTTTCCCTTGGAAACCTAAGTACCGGCACGCATGAAATTGACCTCGATGGTTCGCAACTGGCAAAAGGATACTATGTTTGCAGATTGCGTGTTCAAACCAGCAACGGAGAGCTGAGCAACACAATCAGAATTCTGAAAGCTGATTAAAAATCCTGATGAATTTTAGAAAAAAGGAGCTAAATGCTCCTTTTTTTTTTCTGAAGCTCGGGTAATTTTTTTTTATCTTTGCTAATTACTTGCATAACTCAGAAACTCAACATTCCATGCAAACCCGGAATAATGCCTTATGAAAAAAAGACTGGCATTCTTTTGTTTCAACTCACTTATTATATTCATTTCACTTTTGTCGCTCCAGGCTTGTAACAGCAACAAAAACAAGGACCTGCAGACAAAAAGTGATTCGGATCTGATATTAGCCGAACAGCTCAAAAAACGTGGCAGCTACGATTCAGCCATAATCATTTTCAAAAAAACTGCCGATCTTTCCCTCGAGTTAAAACAATACACCGGCTGGTTTAAAAGCACATCCGGCTTGATCGATTGTTACAGGGGAAAAGGTGATCTGGATGAAGCCTTGCGGATAGCAGATAAAGCACTGTCAGTCGCAGATATCCGCATCGACACAAATAGCAACTACTACAACGGACTCATCCATAAAAAAGCATTTCTGTTTTCGGATAAACGGCAGTTTGAGCAAGCTGCAGCTTTATACAACCGAAATATCAAAACCTATAAGTTACGATCTACCGAACCTGATACAGGGCTTGCATTGGCTTATAACGGCCTGGGCACAATATTTTTACTCCAAAACAAACGTAAAGAAGCACTGCAGGAATATCAACTCGCGCTCAACACTTACGAAGCTGCCGGACATACCAAAAGCGCCGATTACGCCAGCTCACTTCAAAATATTGGCATAGTACATTCTATGGCAGGCAATTATGAAAAAGCTGAACAATATTTCTTACATTCACTTAAAGTGAAAATGGAAGTACTTGACGACAATGACCCTCAACTAGCTTCTCTTTACCTTAATATGGGCAGGTTTTATCTGATAGTCCGTAACGATTCGAAAGCAATTGAATATTTGAAAATGGCAGAGCGAATTACAATTTCCCAAAGCCAGACAAATTCTATTACAGCAGGATCTCTGTTTCTGAATATGGGAGTTTTTTACATTTACACGGGTGATTACGAAAAAGCTCAAAGCTATTTTAATAAATCTCTCGAAATTATTTCAACAAAAGCACCTGGCAGCCTCGATAATTTGTCAACAATTTACCTCAACATGGGCTTCATTGCTGAAAAGCGAGGTGAATTTTCTGTATCGAAAGAATATTACCTCAAGGGGCTTTCAATAGGTGACAAACTCCCGAATACAGTTAAAGTTTTAAGAGGGTTGGCCAATCTTTCTTTTAAAATGAAAGACACGCTGAATGCTGACGTTTATTACAACAAGGCTCTTGAAAAAAGCATTGAAATGAATGGCGAAGAAAATTCCGAAACAGCTCTGGCATATTTGAGGTATGGCGATTTTCTTTCAGCAACTGGTAATAACCAGGCTCTTACATACCTCAACAGGTCGCTCGAATTGTATAAGAAAGCTTTTGGACCCATAAATATTGATGTTTCAACAGCTTACTATTATATAGGTAATAATTATTACAGGAAGAAAAATTACGCTAAAGCAGTAAACTTCTTTCAACTTTCGCTGATTGCAGGTTTTCCGGGCTTTACATCCAACAATATTTTCGACAATCCTGAAATCAACGCTAAAAATTTAAACGATAACCTTTTAAATCCACTTACTGCTAAAGCTACTGCTTTGCTGATGATTTATAAGTCGGATACAACAAAAATTGATTTATTAAAAAGCAGTGCTTCCACGTTTGCACTTTCTCTAAAAGTGATCGAAATGTTAAGATCAACTTATCAGGAGGAGGATAGTAAATTATTTATTCTTGAAAAGGAGAAGAATACCTTTACCAATGCGGTTCTTACACATGTTAAACTATATAACAAAATCAAAAGCGAGGATGATTTAAACCAGTCGTTTACCTTATCCGAGAAAGGAAAATCTGCTGTTCTTTTATCACACTTACGCGACAAAGAAGCGAAAAATGTCGGACGAATACCTCCGGAACTACTTTCTCAGGATGCCAGCCTGAAATCGGAGCTTTTTTTCTATAATAAGCAAATTCATGACCAGAAACTTCTGAACAAACCAGATGAGGAGAAAATAAAACTCTGGAACAGCCGCATTTTTGACCTCAGCCGAAAACAGGATGAGCTTATTAAATCAATCGAAAAAGATTATCCTGCCTATTATAATCTGAAATATGATAATTCGGTAATTTCAATTGATGAAGTTCAAAAGAAGCTTCCGCCAAACCAGGCAATTATTGAATATACTCTTACTGATTCAATACTGTGTGTATTTGCAATAACGGCAGACAAAAAGCAACTTTTTACCAGCCCGATCGACTCAACGTTTTTTAATAATCTGCAAACTGTTCGCCAACAGCTTACGGGCAAGGAATTCAATAATTATTCGAGTTCCGATTTTACTGTTTTCGTAAAAGCTTCGAATGAACTGTATCAGCTACTGCTATTGCCATTAGCGCCTATATTAAAAGGGAAAGACCTCATAATTGTTCCTGACGGAGAACTGGGTTATCTTTCTTTCGATGTTCTGCTAACTTCCATGCCCGACAATTCAAAGCCTTCATACAAGAAGCTGCCATACCTTATCAAAGAATCTGCAATCAGTTATGCCCCATCAGCAACCACATTTTTTGACGAACTGAGTATGAAAAAGCTGAAGAATAACGGACGAATACTTGCATACGGGCCCGACTACAGCGATAAAAACAAAGTGCTTGCAGAGAAAGATGAACTCGGGAAAACGTTCCGAAGCTCATTAACTGATCTTACTAATGCTAAGGATGAAATTAAGAGTCTGGAAAAGTATTTCAAAGTTAAAAGTGTAATTGGAGAAAAAGCCACTGAAACATCTTTCAAAAAAATTGCTGTCGATTTTAAGGTTCTGCACCTGGCTATGCATACCATAATCAACAACGAAAATCCTTTGTATTCGAAACTGATTTTCTTTAAGTCCGGTGCCGATTCCAAGGAAGATGGTATGTTGAATGCTTCGGAGTTGATAAATATGGAACTTCATGCCGAAATGGCTGTGCTGAGTGCCTGCAACACCGGCACGGGTAAGATGCGTAAAGGTGAAGGAATAATGAGCCTAGCCCGCGACTTCTTTTATGCCGGTGTACCAGGTATAATAATGACATCATGGGCAGTTGAAGATCGCTCAGGTGCAAAACTTATGGACTATTTTTATAAGTATATTGCACAGGGAAAATCCCGACACGAAGCTCTGCGTCTGGCTAAAATAGAGTACCTCGAAAACTGTGATAAACTAACAGCTCATCCACATTACTGGGCAGCATATATGAACGTAGGAGATATCAGCCCTATTGATGGATTTGGCAAAAAGAATTACACCATTTCTTTTATCATCGCTACGGCTGCAATACTGGTAATAGCTACATTACTGTTTATCCGCAAACGCCGCAAGAAGAACGGCAAACAAACCGCTGGTTAAGCAAGGCCTGAAATTACTTACTTTTGCAGAAAATTTCAATTGTGATTTCACCTGCAAACTTCGAAGAAAAAACCGGTTTTGATGTAATCAGGCGAATGCTGACAGGATATTGCCTGGGTGAAGCAGGAAAGCTACAGGTTAACAACCTGAAATTCAGCAGCAACTCCGATGAACTTAATACTGAGCTCGAACTTACACAGGAGTTTCGTACCATGCTCGTAACTGTATTCGGATATCCTTCATCGGAATATTTTGATCTTGACGACGACCTCAATCACATTCTCATTCCCGGTACTTTTCTTGCTGCCGAATCGCTGATGCTATTACGTACTTCTTACTCAGCATATTGCGGCAGCGTATCGTTTATCGCTGAAACTACTCCTTCAAATTTCCCGAATCTGCATACGCTTATCTCTGGTAGAATTATAGAACCGGGAATTATTTCAGGTATTAACCGTATACTTGATAATGATGGAAACGTTCGCGATAACGCCTCCCCTGCTTTGCTTGATATCAGGAAAAGTCTTTCGCGAATGGCCCATGCCATCGATAAAAAAATCGCTCAGGCATTAACTCAGGCCAAACTCGATAAACTGGTATCGCCCGAAACCGAAATTGCAATCCGCGAAGGTCACGCTGTAATACCTATTCTGTCAGCAAACAAACGGAAACTGAGCGGGGTTATCATTGATGAGTCTGCCTCAGGCCAGACTTCCTACATTGAACCGATCGAAGTTTTTGAACTCCGCAACAGCATCAGGGAACTGGAATTAGCCGAAAAACGCGAAATTGTCAGAATCCTTATCGAATTTGCCGATGAACTTCGTCCTCATATTCCGTTACTGAAAGAATCAATTATTTTTTTAGGACGGCTCGATTTCCTTCGTGCAAAAGCGCTGCTGGCAATCGAAACCGGAGCAATGAAGCCTTTGTTACGCAATCAACAGTCGTTCAGCTGGATACAGGCACGGCATCCGCTTTTAATGCTTTCGCTGAAAAAGCAGAAACGGGAAATAGTTCCATCGGAGATTTCTTTGGACGAAAATAACAGGATACTCATCATTTCAGGTCCGAATGCCGGGGGAAAATCGGTGCTGCTGAAAACGGTCGGGTTGTTACAATACATGCTTCAGTGCGGATTGCTGATCCCGGTTTTAGACACATCAGAAGCAGGCATTTTCGATCATCTTTTTATTGATATTGGCGACCAGCAATCGATCGAAAACGATTTAAGCACATACAGCAGCCATTTGTTAAACATTAAAAACCTACTAGGGTTTGCTGATAAATCTACCTTGTTTCTTATTGATGAATTTGGCGCAGGTACCGAACCGCAATCCGGCGGTGCCATTGCCGAAGCTGTGCTCGAATCGCTGAACGACAAAAAAGCTTTCGGGGTAGTAACAACCCATTATGCCAATCTTAAACTGCTAGCATCCAATCACCCGGGTTTTTTGAATGGAGCTATGTTGTACGATACCAGGCATATGAAACCGCTTTTCGTACTGAAAACCGGAAGACCGGGCAGCTCGTTTGCATTCGAAATAGCAACAAACATTTCGTTCCCGAAAGAAGTTCTCGACAAGGCAGGTGAAAAAGTTGGACATGGCAAACTCGATTTCGACAAACAGATGCAGGATCTTGAAGCAGAAAAACTCGAGCTCAATCTGAAAGAAAAACAGCTGCAGCAAGCTGACGATATGCTTGCCGGACTCATAAAAAGGTACACAACATTAAAAGAAGACCTTGACAAAAAGCAAAAGGAGATTCTCGAAAAGGCCAATTCTGAAGCTAAGGCCATATTGAGTAGATCGAATCAGCTGATTGAAAAAACTATTCGGGAAATAAAGCAATCGCAGGCCGATTCGCAAAAAACAAAACAATTACGATCCGAGATAAAGGTGTTTACTGAAAAGGTGACCGAAAAGGAAGTTTCCGAACCTCTCGAAATTGAAAAGGAAGAAATCATTCAACCGGAAATTATAACGGGAGCTCCCGTACAAATAGGCAGCCGAGTAAGAATGATCGGTCAGCACGAAACCGGCGAAGTAACCGAACTCTCAAACAATGACGCTGTTGTTGCTTTTAACACAGTTACTTTGCGTGTAAAAACAAAAAACCTCGAAGTGGTTTCGCTAAATACTCCTGTGAAAAAAGTAGTAAATCGTGGCATATCATACCAGAATATGGTTAACGATATGAATGCCCGCACAGCCAATTTCCGCATTTCGATTGATGTAAGAGGAAAGCGTGCGGAAGAGACGGAAACACTGATTCAACGATATATTGATGAGGCTGTTATGCTTCGCGTTCCCGAGATCAGCATATTGCATGGAAAGGGAAATGGAGTTCTCCGCAGCGTAATCCGTAACTACCTTTCAGGAGTGAATGAGGTTAAAAATTTCGCTGATGCAGCGCTCGAAAGCGGTGGCTCAGGAATAACCATTGTAACTTTAAAATAATTGCATTTACAAATTAATTTCTTCTCAAAAATGAAAAAATTACTGTTTCTCACAATCATACTGACTTCGGTTTTACTTGGGATTTCATCCTGCAATAAAGGACCAGAAAATGGAGACATAATAACACTCACCACCGAAAATTTCAGCAGTGAAATTGCACAAGGAGTGGTAATGGTCGATTTCTGGGCAACCTGGTGTATGCCTTGCAAAGCTATGGCTCCTGTTATTGATGAAATAGCCGGCCAAACTAAAGGCAAAGTAAAAGTTGGCAAACTGGATATTGATAAAAACGGGCCGGTTGCAAATCAATATGGCATTCAGGCAATCCCGACCATACTTATATTCAAAGACGGTCAGCTTGTGGAAACCCTGGTTGGCATTCAATCGAAAGCAGCGCTGATTAACGCGTTGTCAAAACATGTTCCACTCCAGTAATCAGAGTTTGCCTGATAGTTCCTCAAAAAGCAGCTTTTCTTTTCTGGAGAAGCCTGAAACAATAAGATTGTATGATTCGTCAATCCATTGTTTTAGCATGGAATCTGAAATTGAACCATCAATCATAACCGTTACCCAGTGTATTTTATTCATATGATAACCGGGTAAAACACTGGGGTACTGTTCCCTTAATTCGATAACTTTTTCGGGAGTATTTTTAACATTCATCGAAAAAGCATCAACCAGGTCGGTGAGTAAAAACATTTTGCCGGCAACTTTAAAAACAAGAGTAGATTCGTCGAAAGGAAAACTCTCGGTAACGGCAGGTTTTGAGATGCAATAATCCCTTAATTCTTCAATATTCATGACGGAGGTTTAAAGTCTCAAAATTAAGCAATTAAGAAAACATGGCATACGTCAGCACACTAAAAATGCAATTCGGATAAACGATTAACCGATTAAAAGATTGTATCTTTGCCTATAATGACGGATTTTGCCACTTGGTAAAGCAACTATTTATTCACAAATCAAAAACCTATGTCCTTAAGCTCCAAATCATCTGATCTGAAACGCCGAATGCAGGAAGCGTTGCGTGGCGGAGGCGATAAAGCCATCCAAAAGCAAAAAGCCACCGGAAAGCTGACAGCCCGCGAAAGAATTATCGCATTGCTTGATGCAAAGTCATTTCACGAATACGACTTGTTTGTTGAACACGCCGGCCGCGATTTTGAAATGAGTGACAAATACCTGCCCGGAGATGGTGTAATCACCGGTACAGGAACAATCAACAATTATCCGGTCTGTATTTTTGCTCAGGATTTTACAGTTGCAGGTGGATCACTTGGCTATATGCATGCCAAGAAAATCACCAAAATCATGGATCACGCTATGAAACTTAAAATTCCCCTCATCGGGATTAACGATTCAGGCGGTGCACGTATTCAGGAAGGGGTAAACTCTTTGGCCGGATATGGCGAAATTTTCTATCGTAACACACAATCCTCGGGTGTGATTCCCCAGATTTCAGTAATTCTGGGCCCATGCGCCGGAGGTGCTGTATATTCACCGGCACTTACTGACTTTGTATTTGTTGTTGATAAGATCTCGAAAATGTTTATCACCGGACCTGAAGTAATAAAAACAGTGCTTGGCGAAGAAATTTCGATGGAAGAACTTGGCGGTGCACGCGTGCAGGCCGAAATTACCGGCAACGTTCATTTCTTTGCCGAAAGTGAAATTGAGTGTTTCGAACAAATTAAAAAACTCTGCAGCTTTATCCCGTGGAACAACCTTAAGAAAGCAGATCCGTTCCCTAAAAAACCACCCCGTATCCGTCAGTACAGCCTCGATAAGGTGTTCCCTACCAATCCACGCCAACCATATGACGTAAAAGACGTAATCCGTGGCATTTGCGACGACTCCGATTTCCTTGAAGTTCAAGATTTATTTGCCCAGAATATAGTTATCGGCTTTGCCCGCATGAATGGTTTCACTGTAGGATTTGTAGCCAATCAGCCATTAGTTTTAG
Organism: uncultured Lentimicrobiaceae bacterium; assembly: GCA_964420555.1. GTDB lineage: Bacteria > Bacteroidota > Bacteroidia > Bacteroidales > UBA4417 > UBA4417. The sequence goes on along the minus strand of CAYQTT010000004.1, from coordinate 319,263 downwards.
CAGGTGTGCTTGATGTGGATTCGAGCGATAAAGCTGCCCGTTTTATCCGTTATTGCGATGCTTTCAACATTCCTTTAGTTACTTTGGTTGACTTACCGGGATACCTGCCGGGTGTTGACCAGGAGCATGCCGGTGTTATCCGCCATGGTGCAAAAGTTTTGTACGCATACAGCGAGGCTACCGTTCCAAAAATTACAGTAATCACACGTAAAGCTTACGGAGGAGGTTATATTGCGATGTGCTCAAGCCATTTGCGTGCCGACTTTGTATTTGCCTGGCCAACTGCCGAAATTGCGGTTATGGGTCCCGAGGGTGCAGCAAATATTATTTTCAGAAAAGAAATTTTAGAGGCTGAAAATCCTGATGAAATGCGCAAACTCAAGATCAAGGAATATAAAGAGAAGTTTGCCAATCCGTTTGTAGCGGCCGCATATGGGTATGTTGATGCTGTTATCAGCCCCGAAGAAACCCGCGACATGGTTATTCATGCACTTGCCATATCAGCCGACAAAAAGGTTGATGTTCCTTTAAAGAAACATGGCATACCACCATTTTAATCTGTCGGAAAGTGCAAATAAAGATATGACTGACACCAGAATAATGCTTTGTTAAGTTACGATGTAAGTCCACCCTTTATTTGCACTTCAGTATTTTCAATAGTTGTTTCAACTAAAAAGAATAATCATGCCAACAAGTGAAAAATCAAAAAGCCTGAATTTACAGGACATAAAAACAGAAATTGTACCTGATAATCTTGAGTCAGAAGTATTTCAAACCTTGCTTATTGAGGACGTAAAGTACAAAACCAGGCTTACAAAAAAATATCTCAACCGCAAACCATATCAGCCTCTTGACCCTAAGCAAGTACTTTCATTTATTCCGGGAACTATCAAAAAGATATACGTACAGAAAGGAAAGAAAGTGAAAGCCGGCGAGAAACTTCTTGACCTGGAGGCGATGAAAATGGTAAACACCATGTTTGCGGGGGAAAATAATTTGATAGCCGATATTTTTGTAAAAGAAGGAGATATGGTTCCTAAGAACCAATTACTGATTCTTTTCAAATAAGCTTATTGGCCAGAGCCAAAAAGTGAAGCATTTTCTACATTGGAATTCGCAATAAACTCATTTATTTCGTTTTTCCCTTCACCTGATAATGATGACGTGATAAAAATGGGAGGAAGTTCCTCCCATTTTTCTGCGAGTACTTTTTTATATTCCTCAACATTTCGCTTTACAGCATTCCTCGAAATTTTATCTGCTTTAGTAAAAATCAGGCAAAATGGCAGCCCCTGATCACCCATCCAGTTTATAAGATCCTGATCACTTTTCTGCGCATCGTGGCGCACATCCAGTAAAATAAATGTGTACAATAATGATTTCCGTTGAAGGAGGTATTCACGGATTATGATTTCCCAGTTACGCCTGTGTTTTTTCGAAACTTTTGCGTAACCATATCCCGGAAGATCAACCAGATACCATGTATCATCATCAACCATGTAATAATTCAGTAACTGTGTTTTGCCGGGTGTAGAAGAAGTTCTTGCCAGATTTTTAACCCCACTAATCATATTTATCAATGACGATTTTCCAACATTGGACCGGCCAAAAAATGCATATTCCGGAACACGTGGGTGCGGACAGCCATTAACATCGGCTGCACTTATCATAAAAGCTGCCCTGCGATTATTCATTTCAAAAAATGTTAGATTATTAAGGTATATTTAGATGGCGGTCCTTTTTAATGTCGTAAACATCATCGAGGGTGACCAGTATGCCTGATTCCTCAACCTCGCCAAATCCTGGATTAAGGGAAGTGCCGAAATAGAGCATTGTGGATGATAGGTTCATGTACGCATTAACAAGTGGCGGAATATTCTCGAATCGCTGCCTTACATTCTGAACCAGTATTTTATAATCTTTTTCGTAGGACCCTCCAGTAAATATCTCGGATAGTAGTGATTCAGCGGTAGTCAATACTAAAGGTTCAAAAGGATATACAAGATTATTTTTATCGCCAAAGTATTTTTTCAGAAAATACAGAATCATATCCCTGGCCTCAATATTATAATGAGGATACATGGTTATTTTGCCAAAGTAATATTTTACATCCGGATTTAGATTGAGTATAGCTCCCAGTCCGTTCCAGATGTTATCGAGTGCATACATCCCCCGCCTGAGGTTAACAGTAGGCTGGTAAAGAGGCTGTACAAAGGACCGCCCAAGCTCAATGGTATTTGGCAGAAACTCGCTGATAAACCGCTCCGAAAGCTGAAAAAGCTCGCTGGTTGGAGTATTTATATGTCCGTCGGCTTTACGTTTTAATGTTTTGCCGTGAATAAACCTGTAACCTCCGATGATTTCCTTTTCGCGTGGGTCCCAAACGAACAACTGTTGGAATGGATTTTCTTCTTCTGTATCAAATTCATCCAAATCGCAATCCAAACCTGTGCCGCCACCGGCATCCCTGAATGTGATTTCACGTAAACGCCCAATTTCCCTTGTAACATTAGGAGCATTCTGGTACGACACAATATAAATCTCATTGTTTCCGCTATTTGTAAGTTTTACAAACTTGTCGGGAGTAAGTTCCTTCTCTATTAAATCTCTGTCAATTGCGTCAATTATCTCCTGCATTGCCGTAGTTGTATTTAATCAGCTTTAAACGTGCTGTTTATATCATTTCCTAAATTATAAACATGGGTTTTCAGTTTTTGAGCCCATGCCGCATCTGAATTCTTTTTATCAAAGATAGTGTAAGAAATCGGTTTCCCAAAGGTAATTATAATTTCTTTATCCCTTTGTTTGTACATTTCATCAACCAGGTAAAGCATTTCAATATTAGCTTTAATTCCAAATAAAGACCGCAGCCTTGCAAGGTTATAAAACCAGTTTGAATTCCGGCCATTTATATGACAAGGAATAATATCGCGCTGATGCCCTTTGGCCTTGGATATAAAACTCTTTTTCCATTCGAGGTCAAAAATTTCGCCCTGCTGTTTCCTCGAACACAGGCCGGCCGGGAAAAACAGCAATGCTTTATCCGAAGCAAATGCATTGTCGATCAGTCTTGCATTTCCAGCATTGGAACCGTGTTTATTGATAGGAACAAAAAGCCCTTTCAGGTTTGGAATATTCATAAGCAGATCATTCACAGGGAAAACAATATCTTTCCGCACCTTCCCTAAAACCCACATGAGCGCCATTCCATCAAGGCCACCTAAAGGGTGATTGGCGGCTACAATCCAATGCCCTGTTACCGGAATGTTTTCAATCCCGTGGTACACTATTTTAACTCCAAACTCTTTCAGAACAGCGTCCAGGAAATCGAGGTCATACCGATCGCGGTGCCGGATGAGTATCCCATTCAGATCGTCCTGATGAATTACCTTTTTCAGGTATTTCAGCAAAAACTGGGGCAGAAATTTAGGCAAACGCGGATTTTTACCTGCAATCACTTTGTCGAGGTCAAGTAAGAATAGTCCATCCTTTTTGCTAACAAGCTGATCTTCCATAGAATGATAGTACTTATAAACAGTAAAAACGCTTACCGGATAATGCAAAATTAGTGATTTTCCGAAACATATGTAATATAAGGTATTTAAGAATTTAATAACACAAAACGTCAATAATAGCCCATAAGTACTGTTAACATTGAATATCAAATTCATTTAATAGTATTTATACGTACTACAGAATACATTTAAGCTAAAAGCCTTATAGAATAAGCATTCTGTGTATTGTTAATAAATAAATGTGGGAGTAAATGGTAAAAAGTGGGAATTCTACAGTAAATTTACGCCAAAATAAACGTACACATGATTCCCATTCAAGGTGAGCACATATGCAGGGTTGATGCAAAAGGAAGATTTCTTCTTCCCGTTGCATTGAAGAACCAGCTAATGGCCTCATTAAACCAGGGTTTCATAGTGAAAAGAAGCATTTTCAGCTCATGCCTCGAACTCTATCCCAAGCCCAACTGGGACGAACTTATCAACAAGATTACCAGCAAGTTGAATAGATTCAAGAAAGAGGACAATGATTTTATAAGGGCGTACAATGCCGGCTTAAAAGAAGTTGAGCTGGACGGAACCGGTCGCATTCTTATCCCCCGCGACCTGGCAGTATTTGCCGAAATAACCGGCGATATTGTGATTACCGCAAAAATGAACTGCATTGAAATTTGGGACAAAGCGAAATACGATGAAATCGTAAATGCAACCCAGACTAATATTTCTGATTTAGCCGAGAAAATATTAGGGAATATTAACCTCAACGAATGAAAACTGAATGTATCACCAGCCAGCGCTTTTGCACGAATGTATTGAAGGCCTCAGTATCAATCCGTCAGGGATTTATACTGATGTTACTTTCGGTGGCGGGGGCCATTCGCGTGAAATACTTAACAAACTCAATGCTGACGGGCGATTAATAGCTTTTGACCAGGACGAAGATGCCCTCAGCAACACCATTGACGACGAACGCTTCACCCTGGTAAACGAAAACTTCCGCTACTTAAAAAACTTCCTTCGCCTTTACAAAGCTTTGCCGCTGGATGGTATTCTGGCTGACCTTGGAATTTCATCACACCAAATCGACACCCCGGGGCGAGGTTTCGCAACCCGGTTCGAAGGGCCGCTTGATATGCGAATGGCACGCAAACAGGGCAATACAGCAGCAGAAATGATAAATACCTATCCGGAAGAAAAACTGTATTCCGTATTTAAACTGTATGGTGAAATATCAAATGCCCGGCAACTGGCATCAGTAATTACAGCCGCCCGCATAAAACCAATTACAACCACAAACGAACTAAAAGAAGCTATAAAATCCTGTACGCCTTTAAATTACGAAAGCAAATACCTGGCACAGGTTTTCCAGGCAATCCGAATTGAATTAAACGATGAAATGGGTGCTTTACAGGCCATGCTCAAACAAACTGCCGACATCCTGAAACCGGGAGGAAGGCTTGTAGTAATATCCTACCATTCGCTCGAGGACAGGCTTGTAAAAAACTTCATGAAGACTGGAAATTTTGAAGGTGAACTGAATAAGGACTTTTATGGAAACGCAATAACTCCTTTTAAACAACTTACACGGAAACCCTTAACCCCATCCGATGCTGAACTAAAAAGCAATCCCAGGTCGCGAAGTGCAAAATTGCGTATTGCGCAAAAAAATGAACCATGAACAACATCCGAAATACAATAAATATTGAGCCTGAGGAAGTTGCAGCCGAGCCCAAACCAGAAAAGAAAGCAAAGGCATCAAAGAAACCTTCAGGAGTAAAAAGCATTCTGGAAGGATCGTTCCTCGTACGCGAAAAAGTAATAGGACTACTGCCATTCCTCATCTTTCTAACCGCCATCGGATTGCTTTACATTTTTAACTCGAACTACGCTAACCGCACAATAATAAGCATCAGCAGGACTAAAAAGCAAATAGAAGAACAGCGCTTCGAATACATTAATACCAAATCGAAGCTGATGCAAACAACCAGGCAAACCGAAATTGCAAAACGACTTCAAAACAGCGGGCTTAAAGAATCCAAAACCCCACCCCGCAAAATAGTGATCGAACAAAACAAATAACAGAAAAAGATAAAAGCAGCAATGGATTCGAGGAAACCAATTCTTACGCGAGTGTACCTGGTATATGGCTTTATGTTTGTCATAAGCCTTGCTATTATCGCAAAGATCCTTTATATCCAGCTTGTTGAAGGCGAAATGTGGAAAGCCAAAGCGGAGAAGCTCTCGATGAAATATTTCAATATCGAACCTAACCGTGGTAACATCTACGATATAAACGGGCAAATGCTCGCCACATCGGTTCCTCTTTTCGAAATCCGCATGGATGCTGCTTCTCCGAACATTCCTGATTCAATTTTTAAAGAAAATGTTGATTCCCTGGCATTTTATCTTTCACGCTATTTTAAAGATAAGAACAAAACGGAATACAAAAACATGCTCGTTAAAGCACGTGCGAATAAAAACCGCTATCTGCTCATCAAACGCAAAGTTACTTTCGACCAACTTAAAGCAGTCCGTACATTCCCGATATTTAAATTAGGTAAAAACAGCGGTGGATTGATCACTGATGTTCAGAGCAAACGCGTTTACCCATATGATCATCTGGGATACAGGACCCTTGGATGGTTCAGGGAAGGGAATCCAAACAATGTAGGTATTGAAAGCGCTTTTAACAGCGAGATGCAGGGCATGGCCGGAAAGAGGCTTTATCAAAGGATACCGGACGGGAACTGGCGTCCGATGAACAAAAGCAATGAAATTGAACCGGTTAATGGCGCTGATATTCTCACAACAATTGATATTAATATTCAGGATGTTGCCGAAGAAGCCCTATTACGCCAACTTGAGTTTAATGAGGCCGATCACGGTTGCGCTATACTCATGGAAGTTAAAACAGGCGAAATAAGAGCCATAGCAAACCTTGGACGCACCAAAGAAGGTAAATACGAAGAGCTTTATAACTACGCCATCGGCGAAAGCTCTGAACCCGGCTCGACTTTTAAATTATTATCTCTGCTAGCCGCATTCGAAGATGGAAAAGTTGCACCCAATGATATTGTTGATGTAACCGGGGGTATTACAAAATTCGGAAACCGTACTATGAGAGACTCACATCTGGGAGATGGTGTAATGACAGTGCAGCAGGCTTTTGAGAAATCCTCAAACGTAGGTATTTCAAAAATCATTTACAAAGCTTATTCCTCCGATCCGCAGGCATTTGTCGACCGTTTGCATAGTTTCAGCATGAATAAACGAGTTGGACTCGAAATAAAAGGCGAAGGTCGTCCGCAGATACTGGGGACAAAAGATGGTTTATGGTCAAACTCATCACTTCCATGGATGTCTATCGGTTATGAAGTTGCCCTCACTCCTCTGCAAATTCTCACTTTCTATAACGCCGTTGCAAACGATGGCGTGATGGTGAAACCACATTTTGTAAGAGAAGTACGTAAGGCAGGAATACCGGTTAAGACTTTTGAAACCGAGATCATTAACAAACGTATTGCCTCCAAGGAAGCAATTGACATGGCTCAGGTAATGCTCGAAGCTGTTGTGGATCATGGCACAGGTTCGGTTTTAAAAAATCCGATTTATAAAGTTGCTGGTAAAACAGGGACTGCTCAGGTAGCTCAGAATAAAGGCGGATATAATAAAACAAATTATAAAGGATCATTTGTAGGATATTTTCCAGCCGACAATCCAAAATACTCAATCATTGTAGTAATCAATAATCCAACAAAAGGCGGTTACTACGGAGGTGCAATTTCGGCACCGGTATTCCGCGAAATTGCCGATCGCATATACGCTACAGATCCCGAAGTAGGAATCAACTGGACAGATACTACTCGTACCATTCGCACCAATCCTCTTTTAGCTGGTAACTCCCGCGATATTTACTTCCTGAGCCAGTGGCTAGGTTACCCGCTGCATCTGCGGAACACAGGAGAATGGCTCACACAAATCGCTGACAGCACAGGCGTAAGCTATGCTTCTGTTGCATTTGATAATGAAACCATCCCAAGCGTAATCGGAATGGGGCTTCGCGACGCAGTTTACATGCTCGAAAAACGCGGAATCAAAGTTCAGTTTAGCGGCGTTGGATTAGTAAAGGAACAATCGCTGCCGGCTGGAAGCAAAATTATACCCGGAACTCCTGTGCTTTTAAGTCTTGGATTAAAAAATTAACCTGAAAACAACAAACCTGAAATCACTATGACTCTTCTGTCGGACATATTACGAAACGTAAACGCAACGCTGATTAAAGGTGCTACTGATATTGAAATCAGGAGCATTACCTATGATTCGCGTGAAGCTTGTGCCGGAAGTATGTTTTTTGCAGTAAAAGGCACCAGGGTCGATGGTCATAGCTTTATCCACAAGGTAATTGAAATGGGTACAGTTGCTGTTGTTTGCGAAGAAATCCCTGAAACTGTCAGCAAAAATGTAACTTATATAAAAGTTGCTGACAGTAGCATAGCTGCCGGCATAATAGCATCAAACTGGTTTGGCAATCCCTCGGAAAAACTGAAACTTGTCGGTATTACCGGAACCAACGGTAAAACAACCACAGTTACACTTCTTTTTAACCTTTTCAGGGAACTCGGATACCATACCGGGTTACTTTCAACCATCCTGAACAGGATTGACGACGAAATAATACCTGCTACCCATACAACTCCTGATGCGATCCGCATGAATGAGTTACTAAACAAAATGGTGTTAAAAGGATGCAGCTACTGCTTTATCGAAGTGAGCTCACATGCAGTAGTTCAAAACCGTATTGCAGGACTGACATTTGCCGGAGGAATTTTCTCAAATATCACACACGATCACCTCGATTTTCATAAAACTTTCGACGAATATCTGAAAGCTAAAAAACGCTTTTTCGACGAATTACCAGCGAAAGCTTTTGCACTCACAAACATTGACGACCGCAACGGACAGGTCATGCTGCAGAATACCAAAGCAGCCAGGCACACTTACAGCCTGCAAAGAATGGCCGATTTTAAAGGACGTATCATCGAATCGCCACTCGACGGACTGCATCTCGATTTCGACGGGAATGAAACATGGTGCCGGCTGGTCGGCAGGTTTAATGGATATAACCTTCTGGCTGTATATGCTGCAAGTGTTTTGCTAGGGCAGGATAAACTGGAAGTGCTAACAATACTCAGCAACCTCGAAAGCGTTGAAGGTCGTTTTGACTATATCAAATCGCCACAAGGTACTATCGGAATTGTAGATTATGCGCATACTCCTGATGCTCTGCAAAATGTGTTGGAAACAATCAATCAATTACGTACCGGCAACGAAATGCTGATTACCGTAGTGGGTTGCGGTGGCGACAGGGATAAAACAAAACGCCCGGTAATGGCACGTATTGCAGCACGCCTGAGCGACAGGGTAATACTTACTTCCGACAACCCGCGCAGCGAAGTACCTGAGGAAATAATTGCCGAAATGCTTGCAGGTGTTGAAAAAGAAAATTCCCGTAACGTGCAGAATATCACTGACAGACATGATGCCATACGAATTGCATGTGCTATGTCGCGAAACAACGATGTAATACTTGTTGCCGGAAAAGGTCACGAAAAATACCAGGAAATAAAAGGTGAAAAATTCCCTTTCGATGATAAAGAAATACTAAAAAAATACCTGCTCTAACTAACCTGAAATAATTAATAACCAATAAATAAGGCCTCATGCTCTATTACCTCTTTACATGGCTTGATGAAGCTTACAATATCCCCGGAGCCGGAATGTTTCAGTTCATTTCCTTCCGCGCAGCTATGGCTACGATATTTTCGCTTTTCATCTCGCTCATTTATGGTAAAAGGATTATCAACTACCTGAGCAGAATGCAAATAGGTGAAACTGTCCGTGAGCTTGGACTGGAAGGGCAGATGGCTAAAACAGGAACGCCAACTATGGGCGGGGTTATTATTCTTGGCGCTATCCTGATCCCAACACTGCTGTTTGCCAAAATCATGAATATTTATATCCTGCTCATGCTTTTTGTAACTGTTTGGTTGGGATTAATTGGTTTTCTGGATGACTATATTAAAGTATTCAGAAAAAACAAAGAGGGACTGGCAGGAAGATTTAAAATCCTCGGGCAGATAGTAGCCGGTTTGGTGATTGGTTCCGTTTTGTATTTCAACCAGGGAATTGTAATACGCGAAAGAGTTCCTGAAAGAAAAGCTACTATTCAGAAAGCAGCTTCGCTCACGCCTTTCGAACAGGTTAAGGACCACAATACCAGATTCAAATCAACGCCTGTAAAATCAACAAAAACAACCATTCCTTTCCTTAAAAACAACGAATTTGATTATGCCATTCTTTTGAAATGGGTCGGCGATGATTACCGGAAATATGCATGGCTCATTTTCATCCCTATGGTAATATTCATCATAACAGCCATATCAAACGGAGCAAACCTCACCGATGGTATGGATGGACTGGCAACCGGCACATCGGCAATCATCGCTATTACACTCGGATTACTGGCCTGGGTGAGCGGCAACATCGTTTTTGCTGATTATCTGAATATCATGTATATACCAAATACCGGCGAACTGGTTGTGTTCATGAGTGCCCTGGTAGGAGCCTGTGTAGGGTTTCTGTGGTACAACTCCTACCCTGCCCAGGTATTTATGGGTGACACCGGCAGCCTGGCCCTTGGCGGTATTATCGCAGCCTTTGCAATCATGATCCGTAAGGAACTACTAATACCAGTATTGTGTGGAATTTTTATTGCCGAAAATCTCTCGGTGGTGATGCAGGTATCGTACTTCAAATACACCCGCAAACGCACTGGCGAAGGAAAAAGAATATTCCTGATGGCGCCATTGCACCATCATTATCAGAAAAAAGGATACCCTGAGCCAAAAATTGTGATGCGGTTTATGATCATTGGAATAGCACTGGCCATTTTTTCGATCATCACGCTTAAGATCAGGTAAATGCTTGAACAATGAATAAAAAAATAGCCATACTGGGAGCAGGCGAAAGCGGAACAGGAGCAGCAGTGCTGGCTAAGAAAAAAGGTTTCCGGGTTTGGTTATCCGACTCGGGAAAAATTAAAGAAAAATACAAAAACGTTCTTTCTCATTTTGAAATAGCATTCGAAGAAGGCGGGCATACAGAACAAGAAATCATAGATGCGGATGAAGTTATCATCAGCCCGGGTATACCGCTTACAACTCCTTTGGTACGAAAGTTAAAGGATAAAATGATACCGGTGATTTCGGAAATTGAATTTGCTGCCAGGTATACCAAAGCCCGCAAAATCTGTATTACCGGTGCAAATGGCAAAACCACCACAACCCTCCTCATCTATCACATACTCAAAAATGCTGGCGTAAATGTAGGACTTGCCGGTAATGTTGGCGAAAGTTTCGCTATGCAGGTTGCAACGAATAACTTCGACTGGTATGTATTGGAAATCAGCTCATTTCAGCTCGACAGCATGTTCAGTTTTAAAGCCGAAATAGCCATATTAACCAACATAACTCCTGATCATCTCGACCGTTACGAATACAAATTCGAAAACTACATCGATTCAAAATTCAGGATTACTCAAAATCAAACGCATGAAGATTCCTTTATCTATTGCCTCGATGATGAAGTAAGTGCTGCCGAAGTTGCAAAGCGCGACATCAAAGCACAGATTTATACTACTTCCTGTGTGCCGGGAAACACTTCAACGAATGCATATCTCATTGACAATAAAATACATATAAACATCAATAACAACCCATTTACCATGACATTGGAAGAACTGGCCTTACAAGGCAAACACAACGTGTACAATTCGATGGCTGCCTCAATAGCCTCAAAACTGGTTGATATCCGCAAGGAGAGCATCCGCCAGTCGCTGAGCGATTTTGAGAATGTTGAGCACCGTCTTGAATATGTAGCGCGTATCCATGGCATTGATTTTATCAATGATTCCAAGGCCACCAATGTGAACAGCACATGGTATGCCCTCGAAACCACCGATGCTCCTGTAATATGGATTGCCGGCGGAATAGATAAAGGAAATGATTACACCAAACTGATGAAACTGGTACCCGAAAAAGTAAAAGCGATCATCTGCCTCGGGATTGACAATTCAAAACTTATTGAGTTGTTTGCTGACCTTGTACCAGCCATTTACGAAACACAGTCAGCGGAACAGGCTGTTCTTACTGCCTACACCATTGGCAAAAAAGGCGACACAGTATTGTTATCACCGGCATGTGCAAGTTTCGACCTGTTTGATAATTATGAGGAGCGCGGCAACAAATTCAAACAAGCAGTAAAAAATCTTTAAAAATTAGTATCGATTCCGAAAAAATGATTCAGATAGTTCCGAAAATACGTGGTGACAAAGTTATATGGGGAGTAGTGATAATACTCTCTGTGTTCTCTGTTCTGGCTGTTTACAGCTCAACCACCACGCTGGCTTACCGTTTCAAGCAAGGCAATACTGAGTACTACCTTTTAAAACATCTTGGCATACTAATTTTCGGATTTATTCTTATGTATGCTGCACATAAAATCAAATATGTGTACTACGCAAAAATATCGATGCTCGCGGTGCTGATTGCTGCGCCATTACTACTTTACACACTTGTATTCGGCGAAGTTCGTAACGAAGCGGCCCGTTGGACAACCCTGCCAGGTGTGAACATTATGTTTCAACCGTCGGATCTTGCCAAACTAGCACTTATCATGTTTGTAGCGCGTATGCTTGCAAAAAAGCAGGAGAATATCAAAGACTTAAAAAATGCATTCATTCCCATTCTACTACCGATACTTATCATTTGCGCTCTGATCTTGCCTGCCAATTTTTCAACCGCAGCAATCCTTTTTGTAACCTGCATCGTACTGATGTTTATCGGAGGAGTTAAATTCAGATACCTGCTTGCGCTTGCGGGTATTGGCATTGCCGCTCTGGCATTGTTCATTACTTTCCTTGTCTTTTCACCCAAATCGAGCGGCAGGCTCGGAACCTGGCAAAACCGCATTGAAACTTTCAGCGGTAAAGGCGACAGTGACGAAAATTTCCAGGTGGAACAGGCAAAAATTGCTATTGCCAACGGTGGTATCGTAGGCAAGTTGCCTGGCAACAGCATGCAGAAAAATTTCCTTCCAAACCCGTTCAACGATTTTATTTTCGCCATCATTATCGAGGAATACGGCGCAATCGGGGCTATTACAGTTCTTTTGATGTATCTTATCCTGCTATACCGCGGGATACGAATCGCCATCAGGGCGCCCGGAACATTTGGTGCGTTGCTCGCAATCGGGGTAACTATAAGCCTTATTATTCAGGCATTTGCAAATATGGCGGTGGCTGTAAACCTTGTACCCGTAACAGGTCAGCCTCTCCCCCTTGTAAGTATGGGAGGAACAAGCATCTGGTTCACCAGCATTGCAATTGGTATTATCCTGAGTGTGAGTAAGGAACTGGATGAGGAAGAGGAACCATTAACTGAAACTATTGAAGCGGAACATGCAACAACCTGAAAACATAAAGGTTATCCTTAGCGGAGGCGGCACAGGCGGACATATATTTCCGGCTGTGGCGATAGCCAATGCTATAAAAGCGGCAGTTCCAAAAGCTGAAATATTGTTTGTTGGTGCAAAAGGGCGCATGGAAATGGAGAAGGTACCTGCAGCAGGATATCCTATTGAAGGCTTGTGGATAAGCGGATTACAGCGAAGAATAACCGCCGATAACCTGGCGTTCCCGCTCAAAGTAGTTGCAAGTCTTTACAATGCAAGGAAAATTATAAAATCCTTCAGACCCGATGTTGTAATCGGTACCGGGGGTTATGCATCAGGCCCAACACTCCGCATGGCTTCCTGGTTAGGGATACCAACCTTAATACAGGAGCAGAATTCATTTCCGGGAATCACAAACAAGATGCTTGCTTCCAGAGCCGACCGGATATGCGTTGCTTACGAAGGAATGGAAAAGTTTTTCCCTGCAGCAAAAATCAGGCTTACCGGAAATCCTGTTAGGAATGATATTGAATTTAACAGCAACACAAAAGGCGAAGCACTCAAACATTTTGATCTTCAGGAAAATAAAATCACCATTCTTGTTGTTGGCGGAAGCCTGGGAGCACGGACTATTAACCAAAGTATTGATGCAGGGTTAAGCAGTCTTGCTAAGGCAAATATCCAGCTCATCTGGCAAACAGGAAAACAATATGCTGAAAACGCTTTAAAGTCAGTATCAGCGTTTCAGCAAAACGGGATTATCACTTTGCCCTTTATTAAGGAGATGGACAAAGCATATACGGCTGCCGACATAGTTGTATCCAGGGCCGGTGCAATTGCCATTTCCGAATTATGTATAACAGGCAAACCATCCATTCTGGTTCCTTCGCCTAATGTTGCCGAAGATCATCAAACTAAAAATGCCATGGCTCTCACCGGCCGCGGAGCTGCCTGGCTGATTACAGATAAGGAAGCACCCAAAAAACTTATTGATTCGATTCTTTCGCTGGCATCAAACCTCGAAGAGCAAAAAAAACTAAGTACGAATATCAGTTCACTGGCTATGCGGAATTCTGCCGGACAGATCGCCGGCCAGGTATTTGAACTTGCAGCTGAAACAAAGAAATAATACGGTTACAAAAATGACATTAAAAATAAAAGAACATATCATTTATTTCCTCGGTATCGGAGGCATCGGCATGAGTGCGCTCGCCCGCTATTTTATTGCCAAAGGATACGAGGTTCATGGATATGACCGTACTCTTACTTCGCTTACTTTGTCTCTTGAACAGGAAGGCATGATCATCCATTATGCCGAAGACATTGCACTAATTCCAGCCAAAACCGGGTTTGCAATATACACACCGGCTATTCCTGCTGATAGCACAGAATTGCAATACCTTCGGAATAGCGGAGTCAGGATGATGAAACGCGCCGAAGTTTTGGGCATGTTATCGTCAGAATACAAAACCATTGCCTGTGCAGGAACACATGGAAAAACCACCACTTCCACTATGGTTTCGCACCTGCTGCAATCATCGGAAGTAAAATGCCAGGCGTTCCTCGGAGGCATTGCCAGAAATTTCGACAGCAACCTGCTGATCTCCGAAACATCACCTTTTATGGTTGCCGAGGCTGATGAATACGACCGGTCATTTCTTCATCTGCACCCCTATATTGCTATTATTACGAGTATTGACTCCGATCACCTGGATATTTATGGAACTCATGATGCGATAAAAGAGGCATTCAGCAGTTTTACCGGCAATATTGTCCCTGAGGGTTACCTGATTGTGAAAAAAGGGCTCGATTTGCCGCTTCACTCTCCGGCTGAATGCAAAGTTTACTCTTATGCCGTTAATGAAGAAGCTGATTTTTATGCTACAGACCTGCAGATTGAAAACGGGCTTTATCATTTCGACTTCAATTATCCGCATGGCCGGATCCAAAACCTTACCCTCGGAATCCCGGGCTTATACAATGTGGAAAATGCAATTGCAGCGCTTGCAGCCGCTTTGCTTGCTGGTGCCAAACCTGACGAACTGATTGCCGGGCTTGCTACTTTTAAAGGTGTAAAACGAAGGTTCGACATCAGGATTAACGAAAGCAACCTGGTTTATATTGACGATTACGCGCATCACCCCGAGGAATTAAAAGCCTGTATCAGTTCCGCCAAGGCAATGTTTCCGGGCCGAAGGCTAACAGGCATTTTTCAACCGCATCTTTTTACACGCACCCGCGATTTTGCCACCGAATTTGCTCAAAGCTTAGCCCAACTCGATGAAGTGTTGCTTCTGCCTGTTTATCCGGCGCGCGAGTTGCCTATTGAGGGAATTAACTCCCAAATGCTTCTTTCGCTGATGGCTCATAGTAACAAGCACTTGGTTCAAAAAACTGATTTTCCAAACTATTTCGAAGGAAACCGCCCCGAAGTACTTTTAACGATGGGTGCCGGCGACATTGATACAATGGTTGATCCGATTGAAAACTATTTCAGGACGAATAAATAAAACTGAATGAAACTATTGGTAAAAATATCGCTCATAGTCTTATGGATCGCCATAGCAGCAGGTGTTGTGGTGATGATGAGTTTTGCCAACTCAACACACGAAACTAAATCGTGCAGAGGAATAACATGTCGTATTGATTATCAAGGCGTTCAGCCGTTAATGAGCGGAACTGACCTTATCAATGAAATTAACCGGAAATTCGGAAAACCGCAGTCAAAAACCATCGGGGAAGTTGATATTGCCGGAATTGCAGACTTTGTAAGGAAAAACCCGTACCTCGAAAACACCGATGTGCTGCTTACCATCGAAGGAGATATTCTTGTTAAAGGTGATCAATGCATTCCTCTTGCCCGATATTATACACCTGACGGGCAACAAAACTACATCGACAAAAACGGGCGTATAATGCCTGTCAGCCCTGATTTCCCATATAAAATAATAATCGCAAGCGGTTTTATCGAAAGTCCGCTTAAAAACGGAAAGAACATTTTTGATGTTCCTGAATCAAACAAAGTAACCCGCAACAAACTGAAGAACCTTTATGATCTGCATCATCTTGCAGGCATTATAACTTCGGACAGTACTTTAAACGCACTGATCGAACAAATATATTTTACATCGAAAGGAAAACTGCAACTGGTTACCAAAGCAGGAACGCACATAGTATATCTCGGCGATACAACTGATGCTGCCGAAAAACTTGAAAATCTCAAACATTTCTATAAATACGGATTGGTTAAAACCGGCTGGAATAAGTATGGGAAGATAAATCTGGAATATAAAAATCAAATAGTGTGCACAAAATAAATTTTAAAACTATGCAAACGGAAATCGTAGTCGGATTAGATATCGGAACCACCAAAATTGCTGCCATTGCGGGACGCCGTAACGAATTTGGCAAAATTGAGGTGCTGGGATACGGACATACTGAATCCATTGGAGTCCGCCGTGGGGTAATCACCAATATCGAAAACACCGTTAATTCAATACAGACAGCTGTAAAAGAAGCGCAAAACAATTCGAAAGTAACTATCCGCACAGTGAATGTGGGTATTGCCGGGCAGCATATTAACAGCATTCAGCACAGGGCAAGTACCATCAGGCACAATCCTGATACGGAAATCAGCCAGGAAGATATTGACCGCTTTACATCAAGTATTTACAACCTGGCAATGAACCCGGGGGAGAAAATAATCGATGTATTGCCTCAGGAATTTATTATCGATGGCGAATCGGGTGTAAAGGATCCGAAAGGTATGCTTGGACACCAGATGGGAGCCAGTTTTCATATTGTAACAGCTCAAACCTCGGCAGCTCAGAACATCATGAAATGCATTGAGAAATCAGGCTATAATCTTCAGCATATGATTCTGCAACCTCTTGCATCCGCTGAAGCAGTGCTGAGTATTGACGAAAAAGAAGCCGGAGTAGTGCTTGTAGATATAGGCGGTGGCACTACCGATGTGGCTATTTATCTCGATGGGATTATCAGGCATACAGCTGTTATTCCTTTTGGCGGCGAAATTATAACTGAGGATATTAAAGCTGGCTGCAGCATAATTAAGAAACATGCCGAGGACCTGAAAGTAAAATTCGGATCAGCCCTGGCCAGTGAGAACCGTGCCGAAGAAGTAGTTGCCATACCTGGATTGAGAGGCAGGGCACCAAAAGAAATTACACTTAAAAACCTGGCCAAGATCATACAGGCACGAATGGAGGAAATCATCGAAGCTGTTTACCAGGAAATTAAAAGTACAGGTCTCGAAAAAAGGCTGATAGCAGGTATTGTATTAACAGGTGGCGGTGCCATGCTGAAACATATTGAACAACTTACACAATTCTTAACAGGAATGGATACCCGCATCGGTTACCCGAATGAGCACCTTGCCAGCAATTCGGTGGAAGAAATGACTAGTCCGATGTATTCTACTGCCATTGGACTTGTTCTGCTCGGGATGCAGCGTAGCGATGTTTCACGAATTAAAAATGATGAAGAACAGCCTGAAGAAATTGATCCGAAACCAAAAACGCCGGCACCAAAACAGAATAAAGTTTCGGATTGGCTCGACAGGTTTTTCAGGGATGGAATCAGTTAATAATTAACAATTATTTTGTTAGTAAAAAAATGAGCAACCGAAAGTAACCAGAATATATAACATTTAATTTAGGGGGGATAAAAATGACTGATATGCTTAAATTCGACAGGCCTGATGACCAGGCTCCAATCATAAAGGTAATCGGTGTTGGCGGCGGCGGCAGTAACGCCGTTGCATATATGTACAAACAAGGGATCAAAGGAGTTGATTTTTATATATGTAACACTGATTCACAATCACTTAACAAATGCGATGTACCCAACAAAATAAGGTTAGGCGCCACCGGATTAGGTGCGGGAGCCAACCCTTCGGTAGGTCGCGATGCTGCAATTCAGATAGCTGATGAAATAAGGGAAATTATTTCGCACAACACATCAATGCTCTTCATTACAGCAGGTATGGGTGGTGGAACAGGTACCGGAGCTGCACCAGTTATTGCACAGATTGCCCGCGAACTTGGTATCCTCACTGTTGGTATCATTACCAAACCATTCGGTTTCGAAGGCCGTAAACGCGAACTCCAGGCTGTTGCAGGTATCGAAGAATTGAAAAAATATGTTGATACCACTCTTGTAATCTGCAATGATAAATTACTTGACATGCAGGGCGACATGAAACTCAGCCAGGCTTTTGGCAAGGCTGATAACGTATTAACCATTGCTGCAAAAGGTATCGCCGAAATCATTACAGTTACCGGCCGTATAAATGTCGATTTTGAGGATGTAAAAACAGTAATGCAAGGCAGCGGAAAAGCCATTATGGGTGCAGGTATTGCAAGCGGACCCGATCGTGCTATCAACGCGGTCGAAATGGCCCTCAATTCGCCATTGCTAGATGATACCGACATAAAAGGAGCATCAAATGTTCTGCTTTATATTACTTCGGGTAAAAACGAAATTTCGCTCGAAGAGCTGAACGAAATTACAGGATATATCACCAACAGAACCGGAGAAGATGCCAATGTAATCTGGGGCGATGGTGTTGACGATAACCTTGATGACGAAATTTCAATCACACTTATAGCTACCGGTTTCAATAAGCCTGTTGTTATCACACACACGCTTAATGGCACAAAAAATACACTCTACGAACCGTCTGTTGTTAAAACTGAAACCATTACCGAAGTGCAGCTCAGGGCAGAACCGGTTGTTTTGGCTAAACCAATTGAAGAGCCTATTAAGATAATGCCGGAGGTTAACATCAACCATACCGGATTCACTCTTTTCAGTGACAGTACTGCAGAAAAGAAGGAACTATCGGTTGAAAAAGAAGTCCCGAAACCTGAACCTTTTGAAGTAAAATCATTTTTTCACCAGGAGCCAGAACTGGAAATCATCATGCCGGTAACCATGCCTGAAGCTAAAGCTCCTGTACATGCATTCCGTTCAACGGAAATTCAGGAAAAAGAACAGGAAGAGAAATCGCAGGACCGTATAAATAAGCTTAAGAATCTGAGCCATAAACCTATCAGCGCGTCAAATGTTGAAGAAATGGAAAGGGTACCCGCTTATATGCGCCGTAATGTTGATCTTCCGGATGCCAGCCAGTTGAACGAAAGCACCGTTTCGCGCTATACACTGAGTACAGACAGTAACAACAAAACCGGGCTCAGGGAGAACAATTCATTCCTGCACGACAATGTTGACTAATCATTCAAGTGTTTATAAGTAAGAATAATAACATAATATCATGGAACTCGAAATACTTATCAATGAGGATATAAAGCAGGCAATGATCAACAAGGACAAGGAAAAACTTGAAGCCTTGCGTGCTATCAAAGCTGCTTTACTGCTCGAAAAAACAGGAAAGGACGTTTCGAGTGGTATTATACCTGAAACTGTTGAATTAAAATTGTTGCAACGCCTTGTAAAACAACGCCGCGAAAGTGCAGAAGTTTTTAAAGCTCAGGGGCGCCCTGATCTGGCTGAAGTTGAAATTTTCCAGGCTGCCATTATCGAAAAGTATTTGCCTGATCAAATGAGTGATGATGAAGTAATTGCTATTGTAAAAAAAGTAATTGCCGAAACAGGAGCTACTGGTATAAAAGATATGGGCAAAGTTATGGGAACTGCCAGTAAACTGGTAGCAGGAAAAGCTGATAACAAACTAATTGCCGAGATCATCAAAAAGTTACTCCCTTAAACTAATCCACTCATATTCTCTTTGCAAAACAGCCCTGCAGTAATACTGCAGGGCTATTTGTTTCAGTAAGTATGTAAGGATGTAAACATAGTATATTAGGCAAAAAAACTATGAATGAGTATTAGTTGGTAGGAAGCCGGAAATTGATAAAACCTCCTCTGCAAAAAAAAATCCTCCAATTCGGACGGGACTTTTCAAAAAAAAGTAATCTTGGTAAGCGCGATTAGAAATCGCGCCACCCAAAAAAAAATCCCACCTTTTCGGACGGGACTTTTCAAAAAAAAAAATGCAATATTATACACCTAACTGCAAACGGTAGAATTTGCTAACAGTAAGGTCTTTATCAGCTTTCTGCAGGTAGTCGCGAACGCTTATTTTCGAATCGTTAATAAACTCCTGGTTCAGCAGTGTGTTTTCTTTGTAGAACTTGTTGAGTTTTCCTAAAGCAATTTTTTCAAGCATTTCTTCAGCTTTACCTTCGGCACGTGCTTGTTCCTTGCCAACTTCAATTTCGCGGGCAATAGTTTCGGCATCAACTCCATCTTTATCGAGTGCTACTGGTGACATTGCGGCAATCTGCATTGCAACATGTTTACCAACTTCTTCAACACCTTCACCCTCAGCTTTAGTCAAACCAAGAATAGCAGCCAAACGGTTGCCAAAGTGGTTGTAAGCTATTACTAAAGGAGCTTCGATAAATTCGTAATGAGCCAGTTCCATTTTTTCACCGGTTTTACCGATCAAATCGGTTACACCATCCGAAATGTTACGTCCATCAATTGTCATCGCCAGCAAAACTTCGAGTGAAGCAGGTTTTGATGCAATTGCAAGGTCGCTGATTTTATGAGCATACTCAATGAATTCCTGGTTTTTAGCCACGAAATCAGTTTCGCAATTCAACATTATAACTGCAGCAAACTTTTTATCTGTGGTAGTTTTAGCAAGAACAATACCTTGGTTAGCGTTGCGGTCAGCACGTTTAACAGCAAGTTTTTGTCCTTTTTTACGTAAAATATCAATTGCCTTTTCAATATCGCCATCCGATTCAACCAATGCATTTTTGCAATCCATCATACCGGCTCCGGTCATCTGGCGGAGTTTATTTACATCTGATGCTGTAATAGTAGCCATTGTGTTTTTATTTCAATTTGTTATTTACTGTTGTAATTACATAAACCCGTGCAGAAGCACAGGTTTATGGTTACAATAAAATTTATGTTTTAATTATGGTCTTGCTTTGCGTGGACCACCTGGGCCAGCTTTGCGTGCAACAGGTTTGCGCGGACGTTTGCGATCATCACCTTCAGCAGGTTCGAGACCGGCAGCAACACGTTTTTTGCGGGCAATTTCGCGGGCATCATCATCATCATCATCGTGAATGGTGCTGGTGGTAACGCTTTCGCCTTCTTCACCTTCCTCATCGCGTTTGTCGCGATCGAGTTTGCGTTCGCTGCTTCCTTCTTCTATAGCTTCGATCATTTTTTTGATGATCAGAGTAATTGATTTTGAAGCGTCGTCGTTAGCAGGAATAGGGAAATCAACCAGGTTAGGATCGCTGTTGGTATCAACGATTGCAAAAGTAGGTATGTTAAGTTTGCGGGCCTCAGCAATTGCAATATGTTCTTTCATGATATCAACCACAAAAATTGCAGAAGGAAGTTTGCTGAGGTCAGCGATTGAACCAAGGTTCTTTTCAAGTTTGGCACGCTCACGGGCGATCTGAAGACGCTCACGTTTTGAAATACCAAGAAATGCAGGGCTGGTCATCAATTTGTCGATTGACGACATTTTTTTAACCGCTTTACGAATAGTAGCGAAGTTGGTAAGCATACCGCCTGGCCAACGCTCAGTTACGTAAGGCATATTTGTTGGGCGTACCAGTTCGGCAACTAATTCTTTTGCCTGTTTTTTGGTAGCTACAAAAAGGATACGTTTCCCTGATTTTGAAATTTGTTTGATTGCTGCTGCAGCTTCATCGATTTTGGCGATGGTTTTGTAAAGGTCGATGATGTGGATACCGTTACGCTCCATAAAGATATAGGGAGCCATATTGGGATTCCATTTACGTTTCAGGTGACCAAAGTGTGCGCCTGCATCGAGTAATTCGTCAAATGTTGTTCTTGCCATTTAATTTATCTCCTGATTTAATTAGTTTACATTCTTTAATGTCGCAATTGCCAGGTAGCCCTGTAAAAAGTGATACAGGAGTCCTGGCAATTTAGATACTAAACTACCTTCATTTTCATTCTTAACGCTTGCTGAACTGGAAGCGTTTACGGGCTTTTTTCTGTCCGAATTTCTTACGTTCAACCATACGTGGGTCGCGACGCATCAGGCCTTCAGCCTTCAGTGCAGGACGACGGGTTGGATCGAGTTCGCAGAGAATACGGGAAATCCCGAGCCTCAGTGCTTCTGCCTGGCCTTTAACACCACCACCGTTAAGGTTGGCATTTACATCGAAAGTTCCAACAGTAGCTGAAATTTCGAAAGCCTGCATAACAGTATTCTGCAATATGGCTGTAGGGAAATATTCTTTATAGTCACGTCCGTTAACAAGGATTACACCGGTACCTTCTTTGATGTAAACCCGTGCAACAGCACATTTACGCCTACCAATAGCATTCGTAGTCTCCATTTTATTTATTTAATTTCGTTAATGTTAATCTTTTGAGGTTTCTGCGCTTCGTGTGTGTGCTCAGGACCTGCAAATACACGCAGGTTGCGGAACAACTCAGCACCTAGCTTTGTTTTTGGAAGCATACCACGAATGGCTTCTTCAACTACATAACCAGGTTTTTTATTCAGCATAATCCTGGGGGTATTTACTTTCTGACCGCCCGGGTGTCCTGAATAATGAACATACTCTTTGTCATTCATCTTTTTGCCGGTCAGACGAATCTTTTCGGCATTGATGATAATAACGTTATCACCGCAATCAAGATGAGGAGTATAATTGGTTTTAGTTTTTCCGCGCAGAATTCGTGCTACCTGTGTTGCAAGGCGGCCGAGTATTTCGTTTTCGGCATCTACCAGAACCCATTCTTTCTTAATTTCGGCGGGTTTAGGAGTAACTGTTTTGTAACTTAATGTGTTCATCGTCCTGTGTAATATGCTGTTAATCAAAAAATCCCTCTTTGGTATAAAAAGGGGTGCAAAGGTATAATTATAATTTGAAATTCCAAAGACTTATTCACAATATTTTGTTGAATACTTTTCGGCCAGGGCTGAAGTGTCTTTTTAATCCCTGAAATGAGGGTGCAAAAGTAATCAAAATACCTTCATAAATATATCGGGAACAAGAGTTTTGTAATAATATTAAATTTATCGGAGCTCAAAAAAAAGTTTATATTTGCTTTTACTATAATTCCTTTTTGTCATGAACACATATTCTTATTTAATTAAGTTCAGGTTTTATTATTTAAAAGAAATGGCGAAAGTTGTATTTTGGATTTTAGTATTCTTGATTCCTCTGCAAGTATTCAGCCAAAGAGACTTTTTTCGCGGGAATGGGAATGACGACTTGTATTATAGTTGTGCCTCGAATAACAAAAGCATACTATGCCGGTTTACTGAATACGGTAAAAAAATTGATATCAGGGCAAATTTTGATGGGCTGATTGAATATGCTGAACCAACTGAGGGGATTCTTATTGGAAGAAGGGACTCTTCTATCTACAAAAGTATTGATGCAGGGTTATCTTTTTCCCCCATAGCAGTGCCTCCCAACCGAATATATGCTATTTACGGTGGAATTATCAGTGGTGAGTGCATAATAAATACCTATACTCTGGTTAATTGGATACTCAAAAATGAACAGATATACAAAAGCTGCGATAATGGCTTAACTCAAACTCTCGTTAGAGATTCTGCATTCATCATACCATTTGGGTATATAGGTTCAGTGTCAGGAGAAATCTATTCTTCCCTCCTTGTGGGCGAAAACAGGTATTTATGTCATAGCCTCGATTTCGGAGCAACATTTGATACCATTCCTTATGATCCATCAATCTTTCAGCATACCGGAAGGGAATTTGCCGGATTATGTCCTGGGACGAGATATGGAGAGTTATACCTCGTGTCATCGACAGGCACCTGCCCTATAAACGATTTTTTTATATACCGGTCAGTTGATTTTGGGAAAAACTGGACACTGCAAAGCGAAGAATCATTTCCATGTGGCGATATTATGCGTTACAGTTGTGGCAGGGAAGCCGGTACATTCTATATTTTGAATGAGAAAGAGTCATCTGGCGCTCAATTCTTAACCCTGGAAATATATGCAAGTTCCGATTCAGGAAGAACATTTAATACTTTTCAGCACTTGATCGCCCACTCACTGACTGTTCCAGAAAAGGATAGTCTTCAGTCTTTTTCAGTAAGACCTAACCCTGCTCAAAATGAATGCATTATTGAATATCGGGTAAGAAATAATGGCAATTTCAGGTTGAATATCTCGGCAACCGAAGGGAAAAGCAGAACCCTACTTAATGAATATCAGAGCGCCGGATTGCATAGCTACACATTGGATTGCAGTAATTATGCTGCAGGTGTTTATCTGGTTAGTCTGGCCGGGGAAGATGGGTTTCAGACCAGCTTAAAATTAGTCATCAGTAAATAACGACTAGAAATAATTATACGGAATTTGGGGTTTCTGTATATCATATAATCTCATTATCACATCAGGCCTCGAGTCTTTGAAAACAAACTATCGCTCAAGTTAAAAAAGTTCATAATTTCGCGAACTCAAAAAGCAAGACTGATGTCAATCATAACCCGCGATATAACAAAAGTTTACGGCACACAAACTGTGCTGGATAAAGTGAATATCAATATCGGAAAAGGAGAAGTTGTTGGTTTATTAGGTCCAAACGGTGCCGGTAAATCAACATTGATGAAAATACTAACCGGCTACATCCCTCCTACCTCGGGCGATGCATCGGTATATGGTTTTGATGTGCTTTTTCACTCCGAAGATGTAAAAAAGATAGTCGGCTACCTGCCCGAACACAATCCGTTATACCCGGATATGTATATTAAAGAATACCTCGAATTTATTGCCGGTATTCATAAACTCGGGAAAAATGCGCCGAAACGTATCCGCGAAATGATTGAAATAACCGGTTTAGGTCCGGAGCAGAATAAAAAAATAGGTACACTTTCGAAAGGATACAAACAACGGGTAGGGCTGGCTCAGGCTCTTATTCACAACCCGGAAGTGTTGATTCTGGACGAGCCCACATCAGGCCTCGACCCTAACCAGTTGCTCGAAATCCGTGAACTGATAAAAGGAATCGGAAAAGAAAAAACCGTTATTCTTTCAACCCATATTATGCAGGAAGTGGAAGCTGTGTGCAGCCGCGCCATTATTATTAACCTTGGAAAAATTGTTGCCGACGGCCCTACTTCGGAATTATCGGTAATTCAATCGCACGATATTGTTACGGTAGAATTTGAAACGACAGTTACCGAAAAGCAATTGCTTTCCATCCCCGGAGTTGCAAAAGCTATGAGAATCAATGACCTTTCGTGGCGGCTTCAGGCTAAACCCGGAGAAGATATCAGGCCACGTATCAATAAATTTGCTGTCGAAAATAACCTCACCCTGCTTTCGCTGCATCGCGAAGAGCATAATTTAGAGCAGGTTTTCCAGGAGCTGACGGGGAAAGGGAAAAAGTGAAAAGTGAACAGTGAAAAGTGAAAAGTGAAGAGTGAAAAGTGAAGAGTGAATGAAAAATAGAAAAATAGAAAATAGTGAACAGATAAAACCAGTTACTGAAGTTCAAGGTGGCAGGAGCATAGATTAAAATCGATACTATGAACTTGAAAAAGAGAATTATACACCTGATTCTGATTGCATTGTGTTTAGGATTTGGAGTAGTTCTTTTTCTTGTTTTTTGGCCGGCTACATATCACGTTCCTCAGCAACAGGTGAGGGCAGGAACGAAATTCTGGGATTTACCTTCAGGTTCAAGAATTGCATATAAACTTATTCCTGCGAAAGGAGAAAAGAAACCAAACCCTATTATTTTTCTGCAGGGTGGGCCGGGAGGACCAATCTATGACCGGAATATTACCATTTTATCGAATTTAGCTGATGATGGCTATGATGTGTATTTATACGATCAGGCTGGTTGCGGTTTCTCCGAAAGGCTTGATAACATTAAGGAATATACAGTAGAAAGACACAAAAAAGACCTGCTAGAAATCGTAAAAATCATTGGTGTCGAAAAAGTCATTCTGATCGGACAATCGTGGGGTGCAATGCTTGCAACAGAGTTTGTGACAGACAATCCTGAAAAAGTTGAAACAATTATTTTCACCAGCCCGGGGCCTGTATTACCTGTAAATTATGAACTGGACAGCATTTCCCCGCCAGATAGTCTTCAACTCCGGAAACCAGCTTTTACCAATCGCCAGGGACGCAAAAAAGCGTATTCCATCAGGACTAAATTTGTAGAGTTTGTTGCAAAAAACATGGATTGCAAACTCGCGCCTGACAAAGAAATGGACGATTTTGCTTCGTACCTGAATTTCGAGATGGGAAAATCAACAGTTTGCGATACATCACATACAGGACAAATTGAAAATGGTGCCGGTTATTATTGTATGGTAAAAACTGTGCAAAGTTTTAATGATGTTGTTGACAGACGTGAGAAATTAAAACAATGCCTGGTTCCTGTCCTGATTTTAAAAGGCCAGTGCGACAATATCAAATGGGGATATACCAGCGAATATTTATCCTTGTTTCAAAATCACCGGTTTGTTTTAGTACCTGATGCCGGGCATGGTATAGCAACTGAACAACCTGAAATTTATTTGAAAACGATCCGGGATTTCTTAATGGAATAATCCAGCAAAAACATCCTTACTTCCCGGATTCTATTTACCTAAGCTCTTTTTGAGAAGATAATCCACACTCCACTTTCCTGATCCGATAAAAAAGAAGGCTGCAAAAACCAGCAAAAACAGGAATGCATGTTCCGCTTCGCCGGTGATTTCTCCGTTATGTGCTCCAAAAACAGCAACTGCCATGGTGATTACTAATGGAACACTTACCAATCGGGTGAATAGCCCGATAACAAAAAGCAGACCTCCGAAAAACTCCGCGCCTTTTGCAAGGTAGGCCAAAAAATAAGGTAATGGCAATCCGAGCTCCGAGCCTAGGTATTTAGCCATACCATCCATTTTGATGGAATCGAACACAGAATATCCATGAATAAGTATTAAGATTCCACTGACGATCCGAATGAATGCCAAAGCTTCGAATGCAATCGGTTTGAATGATAAAAGTTTCTTTAACATAGTTGCTATTTTGAATTCAAAGAACAAAAGAAATAGCTGTTATGTTTGATCATTCCCCGCAATTCCGGCAAATTTCAATGTCAGACCTGCTTCTCAACACCTGGTTTCTGAATGAAGAATAAACTTTATTTTTCCAGATATCATCCAACGAATCCTGAAGTAAATTGCCGGTTTGATGATCCGCATCTTTATCATAACAACACGGAACAACTTTGCCATCCCAGGTAATGACCAGCGAGCTCCAGATACGGTGACACCTGTTCTTAATTTTTCTTGCTATTATCCATGAACCATCCGGTAACTGTCGGTAGCGCGATTTCTGTTTTAATGCAGGGATAATAGTGTTTTTGGTCTCGAAATTATAAACCTGTGCCGACTTAAACGATAGTTTATCAACTCCGGCTTGTTCAGCATAATTACGCATCGCATTCATCTGATGCTCGTTATGACGCATTACCAGGAATTGTAACTCTATAAACGGGGATTTCGATTTCATGGCTTTTTTAGCGGCTACTAATCTTTTAATACCATCTGTAACCGTTTGAAGATCACCATTAACCCGGTATTTTTCGTACGTTTCCTGGTCGAGGCCATCCATTGAAATAATGAGGTGACTTAAGCCACTTTGAATGATTTTCGCAACATTACTATCATCAAGGTAGTGAGCATTGGTGGAAGTAGCCACGAAAATATGACGGTTGCGGGCCAGCGTAACCATTTCAGGAAAATGTGGATTCAAAAAAGGTTCGCCCTGAAAATAGAGCGTTAGATAAATAAGATCCGGCGAAAGTTTGTCTAAAATGGTTTTATACACTTCCAAATCTAAAGATCCTTTAGTGCGTGTAAGCGACTGCATACCCGTTGGGCATTCGGGGCAACGAAGGTTACAGGAAGTCGTAGGCTCAATGGAAGCAGACCAGGGCTTTCCTAAGATAAATGCTTTTCGGAATATTCGGCTAAACAGGAAACCAGTTTCAACAAGCAGAAAATTATTGACCCTCCGGGAATTCAGTGATCGCAGCATAGCGAAATAGTAGGGAGACATTTTCAAATTCCCGCTATTAAACAATCTTGTTGGTAAGCTTTTGCACCAACCGGAATTGCTGCAGGAACTCGCGTGCAATAACTCTGAGTACGGTATAAACGGGTATGGCAAGCAGCATCCCGACTATTCCGGCCAGGCTGCCACCCATAATAATCACGAAAAATATCTCCAACGGATGCGCTTTAACACTATTCGAATAAATCATAGGCACAAGAAAATTGTTATCTATAAAATTTACCACGACGAAAATGCCAGTTAGTTTTGCCAGAACCGGAAGCAACTCATCATAAGCGCCTGAAGCAAGTGTAGCCGTAACACCTAAAGTAATGCCAAGCAAGGAACCTATGATCGGGCCGAGGTACGGAATAATATTCATGATGCCTCCAAAGAACCCGATAAGCAGTGCATTTTCAACACCAAAAATCCAAAGCCCAAGCGCAATAAGCGACATCACACCTAATAACTCAAGCAACACACCTACAAAATACCTGACCAACAGATTCTTTGAGTCAGTAATCACTTTGTGTGTAGCACGGTGATGTTTTACCGGAACGAGCGCCAGAATGCTGTTCTCGAACAAATTGTCATCCTTCAGAAAAAAGAATGCAATAAACAAAACGGATACAAATCCAACTACAATAGTTCCGGCAATATTAAAAAAACTGTTTAAAGTGCTTGTAACACTTCCCATATTAACAAGTGTTTTTGCTTTAATGATAATAAATTCCTGAAACGTCTGCTCAGCAGGAATAACGCCCAAACCATGCAAATTAGCGTCCATCCAGTGTAAAGGATTTTTCAGGTTTGCAGCCAGGAGCTTAACATCAATCTTCGAAATAGTTTCTGCCTGGTTAACAATAAGCGGAACAAATATTGCCAGCAGGCCGAAAAACATTAATACAATAATCAATAATGATAAGGCGGCACTCATCGCGTGCGGAATGCGTAATCTTTTGATATGCAGATTGTCGAAAAAACGAACCAGGGGATGACCGACAAAGGAAATTACTGCAGCAATCAATATCCATACAATCATAAAAGAAAACCGCCATATCATAAAACCTGCAACAAAAAGCAGTAAAAAATAACCTACATACCTCAGAACCTGTTTCATAATTAGCCGTTTATGTTTTCACAAATTTATAAAAAAACAACCAGATTGTAGATCTTCAGTTAGTGGCTGTATCTAAAAAAACAATCCGGACGTTGTTAACTACAAGTCCGGATTATGTTTATCCTTAATCTGCAATGTATTGTAAGATCATTTATTCCACCCAATCGGCAATAAACAAGTTAGTGTCGCGTGTTCCGTGATTGTTACGGTTCGATGAGAAAACCAGTTTTTTGCCATCGGGCGAAAACATAGGGAAAGCGTTAAAATTGCTCAGTTTGGTAATTTGTTCCAGTCCGGAACCATCGAGATTGACCATAAAAAGGTTAAAATCATATCCTTTGGGGGAATTATGATTGCTCGAAAAAATAATTTTTTTGCCCGAAGGATGAAAGAACGGAGCCCAATTGGCTTTACCTAAATTAGTTATCTGCTTAAAATCGCTTCCGTCGACATTGCAAACGCATATTTCCATGTTGGTTGGCATTACCAGACCCTGTGCAAGCAAGTCTTTATATTCGTTAATATCTTCAGGAGTTTTAGGTCGTGAAGCGCGGAAAACCAGTTTTTTGCTGTCGGGTGAGAAAAAAGCACCGCCATCGTAACCCAGTTCATGAGTCACTTGTTTTACGTTACTTCCGTCAATATCACATACATAAAGATCGAGATCGCCATTGCGGGTTGATGTAAAAACCATTTTTTTGCCATCAGGGGAAACCGTAGCTTCAGCATCATACCCTTCGAAATCGGTGAGCTGTTTTACAATAGTTCCTTTCAGGTCAGCGATAAAAATATCGAAATCAGGATAAATTGCCCACAGGTATTTGTGGTCGGCACGGGGTTCAGGATTTGGCGGGCATTCCTTGCTGCCCAGGTGCGTGGATGCATAAAGAATCTGCTTATCACCAGGCATAAAATAAGCGCAGGTTGTGCGACCCAGACCAGTGCTGATCATGGCTGGACGGTAAGATGTGTCCTTCGAAGCATTTTTAATATTCAGATTAAAAATCTGGTCGCATTTTAAATCCCATGCCTGGTTATTTGATTGAAAGGCTAGGTTTTTCCCGTCGAAACTAAAGTAAGCTTCGGCGTTATCGCCACCATAAGTGAGTTGTTGAATGTTTTTAAGGTGTTTTTCCTGGGCGGAAGCTGTAATAGCCAAAAGCACGAGGACAAAAGAGAGAATGTTTTTCATTTTAGTAAGAAGTAGTTTTAAGATTTAACTCAAATACTAAGGAATATGTAGGCAGAATGTTCAATCCGTGAGGAAAATTTGCCTTTGCGACAAGCATTGCTTTTTAAAACTGAAAATAAATAAACGGCTGTATTTCTGATGATTTGATCTGGATAACAATAAACACAATTACCAGCAGATAGGCTACTTTAAAAACAAAAGGAGATTTCACAACGAATTGCTGTGCATTAAGTTCAATATTCGACGGGAAAAAATGGAGGGTGTAACCGATAATCATCAGCATAAAAATGTAAGGATATCCTTTCACGAAATCGCTGAAAATTTCCGGATGGAAAGAAGTAGTGATCTGAGTGAGCATCGAACTAACGACATTCATATCATCGGCCCTGAAAAATATCCAGGTAAAACACACAAAGTGGAAGGTTATTACTACGCCCAGTATCCTTGTAAGTTTGTTTTTGGGTATCTGAATAAGCGAACTGATAAACTTCTCGAAAGCGAGGCCAAGTCCGTGTAATGCGCCCCATATCACAAACCGGAGTGCCGCGCCATGCCACAAACCACCTAGCAACATGGTAATCATCAGGTTAACATAGGTGCGGATTTTGCCTTTCCGGTTTCCGCCCAGCGAAATATACAGGTAATCGCGCAACCAGCTGGAAAGAGAAATATGCCAGCGCCGCCAGAACTCGGTAATACTTGCCGACTGGTAAGGCGAATCGAAGTTAACAGGCAGTTTGTATCCAAGCAGCAAAGCAATACCGATGGCCATATCGGTATAACCCGAAAAATCGCAATAAATCTGCAGTGCATATCCATAAACGCCAAGCAGGTTTTCGAGACCTGTATACAAACCCGGATTATCAAAAATTCGATCGACAAAGTTGATACTGATATAATCGGAGATTACTGCTTTTTTAAATAATCCGATACAGATCAGGAAGATAGCTTTCCCAAAATCAGCTTTACTTACATGAGGGGCAGTACGAACCTGGGGCAGAAAAACTGAGGCACGCACAATCGGGCCCGCCACCATTTGCGGAAAGAAAGTGACAAAAAAGGCAAATTCGGAAATGTTTTTAACCGGTTCTATATTACGCCGGTAGATATCGATGGTATAACTCAGGCTCTGGAACGTAAAAAAGGATATCCCTACAGGCAAAAAGATATTCAGCGGATCGAAAGGCTTGTTAATCAGATCATACACCATTCCCATGAAGAAGTTGGTGTATTTGAAATAAATCAACATGCCAATATTTACAAAAAGACTGATTACCAGGAATATAGTTCGTTTCCGGTTATTTTCCGTTCGTGCAATCTGCCTGGCCAGGTTATAATCAACAACCGCTGTTATAAGCAGAAGAATAAAATAGAGTCCGCTCGATTTATAATAGAAAAAGATGGAAAACAGCGTGAGGTATATATTTTTAAGCGTATTGTGCTTATAAACAATACTATACACAGCCATAAACCCAAGGAAAAGGAACAAAAAGAAACCGCTGCTGAAAATCATCGGCTCTTTAGGATTGTACACAAATTCTTGTAAAAGTTTGTCTAAATCAATCTGTGGCATACTTCCGATAGCTGTCAATTAATGCGTTATAAAGCAGTGAGCCCTGCACAGTGTATCCCTGCTTGTTAAAATGAACTCCATCGCGTTGCAGCATGGCTGCTTTTCGCCATTCAACGCACGACCCGTAACCTCCCGTGATGGAATACATATCCCAACAGGCAACGTTTTCACTTTCAGCACTTTTAATCAAAGCGCGCTGAACTGTTTCGAGGTAAGGATTTTTATATTTCTTCCGGAAATAGTCATCAGCTGGGGTAGTGATCAGGATTCCGGCATCAGGATTAACCGATCTCAGATTCCGGACCATACTTACAACCGAAGCAATCATTTCATCCTCTGTAATTTTAATATTTGCCCCTTCGTTGGTACCAAGAGAAATAATGATGAGATCGGGTTTTAACGTGCTCATTTGTCTGTAAAACAATGGCGAAGTATTATAATCATTAAAATGTGCGCCATTAATCCCAATGCTGTGGTATAGTATGCCAGGTTTATCATTTTGCAAAATCACCCCGTTAATGGTTGCCGATTGCTGACCAACCTCAGTTGGAACTGAATAAATCCGCACAAAGCTTGTAGGTTGCTCAAACGGAACATGTGTCAGGCAATCACCTGTTTCCACTGGCAGCGCCGACATGAGGTAGCCAAATTTTGCAGGCGAATCGGATATACGGCAATCAAATTGCAACGAGTCTTTTGAGTGTATTAAAGTAACCTGTTTAAATGAATAGTCGAGGTCGTCGTGGTTAAACGTGGTAATATCAAAATAACCGCCATCCTGTTGGGTCGAAATGGAAATACCGGAAATTCCAGGTTCCGGATTTCGCGACTGGCCGATAATCTTTGAAACTGTCCAATCAATATTGGAAGATGAACGATAATCGGTTGGTTCGTTAGTTCCTGCAACCCGAAGCGGGAACACAAGTCCACGGCCTGCGTTACCAAACCGGAGCTGAAAGTTTTTGCGTACTTCGCGGGTAAGGAAGTCAGCCTGAATGTGTGAGTCGCCAATGTGGACAATATTCACCTGGCAGGAATCGCCGTTTTCGAGTTTCAGAAGTTTGTTAAAAAAAGGACCTAAACCTGATGCTGACATTAATGTATCCGCTTCGTAATTGATAAAAGGGAATTCACCGGCAACAACCGTATCTGTCATTACCAGCGAATCGGCAGTAACAACCTGTGCGTTACTCCGAAGAGCAAACAGCAGGATAGTGATTAGTAATATTTTATTCAGTTTTAACGGCAAGGCTGCTCCTCCTTTTCTGGTAAATATCAACTTCATGAACAAAGCTTCGGGCTAATGAAAGGCCTACTTTTCGCCCGCCGGCAAAATTGAGGTGTGTATAATCTTTGTTGGCAAGGGCAGGTTTTGCATTGGCAAATTCAGCCATTGAATTTTCGCCTCCCATGGCCTCGAAAAGGTTCCAGAAAAGCAATTTATTGTCAAAGGCAATTTTTTCCTGTGCCTGTATCAGCAAGGGAATGGATGCCATGGTTATGAATTGCCCCTGCCGCCGCTGGCTGCGATCCGAAACCGATAAAAGCAAAATTGGTGTTCCAGGAAAAGCAGTTTTTAACTTTGTAACAAGCTTTGCCATTCCTTTTATATAACCGTTAAAATCCTTTGCAGTCGAATTCGAAACATTCAATCCGAATTGCAAAACAATAAGGTCGTAATTCAACAGGCTGTCGAAAGCCGCCAGGTTTCTGGCAGGAATTCCCTGCAGGCCAAGTCCTGAATTGCCTTTGATGGCAAAATTATCGATATAAATTCCGGTTTCATCTTCAAGCGAAGCGCCATAGCAATTTATACCATATTGATCAAGACTGGCTTTCACCTGCCGGATTGAATCGGCCTTAACGCTGATCATGGCTGGCAATTCCGAGGCAGGCAATTGGAGTATCCTGCTGTCGCGACGATTTATTACAATCCGGGCTTGCTGGTTGGACGGTGACGAGTAAAATAAGCGGAAAGTATTAAAAGTAGAAGTATGCCTGAAATGATTGCTTCCTTTGTAAAAAACGTAATTCCCTGAGTCAGACGTGTAACTGAAACCACTGATTCCCAGTTTTTTCGAGCCCGGATCGGTAAGTATTGAGGTTGTATTCCATCCGGCAAACGAATGAATAACCGATTTACGGAAACCGGCAATTTCGGAAGTTATAGGTACAAAACCAACGCCGTTTCCACCATACAGGCTTTGGAGCGTATCGCGTAAATCGCTGACAAGAATATCACCTTCGGAAAACGAATCACCATACCATGCAATGCGTACTTTGGCTTTCTTTTCCTTAGCCAGCAATAGTTTTGTGAGAAAATTATCGAGAGGAAATTCCTCATCAGTAAAATTGCGGAAACAAACTACATCAGCAGGGCATTGATTGGCTGCGGGATTGAGAGTATCTTTAAATTGCAGCTGGTTGATTTGCGAAGTATCAACTAAAATATCGGCGAAAATATTTATTGGTTTCAGTGTATAGCCAAAGATCGTCTTTTCTGTATTCAGAAATGATAAAATACCCAGAATGCCTGCTACAGCCAACGTGAAGTAAAAAGTATAAGGGATATAGTTCTTGTTCATTAATAGTAACAGGTGAGGGCCGAAAATCTTAAAAGCGTAATTCTATTTTTTATCAGATTCCACTTAAAAATTTCAGTGGGCAAAAGTATGAACTTTTCGGATCAAGTTTCGAAATGATTTAATAAGGGATTCTGATAAAAATGATTTGTATAACTATTATATAAACCGGCATTAATAAACAGGCAATCCGCTATTTACAGAATTCTTAATAATTAATCAGGCAAACAAACGAATTGCAAAAATCAGTTTTAACGAAAATATAGCTACCCACAGATTTCCACATTCCTTACTTTTACAAAAAAAACAGTCCCGATGGATAATGCCGAATTCAGAAAATGGGCTCATACGCTTGCTGATACTATGGCCGATTATTACGAGAATATTGAAACCTACCCCGTAAAATCGAAAGTAAAGCCAGGTGAAATAATAGCACAGCTACCCATAGCGCCACCAGGTTCAGGCGAAGATATGTCGCAGATAATGAGCGATTTCAACAGTATTATTTTGCCGGGAATCACGCACTGGCAAAGCCCTGATTTCTTCGCATATTTTCCTGCCAACGGCAGCTATCCCAGTATCCTTGCCGAAATGCTTACCGCTGCTCTTGGCGCGCAATGCATGGTTTGGGATACCTCCCCTGCTGCTGCTGAACTGGAAGAAATGATGATGAACTGGTTAAAAACCATGACTGGTTTGCCGGCCGGATGGCATGGCGTAATTCAGGATACGGCTTCCACCTCCACCCTGGCAGCCTTACTTAGTGCCCGCGAAAGAATAACGGCCTACGAAATAAATGAAAGCGGTTTTTCGGGCAATGAAAAACTACGGGTGTATTGCTCCACCGAAACGCATTCATCAGTCGAAAAAGCAGTAAAAATTGCCGGTATTGGCCGCAAAAACCTGGTTAAAATCCCTACCGATTCACACTACAGCATGGATGCCGGATTATTATTAAACGCGATTAACAACGACATAAAATCAGGGTACAAACCACTATGTGTAGTTGCAACATTGGGAACTACGGGCTGCACAGCCATTGATCCGCTGCATGAAATTGCCGCTGTTTGCCGACAAACCGGAACCTGGCTTCATGTGGATGCCGCTTATGGCGGATCCGCATTGTTGCTGCCCGAATACCGCTATATGATCGAAGGCATTGAAAACGCCGACAGTTTCGTGTTCAACCCTCATAAATGGATGTTTACAAATTTTGATTGCTCGGCCTATTTTGTAAAAGACAAAGAAGCGCTGCTGCGAACTTTTGAAATATTACCCGAATACCTGAAAACTGCCAGCCGCGGACTTGTAAACGATTACCGCGATTGGGGAATACCGCTGGGACGGCGTTTCAGGGCATTAAAGCTATGGTTTGTAATACGCTCTTTCGGTGTGGATAAACTCCGGGAAATGATAAGCGAACACATTCGTATCGCGCGCTGGCTCGAACAGCAGTTATTTGCGGAACCTGGTTTCGAAATTCTGGCACCGGTAACCATGAGCGTGGTTTGCTTCAGGTATGCGCCAACAGGCGTTTCGGAAATTGAAAACCTGAATAAAATAAATGAAAAGATCCTGCACCAACTCAATGCCACCGGAAAATTATTCCTTACTCATACCAAACTCAACGGGCAATACACGCTCCGCATGTCAATCGCGGGAACGCTCACTACTCAATCGCATGTTGAAAAAGCATGGAAGCTGATAAAGGGGACAGCGGCAGCTTGCGTTTAATCCTAAAATTAAGCGGTGCAAAACCTATTTAATCTATCCGAAAACATGACTAATACTTCCGGAAATTCCGTAAAAAGGAACCTAATATTTTTACTGTTGACTGCATTGTTGGCAAGCACAGTATTAAACGCTCAGAATTCCATTGCCAGACAAACACCACCTATGGGATGGAACAGTTACGGATCTTTCGGCGCAAGTGTAAAGGAAAGCGA
Organism: uncultured Lentimicrobiaceae bacterium; assembly: GCA_964420555.1. Lineage (GTDB taxonomy): Bacteria > Bacteroidota > Bacteroidia > Bacteroidales > UBA4417 > UBA4417. The sequence continues at coordinate 282,739 of CAYQTT010000004.1, read as the reverse complement.
AGTGCTCGAAAATGCAGGTTTTATGGCAACTCACCTGAAAAGTTTTGGATGGCAGTACATTGTGATCGGTCAATGCTGGTATTATCCTTACCCGGCAGCACTAAGCGATCCGGCACAGGCAGCAGGTTTCACTCCGTTGCTGAGCATGGACAAATATGGAAGATTACTTCCGGCAGTTAACCGTTTTCCATCATCAAAAAAAGGCAAAGGGTTTAAACCAATTGCCGATGAGTTACACAGCAAAGGATTAAAATTCGGTTTACATATTATGCGTGGAATCCCGCGGCAGGCCGTTGCCGACAATTCCCCGATAAAAGGAACAAAATTCAGAGCAAAAGATATTGCCGATACTACCAGCACCTGTAAATGGTTAAATCACATGTATGGTGTAGATATGGACAAACCCGGGGCACAGGAATATTACAATTCGCTCTTTGAGCTTTATGCCGGATGGGGAGTTGATTTTGTATTGGCGGATGATATTTCGTCCCCTTTCAGCGAAAAGGAAATTATGGCTATCCGAAAAGCCATTGAACATTGCGGCAGGCCAATGGTGCTTAGTTTATCCCCTGGCGAAACGCCGGTTACAAAGGCTGGTATTGTAAAGGAATATGCCGGTTCGTGGCGCGTAGCAACCGTTTTTCGTGATAATTGGGAATCGCTGGAGCAAATGTTTGCTTTGCTGCATTCGTGGGAAAAATATATTGGTCCAGGACATTATCCCGACGCGGATTTGCTCTTAATGGGACAGTTATCGCAGCGTGGACCTTTGGGCGATCCCCGTCAGTCGCAATTAAACCGTCACGAACTGCTAACGATGATGACCCTGTGGAGTATTTCCCGCTCACCGCTCATGTATGGCGGCGATCTTAGCCTCATAAGACCTTACGAGCTTAAACTTCTGCAAAACAAAGCCGTACTCGAAATCAACCAAAACAGTACAAACAACCGCCAGCTTTTGCGGTATGAAGATTATGTGGTGTGGACTGCCGATCTGCCTGGAAGCAGCGAAAAATACCTGGCTATTTTTAACCTGAACGAGAGCAAAAAAACGATACATTTTGATCTGAATGAACTGGGCTATAACGGCGAAATCACTATGACTGATTTGTGGATGGACGATTACCTCGGACAATACCGTTCGGCTATAAAACCGGAAGTCCCGGGCCATGGAGTAAGGTTGTTCAGGCTTTCGCCAAAGCAAAACTAACTAAGCGCGACAAAACACTCAGGATTATAAACCTGGATAAGCACAAGCGCCCCGATGCTGAACAAACATTACTTTGCGGGTGTTTTACCTATCAAAATGTGCTATATTTAAACATCTAAAAACTGGTTTCAATTGAATTGGGAATTCATTTTAAATAAAGCCTGGCAAAAATTGTATAGGATTCAATAAACAAACTAAGAATATGAACAGAATTATACTTTTTCTCTTTGTAGTTATCATTCTTTCAGGTAATAATGTTAATTCGCAGTCTACAGGCAGTTTTATCCACAACGGAATTACCCGTTCCTATACCATTTTTGTTCCCTCAACCTGGTCGCCGGAAAAGAATTTCCCTATGCTGCTGGCTCTTCACGGACTTACGCAAACGGGCAACGGGATGATGGGCTTTTCAAATTTCAATCTATATGCCGAACAATACGGTTTTATTGTTGTGTATCCGAATGGAGTCTCCAACAGTTGGAATGTAGGTTTCCCAGGAGGTTCAACGGCTGATGATGTCGGATTTCTTATTGCGCTTATTGATACGGTAAATGCTGCGTATGCCACTGACCTGAACAGGATTTATTCCACCGGCTTTTCGAACGGAGGATTTATGAGTTACCGACTGGCATGTGAAGCAGGAGACAGGATAGCTGCCATTGCTTCGGTGGCCGGCACAATGACAACCGCCTCGCTTTCAGTTTGTCAGCCTTCGCGGGATATACCTGTGATGCATATACACGGCACCAACGACTATGTAGTGTTTTATAACGGCGGCTTTGGAAATGCTTCGGTAAATGAAGTGCTTACTTTCTGGAACACAGCCAATGAATGCCCTTCAATACCAACCATCGAAAACCTGCCCGACCTGGTTCCGGAAGGATCAACCGTTCAGAAACAAACCTGGACACCATGCACGGATTCGACTGAGGTTACATTTTACAAAATAAACGGCGGGGGACATACATGGCCTGGTTCTATAGGATCTACGGGTTCGGGAAACACAAACCGCGATATTATTGCCAGCGAAGAGATATGGAAATTTGTAAGCCGTTTTCAATTGCCACAGTTGAATACAGGCAGGAAAACCGGGTTTGCTCAAAATCTTACTGTCTATCCTAATCCTGCATCTGGCAATGCCGTTACAATTTTATATGCACCATCAGCAAACCCGTCGCGACTCGAAATTTTTACTGCCGATGGCAAATTATTCCTCTCCGTAACTTTAAATCCCGGTACAACGGTTTATACACTTCCTACCTACAATTTAAATAAAGGGATGTATTTTATAAAAGTAACAGAAAAGGGAAAAGCTCAAATAACAAAGATGGTGGTGCCATAATTGGATAAAAAGTCATCGGGAAAAGTGTGACCTGGAATTACCATACCTTTGCGCTTCCTGATTTTTCATCCTTATCATGAAACCAGTAACCAAAGGTTACCTTTATGCCTTAATCGCGACCATTTGCGGATCGCTGGTTTACCTATTCAGCAAAGCCGCCCTTAACGAGGTAAGCCTGCCGCAGTTTGGATTCTGGTGGTTTCTTACAGCTATTTTCTGGAACAGCCTGATGGCTGTGCACCCCAAAGGAGGATTCTCCATAAAGTCCTTTACCCGAAACGATTACCGCACTTTACTGTTTATCGGGCTGATTGAACTGGTAGCCACTTCGTCATTTTACGCTGCCATTGCGGTTTCGCCCAATCCCGCCATACCTTCATTTCTGCGTAATCTCGAATACCTGTTTGTTACTGTGCTTGGTTTTATATTGCTGAGCGAAAGATTCGGCAAAGTGGCGCTGACAGGGGCATTTCTGACATTAACCGGCGCATTTATAATCAGTTTACGAACCACTTCTGCCGATAGTTTTTTCACTGCGGCTTCCGGATTGATGCTGCTTTCCACCTCGTTTTATGCCGTTCGTACCATACTGGCTAAAAAACATATCCGTGATATCAGTCCTGTTGTACTCGCTATAAACCGGGCCGTTTTTCTACTACTATTTGCCTTGGTTTTTATGATTTTCGGAAAATATTCCTTTGGTATTCCGAAAACTGCATTTATAAACATTGTGGCAGGATCATTTATTGGTCCATTTCTTACATCCATATTCCAATATTCAGCGCTGCGGTATATTGCTGCCTCTAAATCTGCCATTGTACAAAGCACAACCGGATTGTTCGTGCTGGCAGGAGCGTTTCTGATTTTTGGAAATCTGCCTACTCCTGTTCAGATTTCCGGTGGTATCATAACCATGGCCGGTGTCATTTTAATGATGCGGAAAGATCTGAAATGAAACTATTTGAGAAGAACTGGATTTATTTTTTCAACTCATTAAACATGCTTTTCCTTTTCATACTTTTACTATTGAAACAATCACTCATTTTTATAAATTAATCAATAACCTTTTAAAATCTGTTTTTATGAAGACATTAATCATTCTATTCGCAATTATTTTAACGTCTGGTATAGCCAGATCACAAAACACAAGCAACGAAACAATCCGTTTTATTGAAGTTACAGGAAGTTCAGAACTGGAAATTGACCCTGACGAAATTCGCTTCGAAATCGGGATTGAAGAGTATTGGAAAGAAGAATTTGAAAAAAAGACGGAATTCAAAGATTACAAAACCAAAGTTCCTATTGCTGAAATTGAAAGCCAGCTTTTGGCTGATCTGGCAAAAATCGGTATCCGAAAAGAGAGTATAGTGGTTAAGGAAGTTGGCAATTACTGGCGGCATCGGGGCAAGGAATTTATGATCAGCAAGCAACTGGAAATCACCTTATTTGATTTTAAAAAAGTGGAAGAAATAACGAATTCCATCGATACGAAGGGTATCAATTTCATGGTGATTATGGAGCTAAAAAATAAAAACATGACCGAATATCGGAAACAGGTCAAAATTGAGGCTCTTAAAGCCGCAAAAGCTAAAGCTGATTACCTGGTGCAAAGTTTAGGAAAACAAGTTGGTGAGGTTATTTCAATTACTGAAATAAATGAAGAAAACAGATTTTTACGATCGCAATCTGCCACCAGCAATACAATTATGGCCTCGCCTGATAACTCAAGTATTGATAATGTGAAAAAGATAAAGCTGCGTTACGAGATGCAAGCGAAATTTGAAATTAAATAAGCTGCAGCAAATTTAGCATACGGCTATGCTTAAAAATAGTTTCTAAAAAATCACTCCAAAACCTATGACATTATCGAACCTTGAGCGCATGATCAAACTGGCAGATGATGTTTTTGACATCAAAAGCGATCCTAACCAACTGGATGTAAACCAGGATGTTATTGAACGCTTACACCGGATTCATCCTACTACTGTTTCGGAATATGATGACGGGAATGGTCCGGTAGCATGGGTTTTGGTTATTCCGACTTCGTCAGTTTTAATGAACCGTTTCCTGAAATGCGAAATTTCGGAAAAGGAATTGTTCGTACTCACACAACCGGATGAAAGCTACGACGCGATATACCTCTGTTCCGCATTAGTTCTCGAAGAATACAGACGCAAAGGGATAACTAAAAAACTGGTAACCGAAGCTGTCGAAAAAATCCGAAAGGATCACCCAATAAAAGCTTTGTATGTCTGGGCTTTCAGCAAGGAAGGAGATCTGGCTTCGGAAAAAATAGCACAATTAGTTTCGCTGCCCATACTTCGCCGTATTTAGTGTAAGTTTAAACCTGCTTATTTTAACTTCATAATTTCTTTAAATTCAGCCTGTCTTATCTCCCAAAATGGATTTACAAAGTGTGGATCCATTTTTTTTAACCCAAATTAATCAACAGGATGTGAGTAAAGAGGAGCCTAAAAAATTCCAGCTCTGCTTTCCCCGAAATTCTTACTTTCGTATCCTGTAAATCCACTCAATACATACCTATGAAGAAAATCCTTTTCCCAATTCTGATCGCATTATTTGCCGGATTTTTGTCCGCGCAGGCTCAAAGTTCCGACACGCTTAATCTTTCCGAAGGTCTTATTATTACTATGCCCCGGATGATGAGCGAAACGATATTTACATCGAATCCAATGGAAACGGCACTCGTAAACGGCACATGGAAAGCACCCAAAGCAGGTGATAAAGTCATAGCCTCTGACGGCACCGAACGTGAATGGAAACTTGTAAAAGCTGATGAAAAAGGATGGATCAGGGATACCGTTTTCGGTAATAAATTTATTTATGTGACCGTCGAAATGAAACAGAGCGGCATTATGATCCTTCAGTTGATGGGCAACGATATGGTGTATGTAAATGGCTCTCCCAGGACCGGGAATCCATACGGGCAAAGCGATTCGTATAATGCGTGGGAAAACGACTGGAATTTTGTCACCCTTCCGGTCGAACTCCGGAAAGGGAAAAATGAACTTTTGTTCCGCACATCACGTGGCAGGATCAAAGCCAGAATATATTCGCCTTCTGCACCAGCCATGTTTATTAAAAAAGATTTTACCACTCCCGATTTCCTTATCGGTCAGAAAAGTGATACCTGGGCGGGAGTTACTGTTATAAATGCAACCAATACCAGGATGGATAAACTACTGGTAAAAGTAAAAACCGGCGATGGCAGCTGGGCTTATCAGAATGTGCCTGTGCTTCAGCCGGCCAGCGTTAGGAAAATCGGTATCCGGATTTTAGCGGATGCATATCCGAAAGCAGGTGAAACTTCAGTGTATCTGGAACTGGTTCAAAAAGCCGCTGGGAAAGAAACTATCCTCGATAAAGTGACAATCCCTATACGTATTGTAGATAAAAATGATAACCAGAAAGCTACTTTTATCAGCGATATTGACGGCAGCGTTCAGTATTACAGCGTTTTACCTCCGCGCGATTACGACTGGAAATCGCCGACCGGTCTTTTTCTTTCGGTTCATGGTGCTTCGGTGGAAGCCATTAACCAAACAGGTTCCTATGCTCCTAAAACCTGGGGAATGGTGGTTGCGCCAACCAACCGCAGACCTTATGGTTTTAACTGGGAAGATTGGGGACGCCTCGATGCCCTCGAAGTGCTGAATATCGCAAAAACAAAGTATAATATTGACGAAACCCGCGTATATCTTACCGGACACTCCATGGGCGGTCACGGAACCTGGCATATCGGGGCAATGTTCCCTGACCAGTTTGCAGCCATCGGTCCGAGTGCCGGGTGGATCAGTTTCTGGAGTTACCGCTTCCGCGGACAAAACATTGTTGACACCTCCGACGTGCGCAAAATGATCCGCCGTTCAACAACGCCAAGCGAAACCATGTCGTTCGCCGATAATTACAAGCAACAGGGCGTGTATGTTATTCATGGCGAAATTGATGACAATGTTCGCATCGATCAGGCTAAAATGATGATTGAAAGATTAAAAGAAATCAACCATCCTGATTATCAGTACCACTTTCAGCCCGATGCCAACCACTGGTGGGATTTAAGCGACGAACGCGGAGCTGATTGTGTGGATTGGCCGCCATTGTTCGATTTTTTCGCCCGTCATGCCCGTCCGTTGAAAGACAAAATCCGGCAGGTTGATTTCCTGACTGCCAATCCCGGTATTTCGTCGCGCAACAACTGGCTTGTGGTGGATGCCCAGGAAAAGCAACTTGCCATGAGCGAAGTTCACATCCTTGTTGATCCTTATCAGCAACGATACACAGGAACTACTTCCAACGTAGCACGGATAGCTTTTGACCTGGATATATTGCCAAAACAGGATTCAATTTCAGTAACACTCGATGGACAAACAATCCGCCCTATCTGGCTGGCTGCCGCGCAGAAACAGGTTTGGCTCGAAAAAACTGATAACAAATGGAAAGTTGCAGCTAAACCATCTGCAAAAATCAAGAATGCCGATCGGTATGGCACGTTTAAAGATGCTTTCCGTCACCGGATGATTTTTGTTTATGGCACAAAAGGAACGCCGGCCGAAAACCAGTGGGCCTATGACAAAGCACGCTACGATGCCGAAAAATTCTGGTACCAGGGCAACGGCAGCATCGAAGTAATTCCGGATACTGATTTCAATGCCACAGCTGATCCTGACCGCAGTGTAATCCTTTACGGAAACAGCGTTACTAACAGTGCCTGGAATTTATTACTGGCCGACAGCCCCGTGCAGGTTACAAAAGGAAGCATAACAACCGGCACCAAAACATTTGCAGGGAATGACCTCGCCTGCATGTGTGTGCGTCCACGAGCCGGAAGCGAAACCGCTTATGTGGCATTCGTATCCGGAACAGGTATAAAAGGAATGAAACTCACTACCCGCCTGCCTTATATGAACCCCGGCATTGGTCTGCCCGACTGCACCATACTGAGTCCAGAAATACAAACCAACGGCGATTCAGGCGTGCTGATGACCGGATTCTTTGGCCTCGACTGGAGTATAGAAAATGGTGAGTTCGTGCATAGTGAGAAATAAAACAAATTAAGTCTCCGGCACCATTTTCAAAGTAAAATCAGGTAGTTTGTGCTACTTTTAGCAAGTCGGATCAAAATAAGAAACCAAAAACATCAACAAATAATTTTACAAATGAAAAAAATTGCTTTCACCTTCTTAATCAGTCTTTTCGTACTGTTTACAAGTGCTCAACCCGGTGGAATGAAATGGCTTCCCGATGGAAACGCTTACACTTCGCTGGATAAATATTCAGTTGTAAAAACTGAATTGCCTTCGTTAACAAAAACAGTTTTATTCGAACTGGAGAAATTTATTCCCAAAGACGAGACACATCCGCGCGAAATTTCATCGTTTGCCTTATCACCTGATTTGAAGCAGGTTTTGTTAAAAATAAACACGCAAACGCAGTATCACAAAACCACAGGTGAAGTTTGGGTTTATAATTCGAAAGATGAAAAAATTATACAACTAGGAAAAACACTCCGGACAGAAGGATTGATGTATCCCAAATTTTCGCCCGACGGAACCAAAGTTGCCTATGTTTACCAGGATTATTCGAACAACCAGGTTGTTTATAACCTGTATGTAGAAGATCTTAAAACCGGAAAAATTACTCAGCTTACTTTCGATACCCGCGATCGCAGCATAAACGGAACATTCGACTGGGTGTATTCCGAAGAATTATTTTGCACGGATGGTTTCCGTTGGAGTCCTGACGGCACACGAATTGCTTACTGGAATGTTGATGCCTCAAAAGTTCGCAATTACCTGATGCTTAACACAACCGATTCTATTTATCCGTTTACCGTAGCTGTGGAATATCCAAAAGCCGGCGAGGACCCTTCGCCTACAAAAATCGGTGTCGTGGATATATCCAATGCCAAAACAAAGTGGATGGATATTGAAGGCGATCCGCGGCAGCATTATCTCACAAAAATGGAATGGTCGTCTAAAAACGAACTGATCATACAGCAACTGAATCGCAAACAAAATGTTTCGAAACTCTGGCTGGCAAATACGGCAACAGGCTCAGCCAAAGTTATGTGGAGCGATACTGATAAAGCATGGATTGATATTGAAGCCACCTGGAATACCAACGACAATGCAGGCTGGAACTGGATCGAAGGTGGAAAAGCTTTTGTGTGGGCCAGCGAAAAAGATGGCTGGAGGCATTTGTACCGCATTGGCATGGATGGCAAAGAAAGCCTGATTACCACTGGCAATTTTGATGTGATAAAACTATACCTCATCGATGAGCCCAACAACCTGGTTTATTTTGCAGCAACGCCCGAAAATGCAACACAACGTTACCTTTTCAGTACAAAACTCGACGGATCGGAAGCCCCAAAGCGCTTATCGCCAGCCGATTTTACCGGAACCAACGATTATATGCTTTCGCCAAATGGCAAATGGGCACGTCATGTATTCTCAAGTCATTTATACATGCCAGCTGCTGAATGGATTACCTTACCGGCGCACGAACCTGTTGACGCAGCAAAAAGCATTATGAGCAACCGTAAGGAAGACCCGGCTGGCAAACAGGTTTCGTTCTTTAAAGTTACTACCGAAGACGGAATTACGCTGGATGGATGGATTTCGAAACCGAAAGATTTTGATCCATCAAAAAAATACCCCGTTTTCTTTTATGTGTACGGTGAACCATGGGGATGCACCGTTTTCGACAATGCCAGGATTGGCCGTTCGGGGCAATTTGGCGGCAATATTGCTGATATGGGCTACCTGTATGTTTCGGTAGATTGCCGTGGCAGCCAGGCACCTCGTGGCCGCGAGTGGAGGAAATCGGTTTACCGTCAGATTGGCCGGCTGAACATCCGCGACATGGCAATGGGTGCAAAAGAAGTTCTGAAATGGGAGTTCTGCGATACCAGCCGCGTTGCCGTTCACGGTTGGAGCGGTGGCGGATCATCGACGCTTAACCTAATGTTCCAGTATCCTGAAATTTTTAAAACAGGAATATCAGTTGCAGCAGTAGCAAACCAGCTGGCTTACGATAATGCCTACCAGGAACGCTACATGGGCATTCCGGCCGAAACGCGGGAAGACTTTATAGCCGGATCACCTTACACTTACGCTAAAAACTTACAGGGAAACCTGCTGTATATCCATGGTACAGGCGACGACAATGTGCATTATGCCAATGCCGAAAAACTTTTTAACGAGTTGATCCGCTACAACAAACCGTTCCAGATGATGGCATACCCGATGCGTTCGCATGGTATTTATGAAGGAGAAGGCACATCGCAGCATCTGACAACAATATGCAAAAAATTCCTGCTTGAGAATTGCCCTCCGGGAGGAAGATAGTCGCCATAAAGTTAAACATCATTAATAAATGAATAAATCAGGTGGTTAAAAACAATAACCACCTGATTGTGTTTTATATTGTAAAATAAACAGATATGAAAAAGGCCAAAATCACAATTATAGCAATACTGCTACTTAGCTTAAGCGGCAGAGCCCAGATTAATCTCCTCGGAGCCCAGATTAACCAGGTCACAGGCAACATCGACATTGTTAAATGGCAGGCTTTGGATGAATCGTCGGCCACATTTTACCCTACTGAATTAAAAGGGTACGTGTTTGGATCTTCGGTTTATGATGCCTACAACAGCAACTATTATCTCAACGGGCTGGTAACCTCTACAACCGGGCTCTTTTCATTCAACAGCGTAACCAACGAACAGAATATCAGCACTTTTAATGCTTTTTCGAGTATTACTGAAATTGACATGAGCACAGGAAAAATTTATACCCTGAGCGCTGAAGTTGCAGATTATATAAGTGTTAAAGAATATGATATTAATACCGGCGAAGAAATCCTGCTGGGTCAGATTTTTGAACCTGGCATCCAGGGAATAATTGCTGACGCCACAGGTTTCGATTCGAACAACGGAATTTTATACTATGTTGGTTATGATACACTTCCCAGCCTTTGTTTATATGGGATTGAAGTGCGTGAACCTGTTTTTACATACACAAAAACCACGCTTATTACTTCAGCACCAATCAATAATATTACCAGCGTTAACTACGACAATGTAAACAATACTATTTTTGCTATGAATGCCGAATATTCGGCCCAGTTCAATTACATCGGCAATAAGGTTGTAGAAATTAACAAATCAAGCGGAGAGGTTATTACAAGAGGTGATCTGGCAGGATTTGAAGCCTTTTTAGCTGGCTCTTCTTCATTCGACCAGAACACCGGAAGCTTGCTCCTGGTGGGTTTTGATGCTGGTTTCAATCAAAAAATGATTGTTTTCAATACAAATGATAATACCTATATCACAGGATCTATGCCAGGAGCTGTTTCGGAAATAGTATGCGACAATAATGTTTTTGCAAAAAATGCATATTTAACTACTTCAGTAAGTGATAAGGACAAATCTACATTACAGGTATTTCCCAATCCGGCAAGTACAAAAATTACAATTTCTTCTCCTGGCGCAGTATCAGGTGACATTATTGTAAGCCTTTTTGATATGAACGGAAAAATGGCTCTACAGGATAGTTTTGCACCGAAGAACCAGAATACGCTGGATGTAAGCATGTTGCCAAAAGGCATTTACCTGATTAAAGCTGAAACGCCAGAAGGGAACACAAGCAAAAAAATAGTGATACGGTAGGTTGCAACAGGTTCCGATTGAACTCTGATTATTACCAAATTTCAAGGATCAGAAAGAGCGCTTTTCAAACACATCCCTCGGATTTTTAAACACAAATGGCCGGTTTTGCAACCGGCCATTTGCGTTTAGGTTCCAACAGAACTTATTTGGATGCCTTTGCATCAGGCTTCAGATATGTATTAAGAAAACCAACCGTGCGTTTGGCCGTGGTGATCTGATTTTCCTTTTTTACAAAACCATGACCTTCGTCCGGATAAACCACATATTCGACCGGTACACCGTTTTTCTTAACTCCGGCTACTATCTCGTCGCTTTCAACAGGTAAAACGCGCACATCATTCGCACCTTGAAACACGATCAGAGGTTTTGTTATTTTCTCATAATTATAAAGCGGTGAAATATTTTTGAGCCTGACACTATCAGCTGAAAACGGATCACCCATTTCGTCGTACAAAGCTTTGCGGAACGATTCCCAATAAAGCGGAATACTTTTGAGTGTCCGTAGCCAGTTAGCCACGCCAAACAAATCGACGCCTACTTTAAATTCATCGGGATAAAATGCCAGCGCGGCTAACACCATACACCCGCCATAACTGCCACCATAAATTCCGATGGCAGTACTGTCAATATAATCCTGCTCCGTGAGCCATTTTTTCCCATAAATACAATCTTTCAGGTCGCCATTGCTATGATCCTTATTATCCATTTTGTAAAAGGTTTTACCATAACCACTGCTACCCCTGTTATTTACAGCCAGCACTGCATAGCCCTGGTTTACAAAATATTGAATTGAATTACTGAATCCGACACGGCTCTGTCCGCCCGGACCGCCATGCACAAATACCAGTGCAGCCACCTTGTTCTTTTTATCTGCCTGCAACGGTTTGTAAAATATGGCGGGAATCTCTAATCCATCGAAAGACTTATACCTTATCACCTCAGCCTGAACAAGGTCGTTCCGATCAACTTCCGGGTTTAGTGTTGAGGTAAGTTGTTTCAGTTCTTTACTTTCAGTATTATAAAGATAGAGATTAGCCGGACTGGTGCTGCTGCCAACGGTGAGGAGAAGGTTTTTCTCACTCGGAGAAATTATTACGCCCAAAACATCTCCATCTTTTATTTCGGGGAAACTCACCTGTTTGCCCGAAGCATGGTCGAAGAGCATTACTTTGTTCTTTCCGTCTTCGTTAACAAAAATGGTATGGTATTTTTCGTTTTCACTTAAACCCATTCCGGCAACATCCCATTTGTCCTCGAAAATTCTCTCGGCCTTCCCTGAATTGATGTTGTATTTCACCAGGTAACTGAATTCGCTGCCATCATTGGTTGTGTAATACATAATACTGTCGTTTATCTCAAAACCGGTTGGGTTCCACGTTGCTTCGCTGTCGTTACTCAGGCGCTTCATGGTTTTAGAATTACGGTCGTAGAGATAAAGCTCATTTTTATCTGTAGTTATACTTTTGGTTAAAGCCAGGTAGCGCTCAGTTTTGCTAACACCGGCAGGATCAAATCCGTCCTTGTTTTCGTAGAGCAGAACTGGTTTCCAGGTGGCGGTATCGAGTTTCCAGATATCAAAAAACTGAGGATTACGCTGATTACTTGTTACATACATGCTTTTTTTATCATGGCTCCATCCGGCAAAATTATTTGCACTGTTTGGCCATGGGGTTAAATCCCTTGCGATAGCATCGCCCTGGCTCATGAGGTAAAGATGTGTATTTTCATTTCCACCCGAATCGGATGAATAAATAAACTTACTACTTCCCGGAAGATAATCTATAGCAAAATGTGAGTCCTTTAATGAACGGGTAAGCGGTTTAGAGCTTGTGTCGGTGACATTTAACTCATACACATTATAAATACCTGTTGAATTATTATCGACCAGTATTTTAGTTTCATCAGCATTAAATCCTGCAGCTCCCACCGAAAGGTTATTATACAATTGCTCGATGGTGAATTGTTTCGGCGTACGCGACTTTTCTTTCGGATTGCACGATGCAAATGCAAACATTGCCAGGCCGGCAAATAGAATAAGTTTACTTTTAATCATAGGTTTGTGGGTTTTGGGGTTTATAAAAACAATTAACACAAATAATTTTATACGACGTACAAGCCTGTTGAGAAGTTACAAAGTAAGAATATGAAAAGGCGAAATCAATCAGCAAGGGGACATACAACTTTCACTCACTTAATCAGGGAAGACTTTCTATTTCGGTTTTGTTTTTAATATGCTAAAGAGAGCCTAAGTAATTCATTAAAAGGATCAAAGGATTAACGTTTCTGCGATAAACGTAGTTCAATTACTTTTTTTAGGATTAAAATCAGATTATGACACCAGTTCAATCGCAAAAAGCACTATTCCTCTTTAGCATTACTATTTTTAAAGGCAAACTTTACAAGCTCGTTCAGAGGAACAAGGTCAAGGGTTTTTTCGTGAGTGGCTTCAAGTACAACCTGAGGAGCAACTCCGGCTTTCCATGCTTCAACCCATCGTGTTGCACAAAGGCACCAGCGGTCGCCGGGAACCAAACCCGGAAAATTCCACTCGGGCATGGGCGTAATAAGGTCATTACCAATACTTTTTGAATAAGCCAAAAACTCTTTTGTAACAACCACACATACCGAGTGCACACCGGCATCATTTGCATCGGTACTGCAAAATCCATCGCGATAATACCCGGTGAGAGGTTTTGTGCTGCATGGGATTAATTTTTCGCCATATATATTTGTATGCATAAAGAAACGTATTCAAAGTTTAAGCTTAACGAAAGTGAAAATTTGCCTGCCATGTGTTAAAATACTATCCGACCAAATGCGGATGTTGCAGAGGAGCCCGATTAAAATAACAGTATGTGAAGCCTGCCAAAGACTGCTCCTTTATTCAACAAATGAAATAAATGATTTGTTTAGGATTTATTACTAAAGACTTTATTGAATGTTAACAAATCTATAAAGGCAGGCAATAGAATCATAGAACTACTTATATTTATATAAAGCAATAATTTTATCAAAACTGTTTTTACTCAGTATTTGCTGCGTTACGAATTTGCCATTGTGGAACAAACTAAAAATAGTAAAAGGCACAAAATGATGCTGTGCTTCTTCCATCGTTTCTATCTTTTTGATAATCAATGGAATATTTTTTTCTTTAGCTGCTTCGGCTAATTCGGTATTCACATAAAAATCAGTAAACGGACAGGCATCGGTATAATAAACAGTCAAACCGGAAGGCACATCGCAGGCAGCATTTTTTGCACAGGCATTAAATACCGGTATTGGAGTATTTTTGTTGAAACGCTTGTACCACAATTCGAAATATGGCGGAGCTGTGTCGCACAAATCAAAACCTTGTTTTTCGAAAAATTTCTTATCCGACAGGAAAGGAAGCTTTTTGTTTCCGGTTATTGCAATTATTCCGTTTTTATCTTTTGAATCCGCAGCACACTCATCGTAAAGTGCTTTCCCATAGCCTCTTTCCTTGAACTGCCCCGAAACCCAGAAACAATCGATCATAGTGTATCCCGGGGCTGTAACCGGTGCCCAGGCAAACTCGGCCGGACCATATTGAATAAAAACTTTCCCGCGTACATTCAGCTTTTTAAACACATAATCATGTTTAAAGCGGTCATTTAACCCGGATTTCTTCGCATGGTAACCGTCAGCGCATTTTTTATCGGCAAAAGCACAGCAAATATGTTCGTTAGCAATAGTTTCAGGTGTGAGCTTTAGTATATCCATGGCTTGATTGTGGTTTTATTGAAATATGTCAGGAACAAATATATAAAACAACTTATAGAAGATTACTGTTATAGTAAAAAATCATTTCACAAATTGGCGTCATTGTTACACTTGCACATTGAATAATCTTAGATTTGCATAAAAATATCTGCTATGAATAAAATGAACACCAGGCTTGTGGCATTATTACTGCTGGCAGCCGGAATAATTTCAAATTTCGCTGTTAGTGCCGCTGTTAAACTTCCTTCGCTTATCGGCAACAATATGGTTTTACAGCAAAATTCGCTTATAAATGTCTGGGGCTGGGCCGATGCAGGCGAAACCGTGAGCGTTGAAGCAAGTTGGCTGTCGTCGCCTTCAGTTACTAAAACATTAATTGACGGAACCTGGAAAACAACCATCAAAACGCCTTCAGCAGGAGGTCCTTATAAAATGACCGTTACCGGTCGCGATTACACCATAACCATTGACAATGTGATGATTGGCGAAGTATGGGTTTGCTCGGGGCAGTCGAATATGGATTTTACCCTGCGTGGACTCGGAGGATGGCAATTTTACAAACCCGAAATCCGCGATGAAGTAGCAAAAGGAACATTTTCATCAGTTCGGATATTTACTGTTCAAAAGGACACTTCAGGCGTGCCGCTTACTAACTGCAAAGGCAACTGGCTGCTGGCTGATACAACCACAGCAAATGATTTCAGCGCGACAGCATGGTTTTTCGGCACTGAACTGAACAGAAAATTAGGTGTGCCTGTTGGCTTAATTGCAACAGCATGGGGTGGAACACCAGCCGAAGTTTGGACACCGGTTGAAAGCATAAAAACTGTGCCTGATCTCGGTTTTTATCTGAATCACTGGAACGGGGCCCCCTGGTGGCCGGGAGCTCCGGGCGTTCTTTTCAATGCTATGATAAATCCGCTGATCAATTACACGATAAAAGGAGCCATCTGGTACCAGGGCGAATCGAACAGGAAAGATGCTAATCTCTATCCGCTGTTAATGAATACCATGATTTCCTCCTGGCGCAAGGCATGGGGACTTGGCGATTTCCCGTTTTATTACGTACAGATAGCACCTTATACTTACAGCGAGCCTTTCACAGGCGCTTTGTTACGCGAGGCACAAACGAAAAGTCTTTCGTTTCCGAATACGGGAATGGCAGTAACCATGGATTTGGTTGATAACATAGCAGATATTCATCCAAAAAATAAACTTGATGTCGGGAAACGGCTTTCTTACTGGGCACTGAATAAAACCTACGGAAAATCCGAAGTCGCTTATTCGGGACCGCTCTATAAGGAGATGAAGGTATCAGGCAACACGATTACCCTGCAATTTGACCACGCTGATAATGGTTTGAAAATAACAAAAACACCGGTTAACAATTTCAGCATTGCCGGTGCTGACCGGATTTTTTATCCGGCAACTGTAAAAATACAAGGAAATACGCTGCAGGTTTCATCGCCTAAAGTAAAACAACCGCAAGCTGTCAGGTATGCATTTACGAATACTTCGGAAGCAACATTTTTTAACGGCGTTGGTTTGCCTTCCCCTTCATTCAGGACCGATAACTGGGATATTATTACCGATAATGCTGAGTTGCGGCCTGTAATTGATCCTGCTGCAAAAACACTTACCTACGAACTTGCAACCAAAGCCCGGGAAACGGAAATCTATTATGAATTTAACAAGGTTCCCGTAAAAAATTCGAACCGATACCTGAGCCCGTTTCCTGTAAAGAAATCAGGAATCTTATATGCAGTGGTTGCCCGCGACGGATATTTGTCGGAAAGTGTAAAATCATGGAAAATTGTGACGAACAAAGCAACAGCCGCAGATGTTACATATAAATTCCCATACTCAGAATTTTACACATCAGGAGGTAAACTGGCACTTGTTGATGGAATACTGGCATCAACCGATGTACAGGCAGGAAACTGGCAGGGATTTGAAAGCAACAACCTGGATGTGATAATTGATATGGGTAAAAGCCGTGCGATAAAATCAATAAGTTGTAATTTCCTCTCCGATCACAATTCATGGATATTTTTACCAAAAACAATAACAGTTCAGGCTTCAGAGGATGGTATAACTTACAGTAATATTGGAGAAACCAGTTTTGGATCAGAAAAAGAAGTGAAAGGCAGCATTATTCAGGAAATGAAATTTCCAGCAAAAGGAAATTTCCGCTTTATAAAAGTAACTGCTGTAAATCAAGGCATATGCCCTCCATGGCATCCTGGCAAAGGCGAAAAATGCTGGATGTTTATTGATGAGATAGTAGTCGACTAACTCCGGTTTTCAGGCCGGGCAGAAAGAAAAAACATGCAAAATCAATGGGATGAGCGTTACGCCCGTCAGGAATATATATACGGCACTGAGCCGAACAAGTTTTTAAAGGAGCAGCTCTCCATGCTGAAACCCGGACGGATTTTATTTCCTGCCGAAGGCGAAGGCCGTAACGCTGTATTCGCTGCATCACTGGGCTGGGAAACTGATGCATTCGATCAAAGTGTTGAAGGTCAGAAGAAAGCTGTGAAATTAGCCACTCACAATGGAGTCACCATCAATTATTATATCCAATCGCTAAGCGACTGGAATCCCGAACCTGATCAGTACGATTGCATTGCACTGATATTTGTTCATCTTCCTGACGGGTTGCGGCAGCAGGTTCATAATGCAGTTGTAAGGGCACTTAAGCCCGGAGGCACTCTTTTACTGGAAGCATTTACGCTTAATCAGCTACCAAGAACAAGCGGTGGCCCAAAGACCGCTGAACTGCTTTTTTTAGAAGAACAGATAACATCCGACTTCAAAGACCTAATATTTACTACATTCGCCGAAACGCAGTCAATGCTAAACGAGGGTCCACTTCACCAGGGACTTGCAGATGTATTTCAGCTAACTGCAATAAAACCAGCATTATAACCTGGAACTTTTACTTTTATGCGATCACTTAATCTATTTCCAATGAAATTTACTTTTAAATCTATTTTCATACTCATTGCCTGCATTGCAATTTCTCAAAATCAATTTGCTCAGGATAACTCAAAAACTGAGTCCAAAGCAGCAAAAATCCATGCTTCTGCATTTACCGTTGATTCCCATACGGATACTCCTCTGAATTTCACTAATAAGAAATTCGATGTGGCAAAGGACAACAGCACCTCTGTTCCTCGCAGCTGTGTTGATTTCCCGAGGATGAAAAAAGGCGGGCTCGATGCTGTGTTCTTCGCGGTGTTTACCAGCCAGGGACCACGAACTGCTGAAGGAAACGCAAAAGCCAAAGCTAAAGCTGAAATGATTTTCGATTCGATAGATGTTGCCGTCACACGCAATAAGGCTATAAGTGGAATCGCAACAACCTCTGATGCAGCCTACGAACTTGTAAAACAGGGGAAAAGCGTCGTTTTTATCGGTGTCGAAAACGGTTACCCTCTGGGGAATGATCTTTCGAATGTCAAACATTTTTACAACCGCGGAGCACGTTACATCACGCTTTGCCACACTAAAAATAATGATGTCTGCACAAGCTCAACGGATACAGCCAATACAGTAGGTTTGAGGGATTTCGGCCGACAAGTGGTACAGGAAATGAACCGCCTGGGAATGATGATTGATGTGTCGCATGTATCGGACCAGTCGTTTTATGATGTGATACAACTGAGCAAAGTGCCGGTAATTGCTTCACACTCATGTGCGCGGGCTCTTTGCGACAATCCACGCAACCTTAACGATGACATGCTGAAAGCACTTGCGAAAAACAATGGCGTAATACAAATGTGTATTCTTAGCGATTACGTCAAAAAGCCTTTACCAAATCCCGAACGCGATTCGGCAAGAATGGCTGTGAGGGCAAAATACAATAATTTTCAGGATCTCAAAGACGAGCAATGGGAAGCGGCAAGCGCCGACTGGCATGCGATTGACGATAAGTTTCCACAGATACTGGCAAATGTCAGCGATGTGGTTGACCATATTGATCATATTGTAAAAGTGGCTGGTATAAATCATGTTGGGATTGGAACCGACTTTGATGGTGGTGGTGGCGTTACCGGCTGCACGGATGTAAGCGAAATGGGAAACATCACTCTCGAATTGGTAAAACGCGGATATAGTAAAAAGGACATTAAAAAGATTTGGGGTGAGAATTTGATGCGGGTGATGAAGGAGGTGGATGCGGGGAGGATGAATTAATTCGGCGATTCGGCGATTCGGCAATGTGGCAATGTGACAATTCGACAATTCGACAATGCGACAATGCGACAATGCGACGATTCGGCGATTTAGCGATTTGGCGATTCGTATATTTAGCCAGACTTTTAAAACATGAAGTTGAATCATTTTATTCTTAGTGATCCTTAGTGTCCTTAGTGCCTTAGTGGTTTTCTTTAATTCATTCGAAACAATACCTAATCGGCTAAAACTTCAACCCTGAATCCAGCAACACTTCCAAACCTAAAACCTTAGAAAGTACAGACTCGGTATACCGCGTTTCTACGAAAACCCTGAAACCAGAAACCCTTCAAACCCTTCCAACCCTTCCAACCCTTCCATGATCAAAGTCTTCACCCTGCAACTCCACGAAGCTGATTACCTGCCTGAATTTCAGGATGAACTGCTTCGATATCTGCCTGAGGCAGGTCGCATCCGTGTGCAGGACCGGCTGAACCTGACCAGCAGACTTCACACAGTTGCCGGCGAATTGCTTGCCAGGTATTCGGTTGGGAAATACATAGGTAATTCAGAACAGGAAATTATTCTTCGTTTTGGAGAAAAAGGGAAACCACATATCGAAAACCTTACTAACGTCCATTTTAATATTTCACATTCAGGAAATTACATTGTTTGCGCCGTAGCCGGAACCGAAATTGGCATTGATGTAGAAAGAGTCAGGAAGGTCAACCTGCGCATTGCTGAGAGATTCTTCTCCGCCCCTGAAATAAACGACCTTATGGCATGCAATGAAGAAACAAGGATGCATTATTTTATCACGCTCTGGACTATTAAAGAAAGTTACCTGAAAGCCATAGGCCGTGGACTTACTCAGCATCTGAATTCTTTTACAATACTAAAAAACGGTGATTCCTATATTCTCACTGGAAATGAGGAAGCTGAAGGCTACTGCATCGAAACCCTTGAACTTTCTCCTCAATACCTGATGGCTGTTTGTTCACCCCGCCCCTATTTGCCTTCCGAAACCCGGAGTGTAAACTGGGAGGAAATCAAAAAAACTCTGGCGAAACACTTATGAAATCACTATATTTGTAAAATAACGTTTTGAAATTCTTCAATTATCACTCTCATTAAAATCTTAAAATCATGTCGCGTAATGTAGCATTGGTTCTTTCAAGCGGAGGCGCAAGAGGCGTTGCACATATCGGTGTGATTGAAGAACTCCTTGAATCAGGTTATACAATTACTTCCGTAGCCGGCACATCGATGGGCTCAATGATTGGAGGAATGCTTGCCAAAGGAACACTCCCCGAATTTAAAAGCTGGCTTTTGAAGTTCACCAAAATGGATGTGATAAAGTTTTTGGACCTCACCATTGCACACGGAGGAATGATAAAAGGGGAAAAAATCATGAAAGTGGTAGGCGAATTTATAGGTGATGTTACTATTGAAGAATTGCAGATTCCCTTTGCCTGTGTTGCTGCCGATCTGATAGGCCGTAAAGAAATGATTTTCACCCAGGGAAGTTTACTTCAGGCTATCAGGGCATCCAGCTCTATCCCAACAGTTTTTCTGCCTGTTTCACTCGATGGTATGTTGCTCGTTGACGGCGGAATCCTGAATCCGTTACCACTCGATCTGGTAAAACGAAATCCCGGCGACCTGCTTATTGCTGTAAATGTAAACGCAAACATCCCGTATTCACCGCCAATTAAGGAAGTAGAACACAGTGAAGATGAAAACCATTTAGGTAAAGTGAGAACTATGATCAACGAACGCTGGTCAGGTTTAATTGAACAGTATGTTGATAAATTCAGGAATGGCAAACAGCAGAAAACGGATGAGATCAGAGTATTTGATATAATTTCCGACTCGATCAACCTGGCTCAGAACAGAGTAGCAATCAGCTCTATCGAAAAATATAAACCAGATCTGCTTATCGAAACATCATTTAAAACTGCTACATTTTATGACTTCTATAAATCAGAAGAACTTATTGAAGCCGGAAGAATAGCTTGCCGCGAAGCACTTGCAGGGAGTAACCTGCTTAGAAAATAAATAGGACCTGCTGCAAACTTATATCCACCAAATAATAAACAGAATAGAATTTGATATCTGTTTATCAAATGCGCAAATGCATAATATGATTTAAAACTCATGCGTTAAGATTTGACTTCGTCGAGCCCTGCGGGGTTCGGTGCGCTGCACCTTGTATGGTATTTTTACATTTTACTACAAATATTACGGTGCTCTGCACCTTTATTTCCTAAAAATTCAAGAGGTCATATAAAGCCACAGAGTGGCGCAATATTTGTAGTCTGGCGAAAAAGAGTATAATTTAAGGTGCAGCGCACCGAAATATTAAACCAATGTATATTTTCGTTACGTTCTTTAGCAGGCCTGCATAATTCTTACAATCAAAGCCTAAAATTATCAATTCTTCTCCAGCTCCAGGTCGCCTTTTCGCCCCTCGCCTTGTCTCCCTCGCCTTGTCCCCTTGTCTCCTCTCTCCTTGTCTCCATGTCTCCTTGTCTCCTCTAAATCCCAAAACCTCTCTCAACACTCAAAAACTACGATTTACTCATAATATTATACAGCAACTCCCTGGCCCTGAAAAGGCGCACTTTCACTGTACCTTCGGGCAGATCGAGTTGTTGGGCAATCTCCTCGCATGATAATTCCTTAAAATAATGTAATTTAATGATATCCTTATATTTAGGATGGAGTGTATCGACAATTTCGCGGAGTTGAATGGTTTCCTGCTGATTAATTAGCAATTGTTCAGGACTTGGGAGCTGGTTGGCCAGTTCGTGTGCAGTTATTCCATGTTCGGCATCGTGTTCGTTTACCATCGAATCGCTATCCTTTTTGCTCCTTCGCAAATAATCAATACAATTATTCTTGGCAATACGATACAGCCATGTACTGAAAGCGAATTCAGGTGTGTATTGCTCCAGTTTGCTGAAAGCTTTGTTAAATGCTTCCATCGTGAGGTCTTCGGCATCGCCGGGCTGTCCGGTCATTTTTAGCATCCTGCTGTAAACCTTTTCGAAATAGGTATCCATCAGTTGCGAATAAGCCGCACGGTCGCCCGATTCAAGAATCAGCTTTACTAACCGCAGATCACGATCGGTGTTACTGATAGTATCGTTGCACAATGGTTTATTCACAAAAGGATTTATTAGAGGATTGATTATTGTTTGAAAACCGGGTTGGATAAATTAACCGGAATCGGGAGCCAATTAATATGGGTTATGAAATATGAACTTCATTCCGCTACAGAAAGAATAGTTTGGTTATTTCCGACTCATTATACAACTGTTATTAAAACCAAATAATCAGTGTTTTGTTATTTTCGCAAAGGATTAAATGATTATCGCCATTTAATGGGTTTGTTAAACACATTTGCCAGAGCAAGCAACGGGCTTACTAACATCAGAAAAAGCTCGAAGAAAGGCACAAGAAGTAAAAAACCTTTTTCAGAGAGTTTACGCATTACTTTGCCGGTTATAAGTAACTGTGTAAAAAAACGTATGGCGGCTAACCCAATTACTATGTATGGTTGGTACCAGAAAGCCAGTAATAATATTGTACAAGCCCAGAAAGCTACTTGCGTTAAAGCGAACAACCCTAATGCCAGCTTATGACTCTGTTTGTAATAGCCTCCGGTCATCAGGTGCCGGCGTTTCTGACGTATCCACAAATTAATCGACGATTTAGGTACACTTACCGTATGAGCATCCGACTGAATGGCGATGCGTGTATTTTTTGAAGTTGCCGCTTTATTGATAAACAGATCATCATCACCCGACTGAATACGGTAATGCGAAATAAATCCGTTTTGCCTGTAAAACAATGATTTACGATAAGCCATATTGCGGCCAACGCCCATATAAGGCATTCCGGAACGCGCAAAACCGAGGTAATTCATTGCTATGCGCACTGTATCAAAACGGATCAGTAAATTAAGCAAAGAGTTCTTTTTCTGATACGCTCCATACCCAAGAACTATTTCGGTGCCTTCGGTAAAATTAGCAGCCATCCGGCGCACCCACTGATTGCTCCTGGGAATACAGTCGGCATCCGTAAACAACAGCACATCGTATTTTGCTGATTTGATACCGATTGAAAGTGGGAATTTTTTCCCTGTAAAGAAGTTTAAATCTTGTGGAAGGCTCACAATTTTAAGGTGCGGATATTCGTCGGACAAATCACGCAGCAGGTATTTGGTATCGTCCTCCGAACCATGATCCACCACCACAACTTCATAAACAGAATAATCCTGGTTCAACAACAAAGGCAGGTTTTCTTTCAGGTTATAATACTCATCCCTAGCACAAACTATAACCGAAACAGGCTGGTCAGAGCGCACAAACTCATTTTTCTGTTTAAAAAAAGCAATCTTACCATAAATGGCCCAGTAGTAAATCACCTGAACAATAGTGGCAAATGCCAGTAAGGCTAAAGTGACAAACAAAAGTGGATCCAGAAAGAAATATTCCCTGAGCATCAATAACATGAATTGGACTGACAAAAGTATTATTCTGAAATGAATTATAATCTATCTTTGCGAAAAAGTTTATAACAGCCCAACACTTGCGTAAAATACTGTTTTACTGAAAGATAGAAGCGATTTAAATTCTTTTGTTAATCATTATATTGCTGATCGCCCACTATTCGTACACCCACGGAGGGCTGAAAACGGTTTCGCAATACTTTTTGTTTACTCACTTACTGTTATACGAATGCAATTTGAATTAAAGTTCACTGATCCGCAAAGTGCTGCCCGCAGAGGAACAATTACTACCGGACATGGCGTTATTGAAACTCCTGCTTTTATGCCTGTAGGCACTGCCGGTGCTGTTAAAGCGGTGCATATGCGGGAAGTGAAAGACGATATTAAAGCGCAAATCATCCTTGGAAATACATACCATTTATACCTTCGTCCGGGACTGGATATTCTGAGACAAGCCGGCGGACTTCATAAATTTAACGGCTGGCAGGGACCAATACTTACTGACAGTGGCGGTTACCAGGTTTATTCCCTTGCCGCAAGGCGTAAACTTACTAACGAAGGAGTACTTTTTCATTCGCATATCGATGGATCAAAACACATGTTTACGCCCGAAAATGTGATGGATATTCAATGGGTGATAGGTGCTGATATCATTATGGCTTTTGATGAGTGTACACCCTGGCCGTGCGATTACGAATATGCATCCAAATCCCTCGACCTAACACACCAATGGCTTAAACGATGTGTTACCCGTTTCAGGGAAACCGACCCGATTTACGGTTATGAGCAAACGCTTTTTCCTATTGTACAGGGCAGCACATTCCGCGACCTGCGGATTAAATCAGCAGAAGAAATTGCCGGCCACAATGCCGACGGAAATGCAATCGGGGGGCTTTCGGTGGGCGAACCCGCTGAGCAGATGTATGAAATGACTGAACTCGTTTGCGGCATACTTCCGAAGGACAAACCCCGTTACCTGATGGGAGTTGGTACCCCGGCAAATATTCTTGAGAACATAGCGCTGGGAATTGATATGTTCGATTGTGTGATGCCTACCCGCAACGGGCGCAATGGCATGCTTTTCACCAGCCAGGGCATAATAAATCTTAAAAATGAGAAGTGGAAAGATGATTTTTCACCTCTCGACGTTAACGGTTCATCGTTTGTTGACCGCGAATACAGCCTTGCTTATGTAAAACACTTGTTTAAAGCAGGTGAAATGCTGGGTCCGATGATTGCCAGTATTCACAACCTTGCTTTTTACCAATGGCTGGTTGGCGAAGCACGCAGGCATATTGAAGAAGGTGATTTCATGAGTTGGAAATCGGTGATGGTGAAACAATTAGCAGCCAGACTCTAGTAAAATAAATCGCCGGATTTTGTCAGTTAACAAACGCATACAGCAAACGATCACTTTTGTACTTTTGAAAACCAAAACCATTAAATACTGTCGCTAAAAGTGCTGGGACTAAAAAAAATAGACATCTATATTATCCGCAAATTTTTGGGGACGTATTTTTATGCCATTCTGCTACTAACGGTAATCATTATTATTTTTGATATCTCTGAAAAAATTGACGATTTCATCGAAAAAGATGCCCCGCTTAAAGCAATTATTTTTGATTATTACATGAACTTTATTCCCTATTTCGTGAATATGTTCAGTGCTTTATTCACGTTTATAGCCGTAGTATATTTCACTTCACGAATGGCTTCGAATACCGAAATTGTAGCCATACTCAATGCCGGTGTCAGTTTCTGGCGGATGCTTCTGCCCTATCTGATTTCAGGAATTTTCCTTACCGTGCTATCATTTACCCTCATGAACTACGTTATTCCTTTCACTAACAGGAATTTACGCAATTTCGAAAAACAATATATTAAGAATCCTTTCCAGATGAGGCAAATGAATCTCCATCTGCAGCTTGAGCCCGGGACCTATATTTATGTAGAAAATTTTAATAATATCGGTAAAATAGGGTATCGTTTTACGCTTGAAAAATTCGACAGTACAGGTCTGAACCTGAAAATAAAAGCCGATATGATTACCTGGGACAGCATTCAGAGTCAATGGAAGATGACCAATTACCTGGTAAGGAAATTACAACCAAAGGGAGAAATTATTTTCCAGGGGCGCGAAACCGATACGGCTATGGCATTCAGTCCTGCAGATTTCATGACGGATATTGAGGATGCCAAAATAATGACTTACAACCAGTTAAATAAGTTCATTAAACAGGAAGAAATGCGCGGGAGTACATTGGCAGCCCAGTTTAACCTCGAAAAATACAAACGACTCACGTTCCCGTTTGCCAATCTTGTACTCACGTTTATCGGTGTGGCTTTATCGAGCCGAAAGGTAAGAGGCGGAATAGGCATGCACCTGGGTATGGGAATCGGGATTGCATTTACATTTATTCTCTTGCTGCAGATCACATCGGTGTTTGCGGTTTTCGGTACGCTTCCCGCTTATATTGCACTTTGGATACCCAATTTCCTTTATTCTATCGTAGCGGTTATCCTTTTACGAATGGCTCCCAAGTAAAGTTTCGAAAACCTCGCAACCTTCGAAATCCACTTGCCCGGGGCGCTCAGCAAACAGTCCGTAAACCGCTGAGCCGCTTCCACTCATTGCTGCATAAACTGCACCTTTACGATAAAGCATGTTTTTAATTTCTTGAATTTCAGGATATAATCCGAAAACGGTATTCTCAAAATCGTTATGTACTTCCTTTTTCCAATCTTTTACAGGAGTTAAAACACTGTCTTCTATTGAGTTGTCGCGGCTAACAGGTTTTATACCCGTAAATGCGGCAGCCGTGCTTACATGAACAGAAGGCTTAACAACAACTATGTAAAATCCATCCAGGCTGAGAGTGAGAGGTTTTAAAAATTCGCCTCTGCCGGTAGAAAGGGCGGGGATATTTTCGATAAAAAACGAACAATCCATTCCAAGCTGAACAGCCAGTGAACGTAATGTATCGTTATCCAGATTTAATTTGAACATGTCGTTGAGCATCCTCAAAGTGAACGATGCATCCGACGAACCTCCACCCAAACCTGCGCCTGCAGGAATAACTTTGTGCAAATGCATGTCAACCGGCGCGATTCCGAATTTATCAGCCATCAGGCGCCAGGCACGGTAGCACAGGTTTTTCTCCATATCGCACTCAACATGAGTTCCGGTAACAGATAAACTGGTTTCGTAACCTTGAGCCGGCACTATTTCCAGAATATCGCACCACGGAACAGGGTACATTACCGTTTGTATGTTATGATAGCCATCCGGGCGCCGCTTTGTAACCCAGAGGCCGATGTTTATTTTGCAGTTGGGGAAAGTTATCACTTTTAAAAGGGATTAGGTGTTAGGGGTTTGGTGTTAGGATGGGGACGGGTTTGGTATACAAGATAAGGGTTTTGAATATTGAATATCGCATATTGAGTCTGCTCCGACAACCCTATAAAAAAGAAAACCACGGAGGCACAGAGAGCACAGAGATACACAGAGCATTGTTAATCAGTACTATAAATATCATGACAATCAGAGCATTGTGTCTTTTTATTGAAAAAAGACTTTTCGGAGTGGCCTCAATATTGAATATCGAACATCTAAAATCCAACATTGAACCTTGAACATTTGAACCCTTGAACATTGAACCTTGAACATTGAACATTGAACTCTTGAACATTGAACCTCAGCCTCCCAAAAAAGTCCTCATATTCTCCACATTCTTTTTATGATACAGATCTTTACCATCAGAAGTGAACAGGAAATCAATCAATTGACTGTAGTGTCCGGTAATTTTTCCACGAACCATTTTCATGGTTGAGTTCATCATATGGTTTTCTTCGGTGAATGGCGCAGGCAAAA
This sequence comes from uncultured Lentimicrobiaceae bacterium, assembly GCA_964420555.1. Lineage (GTDB taxonomy): Bacteria > Bacteroidota > Bacteroidia > Bacteroidales > UBA4417 > UBA4417. Next base: position 255,188 of record CAYQTT010000004.1, on the reverse strand, counting down.
TGCCAATGGCTGCCGGGAGCCAGCGATGCGGGAACATGTTACCATAATGGCCATGTTTGCGGTATTGGTTTAACTCGTGCCCGATACAGCGGATGGCCTCATGAATACCGGCATCGGTACCTGGATCGAGGTTTTTATGTTTGAGATGTGCCAGTATTTTAGCCTTTTCGGGAACAATAAGTACAATGGTATATGGATTCTGATTATTGAAAAGCATACACTGCGAAACATACTGGCACTGACCGATATACGCTTCCTCGATACCTTCGGGACTGTATTTTTCGCCATCGTCGGCTATAAGGAGGCTTTTAAAACGGCCCATTACATAAAGGAAACCATCCCTGTCCATGTAACCCAGGTCGCCGGTGTACAGCCAGCCATTACGCAGTGACTGGGCGCTGGCTTCGGGATTGTTCCAGTAGCCAAGCATAGCATTTTCGCCTTGAATCACAATTTCGCCATGCTCTCCGGTTGGAAGTTCATTTCCTTTTTCGTCGCAGATTTTTAAAAGCATATTTTTCACCAGGTAGCCTGATGAACCCAGTTTATGCTTCGAAAGTGAATTAGACGAAATAATAGGTGAGGCTTCTGTAAGTCCATAACCCTGGAACATCGGCATGCCGATGGCATAAAAGAACCGTTGAAATTCGATATCGAGCAAAGCACCTCCGCCCACAAAAAAGTCGAGGCGGCCGCCAAAACCCTCACGTATCTTACTGAACAGGATTTTATCGTAAAGCTTAATCAAGGGCTTGTACATGGAAGTTAAGCCCGGACCTTTATTCCAGCCATCGTTATTATAAGCGTATGAAATTTTTAAAGCATGTTTGAACATACTTTTCACCAAAAAGCCTTTGTCGTTAATGCTTTTCTCAATATTCTTTTTAAAGTTTGCCGCCAGCGAAGGGACGCTTAACAACAAGTTGGGCTTGATTTCCTTAATATTGCCCGGGATATTTTTCAAAGTTTCCATACCCGTTTTTCCAACCTGAATGGATGCCAGCGATGCCCCTTTTCCCATCATGCAATAAATACCGGCAGTATGCGCAAAAGCATGGTCCCACGGCAAAATCAATAAAGTTGTATAGTGTGGCGGGATATCCATGAGTGTGTAGGCCTGAAGAACATTAGCCACATAATTATTATGCGAAAGCACGATACCTTTCGGATCGGCTGTTGTGCCTGAAGTATAACAAATATTAGCCGGATCGGAAGGTTTTACCGATTCGCAGGCTTTCAAAAAATCATCTTCCGAAGTATGTAAAAAATCCCTGCCCAGGGCTAATACCGCATCGTACGAAATTTCCGAATCATCTTCGGCCGCACCATCCAAAAGGATAAGCTTTTTAAACCCGGGCAGCGCTTGCTTTATTTCGCGGATTTTCTTTGCCTGGTTACCCGAAGCTATTGCCATGGTGGCACCTCCGTGAGCAAGCCGGTAACGGATTTCTTCGGATTCAGTAAGTTTTACCGATAACGGAATATTAACCGCACCAATAGTTAAAATGCCAAGCTCGCTTACCACCCATGCGTTACGGCCTTCGGAAAGCAAAGCAATGCGGTCGCCTTTCGAAACACCGAGACTGAGCAAACCTGCAGCAAATTCATCGACTAACTCTTTCACCTTCTGATAGGTAGTGCCTTTGTAAGCACTGCCAGTTTTCTCCAGCAGGTAAATATTGTCAGCATATTTCTTTACATTTTCTTCGAAAAAATCGGGAATGGTTTGCATCGGCTGAGTTTTTATGATTCAAATGTAATGCATAAATCAGGAAATAAAAAAAACTGATTATCGATTTTAGATTTCCAGTCGGCAATACATGTAAATTATACATTTATGGAATATATCCCCAATACTTAAGATCATCTATGTGCCTGATTTCCTTGATTCCTCCATCATGCAGCAGGATGGTCTTTGTTGCAATATCCAGAATATTAAAATAATCATGATCGGAAATAATGAATCCTTTGTATTTCGATTGCTGAAAAATGTGTTTCTTAATCTCTTCCCGATATACAGGTGCTACTCCGTTAAAAGGCTCATCAATAAGTATAAAATCGGCATCAGAATATATAATTAAGAAAATTTCGACCAGCCGTTTCTCTCCCCCCGATAATAGCCGGCTTTTTTTATTGAGCAACGGCTTAATCAACTCATGACTAAATAAAAATTCTGCATTTGTTGTATTACAGAACAGACTGATGATATTTCTGATTTTCGAATGATTGGGGAGGAAATTATCCTGTGGAAGGTAATTTATCAATTTTCGATTTTCGTAAAGCGTAGTAACCAGCTTATTATTAACTTTTACAAATTTTCGATCAGCCTGAAGTGAGCCAAAAATAATTTTCAGTAGTGTGGATTTTCCCGATCCGTTCCGTCCCAACATCCCGATGATTTCACCTTTTTTACATGAAATAAATATATCGGTCAGAATTTGACGCGAATCAAATTCTTTTAAAACGCTATCAACGTGAAGCCCGTTCATAACACCATTAGTATTAATCCGATACAAAAACTTATCGCTACTGTGGATATCCACAAAACCATTTTACTCAATCCAAGGTTAAAATAGAAATAGTACTCGTTTGGGTTACGGATTTCATATATGGCAAAATGAAAAAACGGGGCAAACAACATGTATGCAGCCCCGATAGAACGCGTGGAAAAGGAATCCGATGCCATCAATCCAAACAGTCCCATTAATACTGACATAACCAAAGCCGGTATTATAAGTTTTCTATAAAACATCCATATTGCTGATAGAATTCGCATGGTTGAATCAAATATAAAACATTCCGTATCCTGAAATCTTTACATTCCCTGCATTTCCCCCGATTCGTAAACTGTAAATCCTTTCACCTCCTGCTTTGCTGCATTTATCATTGCATTTGCCACTACATCCGCATGTATTGCTTTGTATTTCAATAATGGACCAACAAACAGAAAACTTAAACCGCCCATCATAATTTGAGCGAATTTTTCACCTCCGCGCTTTTCGGTGCGGTTTCCCATAAGCAGCGATGGCCTGAAAATCTGTATTTGCGGAATACTTAATTTACTGACGGCTGTTTCCATTTCACCTTTTACGCGGTTGTAAAATATTCCCGATTTCGGATTGGAACCCATAGCGCTGACAATCAGTAAACGTTTCACACTATTTGCAGCACACCATTTACCAAGATTCACTACGTAAGTGTAATCTACTTTATAAAATGCATCTTGCGAACCGGCGGTTTTAATGGTGGTTCCCAGTGCACAAAACACATCATCAATCTGAAAATCAAGCGCTAATGATTCAACGGAATCGAAATCAATGAGTTTCTTAATGAGCTTCGGATGGTTGACATCCATAGCTTTTCGTGTGATTATTACGACTTTTTCATAGTTATCGTCAGCCAACAGTTGGTTCAGAAGGCTTTTACCGACCAGCCCGGTGGCACCGGCAATAAGGGCGTTGCGTGTTTGCATGTGAATGGGTTTAAATGGTCCACGAATTTAATGATCCACGAATTTACACGAATTAGGCGAATTAACACTAATTAAGTGGTCCACGAATTTTCACGAAATGATCCACGAATTTTCACTTATTAAACGAATTAGCACGAATTGAGTTTTCATTAAATCAGAGAGATTATGTAAAAGTTCGTGAAAATTCGTGTTTTTTAAATTTGTAGAATTCGTGTTACTTTTTTTAAAATTCGTGAAAATTCGTGTTTTTCAAATTCGTACTAATTCGTGTTCCATTTAAAAATTCGTGAAAATTCGTGTTTTTTATATTCGTGGAAATTCGTGTTCCCTTTTAAAAATTCCTGTTCCCACTCCGGATTATTGCTTAATTTTGGGAAATCGAACCAATTGATCATATAAAGCTATGACCTTATTTAATTCAGTGATATCGTGGTTTATACGAAAACGTATCCACCAGATAGATTTGTTTATGAAATACCCGCACGAAGTGCAGGAGGAATGGTTCGAAAACCTTTTACATACTGCACGCGATACGGAATGGGGATTAAAATATGACTACCGTTCCATAAACACATTTGAGGAATACTGCAACCGCGTGCCTTTGAGCGATTATAACGATATGAAACCGTATATCGACAGGCTCAGAAAAGGCGAAAACAATATCCTTTGGCCTTCCGAAGTAAAATGGTTTGCCAAAAGTTCAGGCACTACAAGCGATAAGAGTAAGTTTATTCCCGTTACCGCCGAAGCACTTGAAGAATGCCATATGAAAGGGGGCAAAGACCTTCTTTCCATATACTGCAATAACAATCCCGAATCCATGATTTTCAGCGGAAAAGTGCTGGGAATGGGTGGAAGCTATCAGACTGACAACGAGTTTGCCGATACTTATCACGGCGACGTTTCGGCCATTTTAATGGAAAATCTTCCGTTCTGGGTACAACTCATACGTACTCCCGATATGAGCGTGGCGCTGATGGACGAATGGGAAGAAAAGCTCTATCGAATGGCTATGATCACCAAGGACGAAGATGTAACCAATATTACCGGGGTGCCTTCGTGGACATTGGTGTTGTTGAATAAAATTCTCGAAATTACCGGTGCAAAAAATATTCAGGAAGTATGGCCTAACCTCGAACTGTTTATTCATGGCGGGGTAAGTTTTTCGCCGTACCGCGAACAATTCCGGAAAATTTGTCCTCCGGGTATGCAATACCTCGAAACATACAACGCCAGCGAAGGATTTTTCGGTATTCAGGACCGCCTCGACAGCGACGACATGCTGCTGATGCTCGATTACGGAATTTTTTATGAATTTCTGCCAATGGCTGATTTCGAAAAGCCCAATCCTGTAACTATACCTCTCTGGCAGGTGGAACCCGGAGTAAATTACGCTATGGTAATCAGCACCAATGCTGGTTTATGGCGATATATAATCGGCGACACGGTTATGTTTACCACTACCGACCCTTACAGGATAAAAATCACAGGGCGTACCCGCAATTTCATCAATGCATTTGGTGAAGAACTTATTATTGACAATGCCGAAAAAGCCCTTGTAACCGCCTGCGAAAAAACCAGCGCTATTATTACTGAATATACAGCTGCTCCTATTTTCTTAAATGGCAACGAAAAAGCAGCTCACGAATGGGTAATAGAATTCGAAACACCGCCCGAAAGCATTGAGTACTTTGGCGAAATGCTCGATAATGCACTGAAATCGCTTAATTCGGACTACGAAGCCAAGCGCTATCATAATCTTATGCTGCTGCTGCCCGTGATACGGCAAGTTGAGAAAGGCACTTTTTACGAATGGTTCCGCGAAAGAGGAAAGCTGGGCGGACAAAATAAAGTCCCGCGCCTGTCGAACGACCGTAAATACGTGGAAGGCATTCTCGCTATGAATACAAAGAAAACATAGTATAGTTTTTTATTTCACTGCTTACCTGATGATCAGCCATTTCGGTCTGAAAGCACTTACTATTTATTAACAAAACATAATTCGTGTACATCTTTACCAAGATTCTTTAATAAATTAGCTGACTGATAACAACTGAACTTATGGGAATGCATATCGCTATCGCTGGAAATATAGGATCCGGAAAAACAACCTTGTCAGGATTGCTGGCTAAACATTTTGGCTGGCAGCCACACTACGAAGATGTAGACACAAATCCTTATCTTCCAAGTTTTTACGAGGATATGCAACGCTGGTCGTTCAACCTTCAGATTTATTTTCTTAACAGCCGCTTCCGCCAGATTGTCGAAATCCGCAAAAGCGGTAAAAATGTAATTCAGGATCGAACTATTTATGAAGATGCCAATATATTTGCACCTAACCTTCATTTTATGAACCTGATGACCACCCGCGATTACGACAATTACCAGTCGTTGTTTCAACTGATGGCATCCTTTATTCAACCTCCTGATTTATTAATTTACTTGCGTGCCGATGTACCAACCCTGGTGCGGAATATTCAAAAACGTGGCCGCGATTACGAAGCATCCATCCGCCTCGATTACCTCAAAAGCCTGAACGAACGTTACGAAAACTGGATTAATGGATATACTTCAGGAAAACTGTTGATTTTCGATGTTGACAATATTAATTTCCAGGAAAACCCAGAGGATTTAGGAAAGATCATTGAAAGGATACAGGCGGAACTGCACGGGTTGTTTTAAGTAGCAAATACGTAGCGTTTTAGCTATATCCCTTACAAAATTGATTGCCCGAAGGTTTGGAACGGGATTATATTACTCGTTGAAAATCAATAAAATTTCTGTGCCTTCAGCAGGCGTTGAATTTACTTTAATAGAGCATTTGATTAGTTTTGCCAAATCTCTGATGAGGTGCAATCCCAGTCCTGATTTTGAGCCAACTTCAGCTTTATCATCATACAAAGCCCTAAATTGTTCAGGTTTTGCTCCAACGCCATTATCAGTTATTGATAAAACCGTGAGGTTGTCAACCAGGGTAGCCTTCCAGGTAATAATTCCTTCTGATTTGTTATTCAAGGCCTTAATTGCATTGCTGGTTAAATTCCTCATAATAGTTTTCAGGAAATTTTTATCTGCAAATACGCTGATCTTACTTGTATTAATGAATACAAACCGGTATTGCGTGCTGTAGTCGTACATGCTTTGTATGTCGTCAAAGAGTTTGTCAACTTCAATATATTGCATCTGCGGCTTAAACCCTTCCATTTGTCCTTTGCTCCATAGTAATAAATCATCCATATTACTTAGAAGATTTTCGGCAACGACCAAAGTTTTAGTTTCAAAACTTTCTCTTAATTCATCATCAAGCTCTTCGGGACATTCTTTCTGAAATTGCAGGAACTGGATGATACTTGCCACGGGAGCTCGTAAATCGTGGTTAAGGATAGAAAAAAACTTTGTTCTAACTTTATTTGCTTCAACCAGGTCGTTGTTCAAAGCGGCCAATTTGATATTAGTCTTCTTCCTTGATTTATTCTGGTAGAAAAGGACTAATCCCAAAAATGACAACAAAAAGAGCCCTATGAAAAGATATTTTTTTTGACTATTAGATTTTTCAATCGTCAGTCTGCTGATTTCCAATTCTTTGTCTTTTAACCTTAAGTCATCTTCTTTGTTCTCGATTTCGTATTTTGAGATTAAGTCAAAAAGGTATTTTAAGTTTTTCTCACTGGCAAGTTTCTCTTTGTATTCCAGATGCAAGTCACTATATTTCAATGCCATAGCAAAATCATTTTCGGATTTTGCTATTTGAGACAATAATAAATAAGCTGATGAGATGTAAGAGATAAAGTTTTTACTTTTCGAAAGTTGAAGCCCTTTGTTTATATACGTTTTCCCGTTTGCATTGTCGTTTAGTTCAAAATAAGCCCAGCCCAGGTTTATGTATGAAGCTGCAGTATAAAAGTCGTCTCCAAGTCTTTCCGCTATTTCTATGGTAGGCTTAATATAGTCAAATGCCTCTTTTGGCTTGTTTTGTTTCAGGAATACCTGGCCTATGCTGTTGTTACAGATCATCCTTCCCAGGTCCGAATTAATTATTTCATTATAAGACAATGATTTCTTGTAATTAACCATAGCTGAATCCAACTGGTTCAGGCTTTCATAAACCCCTCCGATATTCTGGTAATTGATTGCCAATCCCAGGTTATTATTCAGTTTTTTCTCAATCCCCAGCGAAGTGACGAAATTATCTTTTGCCATTTCAAACTGGTTAAGTGTCAGAAAGATATTCCCCATGCTGTTTAGCGAAACAGCCTGGCTACGTAATATCTCATCATCTTTATCTTTTATGGAATTAACAAGGTTTAATGCATTCTGATGGTTATCAATTGCAGGTTTAATGGAATCAATACGCCGGTAAACAACCCCGAGCATATTATATGCGGCAATTTCCAAATATATGTTCTTCGTTTGCTTTGCAAGAAGCAGTGCCTGCTCATGATATTCTTCTGATTTTTTATAATTGGAAAAATCTCTGTAACGGGTACCTAATTCATTGTAAAGGAATGATTGTATAACAACTGCTTTTTTAGCGATTGCCATGTTTAACGCGGATGATAATTTGGCAGTATCTTTTCTGAAAGGCAGAAAAAAATCTTTAATTGCCTTATAATCAGTCACTCCTGGCTGAATAAAACTGTTTGCCTTTTGGTTAAATGTGTCATCCTGAGCCAGGCTTCCCCAACTCAAAAGGCAAAAAACTAAAAACAAGATTCCCCTTTTCAATTCAAGACAGTGTTTTATATTTACAAATATAGTTTTATTTCGATTATTTGGTCATATTTTGTTTTAGTAATAACCTATCTTATACTTTGAGTGGGATAATATCACGTTTTAATAAAAAGATCCAGGACCCCAATCTCAAGAACCAAGATTTACACCACAAGTCCTTTTGGAATTTGAGACTTGAAAAATGTGGAAATTTATCTCATTTTCAGTATCAACACAATCAGACTTCAACTAAAATATTTACATCGGATCCACATCGATCAGCACCCGAACCTGCTTATATTCAGGGTTGGCATTCAGTTTTATAATCGCATTCCGAATTTCGTCCTTTGCTTTTGGTAAGGGAATTCCTTTTTCAAATTTTAACAAAATGTTTTTCAGGTATTGATTCCTGATGCGCGAAACCGTCGGATACTCAGGCCCCAAAACTCTTTTACCGAACAATCCCCGTAATGTTTTTGCCAGTTCGTCGGCAGCTTTGTTAATAAGGTCGGCATTTACATGGCGGAGCGAAAGCTGAACAATGCGACAAAACGGAGGATAATTAAACTTTTCCCGTTCAGTCAACTGGCTGAGATACATGGCTTCGTAGTTGTGCTCCAGCACCATTCCCAAAATAGGGTGAGAAGGATTAAATGCTTGTATAAGTACTTTCCCTTGTTTGTTTTTCCGTCCTGCGCGGCCTGCAACCTGCGCCATGAGCTGGAATCCACGTTCAAAAGCCCTGAAATCGGGATACGAAAGCAAACTATCCGCATTCAATATTCCAACCAGGCTCACATGATCGAAATCAAGACCTTTGGTTACCATTTGTGTACCAACAAGGATATCAATTTTATGCTCTTCGAAAGCAGCGATCAGTTTCTGATGCGCAAACCGCGAACGGGTTGTGTCGAGATCTATACGGGAAATACGGGCAGCCGGAAAAATGAGTGAAAGCTCCTCTTCAATCTTTTCGGTCCCGAAACCTTTCATTACCAGGTGAGTGTGACCGCAGTCGGGGCATTTATCCGGAATACGGGTTGTATATCCGCAATAATGGCACCGAAGCTGGTTCTGGTTTTTATGATACACCAAGGAAACATCACATTGCACACAATGTGGTATCCAGCCGCAGTTTTCGCAATCGATATGCAACGAAAAGCCACGCCGGTTCTGGAAAAGGATAACCTGTTCATTCGCCGCCAAAGCTGCCTCAATTTCCCGGACCAGAGCTGATGAAAAAATAGATTGCATGGTTTTTTTGCGATGTTCCTCCTTCAGATTAACCAGCTTAATCTGTGGAAGTAACAGTCCGCCAAAGCGTTCGGATAACGAACTAATCCCGTATTTGCCTTGGCTGGCATTGAAAAAACTTTCGATAGCAGGTGTTGCCGAACCTAAAAGTACTTTTGCCCCATGCATAGCTGCCAGAAAAACTGCTGCATCGCGCGCATTGTAACGCGGCGCAGGATCATACTGTTTGTATGAAGCATCATGTTCTTCATCAATAATAATAAGCCCCAGGTTGCTGAAAGGCAGAAACATTGCCGAACGCGCTCCCAGCAAAACATTGAAGGATTGTGATCCTGTGCCTGCTACATGCTGCCATATTTCGACCCGCTCATTTTCGTTGTACCGCGAATGATAAACGCCAACTTCATTGCCGAAATATTTCTGTAAACGATTAATTATCTGAGATGTAAGCGCGATTTCGGGAAGCAGGTAAAGTACCTGTTTACCTTCATCCAGCATTTGCCGGATCAGTTTTATATAAATCTCTGTTTTCCCGCTCGAAGTAACTCCGTGAAGCAGTGTAACATTTTTTGCGGTAAACGAATTGGTTATTTCCTGCAAAGCGCGCGATTGCTCACTTGTAAGCATAATGCTTTCGGCTGTATGAGTGGCCTGCCGGTAGTTGAGGCGGCTTATTTCCTTATCGTATTCCTCGAAAACACCTTTCTTTTCGAGTGCTTTAAATTTTGCAGCGCCATCGTCGATTCGCGCAAACAATTCCTTGCGGGAAACCTCCACGGGATTTGCCGACATTATTTTCGACAGCTGAATATATTCGATTAAAAGATCAAGTTGTTTAGGTGCTTTTTGTTCAAGCTTATTGTAAATCTGCTGAAGTTGCTCCTCGCTGCTGTATGCATCGGTAAGTTTAATAAACGACAAAGTTTTGGGCGTAAACCGTTCACGGATTTCCTCTTCGGTAACAATGTAACCTTTCTCTATCAGATTGTGAATGAGCGGAATAATCTTCACCTGGTCGGCGAAACGTGAAGCATCGGTAATTGACAAAGCCCCGTTTTCCTTCAATGCCCTGAGGAGGTTGTATTCTTTTTCCGAAAGGATTTTAGTGCTGAGTTCCACCCCGGGCACAATACGCACTTTCGATTCGCTGGCTAATTTTAGCGCAGAGGGAAGAGCGGCATTCATTACTTCGCCAACTGTGCAGCAATAGTAGGACGCTATCCATTCCCAAAGCTTAAACTGGAATTCGTTGGCAATAGGGTGCAGATCGAGCACGCCAAGAATATATTTGGTTTCGACTTTAGGTGCTTTTTCGGTAACGCTGTGAATTAAAGCAGTATATACTTTCTTTTTGCCGAATTGAACAACCACGCGCTTACCGGCTCCGACTTCATCGTTAAAGTCGAAAGGAACCCTGTAGGTAAAATAACCAGCTACCGGTAAGGGAAGTAATACGTTTACAAATAGGGTTGTTCGCATAAGATAGTTTGTGAACCTGGATAGCGAAGGTATGGATTTTTAAAATTGGATTTTGCACCTCAGGTTTTTGAAATACAAAAGGCACAAAAGATCAAGTATACTTTTGTGCCTTTTGTTGTAACAATATTTTAAACTTTTGTTGATGAAATTAAACAAGGTTAAAACTATTAATCCTCCAGATCATCATAATTAATTGGTGCCTTGGGAGTTTTAGGTTCCGGTTTTGAAGATTCAGGTTCCGGTTTTACTTTTGGTTTCTCATTATCGCTTTCAGACGGTTTTGGTTTGCGGGGACGGAGTTCGCGGGTGCGCATAATTTTGTAATCGCGCTGTTCGGTAAATTTATTTCCTTTTGAAGGTTCGCGCTCTGGCGTTGCTTCAACTGGATGAACAGGCACAGCAGGTGAATTTATTGGATCCGTATTTTCGTCGTGAACCTCAGTAAATATTTTCTTCGGATGGAGATATTCATCGCGTTCTTCAATCCTGGTAGCCGGTTTCAGTTTAATTTTTTCAACTTTCCTGCGCTCAGGCCGATCGGTTTTGCTGTAGCGATCATCGCGGGCAGGCCTGTCACTTTTTCGGTCGTCCTTATTGAATTCACGTTTTTCGCGGGGAATAAATCCGCCTTCACTGCTTTCATCTCGGGGTTTGTATTCCCGGGGTTTGAATTCCTTTGATTTATATTCACTTCCGGAAGAATCACGTTCGCGGCGTGGTGGCCTGTCATCTCCACCCTCTTTGCTTTCAAATCGTGTAGATTTCCGTTCGCTGTATTCGCTGCGGGGTTTAAACTCACGCGCTTTGAATTCGCGTGGTTTCGGATCGAGCGAATCAAAATCTCCTTCGGGTGCTTCTTTGCTTCGCCAGTCGGGTCTGTCTTCCTTTTTTGAATAATCACGGCTATCTTCACCTTGGTTTTCACCATCCATATAACGCCCTCTTTTACTGCCTTTATACAGATCGAAATGTTCGAAACGGCATTCGAGCTGTCCGTTAAAAACAGGTATTTTGGCGGTTGGCCGCAGTCCGATAAAACTCAGTGCTTTCTGATCGCTGCTTATCACCCATGCATGGTAACCCGGAAATTCCTGTTTAAGGGTATTGCCGATACTTTTATACAATCCGATGATATCGTTCAGCCGGATGCGCTCGCCATAAGGCGGATTAATAATAATAAGACCAGGATCGCCCGCTGGCGGTTTCATTTCCGAAAAAGGGCTTATCTGTAACTTAATATCTTTATGCAAACGGGCCGATTTTATATTCGCCCGTGCAGATGCCAGGTTTTTAGCCGAAATATCGCTACCTATAATCTGGAATTCAAATTCTGTCTGTTTATTTAATTCTTCGGTTGTAACTTCATTCCAGAGATCCTGGTCAAAATCGGGCCAGTGCATAAAGCCAAACTCCTTGCGGTACATGCCGGCTGGAAAGTTATTGGCATACATGGCAGCTTCAATCACCAGCGTTCCCGAGCCGCACATAGGATCGATAAAATGGCAATCGCGTTTCCATCCGGCAAGCATAATAAGACCGGCAGCAAGTACTTCGCTCAATGGCGCTTCAGCATTCGAAACCCTGTATCCTCGTTTGTGCAACGATGCACCCGAACTATCGATGGATACATCGCAGATACTACCACGGATGTGCATATTTATACGAACATGTGGATTTTCAGTATCAACATTCGGCCTGCGACCGTTATTCAATGTACGGAAACGATCAACAATCGCATCTTTGGTAAGCAAGGCAATATAATGTGTATGAGTAAGTTCCGAATCGCTGGCAACAGCATCCACGGCTAAAGTTTTCAACAATGAAAGGTGGTTCTCCCACGGATAGGCAGTTACCTGATTGTACAAATCGTCCTCATCAGCCATCTGAAACGAATAGATAGGCACCAGGATGCGCTGAGCAGTACGAAGGCAATAATTAGCCTTATAAAGCATTCGTTTGTCGCCTTCGAAACTAACTGCACGGGTAAGAACCTGCACATTGGCGCCACCCAGTTCAACAATTTCGGCAGCGAGCACTTCTTCAAGTCCCGAAATAGTTTTTGCAATAAATGTCATTGGCGCTATGCCGGTGGTTGTTGGTTCCAAAAGAAAGAAATTTAACTGTTGTGGTATTCGTAATTAATTATTTTTGAGTTTATTGATAAAATCCTGTTTATCAACAATGTATCTTGTATGGGTTCCGCTCCCGATCACGGCATTTTCGTCGCTGGCAGTAACTTCGAAAATCAGTTTCTTCCCTTCTAAAGAAATTAATTTTGAAAAGCAACTCACCGTTTGACCAGGCAAAGTAGCTTTGAAATGTTTTACTGACACTTCCGTACCAACGGTAACAAACGTTTCGGGTAGAAAAGGAGCTACACTTTCCATCGCCGTTTGTTCCATCAACGCTATCATGGCAGGAGTTGCAAATACTTCAACCGTGCCCGAACCATAAGCTGTCGCGGTTTTATCCCCGGTAACAATTATTACCTTTTTCCCTTCGGTGCCGGGAGAAATTGCAAATTCCATGGTTAATGTCAGTCGGAAAAATTAAGAATAAATGTTTGTTTCAGATCAGGATGAAGGCTCTGACCAACTGGACAGGTATTGATGGTATGGCGTATAATCTGCTTTTCTTTGTCAGAATATTTAACCTTAGGGAAATCCATTTCCACAACCACTTCGCTTACCCGTCGCGGATCGGAAGCCATAATTTTAGTGATTTTAATTGCAGTTCCATCCACATTAAAACCATGGGTGCGGGCAGCAATACCTACAACTGTAATGGCGCAGGCACCAAGTGATGTGGCCAATAGATCGGTTGGCGAAAAAGCTTCACCACGGCCCTGGTTATCAGTTGGGGCATCCGTAATAAACATTTTACCCGATTTTACGTGTACCGCTTCAGTACGCAAATCGCCGGTATATGTAATCCTTGAAGTTTCCATGGAAAAAGATTATCTGCAAAGATATGAAAGTTATTGAAGGGGTTACAACCGGAAAATGCCTAATTACATAACCATATGATAAACAAATGGATAAAACATCTTTGAAAGTATTCATAATTTTGCATATTTCTCTTTGTTATTTCTATACTACATTCATACATTTGGCGATCAAAATAATCTGATTATTATATATGAAGAGATTGTCTTGCACATTTAAAATCCAATCGAAACCTGCTTAACTTATCTGCCATGAAAGAACTGTTCAACATGGAAACTTTCCGAACAAAAGCAAAATCAGTTCTCAACAATAAAAATAACGTTGAAACAAACCAATATACCATGCAGTTGGAAGAGCTTTTACAAGAAGTCCTTTCCGGAAACGTGCAATTTGATAATCCCGTAGAAGAACAAACTGCAGAGAATGCTGAAAATTATAAGGAGATGTACCAGCTGCTGAGGCTGATGTGCGATAATGTTCCTGATATGATTTGGGCTAAAAACCTGGATAACGAATATATTTTTGCCAACAAAGCAATAAGCGAAGGACTTTTACTTGCTTCGGATACCAGCGAACCCATTGGGAAAAACGACATGTTCTTTGCTCAAAGGGCCAGACAACTCCAACCCGAAAACCCTGAATGGCATACATTTGGAGAAATTTGCCGCGATACGGATACTATTGTTTTGCAAAACAAAGCGCCACAACGGTTTAATGAATATGGCAATATCAAAGGTAAGTTTCTTTATCTTGATGTAATTAAAGCACCTTTTTACGATAGTGAAGGAAACATTATAGGCACGGTTGGCTCCGGCAGGAACGTTACTCACGAACACCAGTTGCAAATCGAACATGATCAGACACTTGAAGCGCTAAAGACTCAAACAGCCAGGCTCGATGCTGTGGTGAGTGTACTTCCCGATTTGTTGTTCATATTGAATACAAACGGCGATTTTATCGATTTCTTTACAACCGATACAAGCCGGCTTGCACTTGATCCTCAGCACATTAAAGAGCTTAACATAAGCCATCTTTTCGAACCTGACGAAGTTAACAGGCATCTTGAAATTTATCGCAGATGCATCGAAACCAATAGTATACAATTATTTGAATACACAATTTCTGACAACAACAATTTACTTTACTACGAAACCCGCACGGCTCCTCTTAGCGAGAATACAGTGCTTGCCATTGTCCGCGATATTACGGAAATAAAAAAAGCAGAGCTGCAGCTCGAAACCTATACAAATGAGTTATTGGCGGCTAAAGAAAAAGCAGAAAAAAGCGACCAGCTGAAATCAGCTTTCCTTGCTAACATGAGCCACGAAATCCGAACACCCATGAATTCCATAATGGGTTTTGCCGATTTACTCAACGATCCGGACCTTGAACCGGAAATCAGGCGCGAATTCACAGGCATAATCATTGAACGGTCGGCTGATTTGCTCCAGATTATAAATGATGTTCTCGATATTTCTCGCATCGAATCAGGCAATGCATCGGTTCGCGAAAACGATTGCGATCTGAATAAACTGCTTGATCAGTTGCACGTAACATTTTTATCGAAACTCCAGCTAAAACCCGAATCAAGGATACGGTTGGTTTGCGATAAAGCGGTAAGCATGGGCCAATTGATATTCAGAACGGATGAATTAAAACTAAAGCAGATTTTTGTTAACCTGCTCGATAACGCAATAAAATTTACCGGTCAGGGAACCATCCGCTTCGGATTTCTGATGCCCGAAAACGGAATCATAACCTGTTTTGTTTCCGATACCGGAATTGGGATTGACCCAAAGTATTCCGAAATCATTTTCGAACGATTCAGGCAGGCTGAAATCCCGGATCGGAACAAATACAAAGGGACAGGCCTTGGGCTTGCCATTTGCAAGGGAAATTCTGAATTACTGGGCGGCAGGATATGGGTTGAATCGGAACCGGAAATCGGGAGCACTTTCTATTTCCAGATTCCGTTTGTTCAGATCCTCGACGATGGGAGCGAAAGCATTGCTCAGGAACTGATATCGGGTTACAACTGGAAAGATAAAAATATTGTCATTGTGGAGGATGATTATCAAAGCGTTACATATTTGCAAACTCTACTCCGTAAAACAGGTGTAACTGTTTTTGTTGCCCAGAATGGCACTTCCTTCCGGCAACTTCTTGCGGAAAGAACTGACATCCACCTCATATTAATGGATATCCAATTACCCGACGAGGATGGATGGCAGCTCACCGAATATAGCAAATCGGTGCGTAGCGATATACCGGTAATCGTTCAAACGGCTTTCGGAATGGAATCGGACAGGCTGAAAAGCTTTGGGGCCGGTTGCGACAGTTTTATCACAAAACCTATTTCACCTGAAGAACTGTTTAAGGCAATAGCCCTGTACCTGGAAAAATAGAATTGGAAAAAACGACATTTCAAACTCAAAACACCTGACTGATTTCCAGTACAGGGCAATCATTTTTCATCTTCCACTGTTAATAATATGTTAAGCCCTGCCCGGTGTTTCGTATAACTTCCTAATTTTGAAATGTGAAGAAAAGAACATTTTTAATTATTGTAACTATTACGGGAATTGCTCTTGCCGGCATCATCTTCATCCAGTTTTACTGGATCAGGAATGCTATACTGTTGCATGGCGAGCAATTCGACAACAGGGTTAAACTCGCTCTTAAAGGTGCTGTAAACCAGATGTATGAATGCAAATCGGACACATGCACTGACGGACTTTTTTGTAAGGATGCATGCATGAACAAACAAAGCACTGTTGTTGACGGCCTTAATATCACGGTGCTTAAATCAATGATTAAAACTGAATTCGACGAAGTAGGGCTTCACGGTCCTTATATCTTTGGGATATATAATCCAACAACTTCAGCGATATCTTACATTTCCGGCAAGGGTCATGAAACCGAATTATTAAAATCGAAACATACCGCTTCGTTGTCCTGCATATATAAAGACAACTCAATGGTACTGAGCGCCTGGTTTCCTGAAGAAAGGAATCTTGCACTTCAAAGCATTTTCTGGTGGCTGGTCTTATGCTTTATCCTGCTTACTTTGCTTGTACTTGGATTTATCTTCAATATATATTCGTTTCTCCGGCAGAAGAAAATTTCAGAAATGAAAAGTGATTTCGTAAACAATATAACCCACGAGTTTAAAACGCCTATTGCTACTATTTCATTAGCCAGCGAAATGCTTTTAAAACCATCGGTACTTGCCAGCGAGAGCAAAGCACGCAAATATGCAGCAATAATTTACGACGAAAACATACGGCTTAAAAACCAGGTTGAACAGGTTTTGCAGTTAGCTGTGCTCGATCGCGGGACCTACCGGCTTAAATATGAGCCATTTGACCTCCATCAACTTGTCGAAAAAATTTCGGGGAAATTCCAGCTCCTGGTTAAAGAAAGAAAAG
Organism: uncultured Lentimicrobiaceae bacterium; assembly: GCA_964420555.1. Lineage (GTDB taxonomy): Bacteria > Bacteroidota > Bacteroidia > Bacteroidales > UBA4417 > UBA4417. The sequence goes on along the minus strand of CAYQTT010000004.1, from coordinate 237,900 downwards.
GATCAGTAAAACTGAATCTCGATGCGAAAAATCACCGGGTGTATGCTGATGCTATGCATATCGAAAATGTGATCACCAATCTGCTGGATAATGCTAACAAGTATTCGCCCGAAATACCCGAAATAACACTTAGCACTTTTAACCGCAACGACCATATTGTTATTGCCGTAGAAGATAAAGGTATAGGTATAAATGCAGAAAACCAAAAGCACATTTTCCGAAAAATGTTCCGGGTTCATACCGGTAACCTGCACGATGTGAAAGGCTTCGGACTAGGGCTTTATTATGTTAAAAGCCTGGTCGAAGCACATAATGGTGCTATAAATCTGCACAGCGAACCCGGAAAAGGAAGCCGGTTTGAGATTTCGCTGCCACTTGATTTCCTGAATTATGTTTCACAAATTCAAAAGTCACATGAAAGCTAAAATATTATTGGTTGAAGACGATATAAATTTAGGCGACGTATTGCGCGATTACCTCGAACTTCAGGAATATGAAGTTACCCGAGCCATGGACGGCGTTGAAGGATTAGATGCTTTTAAGCAGAATTCCTTTGATCTGCTGATACTCGACGTTATGCTTCCGCGAAAAGACGGGTTTACGCTCGCTGCCGAAATCCGCGAAATCAACAAACAAATACCCGTTATTTTTCTCACTGCCCGTGGGCAGATGGAGGATCGCGTTACCGGATTTAAAACCGGTTGCGACGATTACATCTCGAAGCCATTCGTAAGCGAAGAACTTGAGCTCCGCATTGGTGCCATTTTACGCAGATGCCGGCAGGGAGACGCAAACGGACATCAGGAAGAAAACTTTTCGCAGGGAATTTATACTTTGGGAAAATATACTTTCGACTCATCAAACCACGAGTTGCGATTTGAAGACAAACGTATCAGCCTTACTACCAAGGAAGTAGAACTATTGCGGGTTTTATACAGCCATAAAAACCAGCTTATTACACGCGAGAAAACACTTAAAACCGTATGGGGCAGCGATAACTATTTTATCGGACGAAGCATGGATGTTTTTATAACCAAACTCCGGAAATACCTCAAGGACGATCCGGGTATATCAATTGTAAATGTGCACGGAACCGGATTCAGGCTTGAGGTGAAGGAATAGTTGCCTGTTTCTGGTCGCTTTACACAACAGTATCAATTATAGAAAAAGCATCTGAATAATGACAATAGAACAACTGCAGCAAACTGTCGACCAATGGATTAATACAACCGGCGTAAGGTATTTTAACGAATTGACCAATACCGCCGTTTTGATGGAAGAAGTTGGCGAGGTTGCGAGGATAATGGCACGCAGGTATGGCGAACAAAGTGAGAAAGAATCGGATAAACAGGCCGATCTGGCTGATGAAATGGCCGATGTGTTATTTGTACTTGTTTGCCTTGCCAATCAAACCGGCATCGACCTAACTGCTGCCGTTGAGAAAAACCTTCAAAAGAAAACTTTACGCGATAAAGACCGTCACCGTCTGAATCCAAAGCTTTAAACAATCTTCGGACTGAAATTTATCCTGGCCTTCTCCCCTAACTATTATCCAAGCAATTTTGTTTTCACAATAAGGCATGCTTTCTCGTATGCTTCAATGAGCGATGTTTGACTGAATTCTGCTAATCCTTGATATTTTGACACTATAGCTTCATCGTTATCTTTAAGTTTCTTCACGAAACGCTCAATAAATTCAATCCTGATCAGGTTATCGTGCCAGTTTCCTACGGCGTTTTCAATTTCCTTTAACGTTTCAACAGTGATCTTCTGATACTCAAAATCAGGATAAATACCAGTGAGAATAGCAATTATATAGCGCATCTGTTTGGTAATTTTCCTGATCTCATGAAGATTTTCATTTCCAATGCTGCCTGTTGCCAGTATCTGGGTTTTCAGGTACATTTCGTCAAGCAGAATCTGAGCAGAAGACATAATTGCGTTTTTTTCAGGAAGCCGTATGGTGGTAGCTTTCTCATGGCTGTTAGCTCCTGATTCTGAACTAATTGATGATTTAAATTTAGTTCCGCATAATTGCGAAATTTTTCTTTTTTCACGCTTTAGCAGCCATTTATGAAACATCGTATAGGCAACGCCTGTTTGTTCTTTACAGGAAGCCAGCATATAAATCTGCACCTGAGTATCGCGGATTTGACCGGCGAGTTTAAACATCTTTTTCACTCCGTCAATCAGTTGCTGATAGTCATCAATGTCCGATAGTTCAAGTTGGTCAGCTAACAGCTTAAATGCTCTTAATTTCTTGATACTGAGGCGGAGCTGATGTACTAATTCGGGTTCGGCATGCACTTTACATTGTTCTAAACAGCTCCCGCAATTCAATAATTGATGCAAATAATAATCATATATCGATTCAAATACTGCCATGCCGTTCGAAGATTGGGTTCATTTCGTGGATTAGGAATTTTTAACTCCTGATCTTTGATCAAAGTTACTGCTTTTTACTTAACTGGTTCAATAATTTATCCGGTGTATTTTTAGGGTTAACCCAACTGAAAGGAGCAGTCAGGCATATTTTACTGTATCAGATTTCGGTTAAAGTTACATCAGGAATTTTCGTTGTATTATTCCTTTGCCTAATTTAGCGGCTGTTTGCAAAAATCATTTATGCAAGGTATTCCTAAAGCGTTTTCATTTCATTTTTTCCTGTTTTGCATCGGTATTTTGCAGTCGGTTGCACAGCCTGTTCTCATCAAGGGCAGGGTTATCGATTTTGATAACCGCGATCCTCTTGCCTTCGTTAATATAAGAATCAATGATGGACCTGAAGGAGTTATTTCGGATATCGACGGGAAGTTTATCGTTAAAACATCGGAACCTGTTACGAAATTAATATTCAGCTATATAGGATACGAAGAGTTACAATATATTCCTGAAAACGATGCAAAAGAAGTAGTAATACGGCTTAAAAAAACCACTTACGAACTTTCGGAAATCCTGATAAAACCGGGCATCAATCCGGCAAACCGTATTATTAGTGAAGTAATAGCGAACAGGTTTATCAACGACCATGAGCGGCTACCTTCGTTTACCTATACTTCGTACGAAAAAATGGTTTTTGGTCCTGAGTCGGACAGCATTCCACACATCGACAGTCTGGCGGCAGACTCATCCTACATAAGAGCCAAGGATTTCTTTAACAAACAGCACCTTTTTATAATGGAGAGTGTCGTAAAAAGGAGTTTCCGATTCCCTTCCGACAATTACAACAAAATTATTGCGAGCCGCGTTTCGGGATTGAGCGATCCTTTGTTTGTGTTCCTGATTTCGCAACTTCAATCGACAACATTCTATAAGGAAGTTTTGAAAATTATCGATAAAGATTATATCAATCCCATATCCAACGGATGTTTCAACAAATACTATTTCGAAATTCAGGATACCATTATTGAGCCTCATCCTTATGATACCACTTATATAATATCGTACCGGCCGTTACTAAACACGAATTTTAACGGACTTAAAGGTACTGTTTCTATCAGCACCAACGGTTTTGCAATCCGTAATGTGATAGCCATACCTGCACGCGAAGAAGGAATGTTTTCGATAAAAATCCAGCAACTGTATGATTATATTGATAGTACACATTGGTTTCCGGTTCAGCTAAATACCGACCTGATAATAAAAAACACTTCTATATCAATTGATTCCTCATCCAAAACCCACCTGAAATTGATGGGCCGCGGAAAAAGTTATATTTCTGAAATCAATCTGAAACCTGACCTGAAACGTAGCCAGTTCGGAGCAATTGAAGTTGATGTTCAGCCTGATGCGTATTCACAACCCGAAGACGTATGGAACAAGTATCGCATCGATTCGCTTACTCAACGCGATCAGAAAACATATATAGTAATCGACAGCATCGGGAAGGCTAACAATTTCGACAGGCTAACCCGGCGGCTCGATGCGATGATGAATGGCAAGGTAACTCTCGGATATATTGATCTATACATGGATAATCTTTTCAAAGTTAACCATCACGAAGGCCTCCGGCTCGGATTAAAACTTTCGACTTCAGATAAAGTAAGCACATGGTTTAAGGTTGGTGGGTATGGTGCTTATGGTTTCAAGGACAAGGAATTCAAATATGGTGCCGATGGAAAGATTATTTTTGATCGTTTCCGCGATTTTAGCCTGACTGCAGCTTATTATAATGATGTTGATGAAGCCGGTGCTGATCCGAAATTTGATCAGTCGCGCAATCTTCTCAATCCTGAAAGGTTCCGGGATATTATGGTTGAGCGCATGGATCAAACCCGAAGTTATGAAGCCAGGCTTAATTCACGCCTTTTCAAATACCTGACTGCCGGAGGCGGATTTTCGACCTATAAGCGTGTTCCGCTGTATAGTTATGAGTATGTAAATGCATCGTCCGAAAACATTACAGTTACTACTTCTGAATTTACGTTTACCGAAGCATCCATCATTCTGCGGTATGCGTATGGCGAAAAATACATGAAAAACACGCAGACAGCCATTTCGCTGGGAACAATCTACCCGATCGTTCAGTTTCATGCAACGCATGGGTTTAATGATGTTCTCGGAGGTCAATACGAATACAACCGTTTCGATCTGAAAATCAGCAAATCGATGTTTACCAAGTATTTAGGAACTACCACAGTAACTCTTATGGCAGGATTGATCGACAGGGACATTCCGTATGTAAACCTCTATAATGCACGATCATCGTACCGGCCATTCACGTTTCACTCGCCGGGTAGTTTTGCAACCATGCGCATGGACGAATTTACTGCCGACCGCTATGCGTCCTTTTTCTTTTCGCACAATTTCGGAAAACTGCTTTTCCGCTCTAAATATTTTAGTCCCGAACCCGAGCTGGTTACTAACCTGGGAATAGGCTCGCTCAGTAAACCTGAAAATCATATAAAAGAAGGTATTAAAGGTTATGAAAAGGGCTATTATGAATCGGGAGTCGTTGTTAATAAAATTCTACGATTGGGATTAACCGATGTAGGATTGGCCTGGTTTTACCGTTACGGACCGTATGCTTTGCCTACCCCAAAGGAGAATATGGCCTGGAAAATAGCTTTTCAGTTTGTATTATGATACATGGCCTTTTCGGGAATATTAATGTAATTTTGCCCCGGTTTTCACCGAATATTTCACAGAAAACATTACCAAGATACTATGAACCTGAACGAATTTCAATCGGCGATAAAACAGGGAATCCCCGGCACATTGCCCGAGCCAAAGCCTTACAATCCCGAAGTTAATCACGCACCTGTACGGAAAGATATTTTATCGGAGACAGAAAAAAAACTGGCTATCCGCAATGCGCTGCGGTATTTCGAGTCAAAACATCATGCCATTCTGGCAAAAGAATTTGCCGACGAGCTCAAAAAATACGGACGTATATATATGTTCAGGTTCCGGCCTGATTACGGAATGTTTGCCCGCCCTGTGGATCAGTATCCTGCAAAATGCACACAGGCTGCAGCCATCATGCTGATGATCCAGAATAACCTTAATCCTGCTGTTGCCCAGCACCCGCATGAACTCATCACTTATGGCGGCAATGGCGCTGTTTTCCAGAACTGGGCACAATATCTGCTCACTATGAAATATCTGTCGGAAATGACAGATGAGCAAACGTTAGTCATGTATTCAGGTCATCCAATGGGCTTGTATCCTTCGCATAAAGAAGCGCCCCGCGTTGTGGTTACCAACGGAATGATGATACCGAATTATTCAAAACCCGACGACTGGGAAAAATTCAATGCGCTGGGCGTTACGCAATACGGGCAAATGACTGCCGGATCATATATGTACATTGGTCCGCAGGGAATTGTGCATGGCACAACATTAACCGTTCTGAATGCCGGACGTAAGGTTCAGAAATCAGGCGAAGGCCTTGCCGGAAAACTTTTTGTTACCTCCGGACTCGGCGGCATGTCGGGAGCTCAACCAAAAGCAGCTGTTATTGCAGGAGCCATCGGAATTGTAGCCGAAATAAATCCGAAAGCAGTTAATACCCGTTTTTCGCAGGGATGGGTCGATGAAGTGTATGATGACCTCGATAAAATTATAGCCAGAATATCTGCGGCTCAAGCAGGCAAAGAAGCAGTTTCCATTGCATACCAGGGAAATATTGTCGATTTGTGGGAGAAACTTGCCGGTTCAGGAATTAAGGTTGATATGGGTTCCGACCAAACATCGCTTCACAATCCGTGGGCCGGAGGATATTACCCTGCTGGCCTCACACTGAAAGAATCGAATCACCTCATGGCACATGAGCCGGAAAAGTTTAAAGTAAAAGTACAGGAATCCTTACGCAGGCATGTGGAAGCCATTAACCGCCTGACAGCTGACGGAATGTATTTTTTCGATTACGGAAATGCTTTTCTTCTTGAGGCTTCACGCGCTGGAGCTGATATCATGAAACCAGACGGATCATTCCGCTATCCTTCGTATGTTCAGGATATTATGGGACCTATGTGTTTCGATTACGGATTCGGTCCTTTCAGGTGGGTATGCGCTTCGGGCGATCCAACCGACCTTGATGCAACCGACCTTATTGCCATGGAGGTCCTTGAAAAACTTGCCGCAGAATCGCCTGACGAAATCATGCAGCAGATGCACGACAACATCCGGTGGATAAGGGAAGCCAAACAAAATAAACTTGTGGTAGGTTCGCAGGCACGCATACTATATGCCGACTGCGAAGGCCGCACCCGGATTGCAGCAGCTTTCAACGAAGCAATCAGGCTCGGAAAACTGAAAGGGCCTGTTGTGCTTGGCCGCGATCACCACGATGTTTCGGGTACGGATTCACCATACCGTGAAACCTCAAATATTTACGATGGATCGAGTTTTACTGCGGATATGGCAGTGCAGAATTTTGTTGGCGACAGTTTTCGCGGCGCCACCTGGGTTAGTCTGCATAATGGCGGCGGCGTTGGCTGGGGCGAAGTGATAAACGGAGGCTTCGGAATGTTGCTCGACGGCAGCGCCGAATGCGACCGCAGGCTCAGGATGATGCTGCACTGGGATGTGAACAACGGAATTTCGCGCCGTAGCTGGGCACGCAACGATGGTGCTGTTTCGAGTATTAAAAGAGCGATGGAAAAAGAACCTTTGCTGAAAGTAACTTTACCACAAATGGTTGATGACAAATTATTGGACGAACTCTTCTAATACCTTAGCTAACTTCTATAAATAACAAAAGCCCGGACAAATCCGGGCTTTTGCTTTTATGAAGACTTTGAATTTTAAACTTCTATTTACAGATTGTAAGTTTCTGATTGAATGCTTTGCTGCCGGCAGTGAGCCTGATATGATAAACACCGGCGTTTAAACTGCTGCAATCAAGTTTAATTTCGTGTTGTCCGCTTGCATAATCTTTTACAGGAAGATTTAAAACCACTGCACCCTGCATATTGAAAACCTGCACTGCAACCTGTTCTTTTACTGCATTTGTAAATGAAATGGTAGTTTGCTCACCGGCAGGATTAGGATAAACCGAAAATGAAGCTGCATCTGGAGTTTCGCCCACTCCAACACCTGAAAGTGAATAAAACTGGTTTACCACAGAACTTCCGAAAGAATTCCCCTGGCTAATAGTGGTATTACCATTGTACACTTTAAAAAATCCAGTGCCATTGGCGCAGCACATTCCATTTCCGCCAGCATCATACATTGCGAACTCGTAACAGATGCCGAAACCGAGGTCAACCACTGATGTGTACGACTTTTTAGGCTCTGCATAAGGACCACCTGTAGCAATAATATTACCCTGAATGTCTTTAATTTCCCAGGTTGTTTCCTGGGGATTATTATCCGTTTTCAGATAAACCGTTACCTGCGATCCGGCCATAGGAGCTGATGTAAAACTATATTTGATGGTATCATTCTTAGGATACTCATCGTTTACACCATTGGCTGACACGCCGAATATTTTAAGCACATTCGAAGGTTGCACGGCATAAGCTGTCGAAGGAAGTGTGATGGTTGTTTTCTGAAGGAAATCGAGATTTCCGGTCCATTGGTAGGTTGCTTCCGGCTCGTCATTTATCTGGTATTTGATTTCGGCTGCAGTAAGCGGCAGTGAACCATTATTCTGCAATTCAAAAGTAGGCTCAATATTGGGTTCGCAATAGGAAGTGAGCAGGTTTCCCGGGTTCATTACGGTAAGATCATTCTGAAACGGGCCTTCGATAGGAGTATCTGAAGTAATAGCAGCCTGGTGTACAGCTTTGGTTTGCGAGTTCTGGATAAATCCAACAACGCTTAATTCACTTATGGAATAAACATTGGCCAGTTTCCAGGCAAACTGCAAAACAAAATAATCACCGGGCTCAAAAGAAGTAGGTAATGCAGTTCCTGATGCGGCAGGAAGCATCTTCTTCATCACATTGTAAAAATCTTTCTCGCCGTTCGATCCGGGAGGAGTATTGAAATGGATATGTTTTTCGATTACTGCGCAATGAGCAATCAAAGAACCGGTTACTGATGCCGTTGCTCTGCCAAGCATGGTTACATAAATAGAATCATTGCCCGGACTAAGTTGCTGATTTATTGACAGCTCAAAAGGCGAAGGAACAGCATATTCGTTATTGATTCTGGTTTGGCTTACACCTGATGGCGAACCGTGATAGGCGTTTCCATCCATTAGTACATCCGGAACAGCATTTACCCCGTAATAACTAACCCTGGTAGCAACTTCAGCCGGATTATGGAGGTTCATAGGATCGTAACCGGGCCAGCTGGTTTGATATTTTATCGAAGTACATTTACTGGTATTTGCACTTAACAAAGCATTAAATGCCGGGTTCTGGCTGGCACATGGCGGACAACTTGCCTGTGTAAATTCTTCAAACAGGACAAAACGCTGTGATTGCCCAAATGACAGAATTGACAACGTAAAAAGCAAACTGATTATCAGGTAGGTTTTTTTCATATGAGTTGAGATTGTTTATAAGAGAACAAATATCTGTATAAAATTGATCCTTTTTTTAAAATCCGTATTAATATGCTGAATCTTTTTAAAAAAAATCGGTAAGGATGCAGATCGGACATAAATTGAATATATCTTTGTACACTAATTAAACACTGTTTATTAAAACAAAAACGCACCGCATGAAAAAACTTATACTCTTTGCCTTCTCAGTTTTGTTGGTTTCGGCCGTGTTCGCCCGCCCGATTACAACACATAATCTGCTGACAGGCCCCAATTCCCTCAGCGCAACCGATACGCTTGAATTATACGACAACCTAGGAAATAAGATAAACAACGCAACAATTAAAGTAACCGGTACCGACCCTAATATTGATGCGCTTGTAGGTTACATCTGGCTAAAAAACACTACCAACACCGAAATGCCAAATGTATATGTCCGTCGTACTATGAACCAGGAAGTTACAAATACAACCAATTCATTCTGTTTCGGCGTAAACTGTTATCCGCCTTGGGTAAGTGAGTCGGCCATTGCAGATACTGCTAAAGTGGGAATTATCAATAAATCTTTTTATGCCGATTACTATCCTGACGGAAATGGCGGTCTCACTTCTATTACTTTTGAGTTTTTCGATAACATTACTTTTGGTACTCCTGTAAGTGCGAAGGCTACTATCGAATTCCACATCAGCGCCAGCAGCGTGAAAGAAGACAAACTGGTTTTCAAAGGACCATATCCAAATCCTGCATCACAAATCACCAGCTTCGAGTATAACCTGCCTTCATCAACCAACAATGCAAGGCTGATTATCCGTAACTCACTGGGTGTTGAAATCGAAAACAGTATGCTCGACAATCAGTCAGGCAAAAAATCGATCAATGTAAGCAGTTATCCTTCAGGAATTTATTTCTATACTCTTGTAGTAGATGGGAAAACAATTCAATCAAAAAAGATCATTGTAAAGCACTAAAATATTTTTGTTAAAATAAAAAAAGCAGGCCTCAACAGCCTGCTTTTTTTTATTTATAAAATCCGGAGAAATCCTAAAGTCCGAACTCTTTTTTAATCATATCCACGCTATCTACTTTTTCCCAACCAAAGAATTCAACTTCTTTAAAGTAAACTTCTTTCCCATTGAGTTTTTCGGTACGTGTGCTGCCATTTTTATAATACACTTCAACTTCAGCTTTGTAATGGTCGCGGCCAAAATGTCCGTAAGATGCAGTACGTTCGAAAATAGGGTTTTTTAAACCGAAACGCTGAACAATTGCATAAGGACGCAGATCGAACATCTTGCTTACTTTTTCGGCAATCTGTCCATCGGTGAGTTTTTTGCCTTCAGCATCTTTAACCTTTGCCGTTTTGTAGGTATTTACATAAACGCCAACAGGTTCGGCTATTCCGATAGCATAAGCTACCTGAACAAGCACTTCGTCGGCAACACCGGCAGCCACAAGGTTTTTGGCAATATGACGTGCGGCATAAGCAGCCGAGCGATCCACTTTCGAAGAGTCCTTTCCTGAGAAAGCACCTCCGCCGTGAGCACCTTTACCACCATAGGTATCAACGATAATTTTACGGCCTGTTAATCCGGTATCACCGTGAGGTCCGCCAATTACGAACTTGCCGGTTGGGTTAACAAAATATTTTACATCGTCGCCAAAAAGTTTGCGTACACGTGCAGGCAATGTCCTTTTAACACGTGGCAGTAATATGTTTTTTACATCTTCAGCAATCTGATCCTGCATTGCTTTTTCAGCTACTCTTGCAGCTTTTTGTGACGAATCAGCAGGAAGGATAAATTCATCATGCTGAGTTGAAACAACAATGGTATCGATACGGACAGGCCTGTTGCGTTCATCATATTCAACAGTTACCTGCGATTTGCTATCAGGGCGCAGGTATTTCATTTTTTTACCTTCGCGGCGAATGGCAGCCATTTCCTGAAGCATAATATGCGACAGTTCCACTGGCATAGGCATAAGGTTGTCCATTTCGTTGCTGGCATAGCCAAACATCATTCCCTGGTCGCCGGCACCCTGATCTTCGGGATTGGCATGATCAACACCCATGTAAATATCATCTGATTGCTCATGAATGGTAGAAATAACACCACACGAATTATTATCGAAACGGTATTCAGCTTTTGTATAGCCGATGCGCTCGATGGTTCCGCGAACTATTTTCTGGATATCAACATAACCGGTTGTACGAACTTCGCCGCTGCAAACAGCAAGGCCTGTAGTTACAAGGGTTTCGCAAGCCACCTTGCTTTGCGGGTCGAAGCGCAAAAACTCATCGAGTAAAGCATCTGATATCTGGTCTGCAACTTTGTCGGGATGTCCTTCCGACACACTTTCTGATGTGAATAAATATCCCATCTCTATATGATTAAGAGGTTAAAAATGTATAAATGGTGGGGAATTTAAATGCTGCTTGCGGAAGTATGTTTTAGCATTTTTTTCCGTGGTTGCAAGCAATCAAATTTTTCCACGCGACTGAATGGCAAAGGTAGAAATTTAAATAATCAGTTTTAAAAAAAGCCGCAGCTATTCTGAAAATAAACAGAAAATGCTGCTATACTGCTAGCAACCTATAATTCTCAGGTCAACGTGGAACCTTTAGCACGACAAGTTTCTTCATTAGTTTTTCGTCATTATCCTGAATGGAGTAAAGAATAAGCCCTCCGCAGATCAACCACCTCTTTAAAAGTCAAGATTTTGTGGTTTTATTGTTAATTTGTCCAACCTTGTTTGCCAATAAATAGCCTAAACGGATACCGAACAGCAGCCAGAAAAAATACCCCATTGGCGCAGGAATGTCGTCGCTCACAAAGGAAACATAGCCCATAATAAATAAATAGTAAGCTAAAAATACATATAAAGTTATTGCATTAATTCTTTTACTGAGAATTTGGAAAAATCTATCTTTCATTCTTTTTGGTTCTTGTAAGAAATTCAAGAATTAATATTATTATCATCGAAATGACAACAATAATCTGTATTATAAAAACAATTTTAACGGGAAAATATGTTTTGAAAAAAAAGAATACCATTCCCAACCCGATGTTAAAAAAATAAAGATAATACTTAACTATTCTCATGGCATCTTGTGTCAATAATTTGATATATCCTATTTATTTTAGTTGGTCGCTACCCTATGGAGTAACATAATGGTTAATTTTTTTTTGTTTTAAAACCTATCTTTGGACGTTCCTTTTGCTCCAACTCTTGTTGTTTGGCTTCTTCAAATTGTTTTAGATATTCGAAAATGAGAGAGATATTATTATCTTGGTTTGATAATTGGGTCCTGATTTGGATTATTTCCTGCATAATATCTTTTTGTAATAGCAACATCCTTCTAAGCATTGTAAATGTTCGCATTATAGCTATATTTACTGCTATTGCTCTCTTACTGTTAAGAACACTTGAAAGCATTGCTATACCATTTTCGGTAAAAGCAAATGGGGAAGCACCTCCAAGATGTCTTTTAGAAGGTATCACATTTTGTGATACCACGTATTCTATTTCGTCATCAGTAAGTTCATACATAAAATCATCTGGAAAATGATCTCTATTTCTACGTACTGCTTGTTTTAAAGCTCGCGTTTCTACATCATAAAGTTCTGCGACATGAACATCAAGGATTACTTTTTCTTCTCTTATAGAAATGATTTTACTTGCTATAACTGCCTCATGTAAAACCAGTAAATCTTCTTTTTTGCCCATATGCTGAATTTAAAGGCATAAATATAAAATAAAATATGATGCTGTAATTTTATATCCCTAATTTACTTTAATAGTAAAATTTAACATTATCTCACTATGAAGGGTGCACTCTGATAGAATTACCGTCAGTAAGATAGCTCGCGGGTGATAGGCAACGTATGACTGCCTCCCCAACTTGAGGTCGCAATTTGCGACTTCAGGTTTTCAAATTCGGGTTCAGTCAATAGGAACATAAATCTTGAGGTCGCAAAAAAAATTGCTCACAATGGGATGTATACGCTTGTTAACATGCGAAAGGATTACCTTCGGACGGAAAGTTCGCGCAGTTGCGGAAAATAAACTAAAAAGGCTGCCCCTTACCGACAACCTTTTTAGTTATATCATTTCAAAAATTATTGAACCACCAGTTTTTTGCTTACTTTCTGATCATCAACAAAAACAGTATAATAATAAATGCCGCTCCGCAGATCCGAAACATCCAGTGTATAATAATTCACACCAGCATCCATATTTCTTTTTTCGGTGGTTTTAAGTGTTCTTCCTGACACATCAGCAATCCCGATTGAAACGAGTGATGACTTGTCAAGTTTTATACAAAACTGTGTTGTATTATGGGCAGGGTTCGGAAAATTCTGCGAAATTTCAAATTTACCATCCACATCCAGATCTTTAACATCGGTAGTGTATAGAACCAGTTCGAGGAATTGCATAAAATGTTCTTCCCCAAGTCCAAAACCAGTTCCAGTTCCGGGAGTATAATCCTCCTGAAACAAAACCTGGATTTTCGAACTGTAACCTGGTGCCAGCGCTGGATAAACACATTCGGAGAAACCAAATTCCACTCCATCATTAAGTGGATAAGGATTGCTCCAGGTGCTTCCTCCATCGGAAGTCCGGGTAAAATACAAATGCCGGTAATAAATATCCTCCAATTTGTTTTCGGGTGAAACAGCACCGTAAACCAGGCTGATTTCATCGTTTTCACCAATGCTGAGCTGAGGATGCGACGTGAGTCCGACTCCATAATTTGGCTGTTCGTTTACAATGGTTACATCTCCTGAGATCCAACCTACCAGGTTGCCTGCATTGGAAAGATTTTCAAGAGTGTAAGTACTGATAATAGTCGAATCCAGTGCCGGCATGGTTTCGTTCCAGTATATAATACCTTCGGACCCAAGAGGCGAATAATACCAGGTAGCATTTTCATACGAATGCATCATTCTGCTGAAAACAATATGTGCATTCCCCTGCGAATCCAACGCTATGGCAGAAGTACCATCGCCTCCACCGTACGTTTCGATAGTGGCAGGAATATTTAACGGATCGAACGGCGAATCATAAACAACTGTTTTCTGCCAGGTGTTGCCATTATCATTTGATTTGAAAAGCAACCCGTCGAATGCATTGAAACCATAGGTAAACGCGATAGTGTTGCCAACAGGTTGTGCCCAGGAATATGCTAACCCTGACATGCCTGCGAAGAAATCAGCGCCCAATCCGTCAATTACAACCCCATTTATATCCCATGTCACACCACCATCGGGCGAGCGGTAATACAGCAAAGCATCTTCCTGCCCTAGATACGGATCATCATATACCAATGCCAGCAAATGCACAAATTCGTGGTTAGCCCCACTTGTTATCATCGATTGCCATACCAGCGAATAATTACCTGCAGGCGGCAGTAGAACACTTTCCTGCCATTCGCCAAAGCCTTTAATTGCGCGGCGAAGCAGTTTTATTGAACCTTCGCCTGCAACATATTTGTAGTTCGAAATTATTTCGCCGTTCGGACCCCAGGGAGCATAACTTGGGAAACCAGTTCTGCCATCGTTGCCTAGATGAGGGTTCTGCGTTCCCCACTCAGTTCCGTCGAAATAATTATAAGCAGTTCCGCGGTCGGGAGTTCCACCTTCGCCGATATGCATCCAGGTTGCACCAATTGTTCCATCCGGGAAATTATAAATTCGGTTCATCAGGTTTCCGGAGTTGGTCTGTGTATCGAAATAAGTATTGCCGACTGTAGTATAAGAAGTATTGTCATTTTGCCCCGGGAAAAAATTTATGATACTTAAATCGGGAGCATCCGGAGTAAAATCCGGTAGTTTTTCCATTTTTCCCGTTAACAATTTAAAATCATTTCCACGATAGGGTTGCGCAAAACCCATTATTACAAGCGCAAAAAGAGTAACAAAGCATAGAAATTTTCTCATATTCAGCATTTTAAAGGTTTAATGTATGTGTTGAATTGCAGTAAAGACGAAAACTTTATCAAATATAACAAACAAAAGCTTTATTACCCTTTGAATAAAACTTTTTAGTCTTTTCTCTTACCTTCGCCTTTTAAAATTCAAATGATGAACAAAGTATTTTTCGCTCTGGCTTTTACCCTGTTATTTCTCCAGGTTAATAGTCAGAAACCAGCTTCTTACGTTAATCCTTTTATCGGAACCAACGAAATGGGACATACTTATCCGGGTGCCACAGTCCCTTTCGGGATGGTGCAACTGAGCCCCGAAACGGATACCATTCAGTATTCAATCGGGCAAGGATATATCAAAGATGTTTACCGCTATTGCGCCGGGTACCAGTATTCGGACAAAACAATTGTTGGTTTCAGCCACACTCATTTCTCGGGAACAGGGCACAGCGATCTCGGCGATTTCCTGCTTATGCCCACCACTGGAAAAGTGCAGCTGAATCCGGGAACAGCGGATAACCCGGAAAGCGGATACCGCAGCCGTTTTGCGCACGATTCGGAAAAAGCTTCTGCCGGTTATTATTCAGTTTTACTCAACGATTATGGCATTAAAGCGGAATTAACCACATCCGAAAGAGTTGGTTTTCACAGGTATACTTTCCCCGAAACAAACGAGGCCAACATAATCCTCGATATGGTTTCGGGTATTTATAATTATGATGGGAAAGTTGTGTGGAGTTCAATACGCGTGGAGAATGATACTTTAATTACCGGCTACAGGCAAACGCAAGGCTGGGCGCGTGAGCGGACGATGTATTTTGCGATGGTATTATCAAAACCAATACGCAATTACGGATGTCGGGATGAAGCAAAAGTAGTTTACACTGATTTTTACAGAAAATTCAATGTTTTGAAAAATTTCCCCGAAATGTCGGGGCGCAAACTGAAAACCTTTTTCAGTTTCGATACAAAAGCAGGAGAGCAGATCCTTGTAAAATTTGCCCTTTCATCGGTGAGTACCGAAGGCGCGTTAAAAAATCTGGAAGCAGAAATCCCTCACTGGAATTTTGACCAGGTTCGTCAGGATGCAGAAAACTCCTGGAACCGGGAATTGAGCCGTATCACTATTGAAGCGTCGGAAGAAAAGAAAATCATTTTCTACACAGCTCTTTATCATACCTTCCTCTCTCCTACCCTGTTCATGGATGTGGATGGCAGCTACCGTGGCCTCGATAAAAATATTCACTATGCAAAGGATTTTACAAATTATACTACGTTCTCACTTTGGGATACGTACCGCGCGCTACACCCATTATTTACAATAGTTCAGCAAAAACGCACTGCAGATATGGTCAATTCCATGCTTGCCCATCAGCAGCAAAGTGTGCATAAAATTCTGCCTGTTTGGAGCCATTATGCCAACGAGAACTGGTGCATGATAGGTTACCATGCTGTTCCGGTTATTGCAGATGCATATATGAAAGGGATTAAGGGTTTTGATGCTGAAAAAGCATTGAATGCCTGTATAAAAAGCTCAAACTATTCTCCTTACGACGGGATAGGCGATTACCTGAAATACGGGTATGTTCCGGCAGATAAATCATCAAATGCGGCATCTAAAACTCTTGAGTACGCTTACGATGATTATTGCATAAGCCGTATTGCTGAAAAAATGGGGAAGGCAGAAATTGCTTCTCAATATTCGAAAAGAGCGGAAGCGTATAACCTGATGTTTGATTCAGGTACCGGTTTTATGCGCGCAAAACGAAGTGATGGAAGTTTTCAATCGCCTTTCGATCCATTGAGTACTGAAAAACAAGGTTTTATCGAAGGAAATGCGTGGAATTATTCACTTTACGTTCCTCAAAATCCTGCAAAACTTATTGCCCTTCATGGCGGGAACAAGAAATTTATTTCTCATCTCGATTCGCTGTTTACTTTCAAACTCGACGAAAAACACTTTGGTGAATCCGAAGATATCAGCGCTGCCGGCATCATTGGTAATTACGTTCATGGGAACGAACCCAGCCATCATGTCCCTTATTTATACGCTTTTGCAGGAGCACCATGGAAAACGCAGGAGCGCGTCCATCAGATCGTCACCTCGCTATACAGGAACGAAACCGACGGACTTTGTGGTAACGACGATTGCGGACAGATGTCGGCCTGGTATATTTTCAGTTCGCTGGGTTTTTACCCGGTTTGCCCCGGAAGTAATGAATATGTAATTGGTTCACCTTCCATCGATAAAGCCACGTTGAACCTCGAAAACGGTAATCAGTTTATAATAACAGCCCAAGACCTGAGCTATAAAAACATATACATTCAACAAATAAATCTCAATGGAAAACCTTACAATAAATTCATTATCAATCATGAAGATATTGTAAAAGGCGGAACTCTGGAGTTTGTGATGGGGCCAAAGCCGAAGAAATAGAAATATGAGGATGTGGAATGTTGGATGGGAAAAGTCAAATGTCGGATGTTAGATGAGATATGTTATAATGCTGACTTCTGTTTTCCGACTCCCAGCCTTTAACAGCTTGTAAAATAATTTCTATCTCCACTACCCACACATATCGAAAAAATTGTATTTTTGATAAAAACTGTTGAGCTATGGATTTTAATGAAGTATTATTGAAACGCGAGAGTGTTCGCAACTACGATCCCCAAAAACCGGTTGATATTGATAAACTGAAAAGGATACTCGAAGCTGGCCGTATTGCGCCTTCTGCATCCAATTACCAACCCTGGGAATTCTGGCTGATTTCGTCACCCGAAATGCTTGAAAAAGTAAAACCTTGTTATTCACGATCATGGATTGCCGATGCGCCACATATCCTTGTTGTGACCGGTGATATGGATCATGCCTGGGAGCGTGCTGACGGGTATAATTCGTTGCAAACTGATCTGGCCATAGCCATGCATCAAATGGTGCTGACAGCTACTAACGAAGGAGTCGGAACTTGCTGGGTTACAAATTTCAATCCTGATATTTTGCGGAATGCGCTGGGATTGAAAGAGTCAGTGAAAGTATTCGGAATAACGCCACTAGGTTATCCGCGCGATAATTATACCCACCGCACCGTTATTATGCGCAAACCATTGGAAGACGTAGTGATTTACAAATAACAGATTTTTATTAATACAGCGATTCAAAGTTTTATCCAAATAATCGCCACGAAAATATACGAAACAAAAAGAGCGGCTGATTACCGCTCTTTCTGTTCATACTATGTAAAATTATACTGTCATAATGTCCTTTTCTTTATGTTCCAGGATTTTATCAACCTGCACTATAAAGCTATCGGTAATATGCTGAATATCTTTCTCTAATGTTTTAATTTCATCTTCTGAAACGCCCTCTTTTTCAAGCTTTTTAGCGTCGTCAACGGCTCCGCGGCGGATATTCCTGATAGCAACTTTGGCCGATTCAGCTTCACCCTTAGCTTTTTTTACAAGTTCACGGCGCCGATCTTCGGTAAGTGGCGGAACGGCGATACGCAATACTTCGCCATTATTTTGAGGGTTAAAACCCAGGTTTGCATCAAGGATCGCCTTTGCAAGCGGGTTAAGCATACTTTTCTCCCAGGGCTGAACAATAATCATGCGTGCATCAGGAGTATTAATATTGGCGATTTTATCAACGGAAGTAGGATTTCCGTAATATTCAACCTTCACACCTTCAAGCATCTGCGGGCTGGCCTTACCTGTGCGGAATTTATGAAATTCCTTTTCCAGGTGATCAAGAGCATGTTGCATGCTTTCCTTTATTTCTTCGATGATAAACTTGGCTTCTTCAGTCATAGCGGATCGTTTTGGTATGCAAATTTAAAATTTCTTTCCAATAATTTAGTCAGGAATTAAAAAAGTGATTTCAGAAGGGTTGAAGGGGTTTGAAGAGTTTGAAATGTTTGAGGAGTTTGAAATGTTTGAAAATTTTCCTTAACCCGAAACTCTTTAAACCCGAAACTCTTCAAACCTGAAACCCTTTAAACATGAATAAGTGTTCCGCAATTATCGCCGCTCAGAATTTTCTGCAAATTGCCTGCTTTATGTACATCAAAAACTATTACCGGCATTTTATTTTCGCTGCATAGGGTAAAAGCTGTCATATCCATGATATTCAGCCCTTTGTTATAGGCTTCTTCGAAAGTAAGCTCAGTGAATTTCGTGGCGGAAGGATCTTTTTCGGGATCGGCAGTATAAACGCCATCAACGCGGGTTCCTTTTAGCAACGCATCCGCATGGATTTCGATTGAGCGTAAAGCTGCTGCCGTATCAGTAGTAAAAAAAGGATTTCCCGTGCCACCGGCCAAAATAACAACTTCTCCGCTTTCGAGGCTGGCGATGGCTTTCTGACTGCTTACCCGTTCGGCAATGGGTTCGACTGCCAAACCTGATAAAACCTTCGATTTTATACCAACACTTTGTAAAGCTGATTGCAATGCCAGACTGTTGATTACCGTTGCAAGCATTCCCATATAATCGCCCTGTACACGGTCGGTACCGATATTATTGCCTTTCAATCCGCGGAAAATATTACCTCCGCCAAGTACAACGGCAACCTGGGTTCCTTGTTGGACTGCTTTTTTAATTTCATCAGCATACAAGGCAAGCATAGCAGTATCAAATCCTTGTCCCGAATTACCTGCCAGCGATTCGCCGCTGAGTTTAAGTAAAATGCGTTTATATTTCATATCCGAAGTTTTGTCGTGTTACGAGATGTATTCTATTGGAAAGATATTTAAAAAGGCTCAACCCGTAAACAAATATATTGTATTATGTTAAGCTACCTGTTAAGTAAAAGAACTTTTGTTTGCGCATTATCTCCCTGTACCAGCCTATAAAAATATGTTCCTGAAGGCAGGCCCGACAGATCAACATTTATCACGTTGAAACCACTGGCAAAAAATTCTGAAGCGATCGGAAGTACTTTGCGGCCAAACAAATCATACAGATCAATGTCTGCCATACCCGGAGCGGAAAGCGTAAAAGGAATCTGTGTTAAACTAACTACCGGGTTAGGGAAATTCTGGCCAAGAATGAAACCTTCTGCCAATGGTTTTTCATCCTCTCCTACTGATAAATCGAAGTAATTAATCGTAATACACCAACTCTGAAGTGTACCAACCTGACTTACTGCATCATCCTGAACTTTTAAAATCCAGTTGCCGGTTACTTCTTTTACATCATATGTACTCAACGGCTGCTCAGGCTTATAACTCCCGGTAAAAGGAGCCATCCCGTTTTTAATTGATGTCATAGCTTCATCATCGAATGTTGTATTCGTAAAATTGGAACCGCTGCCACCGTTATCGGAACTAAGGTCTATGGTGGTTCCATCAGGACCTGTAATCGAAAGGTTAAGCGTTGAAACCCGCGTGTGATCAATGTTTACGGTTACATTAATATCCTTAATTCCACCAACATAATCAACCGGAATGGTATCGTAAATAGTGGATAAATCAGGGATAGATTTGGGAACTGAATTCGAACAAAGTGTTTGTGTAAAATCAGGGGCAACCAGGTAAGTAAATTGCGTATCAGGAGCAACGGAACCCGGAGGATTTACCCCTTTCCCGCCGCGTGGAAGCGTCTCGATGATAAATCCATTTTGATCCTGTACCGCAAAATAATAATTAACATGAGTTCCGAAAGGTTGTCCGGGAATATAAAATTTATAGGAGCTTCCGGCAATAACATCAGGATAAAGGAACTGATAGCTTCCGCCGTTAATGCTATAATAAAGCCTGGGCTTGTTTTCGTTGTTTGCAATAGTCCTTGGCGAAACTGCTGTTAAAATAGCTGTTTGATCGCCTGTTCCAACGCCCGAAAGTATCGGCTGATGCTGAAGGCTCATTTTACAGTTCCAGCCTTCACTTGCCAGCCCTGCAACGGCAGCCTGCACCATACGGGTAAAGTAAATAATATTCAGGTTACTGAATTTATCCTCGGGTGTGTGGTAATATGCGTTAAAATCGCCGGGATACTCTTCGATGGCAAGTATTGCCGGGTAATTCTGATACCAGAAGGAAGCATGGTCGCTGGCTTCAATATTTGTGTAATTCCAGGTGAACTCAGGGGTATAAATGCTCATAACCTCCTGATATTCATTTGTCAAAGCTTGTGAAAGAGTGTTTGTTCCAAGAGTAAGTACAAAATCGTTATTCGAATCCCACGCAATCATATCATAGTTCAACACGCCTAATATCTGCTCGCCGTTAATAGCGGCGCTGTCGGCATAAGCGGCACTTCCTACCAAACCTATTTCTTCTTCATCCCATATAGCAAATTCGATGGTATATTCGGAATCGAAACCTGCAAGCAGGCGTGCTGCTTCCAAAACGGCAACCACACCGGAGGCATTATCATCAGCTCCCGGAGCTATTGTTGCTGTTGGCATATCGTCGTAGTGAGCACAAATAATGTACTTTTTATCAGGGAATTTAGTACCTGTTTTCCATCCCAAAACATTGCGACCGGTTGAACTATAGTCCTGGTAACGGGCCTGGTAACCAAATTCCTGGAATTTCTCGAGTACAAACTGAGTAGCAATTTCCTGAACACTGTTATACTGATAATTCCGGGTTGTAATAGTTTTGGTTTCGCTTCCCACAACCACCGTTGTATCGCCCGAAAGTTGTCGCACAAGCTGACTTACAGTCGATTGGGTAACATGGCCGATAAGTGAATCAATAACCGGGCTGTAAGCAACAGGCATCTGAGCCTGAGCCTTTTCCGAAATCTGAACAAACAATATCAGGCTGGCGACAAAATAAAGTATTCTTTTCATTGGCTGTTTTGTAAAATGATTTATGGTAATTTACATCTTGGCAGGAACTTTAACCTGGATTGGTTTATACTTCATCTTTCCCGTGACATGCTTTGTATTTCTTACCGCTTCCACAAGGACAAGGATCATTGCGTCCGACTTTTTTCTCAACTTTTACAGGACCTGTAACTGTTGGTTCGCTGGTTCGCTGGTTCAAAACATCATTTCTATCGGTTCGGAGGCGGCTTGTATCCGTGCGTTGCTGTTGGGCTTCTTTTACCTGGTCAGCTTGTTGAGCCGGCAGGTTAGCCCGAGAAAGGAAGCCGATAATATCCTTATTTACTTTCTGAAGCATCGTTTTGAAAAGATTAAACGATTCCAGTTTATAAATAAGCAACGGATCTTTCTGCTCGTAACTTGCTGACTGAACACTCTGACGAAGTTCGTCCATTTCACGAAGATGCTCTTTCCATGCATCATCTATGATAGCAAGCGTGATTCCCTTTTCGATGGCAAGTGATACTTCCATCCCTTTGTCATCGTACGCTCTTTTCAGGTTTGGCGCCACCTGCATAGTTTTTATCCCATCAGTGATAGGGATAGCGATAAACTGGTAACGAGGATGGTTTTCGTATACATCTTTAATAACCGGGTACGCTAGTTCAGCAATCCGCTTTGATTTATTACGGTAGTTTTTATAAATATGATCGAAAAGCTGATCGGTGAGCTTAGTCTTGTTGCCTGATAAAAACTCTTTTTCATCAAACGGACATTCAGCTGCAAACGTAGTGAGCAATTCGAATGTAAATCCTTCGAAATCACCGTTATCCTGGTAATCAGACACATAGTTTTCGCACAGGTCATAAATCATATTCGAGATATCCAGCGCTAAACGTTCGCCATACAAGGCTTGACGGCGTTTGCTGTAAATCACTTCCCTCTGGGCGTTCATTACATCATCATACTCAAGCAAACGCTTACGAATGCCGAAGTTGTTCTCTTCCACTTTCTTTTGCGCGCGTTCAATACTTTTTGTGATCATGCGGTGCTGAATCACTTCCCCTTCTTTCAGCCCAAGGCGGTCCATGATTCCTGCAATACTTTCGGAACCGAACATTCGCATAAGGTCATCTTCGAGCGAGACAAAGAATTGTGAACTTCCAGGGTCACCCTGTCGTCCAGCACGTCCGCGTAACTGCCTGTCAACACGACGCGACTCATGACGCTCGGTGCCGATAATGGCCAAACCACCTGCTTCTTTAACTCCCGGTCCCAGTTTGATGTCGGTACCACGACCAGCCATGTTAGTAGCAATTGTTACTGTGCGCGACAAACCGGCTTCGGCAACAATCTGCGCCTCACGCTGGTGCAGCTTGGCATTAAGTACATTATGAGCTATCCGGTCGCGGGTAAGCATACGGCTCAGTAACTCCGAAATTTCAACGGAAGTTGTACCCACCAATACAGGACGGCCTTTTTCGATCAGCGATTTTATTTCAATGATAACCGCGTTAAATTTTTCGCGTTTGGTCTTATAAACAAGGTCTTCGTGGTCGGCGCGCACAACAGGACGATTGGTAGGAATTACAACCACATCCAGTTTATAAATATCCCAGAACTCACCGGCTTCAGTTTCGGCAGTACCTGTCATACCGGCCAGTTTGCGGTACATACGGAAATAGTTCTGCAGGGTAACCGTGGCATAAGTTTGGGTTGCTGCTTCAATCTTTACATTTTCCTTAGCTTCGATTGCCTGGTGCAATCCATCGCTGTACCGACGGCCTTCGAGAATACGACCGGTTTGCTCATCGACGATTTTTACTTTGTTATCCATTACAACGTATTCCACATCCTTTTCGAATAAGGCATACGCTTTAAGCAACTGATTTACAGTATGAATACGCTCCGATTTAACTGAATAATCGCGAAGGAGTTCTGTTTTTTGTTCAAGCTTTTCCTTATCGGTGAGCTGGCGGCGTTCCATTTCAGCAATTTCAGCTCCAACATCCGGAAGGATATAGAACTTAGGATCATCGTATGATTTGGTAATCAAATCAATACCTTTATCAGTGAGCTCAATGGAATTATTTTTTTCGTCGATAACAAAAAACAGCTCATCATCCATGATGTGCATGTTTTTCGACTGCTCCTGCATGTAGAAATTTTCGGTTTTCAGCAATACTGCTTTAACACCCGGCTCGCTGAGGAATTTGATGAGTGCTTTGTTCTTAGGCAATCCGCGGAATGAACGCAAAAGCGCTTCGCCTCCTTTTTTCTCATTTTCGGAGGACAGTTTTCCATCATCGTTAAAAACAAGGTAGCCTTTAGCTTCGGAAAGCAGTTTGGTTACGAGGTTACGCTGTTCATTGTAAAGCTTGGTAATTTCAGGTTTCAAAGCTTCAAACTCCTGGTTTTCGCCACGGGGTGTAGGACCGGAAATAATAAGCGGGGTACGGGCATCGTCAATCAATACGGAGTCAACCTCATCAACAATGGCATAATTGTGGGGGCGTTGAACCAGTTCGTCAGGATTTCGCGCCATATTGTCACGCAGGTAGTCGAAACCGAATTCGTTGTTGGTACCATAGGTAACATCGGCCAGATATGCCTGCCGGCGTTCGTGCGAATTGGGTTCGTGCCTGTCAATACAGTCAACTTTGAGTCCGTGGAATTCGAACAACACGCCCATCCATTCCGAGTCGCGTTTAGCAAGGTAATCGTTTACTGTTACTACATGCACACCTTTGCCTGGCAGTGCATTGAGGTAAATTGGCAAAGTAGCAACAAGAGTTTTTCCCTCACCGGTTCCCATTTCGGAAATTTTTCCTGAGTGAAGCACGGCACCCCCGATAAGCTGCACATCGTAATGCACCATATCCCAGGTAACCATATTTCCACCAGCCATCCAGCGGTTGTCCCAATAGGCTTTATCTTCAACGATATTCACGCTGTCCTTGCGGGCGGCCTGGTCGCGGTCGAACTGGGTTGCAGTAACTTCAAGGGTTTCATTTTGCGAGAAACGACGGCCGGTTTCTTTAACAACCGCAAAAGCAGCCGGTAAAATCTCCATAAGCGTTTCCTGTGTTTTGCGATACTCTTCTTTATCTAGGAAATCAATCCGTTTGTAGAGCTCTTCTTTTTCTTCGATATCGATATCAAAATCGGAATCGATGCGGGCTTTAATGGTATCAATCTCATCGCGTTCGCCCTGAACGGCATCGGCAATCTTTTGCCTGAAAGCCAGTGTCATGGCACGGAGACCATCGTTATCAAGGGATTGGAGTTTTTCGAATTCAACTTTGGCTTTTTCGACCAAAGGCATAATTTCTTTTATATCGCGGTCGGATTTGGTGCCGCCCGAAATCATTTTCAGGAATGAGTTAAGCATTGTACAGAAGAATTAAGCGAACATATATTTGTTCAAATAAACACGCAAAGATAATGTATTCCAACAAAAGGCAATCATAGCGATTAGCATATGGGAAAACTGGAAAAGCAAAAGCAAATACCGTACTAAAGTTAAATCCGTTCGGGTTAAGCGACAATGTGGCAGGAAGGTATTTTTCTAAAAAATAAAATGCTATTCAAATTGTTATATATTATATCAGAAACAATTAATATTAACACACTCCGTTATCAAAACACAACTTATTTACTCTTTTAATTTCCCAAATTCTTTTTTTCAAACGTGTAGAATGATGAAAACCAGACCACTTATAACATTTTTTATTATCTGTTTTGGAATCGCTTTCGAATGCTCAGCACAGCAGAACTTTCGCTTAGGGGGATTATGCGGCAGCAGTATTTCAAGACTTATTACTCCAAAAGATTATTACCAGAACCTGTTTGAACCGAAGATTGGTGTTTACCCCAAAGTAGTTTGCAGGTTGCCATTGAAAAAAGGATTATGGCTTCAAACAGAAATTGGTTTGACTAACGACGGAAGTTCTTGGGAATGGAAGAATGATAGTATACATCAAAAATACCGGCAATCGGTATATTTTATCCAATTTAGCGAATTAATCGGCTATTCAGTTTACCTCAAGCAAGATAAAAGAATTAGACTTAATTTTGAGACAGGGCCATTTGTAGGATATTATCTATTTTCAAAGGAATATATTTGGACTGAGAATTTATGCGAGCACACGATTTGGGAAGAAAAAGAGTATTACAATGTGTGTCGTGATAATCCAATGATCCGGAAATATAAAGTAGGTATTTCCGCAGGTACCGGACTAAGCAAAGAGATAAAGAGTGCAACTATTCTACTTGATTTTCGATACGATTTATCTCTAACCAAAGTATCAAAGTACCATAATCCTGAATATCCGGGGATAAACAGATTTTATTATCAGCTATTTTCACTTTCCGTAGGATACTTGTTCGGTCAGAATAAATGGTAATTTAGGATTAAATGAAAAGAAAATCGGGGCGTTGGTTTTGCCAGCGCCCCGATTGTTGTTGTTAATATTCATCTTCATGGAAGAAGAAATCCTCTTTAGAAGGATAGTCGGGCCAGAGATCTTCGATACTTTCGTAAATCTCGCCTTCATCTTCCAGTTCCTGGAGGTTTTCAACCACTTCCATCGGAGCTCCTGAGCGAACACAGAAGTCCTGAAGCTCTTCTTTAGTAGCCGGCCAGGGGGCGTCCTCAAGTTTTGAGGCTAATTCTAACGTCCAGTACATGTGTCGAAAATTAGTTTTTAATTTTTTGCAAAAATAATCTATTCAGTATCAAAATCAATACCCTTTGAAATTTTGTGAATAACTTGTTATAAATAAGGGGTTTCAGACTGTTTTTTTACCTAAAAACAAGCAATAAATGGATTAAACTTTAGCGTTTTATTTATTTAAAACGTCAGGTTTCCATGGCAAATCGGCAACATTATTTACAAATGCCAGTTCCCTTGCCAGCACAAAAAGGTAATCCGATAGCCGGTTTATATACTTGATCAGCGTTTCATCAACAGCCATATCCGAAGCTACTTTTATAATAATACGCTCGCCACGGCGGCAAACCGTGCGGCACACATGGCACAAGGCTACCAGCGGATGACCTCCGGGCAATATAAATGAACTTAAAGCCAGGAGATGTTCGTTCATGGCATCAATTTCCTGCTCAAGCGTAAGTACATCATTTTCTGACAGATGAGGCAGCGATCTTGTAATTAGAACATCGGGATCAGTTGCCAGCAGCGATTCGGCTGTAAAAAGATTTTCCTGCACTTTCAGCAGAACTTCACGAATGTGAGTATCCGAAAGCTGATCGCGGAGATACCCGATAAATGAGTTCAACTCGTCCAACGTGCCATAGGCTTCAATGCGTTCGTGGTATTTAGGCACGCGAGTACCTCCGATGAGTGAGGTCTCGCCTTTATCACCAGTTTTCGTGTAAATCTTCCATTCTTTTTCCATCCGCAGTCAGCCTTATTATGAAAGGCAAAATCAATCAATACTGTGTTAAACTTATTTTTCAGGACAAAGTAACAATCAGACCAGTACTAATTGTTCAATGTACGCGATGAAGAAATAATATCTGTATTCTGATAATCGGCGGAAACCTGTCCGTCCATAAGACGGATAATGCGGTGGGCATGACGGGCAATATCTTCTTCGTGTGTAACCAGGATAATGGTGTTGCCGGCACGGTGTATCTGCTCAAGCACTTCCATAATTTCATAGGAAGTTGTTGAATCGAGGTTACCAGTTGGCTCATCGGCAAGAATAATAGAAGGGCTGTTAACCAATGCCCTGGCAATTGCC
Source organism: uncultured Lentimicrobiaceae bacterium (assembly GCA_964420555.1). Classification (GTDB taxonomy): domain Bacteria; phylum Bacteroidota; class Bacteroidia; order Bacteroidales; family UBA4417; genus UBA4417. The sequence continues at coordinate 210,501 of CAYQTT010000004.1, read as the reverse complement.
ACGCGCTGCCGTTGTCCGCCCGAGAGTTCGTTAGGCTTATGGTGCGAGCGGTCAGCAAGTCCTACGCTTTCAATTACTTTAGTAGCGCGCTCGAGGCGGGCAGCTTTTGAAAATCCCGCGTAAATCTGCGGAAGCATTACATTTTCCAACGCTGTACTCCTTGGCAAAAGGTTAAACGTTTGAAATACAAAACCTATTTCCTTGTTGCGGATACGGGCAAGTTCGTTATCATTCAGCTTGCTTACATCCTGGTTGTTAAGGATATATTGACCGCTCGTAGGTGTATCCAGGCAGCCAAGCAGGTTCATTAGTGTCGATTTGCCTGATCCCGATGGCCCCATAAGTGCGACAAATTCGTTTTTATAAACTGAAAGGCTAACCGAACGTAAAGCCCTTACTAATTCAGTACCTACTTTATAGGTTCTTGTAATATCAGTTAACTTGATTATTTCCTGCTGGCTCATCTGCAAATGATATGAATGGAATGAATAACAAAAGTAAATGTTTTTAGGATGACATAAATTGAAAATTTAAAATTGATTTTATAATGAATTCAAAACCATCAACAGAAGAATTCCTAACCTAAAACCGGATAACGAATTTCTGCCGGCTCAGTTCCTTTTTCAGAAAAACAATGCCAAACCTGAAAAGATCAACACTCACCGTAACATGCTCATGATCTGTTATTTGCTGCCAGGCTTTTTCCATCCCGCGCGACCAGTGAATATCATCAAACACAAACACAGTATCGTTATGTGCTTTCATTAACAAAGTTTCGAAATTATCAATTGTTGCATCAAAAGTATGATGCCCGTCGATAAAGGCGAAATCAAGTTTCGTCAGATTCTTAACCAGATCGGGCAATACAATATCGAAACGACCGATGTGCAAATCAATATTTGAAGCGTTAAGCGCCTGGAAATTTGTAGATGCCTGTTCCGATTTGGTGGTGCAACCCTCCAATGTGTAAACCTGAGCTTCGCGATTGGCAAGCGCCAGGTACAAGGTGCTAATACCGAGCGATGTACCAAGTTCCAGGATAGTTCCGGACTTAAAATACCTGACAAGCCTGAACAGCAAACGTCCGTACTTCGCGCCGACCGAACTTTTACGGGCTAATGCCGAAACGCGTTCGAAACGGTGCTCATAACTTTTCATGTTAGCACCTGCTCCAAAATCAGTGATTTCAATCATCTGCGATTTACTCATAAGTTTCTGCCTTAACTCTTCGATTTCACGAAATTCAGGGTAATCAGTCTTATTTCTGAGAACTTCATCAACAAGGGAATAAACAAACGGCGAATGCACTGAATGCCTCGTACCCGATTTATTAAGGTATTTCAGGTATGCTGTAGCTTTAAAAAATGCTGAATTCATCAGGCGCAGTGGAGGGATTTTAAAAATAATTTCCGAAATGAAACCAAGCTTGCTTATTTTTGTTTCCTTTATTGCAAAATACAAAAACAGCTTTTCATGTCGTTACAAAAAGTGAGTGCTAAAGTAGAGAATTATTTATCGCTCGTTAAATTTTCGCACACAATATTTGCGCTTCCGTTTGCATTACTTGGTTTTTCGCTGGCTACTATTCATGCCAACGATTCGCTAAGCCTGAAATTGTTGGCACTGGTTATTTTATGCATGCTTTTCGCCCGTAACGCGGCAATGAGTTTTAACCGCTGGGCCGACAGGGATATTGATGAAGTAAATCCACGTACAGCGCAACGCGAAATACCGGCACAAAAAATCAAACAACAATCGGCACTTATATTCTGTATTGCAAATGCACTGCTTTTTGTTGCCGCCACCTGGTTTATCAACCCGCTCTGTTTTTACCTTTCGCCGGTTGCGCTTTTAGTTATTCTGGGTTATAGCGTCACCAAACGATTTACCGCTTTATCGCATTTTGTGCTCGGGCTCGGGCTTGCCCTTGCTCCAACCGGCGCTTACCTGGCGGTTACCGGCACGTTCGACTGGATACCGGTTATAATTTCGTTTTCAGTCTTATTTTGGGTCTCAGGATTCGATATTATTTATGCACTTCAGGACGACGATTTCGACCGCGAAAATCATCTGCGCTCAGTCCCGGTATTACTGGGCCGAAAAAGAGCACTTGGCCTGTCGCTGGTATTGCACATTTTTACCGTCCTGCTGCTTGTATTGGCCGGTATGCAAGGGAATTTCAAAACTATTTACTGGATAGGACTGGGAATATTTTCATTCTTGCTGTTTTACCAGCATACAATTGTAAAATACAACGATCTTCATCGTGTAAACGTTGCATTTTTTACTTTGAACGGGATTGCTAGTGTTGTATTTTCTGTTTTTGCTATAACAGATTTGTTTCTATAATTGAGGCACACCTGTCCTCTTTGCTTTTTTGATAGCATCGTTCACCGCCTGATCAAAAATAAGTTTATCAGCCGGATGAAACTCAAATGTAATAGGAGTATAAAAAATCGGGAGTCCGCCCAATATCTCCTCAGCTTCTGCATTTTGAAGCCGTTTTGCATCTTTTTCAGTGGTGACTATAATTTTCCGTTTCGTTGGCAAAGTATTATACCTGTCCTTTAAAATCAGCAGGTCCTTTTGAGTGAACGAATGATGATCAGGAAATTCCATCAGCTCAAGGTCGGTACAATATTTCCTCAGGTATTCCTCCATTGGCCCCGGATTACCAATACCCGTGAGCATAATAATAGAATATACATTTTCAGTTTTTGCTGAATGATCGCATTTATTCCGGTACAACGGTTTGAAAGGGAGATAATTGATAAACGAAAAACACACCAACTGACCCGGATAAGGCCTGATTTCCTCTATGAGTTGTTTGCGCACAATAGGCGAGAATATCCTGGGTGTTTTGGTAACAACAATAATATCAGCACGTTTCCGGCCCGAACTGTATTCGCGCAACCTGCCAAGCGGCAACAACCAATCTCTTGTAAACAGTTTAAAATAATCAGTCACCAGAATCGACAATTCCGGTTTTACGTAGCGGTGCTGAAAGGCATCGTCTAGAATAACCACATCAAGATCGGGAACATCAGTCATAAGCTTTCGTATGCCTTGTTTGCGGTATTCGCTCACAGCCACTTTTACTGTATCGAATTTCTGATGGTATTGCAATGGTTCATCTCCAATGGTATCAACCGTTTCATTTTCGCCGGCAAGCCTGTAACCTTTGGTTTTTCGTTTGTAGCCGCGGCTTAAAGTTGCAATATTGTCTTTATCGCCTAACAAACGGATAATATATTCCACCATCGGAGTTTTTCCTGAGCCTCCGGCGATCAGGTTACCGACTGAAATTACAGGGAAATCAAATTTATGGGAAGGGAGTAACCTGATGTCAAACAACAAGTTACGGACTTTTGTAATCAGACCGTAGAGAATGGCGAGAGGGAAAAGTAAGAATCTGAATGCTTCCACGTGATAAAGATACAAACAAATTTATCTGATATGCACAACCTTTCGTTAAAGAAATATTATCTTTAACGATATATTTTAGCAGTATTCCTATGAGATCAATAGAAATATCACAAACTTTTGTCACTTTTCAATTATTTGACTCATAATGAAGTGGCTTTTTAGTAATTTTACCTGTTAACAAAACCACCACAAAATATATGATATTATCCGAAATCACATCCTTCCTGAATGCTGAAATTCCTTTGGCGCTTCAGGAAAGTTATGACAATTGCGGCTTGCTTATCGGCGACTCTTCATCAGAAATAACAGGGGCAATGGTTTGTCTCGATCTCACCGAAGACGTTATGGACGAGGCAATTAAAAAAGAATGCAACCTGATTATCTCGCATCATCCGCTTATTTTTTCGGGTATAAAAAGTTTAACAGGTCGTAACGAAACGGAACGGCTTGTTATACGAGCCGTCAGCGAGAAAATTGCGGTATTTGCTCTTCATACCAACCTCGATAACCATTACGATGGGGTTAACCGTTTGCTTTGCGAAAAACTTGGAATCGTAAATGCCGTGATACTAAAACCTGCTGCTGATACTTTACGCAAACTGGTAACTTTTTGTCCGCCAGCACACGCCGGCAAAGTGAGGGAAGCAATATTCGAAGCTGGTGCCGGACAAATCGGGAATTACGACAGTTGCAGTTTCAATGCGCCGGGCAACGGAACATTCAGGGCAATGGATGGAGCCAATCCATTTGTGGGGCAGAAAGGCCAGCTGCATACCGAACCGGAACTTCGTATCGAAACCATTTTCCCTGCTTTTATTGAAAGTGCGGTGATAGCAGCCTTAAAAAAATCACATCCATACGAAGAAGTTGCTTTCGATATTTACCCTTTAACCAATGTGCACCAGCGCATTGGAGCTGGTATGACAGGAACCTTGCCGCAAGCGTTAGACGCTGAAGATTTTTTACGCCAGGTAAAAGAAATACTCAATATCGGATGCATCAGACACACCTCATTAAAAAATAAAAAAATAAAAAAAATTGCGCTTTGCGGAGGCTCTGGCAGTTTCCTGATAAAAGATGCAATATCCTGTGGAGCTGATATTTATATGACCGGAGATATTAAATATCATGACTTTTTTATCCCTGAAAACAAAATGATTTTGGCCGACATAGGGCATTATGAAAGCGAACAATTCACAAAAGAACTGATATATACCTTATTAAAGAAAAAATTTACTACTTTTGCACTCTTTATTTCCGAAACCAATACCAATCCGGTTAATTATTTGTAAATCAACATCAAACATCATAATCTGCTATGGCAAAAAGTGTTGCTAAACCTGCTGAAACAAGCGGTGAAGATATTAATAAGGCTACAAATGCTATCGAAACGAGCGAAACTGTTGAAAATCCAGTTGCCGACAGTCCGGTAAAAGATGAAACTGAAATTTCGATTGAAAAAAAACTCATTGCCTTATATACCCTTCAGCAAAATGATTCGAAAATCGACCGAATAAAAATTGTTCGCGGCGAATTACCTCTTGAAGTGGAAGACCTTGAAGATGACGTTGCCGGCCTCGAAACCCGCATCGACAATTACATTCAGGAAATTGAAATGCTGGAAAAACAGGTTTCGGATAAAAACCAGGCTATTAAAGAAAGCCAGGGTCTTATCAAACGTTACGAAGAACAGCAGAACAACGTAAGAAACAACCGCGAATACGATGCGCTTACCAAAGAAGTTGAATTTCAGAGCCTCGAAATACAACTGGCCGAGAAACGTATCCGCGAATTTTCAGCCCAGCTGGTTATGCGTAAGGAAGAAATTGAAAATGCACAGCACGAACTGAGCGATCGCCGCAACGACCTGGAAGCAAAACGCAGCGAGCTTACCGATATAGTTGCCGAAACCGAACTCGAAGAAAAAGAACTCATCAACAAATCGGAGCAACAACAACGACTGATTGAAGAAAGGCTTCTGATAGCTTACAAACGCATCCGTAAAAATGCACGTAATGGTCTGGCCGTTGTTCCGGTTGAACGTGATGCATGCGGTGGATGTTTCAGCTATATTCCTCCTCAACGCCAGCTTGATATTAAGCTGCATAAAAAAATTATCGTTTGCGAATTCTGCGGACGAATCCTTGTTGACAAAGAACTGGCTGACTCGCTTAGCTAAACAAAGGATATAGCACATAACAAGAGCCGGAGAATATATTTCCCGGCTCTTTTTCTTTTACTGATATTGAAGTTCTACGGACTAGTTTACTAACCAGACACCGCCAACAATTAATAGTAATACTTCCCTTTAATCATTAGCCTTAACAGTGACAGCATTTCATACCATTAGTAAATAGGTTGTAATTATAAGTTTTCACCAATGTAAGTTCGCAAGCTAATAATTCTGACTTTTGTAACACATTTGTATTTACTTTTCTGCAAGCTGAATGAAATATTTCCTGCTTTTCGGTTTCATCCTTTATGCTTCGTTGGTTGCGGAAGCTTCATTTATATTTAATGATAACTGCAAACAGGCATATACGGATGTTATGTGCCTGAGGTTCAGCCAGGCTGAAACGCGGATACAAACCGAGCAAAAGCTTAATCCCGCAAATGCTGTTCCAGCCCTTATCGAAAACTATATCGGATTTTTAAAAGTAATGATCGGTGAGGAAGAGAAAGACTTCATCCATTTAAAAGAAAACAAGGATAAACGCTTGCAGAAACTTGCCCTGAGTGGAAAAGAATCTCCCTGGTTTTTATACAGCCAATCGGTTATTTACCTGCAATCGGGTATGGCCCGCGTGAAATTCGGAGAGTATGTGAATGCCGGTCTTGATATCAACCGCGCTTACCGGCTGCTGATTGAGAACCAGCGTAAATTTCCTGATTTTGTGATGAACAAAGCAGGACTCGGAATATTGCATTCGCTTATAGGCACAGTACCCGACAAATACCGCTGGGCTGTGCGTTCGCTTAACTTTGAAGGGACAATTCCGCAGGGAACTTCCGAAATTAAGGAAGCTTACCGCCTGGTTTCCCTCGATCCGCAGCTGAGCTTCCTTTTGCCCGAAACTGCGTTTCTACTCACTTTTGTAACACTTAACATTTCGGCGGATGTGCCTGCGGCTTTGGCCTTAGCCGAAAAATTTAAAGATACACCGCTTGCTCCGTTTATAAAAGAAAGTCCCCTGGTAACCTATGCTCTTGCCAGCATTTACAGCCGTGCCGGCGAAAACGACAAAGCAATCCGCATACTAACCGAAAGACCTCGTTCAGCCGACAGGTATCAGTTCTATTACCTCGATTATATGTTGGGTGTTGCCAGGCTCAACCGCCTTGATAAAGATGCCTGCTATCCGCTGCTGAATTTCATTGGGAATTTTAAAGGGAAAAATTACATCCGTTCAGCATACATGCACCTTGCATGGTATTACTTTATTCAAAACAATACGCAGCAATATAATTTTTATGTCGAACGAATTGCGTTAAGAGGTAACGACCAGGTGGATAACGACCTCGAAGCATTATCCTTCGCAGCTAAAAAGCAGAAACTCGACCTGGCATTATTAAAAGCGCGACTGCTTTTTGATGGTGGATATTATGAAAGAGCTGTTACCGAACTCGAAGGATATTCGTCAGCTAATGTAAAAAACAACCTGGAACATACTTACCGGCTTGCACGCATTTATCATAACCAGGGAAAACAGGAAGAAGCTATCAGGTATTATAAAACCACAATTAAGGATGGCGAAAAACTACCTTATTATTATGCAGCCAATTCGGCGCTTCAACTTGGTTTGATTTACGAAAAAAGGAAAGATTACGTCCAGGCTAGGATATACTTTTCGAAAGTACTGGATATGGATTTTGATGAATACCAGTTCAGTATAAAGAACAAAGCACAGGCGGGATTGAACAGGATTAAAGGGTGAAAGGGGTTTCTTGTTTCTGGTTTCTAGTTTCTGGTTGAGGAAGCTTATGCATTATTTTCAAACTCTTCAAACATTTCAAACCCTTCAAACCCTTCAAACTCTTCAAACTCTTCAAACCCTTCAAACTAATTTTTCCCCGGTTTAAACCCTGAAACTTTCAAAATCTCCTGCGCATCAGTATTTTCCATCAGTTGTTTAAGGGTGACACTATCGGCTTCCTTCATATATGCTCTTACAATCTGCCAGCCAATAAATGCGCCGAGTCTTCCGGGCGATTCGGCAGCAAAACCTGCGGTAAACGGCGCATCAGTCATAAGTTTGGATACACCCTGCGGATTTGACGAAAACAGCAACTGCTGCCCGATAATAAAAGCCCATACTTCGCTTTCGTTATTGCGGCTCCAGGCAAGCTGATCTGTTGTAAAGCCGATTTTATATTCATCTTTTACATCGGGCAGCGTCACATCCAGAAAATACAGCGCTTTACCGGCCATAATCATCTGATCGAGAAGAGAGTTGCGGCTTTCATCGATACGGATAATATTATCGGACACGGCCAACATACATTTAGGCAGAATGTGATCCTTTGTAAACCTGTTGATTTTATATTTCGGAAGTCCGGCCTTCAGGTAAGCATCCACATCAGCACCTAAAAAAATATCGAGTCCAATTGCCATGGCTGTATCCATAAAGTAAACCGGGTTTTCGATATCGAGTCCCGACACGTAGGTATAAACCTGCGGAATTGGTTTATCGGGATATGCCTGCTGGTATTTACCAAATGCACCTTTGAGCCCTTCGGCAAGAAATGAAACATCAGGATATTTAGTCATCGTAAGATTGTACAATCCCCTGATATTCGGATCATTCAAAAAGTTAGATACCCGGAGTATATTCATGGTGTCCTGCCATTCGTTACCGAGAAAAAAGGAATATTCATTGCTGATAGACGATATCCCTTGCCGGAGGTTGTTTTTATCGAGTGCAAAAAGTGCTTTTTCGTAACGTTTTATCACAATTTCGCCTTCTGCCACACTTTCGTTCCCTTCAGGCTGCGATGGCATAGCGACTTCTGGATTTTTGTTATTGCAGGCCTGCAGGGTAAAAAGGATTATAAGAGAGATACCAACGGCTAAACGATTCAGCAAAGTTTTATTCATATCAGGGATTTGTTGTGACATCCAAGTAACGCCCGAAGTTAAAGGTTAGTATTTATTCGTTTATTTTCGGGAAATAAGAGTTTCTGATATAAGTTTAACGCTGATATGGCAGGCGCAAACTTTTTTGCACGATATTTGTATAATTATACGTCTAACTTTATAAAAACGTTATGAAAACCAAAATTACTTTAGTATTGCTTTTAACCTTAGTTACTTACGCCGCCAACGCACAATATCCTCCTTATTATTTCGGATTAAAAGCGGCACCGCAAATCAGCTGGATAAAGCCTGATGTTGACGATTACGACAGCGATGGGATAAAACCAGGATTTGCCTGGGGATTTATCGCCGAATTTAATTTTACCGAAAACCATAGCATCGCCACTGGCTTTAATATGCTTTTCAATGGTGGAAAACTCACTTTCCCGGCTGCAGAAACCGGTGTAACAGGAAGTATGAGCCGCGAATATTTCCTGAAATACATCGAGGTTCCGTTAACATTGAAAATGCGAACCAACGACATGGGTAACATGAGGTATTTCGGTCGCATCGGTTTGGGTACCGCTTTTAAAATAGGCTCGAAAAAAATTGACGAATTCACTCCGGTAACCGGATCAGCTACAACCAGCGACAAGACTAATTACGATGATATCGCATTTATCCGCGAATCGCTTATTGTTGGATTAGGAGCTGAATACAAGTTAGAAGAAGGCCCGAAATTCGGTGTGGAACTCGTTTTTAACAATGGATTTACTAACATTCTCACGGGGAAAAATTCACTCAATACTTCAGTTGAGGAAAAAGCAACGCCAAATTTCTTTGAACTGGCATTCTCGGTAATCTTCTAGAATAAAATATTTTCCGTTTTTAAGCCCGGGTATTCATCCGGGCTTTATTTTTGTACAAAAGTTACACCATGCGTATTGCCCTGGCCCAGTTGAATTACATTATTGGCGATTTTGATCTGAATACGTCAAAAATTATTGAAACTATCGAAACTTGCCGTCAGCAGGGCGCTGAGCTGGTGGTATTTGCCGAATTATCGGTGTGCGGTTATCCACCACGCGATTTCCTCGAATTCGACGATTTTATTGACAAAAGTTACCAGGCCATCGATACGATAGCCACTCATTGCAATGGAATTGCTGCTATTGTCGGCGCTCCCTCGCGAAACCCGGATATAAAAGGTAAGAACCTGTTTAACTCGGCATGGCTGCTGGCCGACGGCAAAGTACATTCGCTTGCGCACAAAGCTTTGCTGCCAACCTACGATATTTTTGACGAATACCGCTATTTCGAACCGTGCCGTACCTTCGATTGCATCATATATAAAGGAGTAAAAATTGCTTTAACCATTTGCGAAGACATCTGGAACCTGGTTCCCGATCCTTTGTATGTGGCCAGCCCGATGGATGTGTTGCATGCCCAGCATCCGGATTTGATGATAAATATTGCGGCTTCGCCTTTTAGTTACGATCAGCAGGTAATACGGCTCGGGATACTGCGCACCAACGCCGCACAATACCGCATTCCGCTGGTGTATGTAAACCAGGTGGGCGCTCAGACGGAATTGCTTTTCGACGGCAACTCATGCGTGCTCGATAGCGATGGCAATACCATTGCAAGTTGTAATGCTTTTACTCAAAGTATTTGCACGGTCGATTTCGATGCCGGAACCAAAACAATACAATCGGAATTGCCTGTTGCAGAAGCGGAGGCCACAAAAACAGCGTTGATCCACGATGCGCTTGTAATGGGCATTCGTGATTATTTTGCAAAAATGGGTTTCACCAAAGCGATACTTGGTTTGTCGGGTGGCATTGATTCGGCGGTAACGCTTGCCCTGGCTGCCGAAGCGCTTGGCAGCGAAAATGTGTACGCGGTGTTACTGCCTTCGGAATACTCATCGGGGCATTCGGTTGACGATGCGGTGGCACTGGCCGTGAATTTAAACTGCAAATACGATATTATCAGTATTAAGGACGGTTACACTTCGATACTCGGATCGCTGCAGCCTTATTTTAAAGAGTTGCCTTTCAGCGTAGCTGAAGAAAACATACAGGCAAGGGTGCGTGCTGTGCTGCTGATGGGATTGGCCAACAAATTCGGATATATTCTGCTTAATACGTCGAATAAAAGCGAGGCTGCCGTGGGTTACGGAACGCTTTACGGCGATATGTGCGGTGGTATTTCGGTGCTGGGCGATGTGTATAAAACGGAAGTGTACAAACTGGCGCATCACATAAACCGTGAGCGGGAAATTATCCCTGTTAACAGCATTGTGAAACCTCCGTCGGCTGAGCTGCGACCGGGACAGAAGGACAGCGACTCGCTTCCCGAATACGATATTTTAGATAAGATCCTTTACAATTATATTGAGTTACGCCAAAGTCCTGCCGACCTGATTGCTTCCGGTTTCGACGAGGCTACCGTGAAACGTGTGTTACGTATGGTAAATATGAACGAATGGAAGCGTCATCAAACCCCGCCTATACTTCGGGTTTCGCCCAAAGCTTTCGGACAGGGACGACGAATGCCGATTGTGGGAAGGTACTTGTCGTAAGTGAAGAGTGAAAAGTGAATAGTGAATAATGAAGTGAAAAATCACTGCGGCTGGGAGAGGTGGCGGGGATTTTTTCAATATTGCAGATAAAAAAATATTAACCGAAATTCAATTTATGGAGATAAGTAGGGTATATTTGATGCTATAAGATAGTTATGGGCAAAATTAAAAAAGCACGTTTCACTAAAATCTAGACAGATGACAGAATACAATGAGAAGGAAGATTCATTTGCTTTTGAAAAATTCATTTGTGCAGAAAATCCAGAAATATGGAAAAATGAAGCACATAATTTATTCTCTTCTGCACAGGTCCTACTGGAATTCTCTAACCTGAATACTAATGATACTTTCTCAAACGAGAATAACTTGTCATTAATTTTCACTCCAGAAGTTACTAATATAAACCATTGGCATTATCGGATTATAAGAATGCTTTGGGGATTTGGGTTTGAAAATATTCTGAAAGGAACAATAATTTTAAAATATAAAAATGAGCATCCTGAAACGACTGAAGTGCCAATTAAAGAGATAAAATCACATAATCTTAAAGACTTATTCAAAAGAGCTGAGATTGAACTTATTGAAAAAGAGGAATTTTATATTGGTATTATAGAGAAGTGCTCAATTTGGATGGGAAGATATCCATTACCAATAAAATCAGAGCAGATGTATGAGCAAAGGAAACCAATGTCATCAAGTGAGGAACTTTTGAAAAGATCACAAGAAATGCATGAGAAATATATCAGAGGGGAAATACCAAGAACTTTTTGCGAATCAGATATTTTGCACTCTAGTATAGGCTCCGAGGAAGAACAAACTGTCAAAGATTTGATTTTAAAATCATTAGACAGATTTACAGATTTAACAAAAGAAATTCTGCCCATAACAAACGCTATAGCAAATGCGGGTATGCGTGTTCGTTGAAACACTTGAAATCTATACATACATTTGTTATGGCTGACAGTAGATCAACAATTTAATCCCGCACTTGCCACAGCGTCAGCTGCTATCAGCAAGCCAAAAAATAATCCTAGTAGATATACTTAATTCAGATTACAAAACAATAAAGGGTAGACTTTGAAATTGACATTATGGAGAGACTTATAAATATATTATATTTTAATATTTGTTTACTGACTTATTATTTTGGAAGGAGTATAAAAGTATATATAGATCCATTTTGTTGGGCGTCAAATATAAAGTTTTTAAAATTGGGGTTTAAAATATGGAAGCAACAAATGGAGAAAAACTATCCATTATTTTTATACCAAATGGAGTACGATCAGAACCTGAAATTTTTTTCATATCAATGGTTTATGTTATTTCTTGGTATTATTATTTTTTTGATTTTTGGTCTACTACAAAATTTAGCTGAAAAGGCTTATATCGTTGGGATTGCAATCTTTTTGATTACTTATGTAGGAACATATTTTATTGTTTTCGACAAGGATAAATATTATGAATATCATAAGGAATTCATAAAAGACAAAAAATATAATCACCCAACTACTATGTTAACAATATGGATGTTGCTTACAATCGTTTTGTACTTACTTTTTTCTAAAAAATATTTTCCAATAATATAAGCACTATCGAGAGTTGATTATTTTGGGTTGTGTGTTTAAACAATCATTTGGAGTTATTTCCAGTTCGCGCGCGTCTTATTTTCTGACGCGTGCGGCACAATCCCTCCGCTGGTTTCGAACACTTATGATATACAATCCAGACTGGTATAAGTGTAACTGCTCGTCGAAACATTTGAAATCTTTACATACATTTGCGCTGGCAGACAAAGCAACATTTTAATCCTGTACTTGTCATAACTGCCATTATCCACTATTTTATGAAACCAAGACCGATTTACATTTTAGCAATTTTATTTTTAGGTTTGACAGTTTTCATAATTCTTATTCACCTTAAAACGATAGAGTATTTCGTAGATTCAGAAACGAATAAAACGGAAATTGAAATATATGAAGATAATTTTAAAGTTACTGTTAATCTAGACAATGAAAACGAACAATACCTGAAAGTTAATTTATGGTTTACTCATGTTTTGAGTAATCTGATCGTTAGTGACCTAAGCCTGAAATTGAGTGAGTTTAATTTATTCCAGATTCTTATTTACCAGGGAATGCTTCCGAGAGAACCTCTTTTGTATAGAAATTTTTCAGAAATTCCAGACTCTATTCGAATAATCCAGTCTGGACTTGTTAAGAATGATTACTTTGCTTACGATCATTTTTTTCAAAAGGAGAAAATTAATAAAATACAATCCTTAGAGATTCTTTTGGCAATTCAAGATAAGGGGGTTGAAAAGAAAATCTCAAAAAAAATAGAAATTAAAAGAATCAAAAAAATAGAATTCAGGGTAGTACACGGTGATGCTTCTGTTCTTCTCATCCCAATATTAGGAATAATAACTATATTTCTTTCTTTGATAAGCATGGTGATATTTATAGGCAAAAAAAATAAAAACACTGGATAGTTAATCCTTTAGCAAATGCGGGTTTGCGTGATCGTTGAAATAATTGAAATCTTTATATACATTTGTTCTGGCTGACAGTGGTGCAACATTTTAAAGAATCGCAGCACAAAGAAATTATTAATCGAATTATGAGAACAATTTTAAGATTTAACGTTGGACTTATTTCACTTCTATTGTTTATTTCATGTGATCCAACTTTTAATACTCAATTAAATAATAAGTCTGACCATGACGTTTTGTTGATTGTTCATTATGACAGAAATGAACTTGAATCAATATGGCAAGGAAGGCCATTCATCCCATATTTAAAACTCTATGCAAATGAAAGAGCTGAGTTTTTAATAAATATTGATACGATAAATTTGATTTCAACATTTAACATTAAGCCTAATCAAATATTTAGACTTGAACGTGGAATTGGAATGAAAGCTTCCTTTTCAAAGTTTGAAAAAGTTGAAGTCATCAATAAAAAAGACACTTTAGTAATTGACTCCCAAGCTAAACTTGACAAAGTATTTAAGGAAATAGGAACTAGATTCTATGAATTGGGAATTAATTAAAAAACGTTGTCCAACAAAGCAATAGCAAATACGGAACCATTTGAAATCTTAACATACATTTGTTTAGGTTGGCATTTTGCAACATTTTAGTCTCAAGACTTATCATAGGTTAATTGTATGGCAGCATTCTAAAAAACAGAATCGAATGAGGAATCATCTAATACTAATAATTATTTTAATCCAATTAGATGCAACAGCACAAATTGTCTTTAAACTGGCTTCGTTTTCAAAAAAAGACAAGTTAGAATTAAGAAATTTTTCGGATGGGAGGTTGACCATTTCGCAGGAATTCAGCCGGATGAAAACAATAGAAATGGATTTCGATCGCTCCGATTCATTAATTATAACAAAACAAGGAAATATACCCATAGCTTTAGTAAATCTGGACAACTCAACCATTAAAGTAATAAGTTTGGAACTTCCAATTGTACCAGAGTATAAAGCAATAGATACTCTTGTTACTTACACAACCAAAAATAAGTTTTTGTCAAAGAAAAAAAAATCAGGCAGATATGAATACTCACCTACGAATTCGCAATATCTTGACTCCTTTCCCAATGAGATTTTGGTTACTATAAATGATAAACAATATGCAGGATTTCTCAAAAAAGCTCCCTTTGTACACGTTTCCAATTTAGATGGCAAAAACTACTGTAAATCAGTATTTCGTGTTGGGGTTGAAGCTATTTATGTTGTTCAAGGAATTGGGCAGTAATCCGACGCGTAAACGGAATATTGAAACAAGACAATGTCGGCATTAACGATTTAATATACTGTAAATCAAATAAGTTTGTGTTGTAAAATATGGAGTGATTTTGATTTCAATATTACTTCCAATTATCATTCTACTAAACTGTTACCCCAATTAATCTCAAAATAGTGGTACTACTTCACATTAACACCGACGGCTTAGGTACTGGAATTATCATTATAAATGCAATAATAATTGGGTTGACACTTGGCTTGCTCTTAGCACACCGCAAACGAAAAGCACAAATAGATAAATCAAAGAGCAACAGCTGGTTAGCATTATCTGGAATTATAATTCTTTGGATTATTCTTGCTTTGATGAAATTTATGGGTTGTATCTATTCAGCCTATTATTTTGATTCCCACCCCTTACTAATACTGGCAATTTACGCAGCCGCTTATACCCTCGCATATTTATTCCGGAGAAGTATCTCCTGAAATAAAAGCTTTTCAAAAGAATGAAGATTGGCGGGCAGAGGAGAAAAATACGGTAAGAAAAACCAGATAATCAAAACCAATAATTAAGGATCGAAATCCGCATTAAGCTTTCTCTTTTGTGGTGTAAATATTATTGTACATTTGGGCATCAAAAAACTTGTATTCTGCCCAAGGGTAAACTACATCAAACAGCGAAATTATGTTGCAAAAGCTATTACGTATTGCCAAATATCAGGTTATCCTATTTATGATTATAATTTCTACTGACAGTTATTCCCAAAAACATGATGCAGTGCTAATTAATAGGAACACTGTTATTGAAGCTTCGGAGAATAAACTGATACAGACAAACATTTACGAAATTCTTGTCCTTAACCGTAATGGCGATAAATATGCCGAAATTTCGATTCCCTATTCAAAACTAAACAAGGTTTCAGATCTTGAAGCATCCATAACCGACAACTCAGGAAATGTGGTACGGAAGCTTAAAAAAGATGATATCATCGAGAAAAGTGAGCGTTCGGATGTCAGTTTCTACGCTGACACCTATGTAAAGGAATTCAAATTGCGCCACAACACATATCCATATACGCTCAGGTATTCGTTTCGCTATGAAATGAGCCAGTTTTTACATATTGCTTATTGGTATCCGGTTATTGATACCGAAATACCGACACTGAAAGCTTCGTTAAAACTCAGTACGCCTTCCGGTTACAACATTTACTACCGTTCGGGCATGACTGATGAGTGTAAGATAGATTCAGTTCCCGGACGTATTTCTTATACCTGGAATGCATCGTATTCCAAAACTGTTTCTCCCGAAATGTATTCGCCTCCTTTACAGCAGTTTATCCCTTTCATTGAAATTGTCCCCGAAAAATTCGTGTACGAACAACCTGGCTCTCATAAAAGCTGGGAAACTTATGGAAACTGGAACTTATCACTTCTGAAAGGTATGGATGACCTTCCGATAATCGAAAAATACAGAATTGAAACATTGGTTAAAGACATTGACGACGATAAGGAAAAAGTAAGGATACTGTTTCATTACCTGCAGGATGCAACCCGATACATCAATGTTTCAATTAAAACCGGCGGATTAAAACCTTATCCCGCTTCGTATGTGGCTGCTAACAAATATGGCGACTGCAAAGCTTTATCCAATTACTTTAAAACATGCTTAGCTGTTGCGAATATCAAAGCCTTTTACACTACGATAAATGCCGGTGACGAAATTGAACCATTTGGTGCAGATTTCCCATCACAACAGTTCAATCATGTTATTTTGTTTGTCCCGTTGAAACAGGATACCCTGTGGATCGATTGCACCAGCGACCTGGCTTTTGAATACCTTGGTACTTTTACACAAAACCGTCCGGCCCTGGTTTTGGACAATAATACCAGCAAACTGATTACTACCCCGGCCCTTTCGCTGAACGATGTAACAGAAACCCGGGTTATTACTGCCGAACTACAATCTGGTAGTAATGTAAAGACTGAATTCACTAACAGGTACAAAGGCGAAAAATACGAATTACTCGCCTATGTTTCGTCAACGCTGAGTGAAACGGAACGTAATCAATACCTTACACGACGGATAATTTCCACCGGTTACCAAATGGAATCGTACTCACTTGCTATTCCCGACCGTGATACACCTGAAATAGTGCTCCGGTACTCAGCAACATCGGATCACCACGTAAAAGTTTATGGCAAAGAGCTGCTGGTGAATATTATACCTTTGGTTTTGCCTGTCCCCGAAGATCCCAAGAAAAGAAAACTTCCGGTACAGATAAATTATCCCGTTAACCGCATCGACTCAATTGAATATAAAATTCCGCCAAACCACACCATCACAGCTTTACCCGAAAGCATCACCATCGAATCAAAATATGGTTTGTACCGCACTGATTATCATTCTGATGACAAGTCTGTAGCGGCATTCAAACAATTGATTATTAATCCGGGAACAATTCCGTTGAGCGAATATTCGGATTTTTACGGCTTTATTAAACGTGTTATTGACACCGAAAGCATATCCTATATAACCTTAACAAAAAACTAATATGAAGAAATTATTGACTTTACTACTTTTTGCCTGTAGTGCTTTTTCGCCGCTCAAGGCCCAGAACTATTTCGAAGAATTCGGAAAAATAAGCAAGGCCGAAATTGATATGAAATCGTGCAGTTATGATGCAGCAGCTGATGCCGTAGTACTTTTTGATATGGGGAAATCCTATTTTGTACGAAATGAAAATGGGTTCGACGTCATATTCGAAAGGATAACCCGTATCAAAATATTTAACGAAGCAGGTAAGGAATACGCCGAAGTAGAAGTTCCGTTTTACCAGGAAGGAAATATTTACGAAAAAGTAACTGTCACAAAAGCAACTACTTATTCGATAACTGATGGCAGGATAAGTAAAATCACTACGTTGGATCCCAAGGCCGTGTATGAGGAAAAAATATCCGAAAACTGGAAAGTTAAGAAATTCGCCATGCCCGATGTACAGCCGGGATCAATTATCGAATATGTATACCTGGTAACGTCGCAATATCATTTCAACCTGCGCGACTGGGATTTCCAGTGGAGTATCCCTGTACTCAACAGCGTTTATGAAGTACGCATGATACCCTTTTATGAATACACTTGGTCGCTGCAGGGAACTAAATCGCTGACCGAATACAAAACATACCTTGATGACACTTCTTTCAAAAAGGTATTTTTCAGTACCGAGTATTATGATATGGTTTATTATTTCGGACAAAAAAATGCAACAGCTTTCACCGATGAGGAATTTATTTCTTCGAGAGAAGATTATATAATGAAAATCGATTTTCAGTTGTCGGCATATTTTCATCTTGATGGAGTAAAAACAAAAGTAATGACCACCTGGCCGGAACTGGTAAAGGAATATCTGAAAATTGAAAGTTTTGGTAAATACCTCAAACGAAGCGAAAGCATTGCTTTAAAAACAATAAGTCCTGATTCGCTGACGGGCAAATCGGAAACGCAAAAGTTTAACTATATAGTTGATTATATTAAAGATAACTTCAAATGGAACAATACTAACAGTCAGTTCACTAACAGATCAGCATCCGACCTTGTGAAGGATAAAATCGGAAACAGTGCGGAGATAAATTTATGGCTGGTCGGAGCGCTGCGTGCTGCCGGTTTAGAGGCATACCCGCTGTTACTCAGTACCCGTAATCATGGAAAAATAAAATCGGATTATCCTTTCAGCAGTGCGTTCAATTTTGTGGTTGCAACCGTAACCATTGACGGTAAAAAAATGCTCGCAGATGCTACCGATCCATTTTGCGCTAACAACAGGATATCAACACAATGCATGAACGACAAAGGTCTTTTGGTCGATAAAGATAATATGGTGTGGATAAGCCTGCAGATGCCTTCGCTTTCGGAACTGAATACAAGTATTAAAATTGATTCAATCGGCAGTAAACAAAATGTGAAAATTACATCAGTAGCTACTGATTACGAGGCACTTTCGTACCGAAAGGAGTTCGCGGGCGAAAAAGATGTTTTGCTTGAGAAACTGAGCAAGAAATTATATATGGTTGAAGACTCTTCGCTAAAAATAAGAAATGCAACAGATAGAACCCGCTCTTACGCCTATTCCTATTCTTTTGAGTCTGCCTCCGAAATTATCAATAATAAAATATATCTGCAGCCTTTTATGAATGAAGTATTTACTTCAAATCCACTGAAACAGAAAACCCGGACTTATCCTATTGATATAACTTTTCCGATAAAACGTACATATAAAACAGAAATCATTATTCCTGAAGGGTATAAGGTTGAGTTTTTACCTGAGAAAAGCACCCTGAACGATAATTTGTTTGAACTTGATTATTTATCGCAGCAATACGGAAACACTATTTCATGTTCCTTCAGCTATACATTTAAACAGTCAGTATATGCCCCTGAAGAGTATCAGAGGGTTAAAGCTGTGTTCGACAGGATTGTAAAGAAAAGCTCTGAAAAGATTGTACTGGTCAGAAAATAAAAAAGAATGACCTGAATAATACCCGGGTCATTCTTTTTTTTGCAATTGACTTATTGCAAATTGTACAGCATGATAAGGACAAAATGAATTGTCGAGTTCAATACTGAACTTAGATATTAATTGCTTCCACCGACTTTATTTCCGGTAAGGCTTTGCGCATGGCATCCTCAACACCGTTTTTCAATGTCATACGGCTGAAAGGGCACGAACCGCAGGCTCCCTGCAATTCAACATTTACAACGTTGTCGCTGGTAAGCTCCACGAAACTGATATCGCCGCCGTCGGCTTGCAGGTATGGACGAATCTGTTCGATTACATTGCGTACTTTGGTTTCTAATTCTGACATGTTTTTTGTTTTTATTGATTGATTGTAATTTTTATCGAATCGGGCAAAAACTAATTGGTAGTTCTTTTATGATTTTATCTCAACAATCTGAGTCGGATCAAGGTTTGCATTACGAATGGCAATTTGCTGGGCAACTGATTCAGCTAACTGACGGAATGCCAGGGCTACAGGCGATGAATCATCTAATGTAGCAACAGGACTGCCGCTGTCGCCCGATTCGCAGATGCTTTGTACCAGCGGAATCTGACCCAGCAACGGAACTCCGATTTCCTCAGCAAAACGTTTGCCGCCTTCCTTGCCAAAGATATAATACTTGTTTTCGGGCAGTTCGGCAGGTGTAAACCAGGCCATATTTTCAACCAGGCCCAGCACCGGAACTTTAATACTATCGGTTGTAAACATATTATACGCTTTGCGGGCATCGGCAAGAGCTACTTCCTGAGGCGTAGTAACAATAGCTGCTCCTGTAACCGGCACTGTTTGAACCAGGGTAAGATGTATATCGCCGGTTCCGGGTGGCATATCAATCACAAGGTAATCGAGTTCGCCCCAGTCGCCGCCGGTAAGCATTTGTGTAAGGTAGTTCGAAGCCATCGGTCCGCGCCACACAAGCGCTTTGTTAGGATCGACAAAAAAACCGATTGAAAGCAGTTTTATACCGTATTTCTCGATAGGTTCGAGAATGGTACGACCATCAACTTCACGGGCACTCGGACGGGCATCCACCAGGTCGAACATCAGTGGAACCGAAGGTCCGTAAATATCAGCATCAAGCAATCCAACTTTTGCCCCAAGCTTCGAAAGAGCAACAGCCAGGTTAGCCGAAACGGTAGATTTACCAACACCACCTTTACCTGAAACAACAGCAATTATATTTTTAACGCCTTTCAGCATGGTATCATCGTTCTTGCGACGGCTGGTTGTGCGCGAAGTCATGTCAATGATTACTTCAGCGTACGGATCAACCCGCGACTGAATTGCGTTCACACAATCATTTTTCATTTTTTCCTTCATCGGGCAGGCCGGCGTAGTTAAAACCAGCTTGAAACTGACTTTGCTGCCATCAATCTCAATGTCTTCGATCATGCCAAGCGATATCAGATCTTTATGTAAATCAGGATCGTGAACTGTTTTTAAGGCATTGATTATCTGATCTTTGTTCATCATTATACGCTTAATTCTTATTTTTATTTAGAATGTGTAAAGATAGATCATTTAATGATATGCATTAAAATTTAGCATTTATTTTAAGTACTATGTTTCCTTAATAAATGAAATGTTATGGTGGACAACTTTAAAAAAAAAAATCCCCTCCGGAGCAGTTGACAACGGAAGGGATAAAAGATTGATTACAGATATGCTTGTTTTTATCTTACAAACAACAGCTCACGGTATTTTGGCAGCGGCCATTTTTCGTTGTCAACAATCAGTTCGAGTTTATCGATATGGTAGCGGATTTCGTCGAAATACGGGAAAATTTCAGTTGCGTAAGCCAGAGCTTTTTCGCGGGCATCCTCAAGATTGTTTGCCAGTTTGCGGGCCTCAATCATGGCAGCTACCTTAGTTTCAACAATTTCGATGTGCTCCGAAATCTCTTTGATCAGCTTTAACCGGCGAACAGCCAGAACCTGGTATTCCGAATCATTATAGAGATTTTTCAAGCCTTGTGTGCTGTTGATAAGCATTGCCTGGTATTCGATAACCGTAGGAAGAATGTGATTCATAACCAAATCACTCAATACCCGTGCTTCGATCTGTACTTTTTTCGAATACAGTTCATGGCGCACTTCGGTACGGGCTTCCATTTCGATATCGTTATAAACATTGGCTTTCTTGAATAATTCGCGCGATTGAGGGGTTAAATACGCGTCGTAAATAAGCGGAACTATGGCTTCACAATCGAGTCCGCGTTTTGCTGCTTCCTCTTTCCATTCGTCGCTGTATCCGTTTCCATCAAAACGAATAGGTTTCGATTTTTTGATCAAACGTCGCAGAACCTGCAGGATAGCTTCATCCTTTTTAACACCTTTTTCAATGATAGCGTCAACTTCAGCTTTAAACTCAACAAGTTGAACAGCTAAAGCTGTATTGAGCGGTATCATAGCGGAAGCGCAGTTTGCTGATGAACCTACCGCGCGAAACTCGAAACGGTTACCTGTAAAAGCGAATGGTGAAGTCCGGTTCCTGTCAGTATTATCGAGCAAAATTTCAGGGATCTTTCCGATATCGAGTTTAATAGCCGTTTTTTCTTCGGGCGACATTTTTTCATCGGTAACCCTTTCTTCAATCTCATTAAGCATCCTCGTTAATTGCTGCCCGAGAAATGCCGAAATAATTGCCGGCGGCGCCTCATTGGCTCCTAACCTGTGCTGATTGCCGGGCGAGGAAATGGATGCTTTGAGTAATGCATTATGTTTATGAACCGCAGCTAATGTATTAATTAGGAAAGTAAGGAACTGAAGGTTCAATCTCGGAGTTTTGCCGGGTGAAAGCAGATTTACGCCTGTATTGGTGGATACCGACCAGTTATTGTGCTTTCCTGAGCCATTGATGCCAGAAAACGGTTTTTCGTGCAGTAATACTTTGAAGCGATGACGTGTTGCAACTTTACGCATAATCATCATTACCAACAGGTTATGATCATTAGCCAGGTTTGTTTCTTCATACACCGGAGCCAGCTCGTATTGGTTGGGAGCAACTTCATTATGGCGTGTTTTTAAAGGAATCCCCAGCTTATAGGATTCAAATTCAAGCTCTTTCATAAAAGCCAGTACACGACTCGGAATTTGTCCGAAATACTGATCTTCGAGTTGTTGATTTTTAGCGGAAGCATGACCCAAAAGAGTGCGATCGGTCAAAACCAAATCGGGGCGGGCATTAAATACGGCTTCGTCAACCAGGAAATACTCCTGCTCCCAGCCGAGATTGCTGTTAACGCGTGTTACATCTTTGTCGAAATACTGGCAAACATCCACCGCCGCTTTATCGAGGAAATGGAGTGCTTTCAGGAGCGGCGTTTTGTAATCGAGAGCCTCGCCAGTATATGAAATAAAAATAGTAGGAATAATCAGAGTGCCTTCGAGCACAAATGCCGGCGACGAAGGATCCCATGCCGTATAACCACGGGCTTCGAAAGTATTACGTATTCCTCCGCTGGGGAAACTTGATGCATCCGGTTCCTGCTGAACCAGAAGTTCGCCTGAGAAAACTTCGATAGCCGAGCCGCGACCGGTAGGTGAAGTAAATGTATCGTGTTTTTCGGCTGTGCTTTCGGTAAGCGGCTGAAACCAATGTGTGTAATGTGTAGCTCCGAGGCTCATAGCCCAGGTTTTCATACCGAGAGCTATCTGGTCAGCTAATTTAAGTTCTATACGTGTGCCATGATCGATTGCAGCCACAACACTTCTAAATGCGTCTTTGGGAAGATATTTCTCCATTTTTTCCCTGTCGAATACGTACATCCCGTAATAGTCCGAAATTTTATCACCGGGAGGTGTTACTTGAACCGGTTTCCTTTTCAGTGCATCGCCTAATGCTTTGAATCGTAAAGTTGCCATAAATTCAGATTTTTATATTTAGAGCGCAAAAATAGTTATTTTTTCTTCACACCCCCTATTTTTTAAATATTAATCAGATTTTTTATTATTTATTTTTAATATACCCCCTGTTTTTATAGCCATATTACAAATATTTATAATTTTTTTTAAAATTTACCGCTAATATACAGAGGATTTATCCGGGAATAGAATTGTTGAAAACGACAAACTAAACTTATCCTGAAAATCCGACTTTGCATCAAATATGTCTGACCATGAATAAAATTCCGATTCAAGAAATCGTTCAGGTATAAAATCCACGGAATAATATTCCTTATCTTTAGATGATTTTTAATTCCTAATCAATGAAAATCGAACACTGTTTCAGATCCATTCAGGCACTTGCGCTGCTACTTCTTTTAATTTATGCTTTTTCAGCCTGTTCGTATAAAACCGGCAACCAAATACTGAAACAGAGCAATGCTGCAAAATACCGTACATCGTTTCCTGCAGGGAATGTTTCGAACGAACTGGAGAATGTTTTTCAATCAGTGAAACAGATTAAAAATTACTCGAGTTACCGGACATATGTATTTGACGAAAACACCAGGGTTACGCTAAAGGACCTGAATTCCGATGGGTTGCTCGAACGCACCAGGGCCGGAATTGTGACTAATGACGCCACTTCCGGAACAGCCCTGATCATTTTTTCGGATGGTAAACGTATAGCTCTGCTCACCTGCGCACATGCCGTAAAAGCCCCCGACACCATAATTGAATGGGCCGAATACAGCGACCTTGGCGACAACCGCTATATTCATAGTATTTCATTTAAAACGAAGCAACAGCTTTTTGTCAACGATATGCCGATTGGAAGTAAATTCGAAATGCTTGCCTCTGATACCAAAAATGATATTGCATTTATCGGCGCCACGTTTATTGAGCCTTTTACGGATGCTCCTGTTTTTGGATATCCTTGTGGAAACTCCATGGAACTAAATTGGGGAAGTTTCCTATACCTTGCAGGATACCCGAAAGGACAACAAATGCTGACTCATGGAATAGTTAGCAAAGCGCAGGCTAAAACAGGAAGTTTTCTTACAGATGCGCCTTTTAATGAAGGCCTTAGCGGAGGAATTGCCTTAGCCGTTACTGAGACTGAAAACAAATTCGAATTGCTTGGAATTGCCCGTTCAGTTGCTGCAAGTTTTGGGTATGTGCTTAAACCGGAAAAAGAAAATCACGAATTCACTTATAACCCTGTAATACCATACACCGGAAGCATATATGTGAATCAAAAAAAAGATATTAATTATGGTATAACGTCGGTAGTTTCAATCGATCAGATAAAGCAATTTTATATGAGTAACCGAAAAAGTCTGTTATTAAAAGGATTTAACTTTGATGATTTCTTTGGTTTGAAACCAGAATCGGAGTAGTTTTTTCTTCGCCTTGTCGCCAAGTCGCCTTGTCGCCCCTCTCCTTGTCCCCTTGTCTGCCGCAACAAAGCCCTTACAACTCCAATTCCTCCCCCGGATCCCAGAAAATATCTTTGAAATTAATAATCTGATCATTTACGATCTGAATCCCTTCACTTTCGAGTAGTTGTTGCATGGTATCCTGTCCGCCAAAATGATGTTTACCTGTTAGTAAACCATTTCGGTTTACCACCCGGTGTGCCGGAATATGTTGTAACATCTGATGAGAGGCATTCATAGCCCAGCCTACCATTCGCGATGATCCGCCGGTACCGAGATAACGAGCAATAGCGCCATAGGAAGTTGCTCGTCCGTAAGGGATCAGTTCGACAACAGCATACACTTTTTCGAAAAATGAAATATCCTCAGGCACAGGAATCTGCTTTATTACAAATGAAGTTCGGAAATAGCCAACAATTTTTTAATCAGGCACGAAACTCAGCTATTCTTCTTTAAGTCTGAATCTCAGGTATTTGATGGTGAGGCCCTGCGAAAGCCATATTTTCTCATAATGAGTTTGCACATCAACCACATCTTTCACTTCAGGATCGGAGGGATTCGCATAAAGATCGTTGTTGCTGT
The DNA here is from genome assembly GCA_964420555.1 of uncultured Lentimicrobiaceae bacterium. Classification (GTDB taxonomy): domain Bacteria; phylum Bacteroidota; class Bacteroidia; order Bacteroidales; family UBA4417; genus UBA4417. The sequence goes on along the minus strand of CAYQTT010000004.1, from coordinate 185,211 downwards.
AAAGAAGATCATGTCCGCCTTCGCTGATAACTTCGAGCGTATACGTATAAAAAAGGTCGCTATCCGTTTTCAGGTGTATGATACCTCCTGGTTTCAGCATTTTCCGATACCTGCTGATGAACTCCGGTGATGTGAATCGTTTACTGTGACGTGGACTGTTTGGCTGAGGCTCAGGAAAGGTGATCCAGATTTCATTTATTTCGCCGGGACCAAATACCATGCAGATATTTTCGGCCCGGGTGCGGACAAAAGCAACATTTTTCCGGTTATCCTCAATGCTTGTTTTGGCACCGCGCCACATCCTTGCACCTTTTTTATCGATTCCGATAAAATTGCGTTCGGGATATTTGTCCGAAAGATCAACGGTATATTCGCCTTTGCCACAACCCATCTCAATAATAACAGGGTTGCTGTTGCCAAAAAAATCAGAATTCCATTTTCCACGGAGCGGAAATCCGGCAGCGAGCTCTTCCCATAAAGGTTGAAAGAAATGATTAAAAGTTGCATTTTCAGCAAAACGCTGAAGTTTCCTCTTTGCCAAGGGTAAAGTATTTTAGTAAAATCTATTTTGAAAAAGATCCATGCCTGAAAGCTGAATCTATAGTTAGCTTCTGTTTTTCTTCAATATCCAGGATGAAGTGAATCCGGCTTTTTTTATCTCGGAAAGCTGCGTTTTCGCATCGGTCAAATCACTGAAACCGCTCATACTAACCACGTAAAGACCACCAGCTGTTGTATCCACAATTGAAGCCGGATAACCCTGTTCCTGTAACATGGCTATAAGTTTGAGTGCATTATTATGATCGCGGAAAGCGCCTCCAACGATATGATAATTCAATTTTTCGGATACAGGTTCTGTTTTAATAACATGAGCAGTATCGCCAATCGTGATATCGTACTTAGCCAGTTCGGCATACGAAACCATGCCCGGATCGAAGGAAATATTTTCGCCCGAAAGGAAAGCTGCCGGTAATTGTGCTACTTCGTGACTTGTTGTATCTGAACTTTGCTGAGGTACAGTAATTTTTACCGGTGCTGTTTTACCAGGTGTTGACCTCATCCACGAATATATACCTGTATAGTTGTGAACGTAATTTTCAACAACATTACCCTTAAATGTACCCCATAAAGCAAAAGCGATAAAGGGTGCAAGTACAGCGGCCCATTTCAATGTTTCAGGAACGAGGCGGCGCAGACTATTAGCTTTCGCTGAACGTTTAATTGGCTGAATATCCGGAACAGCTATGGTGTCGGGTTCGTTTGTCTTTGCAAAAAATACAGTAAGTCCGAATGAGTCCGCATTAAAATTAACCTGCTTCGAAGGTGTGAATTCAATATTCCCGGATGTGTTCAGGAATATTTCTCCGATTCCCTGCAGTGTAACCGGTGTGTTATGGTTCAAATCGCTGATGCATTTTCCGACCCACTGATGGATTTCGTTAAGCGCTTCCCGATAGGAAATATTTTCAACTGTAGCGATATAATTTGCAAGCAGTCCATCGTTACCTGAAAGCCCTGCATTGAAAGCAACACTGCCCGAAGGAGGAAAAAACTCATGAGTGATATGTAAAATCCTTGCCGGACTAAAGGCTTTGATGAAGCCGCCTAATCCCGGAACTATCACACATTCATGGTGATAAAGTAAATCAGCTATGTGCCGTGCTATCATTAAATTCTTTTACTTTTTTGATGTGCTAAGATACTACATTCGTGCCTGAAATATCAAGCATTGTTAGTAAGTTTCAGCAAATCCTCAGGAGCATCAATGCCAACAGTCTCAATTTCAGTAAGCGCGGTGTGTATGCTGTAACCATGATGCAGCCATCGCAACTGTTCGAGCGATTCGGCAATTTCACAGCCAGATGCAGGCAAACGAACAATTGCGTTTAAAACTTCACTCCTGAAAGCATACAAACCAATATGCCGGAAATACTGGTGACTACTAAACCAGCTTTCAGGGGGCACTCCACGTAGAAACGGAATGGGCGATCTGCTGAAGTATAATGCTTTACCGGTATGATCAACCACCACTTTCACAACGTTAGGATTTGAGACATCCTCATTATCCGATATTTTCCTGATCAGGGTACCAATCTGAACTTCCCCATTATGAAAGAGTGAAACTACCAGGTCAATCTGCGAAGGGTCAATAAAAGGTTCATCGCCCTGAATATTCACAATTACATCGAAGGGGTTTTCGTTAGCTGAGGCAGCTAGGGCATCTGCTACTTCACCGATTCGCGAAGTTCCTGAAACATGGTGCGCGGCTGTCATCATAACTTCACCTCCGCACTCAAGTACATGATTGTAAATGCGTTCGTCGTCAGTAGCAACAATTACCTTATTCAATGATTCACTCTTCGAGGCCTGCTCATACACACGCATGATCATACTTTTCCCGCCGATCATCACCAAGGGTTTTCCGGGAAACCGGCTCGAAGCATAACGTGCCGGGATAATTCCTAAAGAGCGCAATGCCATAAATAAGGTATGTTAAGTGTATCAGTATGCTCTTTATTGAATCCTGACAGATTTATAGCTGTCAAAATTCAATTTTATTTACCTTTTTCTGAAAACCGATATCAAGCGGGATGTTTAGTACGAACGGGCAAAAATCACTCTCTGCTTCGATGGTTTTCCGGTGAGGATGCATTTACCTTCTTCCATTTTCCCGTCAATAGGAATTAGACGGATGGTGGCTTTTGTTTCATCTTTAATACGCTGTTCTGTTTCGGATGTACCATCCCAGTGTGCTGAAATGAAACCACCTTTATCGTCGAGAATGGAAACAAATTCTTCCCATGTGTCGGCAACTAAGGTATTAGTCTCTCGGAAATCATATGCTTTCTGATAGAGATTTTCCTGAATGCTGTCGAGCAAATGACTGATTTTATGTTCAATATCAGTTATCTGGTAAACCGATTTTTCGAGTGTATCGCGACGGGCAACTTCCACCGTACCATTTTCGAGATCGCGGGGACCGATTGCCAGACGCACAGGAACACCTTTAAATTCATATTCATTAAATTTCCATCCTGGTTTCTGGGTATTGCGGTCATCGTATTTAACACTGATGCCAAGGGCTTTCAATTTTGCAACAATCGGATCTACAGTTTCGGAAATCAGGGCAAGCTGCTCATCATTTTTATAGATAGGGATGATAACAACCTGTATAGGAGCAAGTTTCGGAGGTAAAACCAAACCGTGATCATCGGAATGCGACATAATAAGTGCACCCATCAAACGGGTTGAAACACCCCATGATGTAGCCCAAACATAATCAAGTTTATTTTCCTTGCTGAGGAACTGAACGTCGAAAGCTTTTGCAAAATTCTGCCCGAGGAAATGCGAAGTTCCGGCCTGCAAAGCTTTGCCATCCTGCATAAGCGCTTCAATGCAATATGTTTCGACAGCGCCGGCAAAACGTTCGTTTGGTGATTTAACACCTTTAAGTACTGGCATTGCCATCCAGTTTTCGGCAAAATCGGCGTACACATTCATCATTTTTTCCGTTTCTTCAATAGCCTCGGCCTCGGTAGCATGAGCAGTATGCCCTTCCTGCCACAAAAATTCGGTAGTACGCAGAAACAAGCGGGTACGCATTTCCCAGCGAACCACATTGGCCCATTGGTTTACAAGTATCGGCAAATCGCGGTACGATTGAATCCAGGTGCGGTATGTATCCCATATGATTGTTTCGGAAGTCGGACGAACAATAAGCTCCTCTTCCAGCTTTGCATCAGGATCAACGATAACACCTTTACCATCAGGAGAATTTTTTAAGCGGTAGTGAGTAACTACGGCACACTCTTTGGCGAAACCTTCAACATGAGAAGCTTCTTTGCTAAAAAATGATTTTGGAATAAAAAGAGGGAAATAAGCATTGCTATGTCCGGTGGCCTTGAACATATCGTCAAGCGCCCGCTGAATCTTTTCCCATATTGCATAACCATAAGGCTTTATGACCATACAGCCGCGTACTGCGGAGTTATCAGCCAAATCAGCTTTGATTACCAGGTCGTTATACCATTGTGAATAATTCTCTTCTCTAGTAGTGAAATCTTTTGCCATTTTGTAATTTGTGGTATGATAATTGTGCTTTTCAGGGTGTTTACTGACAGCGAAATTACAAAAATTATCGCTCAGTGAGCACAAAACAAGCTTCTTGGCAAGCTTTAACACTAAGGAGGTCAAAATGAAATACTTTTTTATCATCGGTGCAGCATTGTTAGCTTTATCAGCATGCACAACCCAGTACCAGTCGGGTGGATACGACGACGTATATTATTCGCCGAAACAGCAACCTGCTCAAAAGCAGGTTATGGTTGTAAAACCTGCCGTTACGGAAACATATGCGCAGAGCAATAACCAGGCTGCAAATGACCAGGCAGCCAGTCAGTATTCCGATGAAAACAATTATTATGATGACGGGCAGTATTATGCTCCCGACACCATTGCAAACGAAAACAGAACCTACGATACGGATGATTTTTATGATTATTCGTATGCAACACGTATAAAAAGGTTCGAAGAGCCTTATGTTACAAATGAATACTACAGCGATTATTATACCAACCCTTACTGGTACGACCCAAGCCCATGGAACTTCGGATTCAGTCTGAATTTCGGCTACGGCGGCTACTACCCATATTACGGATACGGATATTCGCCGTATTACTGTTCATGGTACGATTCATGGTACGGATACCCATATTATGGGTACGGGTATGGTTACGGATACGGTTATGGCTACGGATATAGCGACTATTATTACGGATATAATAATGGCTATTACGACGGATCAAACGGTTATCCTTATGATCCTTACAACGGAAATTCTTCCTATTATGGTCACCGGGGATCAGTTGGCACTTCGGGCAGCACATCCCGTGGCGACAGCAAATCAGCAGTTGCAAGGGACGAAAAAAGTATTTCCGCAGGCCGCACAGGAACAGCAATCAACGACAGCAGAAGCGGTGGAGGAACATCAACACCCGATGTCCGCTCTTCCCAATCATCCGTAACACGCGGCGAAACGCCGATGAGCGAAACAAGAAGGGGAACTCTCAGCAGCGGATCAACCGGCACCCAGGATGCCAGAAACGGAGCAACCGGCACTACTGTTAACCCTAATACAAGGAAGCAAAACGCCGGTACAGTTACTAATGAAAATCGCAGCAGCCAGCCGGCTAACACAACTCAACGTCCGGCCAACTCAGGCACTGCTCAACCACAGAGACAATATCAATACTCGTCGCCCAATCGCACCAACCAGAATGCAAGCGGCGAAAACAAAAGTAATGTTAACAATGGCCGCAATACTCAAACATACACATCACCTGATTATAACCGTCCGCGTTCGGGGCAGGAATATACTACTCCCAAATACCGGAGCACACAGCCATCGGGTAACGAACCGAATAATGCCAGAGTAGCACCTCCTACTAATAGAAATCAGCAATCAGGCAATAACAACCAAAGGTATTCGCAGCCAAATAATACTAAGTCAGGCTCTTCACGCCAAGGCGGAACTTACCAGGAGCCTCGTAACAGCAACACTCAGCAGCCATCGCGCCCTTCAGCAAGTCCAGCTCCTCAGCGCAGCAGTTCACCTGCACCTGCCCGTTCGAACAGCAGCTATACTCCTTCGCGCAGTTCCAGTGGAAGCAGTGCACCAGCCAGAAGTTCTTCAAGTGGTTCGAGCGGAAGCTATTCCCCATCAAGGAGTTCATCTTCAGGATCAAGCAGCGGTTCATCGTCAGGCTCCAGTGGTGGTTCATCATCTGGTTCAAGCCGCAGTTCATCATCCGGATCGGGAGGACGCCGTTAAACTTTTGAAATAAAAGCTAAATCACACATATAGAACAGCCTGCAAACTTAATCGGTTCATTTTCACAATCAACCTTTGGATTGCAGGTTTTTTTACTGACCAATAATTTTTACTGCAATGAAAAAAATACTTTCGATTATACTTACTGCATTGGTTTCGTTATCGCTTTATGCTCAGAACGAAAACGATGCCCTGCGCTATTCATTGATCAACTATGGAGGTACAGCGCGTTTTTCAGGACTATCAGGTGCTTACGGAGCAGTGGGTGCCGATTTCACTTCTCTGAGCCAGAATCCTGCAGGTATAGGTCTCTACCGCAAATCAGAATTTACTATCACGCCTGTATTTGCATCAAATAATACCGATTCACGCTACCTGGGGGAATTCCGTAGCGATTACAGGAATACTGCTTACCTTGGAAATGTTGGTTATGTTTACTATCAAAATCTGAAAGGGCAGGCAGGTCCGCTGGTTGCCGTGCAGTTTGGATTTGGCATCAATATGATGACCATGTTCAGCAACAGGATGATCCTTTCAGGATTCAACAACGAAAATTCATTGATGACAACCTATGTTGACGATGTAAATTTTTCGGGAGCTGCACCTAAGGACTGGGATGATTTTGGCACCGGACTCGCCTATGATGCAAACCTCATTTTTTATGATTCGCTTAATCAACGGTGGACAGCTGATATGGAATATGGCGGCATTCAGCAAACCAAAAGCGTAGAAACCCGCGGTAGCACTAACGAAACCGTTATCAGCGCAGGAGCCAATATTGCCGATAAACTTTTCCTTGGCATTACATTTGCTTTTCCTTACATAAGGTATGAGGAAACGAGCAAACTCACAGAGGATGATACAGAAGGCCTGAATAGTTATTATGAATCCTACGACCGGTATGAGTATTTAGATACAAGAGGATCAGGGTTCAATTTTAAAGCAGGTTTTATTTTTATGCCAGTTGAATTTTTCAGAATCGGCGGTGCGATCCATACCCCAACCAACTATTATAATATGAGTGATACATACAATGCTTCTATTAATTCTTATTTTAGTGGCGGCGAAAGTTATTCGGAATACCCGCCTGGAAACGGGTATTTTGATTATGAGTTAAAAACCCCTCTGCGGGCTATCGGTAGCGTGGCAGTTTTATTGGGCAAATACGGTTTAATAAGTGCTGATTATGAATACATTGATTACTCAAAAGCAAATCTGCGCTCCTTCGATTACAGTTTTTTCAACGAAAATGATGCTATAAGAACCGAATACACATCTGCTAATAATTTCAGGTTCGGTGGTGAGCTCAAATACGGCATCATGGCTTTGCGTGGAGGATATAATATTTATGGTTCTCCGTTCCGGAATTCAGGTTCATTGGGCGAACGCACAGGTTATTCTTTTGGGTTAGGTGTAAGGGACAAAGCATATTTTATCGATTTTGCATACAACCACAGCAAAACCGAATCAAACTATTATATGTATTATTCAGCCCCACCATCATTGAATGAGGTAAAAACAAATGCATACAGTCTGACACTTGGATTCAGGTTCTAAATAACTCAAATGCGAAAAAAATCAGGATAAAACCATATCCTGATTTTTTTGTTTATAGATACAATTACAACGTTCCTTTTATCATAGTATGCAACTCAATATTCCAGATTCCTCCCAAAAGCGAATCCTTATTGCCGGCGGTGGTTTTGCAGGGCTCAAACTTGCCACAAAACTTGCTGACAGCGATTTTCAGGTCGTGCTTATCGACAAGAATAATTTTCACCAGTTTCAACCTTTATTTTACCAGGTAGCAACCGCCGGACTTGAGCCAAGCGCTATCTCGTTTCCTTTGCGGAAAATATTCCAGCGAACGAAAAACGTGATCATCCGCGTAGCCGAAATCACAGGCTTAAACACTGATAAAAAAGAAGTTATTACAACGCTTGGTAACGTAACTTATGATATACTGGTTCTTGCAATGGGTGTGGATACCAATTTTTTCGGGATGGATCATATTGCTCAGAATGCCATTCCGATGAAATCAGTCGCCGAAGCATTAAGCCTGAGAAATACGATACTCCAGAATTTTGAAGATGCTCTTATTGAAACCAACGCTGAAACGCAACAGGCATTGCTGAATATTGTGGTTGTGGGCGGTGGCCCGACAGGTGTTGAAGTATCAGGTACGCTGGCTGAAATGAAGAAATTTATTCTTCCGAAAGATTATCCCGAGCTGGATTTCGAAAAAATGAATATTTACCTGCTCGAAGCTGGCAGCCGACTACTGGGCGGCATGACTGAACATTCAGCCGGAACAGCCGAAAAATACCTTCAGAAACTTGGCGTGAATGTGCTTTGTAATGCCCAGGTAAGTGATTATGACGGCAATAAAGTTAGTATTCATAATGCAATTCAGATACCGGCTAAAACACTGGTGTGGGCAGCAGGTGTTGCGGGCAAAAGAATGAACGGCCTCAATCCCGATGTTTATGTAAGAGGAAATCGCATTAAAGTGAATGCCTTTAACCAGGTTGAAGGCTACGATACTATTTATGCTCTTGGCGACAATGCTTTTATGACTGAAGCCAAATATCCGGGTGGTCATCCGCAGATGGCTCAACCGGCCATACAACAGGCTAAACTACTGGCGCGCAACCTTAAACGCCAGATGCAAAACATGCCAATGCAAGCCTACACCTATTTCAATAAAGGCTCGATGGCGACTATAGGCCGTAACCAGGCTGTGGTAGAACTTCCATTCGTGAAATTTTATGGTTTTTTTGCCTGGCTTACCTGGATGTTTGTGCACCTCATGGCTATTGTTGGTGTAAAAAACCGTTTACTAATTTTTATTAACTGGTTTTGGAATTACATTACGTATGACCAGTCGCTGAGGCTGATTATAAAGCCTGTTGGGAAAAAGGAGAAGGTTTAAGGGAGATGTGGGATGTTGAATTTCGAATGTGGGATGTGGGATGTGGGATGTTGAATGTAGAATATCAAATGTTGAATGTGGGATGTGGGATATGGGATGTTTTTTGACCAATGACCTCATGAAATTATTTCAAAAAAAAAGAGCCTTTCGGCCCGTAAATCATTAACTATCAAAAATATCCGGCAGTTGCATGCGTAGCTGTGTCATTTTTAAGATTTCACCGCGCTGGTAGTTGTTATACACGCTCCAGTTGGCAATTTCGTCGAGTTTACGGAAACACCCAACACATTTCCCCTTATGATCAAGCGTACAAACACCTCTGCATGGCGATTTCACCTCGTTATTATTTCCTTCGTGTTTTTGTAACATAATTGGTTGTTTGCTGAGTAGAACGATTCATTTTATAAAAAGTTCACAAAGTAACATCAATTCCATAAAAGAAATTGATTTTTTTGTAGCGATCTCAAATAAGAGATACATTAATCAACGGAATTACCGTACTTTTAACCAACTATTTAAAAACTTCATATGCAGTTCTGGGATATAATAAAAGCTTAGATATTGTAAAATTGACCTTTCATTAACTTTTAAATAAAATGAAAAGAATGAAGATAAAATAGAATAATTCTAAAATTAAAAAAGGAACAAATGCGATATGAAAAGAAAAATGACTTCTCGAATTCTAATTTTTATTGGGGGAATAATCATACTTCTAATAGTTACAAATCCCACTAATAAACAATACACAGAGTTTTTAAAAACAAATGGCTATGAGCTTACTCGTCATTATTCAAGTTCCGGAGGAGACTATTTTGAGCCTTTTTATGGGAAAAAGTTCAATTTTTTTATTTTCTCAACATTTAGATATCAAGAGGGGAAACCTTATGTGAATTATATACCAAGCGAGGCAGCAGTAATTAAAAGGAGCCTTCACATCGGTGTTCTTTCAAATTTTTGGGAACTTAAATCCTTTAAAATTGTCGTTCAAAAAACGAAATAGGAATATGTTATTCTCGAGAGCTGACCTAACTTATTTCTTTTGATTCAATATTAGCTTTTTATTATCATATTCAATTAGCTAACTAAATTTACCTTACTTTTAACCAACTATTTAAAAACTGTTTATGCTGGTTAAAACATTTGGATGTGCGATTCAAGGTATTAGTGCAACTCCTATAACAATAGAGGTAAATGTCGATCAGGGAATTCAGTTCTCGATGGTCGGGTTGCCTGATAACGCTGTTAAAGAAAGCCATCAACGCATTGAAGCGGCGCTCAGAAATATAGGCTATAAATTCCCGCGGCAAAAAATTATTATCAACATGGCCCCGGCTGATATCCGCAAGGAGGGTTCTTCCTACGATCTGCCGATTGCTGTTGGGTTATTGGCCGCTTCGGAGCAACTTATTACCGACTTACTCGACAAATATATTATTATGGGTGAGCTTTCCCTCGATGGAAGCCTGCAACCCATCAAAGGTGCTTTACCGATAGCCATCGAAGCCCGCGACAACGGGTTTAAAGGATTTATTCTGCCTTTGGTTAACGCACGCGAAGCCGCCATTGTTAACGATCTTGATGTTTACGGAGTGACAACCCTCGATGAGGTTATCCAGTTTCTCGAAGGCAGTCTGCAACTCGAACCTATTGTTATAAATACCCGCGAAGAGTTTTACAATCATCTGGATAGTTACGAGTTCGATTTCAGCGATGTAAAAGGTCAGGAAAACATTAAGCGTGCCCTTGAAATTGCGGCAGCCGGCGGACATAACGTAATTTTGATCGGGCCTCCCGGAGCCGGGAAAACCATGCTTGCCAAGCGATTACCATCGATATTACCTCCGCTTAATCTTCACGAAGCATTAGAAACTACCAAAATACATTCGGTGGCTGGTAAGATGGAACGCGAAGCCTCGCTGATCAGCATCAGGCCGTTCCGCAGCCCTCACCATACCATTTCGGACGTCGCTTTGGTGGGCGGTGGTGGAAATCCGCAGCCCGGAGAAATTTCGCTTGCTAACAACGGGGTTTTGTTCCTGGATGAATTGCCCGAATTTAAACGAACCGTCCTCGAAGTGCTCCGGCAGCCGCTTGAGGACAGGGTAGTTACCATTTCGAGAGCTAAATTTTCGGTTACTTACCCAGCCAGTTTTATGTTGATTGCGGCCATGAATCCTTGTCCGTGTGGATATTACAACCACCCGGAGAAAGATTGTGTATGCGGTCCGGGAATAGTTCAGAAATACCTCAATAAAATCTCCGGCCCGCTCCTCGACCGTATCGATATCCATGTGGAAGTGGTGCCGGTTCCTTTCAGGGAATTAACCAGTCTGCGGCAATCGGAGAAAAGCAGCGCCATCCGCGAAAGGGTTACCGTTGCACGACTTATGCAGGAGGAACGCTACAGGGAAAGCAAAAATATACATTGCAACGCTCAAATGAGCAGCAAAATGCTCAGGCAGATATGCATCATTACCGAAGATGGCCATAACCTGCTAAAAACCGCCATGGAAAAGCTGAGCCTTTCGGCACGTGCTTACGACCGTATCCTGAAAGTATCGCGCACTATCGCCGACCTCGACAACAGTCCCGATATCAAAACCGAACACCTGGCTGAGGCTATTCATTACAGGAGCCTTGACAGGGAGACCTGGGGAGGTTAAAGGATGTGGGATGGATGATGTGGGATGGGTGATGTGGAATGTGGGATCAGGCATATAATTCTTTACATTCTAGCCTGACAAGAGAACCTCTGACAATTGAAGGTTGTTAAACAAATAATTTTCGAATTAACCTTTTTGAATCAGCTATAGAAGATGGCTTGTTTCTAAATAAAACTCATACTATGTTACCAGAACTGAAAAGCGTAACCCACTTAAACAACAGCATTACAAACATTTACCTCATTTCCAAAATTTCGGATCTACCTGAGAATATCTTCGCTAAGGATGAGATTGAATATATCAATGCACGTTTATCGGAGAAAAACCAGCAGACAGTTATACTGAATAAACTGGGCAGGATTGCGGTTATTTATAAACCTGATGCTACTCCTGAAACTTCAGCGGGGCAACTATTGGAAAAATGTCGTAAAACAGGCGAGAGTATTCTGGGTATGCTTGGCGAACACAAAATCACATCGGTTTGCGTTGTTGATGCTGCTAACATGAAAAACGAAACACTGGCTTTCGCAGAAGGAATGATGCTCGGGAACTACCAGTTTTTAAAATACCGCAAGGACCGCGAAGAGAAAGAATCGACGCTCAAAAAGATCGAAATAGTAAGCGAAGGGCTTGATGATATCCGGATTTCGGAACTCCAAACTCTTTGTAAAGCTGTGTATGCCTGCCGGTCGATGATCAACGAACCTCTTTCGGCATTAAATGCTGAAAAACTTGCTTCGGAATTTGAAGCAATGGCTACAGAAGCAGGCATAAAAATAGAAGTTTTGAACAAGCAAAAAATCGAAGCTTTGAAAATGGGAGGACTGCTTGCCGTGAACCTGGGGAGTATCGATCCGCCGACTTTCAGCATCTTGGAATACAAACCTGAAAATCCGGTTAATTCGCGGCCTGTTGTTTTTATCGGCAAAGGCGTGGTTTACGATACCGGCGGTTTAAGCCTGAAACCCACTGCTTCCATGGACACCATGAAATGTGATATGTCGGGAGCAGCAGCAGTTGCTTCGGCAATTTATGCTATTTCGCTTGCCAAATTACCCGTTCATGTAATTGCCCTGGTTCCAGCAACCGACAACCGGCCCGATGGAAACGCTTATGTACCCGGCGATATTATTACTATGATGGATGGTACCACCGTTGAAGTGCTTAATACGGATGCCGAAGGCAGGCTGATATTGGCAGATGCACTTACTTACGCAAAAAAATACGATCCTTTGCTGGTGATTGATGTTGCTACTTTAACCGGAGCCGCAGAGGCCGCATTAGGACGTTTTGGAATTGCGGGAATGCATGCCAGGGCTGAAAATCATTTCACTTTACTAAAAAATTCCGGTTTTACTGTGTGCGAGCGGATTGCAGAGTTTCCTTTCTGGGACGATTATGCTGAATTAATAAAGTCGGAAATCGCTGATCTTAAAAATATCGGAGGCAAATTTGCAGGAGTAATAACAGCCGGCAAGTTTTTAGAGCATTTCACTGATTATCCCTGGATACATCTCGATATTGCCGGCCCTTCGTTTCTTGATAAACGCGATAGCTACCGCACAGCAGGAGGTACAGGCGTCGGGGTTAGGTTGTTGTTCGATTTCGCAAAAGGAATCGGGGAAGAGAAGATGTAAAAATTCTGCTGCTCTTCGTTTTGGAAGTGTTTTTGTCTTCCGGTTAAGGATTTCAAAACCACTAAAACTTTGATTTTCTGTTTATTTTAAATCAGTGCGTATTACCACTGTGTCAGCTACTTTGTCATGAAGTGCTCTGTTTTTAGAATCGAAAAGCATTGTCACTATTTCAAGTATTGACCAGATTGCCAGCATTGCCGATGGAAGTAAAATTAAAACATATCCCAAAGCAGATAATTTAAAATTTTCAAGATCAATGTCGCTAAACAAAATAAAATAAAGGATTATAGAAGTTGTAACCAATACCATAGGCACTATTTCTCTCATGAATGACTGCGAGTAACTTATTTTATCTTCGGTTGTATTGTCCACTACTTTTACTTTCATAATCATCTTTCCAACTGTCTGTCCATATTTCCCAAGCATCAGAACAGCGTAGAGGTAAGGAATATTACAAACAACTATTTCTAAGAGGAATGCACTTGTCGAAAAAGCAGGAAACGCAAATAATCCGGGTATCTGCAATACCAAATTTAAAATAAAACCGTCAATAGAGATTGCCCAAAATCGTTCCCAAAATGTGTCAAATCGTTTCATAGTTTGTTCTTTAAATTTGCTGTCAACATCAAAATAAGACAAAAAACCTAAGTGCTTTATATTTCACAATCAAGCTTTTACTATTATCCTCGTTGCTGAATTCACATCATGCAGCTCGAATTTTATCAATGCCAGTTCAGGCCCATCATTTGCTGCCGAAAACATTTGGGTGCGGCCAATAGTTTGTCTCCATTCTCCGCTTATTCCCGCCGACTCGTGAATATGACCATGCAAGGTAAGATAAGGTTGTTTGGTTTCAATAAACTGCCTGATTGCTTTACTCCCCACATGCTCATACTTACTGAAGCCGGTTGCGGCCATATCAAGTGCTGTATCAAACGGAGGTGAATGAAACAGAAAGATTCCATTTTCAAGGTCATCATCATTTACAAGTTTCCGGATATCCTGCTGAATAGTATCGTTTTCCGGATCATGAGCCGGCGACATAGAATGATACCCATCAGACGGGGCAATGCATCTTGGAGCCACTATTTTTGAAATATCGTATCTGTCCCAGTCCTTATTCCTGAATGGCGTTGGCGGAACGCAAGCATAACCATACAGTCGGTATTTCCCTATAACAACACATTGATCATGAATATTTTGCCAAAGTCCTTCTTTTTCACCTTCGGCAGCCGCAGCAAAATCTGATTTACGATCATCATTGCCCGGAATGAGAAAGATTTCGGGATAATTGCAATCCAGTTTATCGCGCAAAGCGATTAATTTCCTTGCCAGGAAATCAGTAAAAAAATTATCCTCTCCGGTAACATTTGTATTTTTAAAGCTCCGGTGAGGCAATAAGTCGCCGCCTATAAATACAAAATCAGGCTTCTCCTTTTTAATGAGCCTGAAGAGCGCTTCGTAACGGCTCATTTTACCGTGCAGGTCGCTGACAAAGAAACATAAATTCATACCGGGATATTATGTGCAAACAAATTTATGGAATTGAACCGGATTAAAATCAGGTATCTTTAATTCCTGGTTTTGGATATTTCAAAGGCTGACGTTATGGCAAGTGCAGGATTATATTGCTGCTCAACTGTATGCCAGCACAACTTGTCCCGATTTATTGGGAAAAGCATCTAAAGATTTTAAATGTTTCAACCAAAACGCAACTTAGCGAAGCGATCTTATTGCCTGTCCCGCTTTTTCGTGGGAAGCGAAACGAATAACAAAGCGGTCTCTTGAGCGCAACTCAATAGCCTGCATTTGTTTTTGCGTTTGTTACCTGCTGCCGTTTTTTCTGTCCAAAGTGGTGTCCGTATAAGTTTGCAGTCAGTTTGTTCAAAGCGATTTACATTCATCGCTCTAACGTTTCAGGTTAATTATTCGGAAAATTTAGTCAGTGTTTTTCTATCGTACCGATACAAACCCATATTTCTTGTGCTGAACCAAATATTATTGTCTTTATCTTCAAGTATAAAGCAAACTTCCTTATTAAAAATCTTTGTAAATGTTTTTTCTGTTGGATTACTAACTGAAACTGTTGAGTGCCATAATCCGCCAAGTGTGTCACCCATTTCTTTTCCGTAATCAGAGGCAACCCATAAATTTCCTGCCTTGTCTTCTAAAATTGCGTTTAATGAACCATTTATTAAGTCTTTCGGTTGGCTGTAATCAGTAAATGATTTCCCATCATAAGTCCATAAACCAAAATGTCTTGTAGCAAGCAATAAATTTCCGTTTTTGCTTTCTACAACATTACGAATCCAACCTTCATTTTTTGGTTTAAAACTTTCAATCATTTTGCCATCATAGCGGCAAAAGCCTTCGTAACCTGGCGGCATTCCAGATGCAAACCAAATATTTCCGTTCTTATCTTCCAATATATCTGAAACCAATTTGAGTTTCAGGCTATCTTTATTAATAATATAATCATTGTTAATAATATAATCATTCGCTAATAATCGGGTAAAGTTTTCCCTGTTATAGCAATAAACTCCATCGCCAGTGCCGAACCAAATTTTTCCACTTTTATCTTGCAACATGCTCCACACCGTATTTTTTGTGGACCATTCAGTATAATAACTGTTGTCAGTTATTACAGGTCTGATGTAAAAACTGATTGGAATACTAATAATTTTATTGCCATCAGAACGACAAATGCCATTGCTTGTTCCAAACCAAATGTTACCAGACTTATCTTCCAATAAAGAAAAAACCGTATTGCTACTTAAACCATCTTCCATGGTAAATTGAGTAAATAATTTTCCATCATATTTATAAACACCTTCTCCTCCTGTTCCAAACCAAAGGTTGCCATTTTTATCTTGTATCCCACACGCAATATTTTGATATTCGTTTGAGCCCTGTGTCTTTGTAAGTTTTGGGTGTCCGGTAAGTGATGCTTTAAGTTCACTTGGGCTGTTGGTTTGTGGTGGTGTTTTGGTTTGTCCATTACCGGAATTCAAAAAAATCAAAACTAAGAGCAGAGAATAAATCGGTTTGGTTAGAAAAGGCCTGGTCATTTGTTTTAGGTTCTTTTGTTAAAGTTAAAGTTTTGTCCGTTCGTTCAAATCTCAAATGTTCAAAGCTGGCAGTGTCCCCAGCGGTTGCAGGTAACTTACTTAGATAGTTACTTTCATTTGGATAATTATAGCCTGGTATTGCTTAAAAAAATCCAGTTAAAACAAAAGTAAAGCTTTCCTTTGAAAACATTTCAAATAAAAAACGGTATAAATTTGAATCGGAATAAACATAAAGGCAAAAGCTTATCTTTGCAGCTAAGGAAAAAATCAGGAAAAGTATGATTCGTACTTCAGAAAATGAAAACCGTATTGTTGTCGGCATAACTCATGGCGATATTAACAGTATCAGCTACGAGGTAATTATTAAAACCTGCCTCGACCAGCGCATTACCGAGCTATTTACGCCTGTTGTTTATGGCACGTCAAAGGCGGCTTCGTACCACCGGAAGATGCTCAATATCCCTGATTTCAGTTTTAATATTGTCCGTTCGGCCGACCAGGCTTCACCCAAAAAGGCAAACCTGCTAAACCTTTCGGATAAGGAAGTAAAAATTGACCTTGGCGAATCAACGGTTATAGCCGGCGAGATGGCATTGCTATCGATAAATGCGGCAGTAGAAGACCTTAAAAAAGGGCATATTGATGTTTTGGTTACCGCACCGGTGAATAAACATAATGTTCAGGAAGCCTATCAGAAACCTTTTTCGGGGCATACCGGTTACCTTGCCGAAAAATTCGGGACAAGCTCATACCTGATGTTAATGGTTGGTGAAGCGCTTCGAATTGGGGTTATTACGGAACATATTCCGCTCGAAATGGTTGCAAAAACAATTACTACAGCACTGATTTCGGACAAAATACGCATACTTGAAGAATCGCTGAGGAAAGATTTCGATATCCGCAAGCCACGTATTGCAGTTTTGGGCCTCAACCCACATGCCGGCGATGATGGTTTGATCGGACACGAAGAAAAAGAAATAATACTGCCGGCCATCGAAGCTGCCCGCCAAAAAGGCCAGCTGGTATTCGGCCCCTACCCTGCCGACGGGTTTTTCGCTTCATCAAATTACAAACAATTTGATGCTGTTCTTGCTATGTATCACGACCAGGGACTTATCCCTTTCAAAACCCTGAATTTCGAAAACGGTGTAAATTTCACCGCCGGGCTGCCATATGTGCGTACATCGCCTGCCCATGGCACAGCTTTTGATATTGCAGGAAAAGACCTGGCTTCGGCTGATTCCATGCGCGCAGCCACTTACCTGGCTTGTGAAATATTCAAAAACCGCTTGCAATGGGCCGAAATAAATAAGAATCCGCTTGGGTTTAGTAAGAAGGAGAAGGAGTATTAGTGAAAAGTGAATAGTGAATAGTAAGGAAGGAAGATATGAGTCAATATTTCAAAACTCACGGGGTGTAGTCACCCCTCTCAGACAAAGCAAAAAGTCCTTTTCCCTTCTCCTTTTTTCAAGGAGAAGGTGCCCGAAGGGCGGATGAGGTTAGAGAGGGGACGGGGGTGAGGTTTCTAAAAAGTGAAGAATGTTGCTTCGTTTCACTCGCAATAACAGCGAAAAATTAAAAATAAAAAATTTAGGTAATATATTGAAAGAGAAAGTGTTACCTGATACATGAAATAATAATTATCCGAGTAATGTGAAGGACTAAATTTGCGATGAACGCAGGTTGGAGAATCTGGGTTTGACGTATAGCTTTCACAAAAAATGGCAGGACAAAACTCATTTACGATATCAGAATATGAGTAAATCTGAATACACGGTCAGCGAAATCACCCGCATTTTAAAGGGTGAACTGATTCAGGAATGCAATGAAAATGCGCTTATCAGCGAATTGGTGATCGATAGCAGGCAACTGATCGTTCCCGAAGGCAGCTTGTTTTTTGCTATTACCAGCAAACGCAACGACGGGCATAAATACATCGAAGAACTATACAACAAAGGAGTCAGGAATTTTGTAGTAGAGGTTGAACCTACAAACCTGCTATTGCTTTATGACGCAAATATTATAAGGGTCAATAATACTTTAACGGCTTTGCAGACGCTGGCTGCAGCACATCGCAAACAGTTTACTATTCCTGTTATCGGTATCACAGGAAGCAATGGAAAAACGATTGTAAAAGAGTGGCTTTACCAATTGCTTAACGAAAGTAAAAATGTAGTACGTAGTCCGAAAAGCTTCAATTCACAAATAGGCGTTCCACTTTCCGTGTGGCAGATTCGTGAAGATCATGAACTTGCCATTTTCGAAGCCGGTATTTCAGAGCAGGACGAAATGGATCACCTGCAACCCATCATTCAGCCTACTATCGGAATTTTTACCAATATCGGCCATGCCCACGACGAAAATTTCATAAACCGCACACAAAAAGCAGGCGAAAAGCTCAAGCTTTTCACGAAAGTTAAAACCCTGGTTTATTGTATTGATCAGAAAGAACTACAGGAAGGCATCATAAAAACAGGTCTTCTTAAAAATATTGAAACTTTTACATGGAGCCGGAAAGGCATCGCCGATCTGCAGATAACTTCCGTTGAAACTACCGGGCATTATACACAACTCACCGGAATTTATAAAAACAACGAAATCAGTGTAGGAATTCCTTTTACTGACGACGCATCCATCGAAAATGTAATTCATTGCTGGGCTACCATGCTGCTTATGGGTTACAGTCAGCTGCTTATCGCCCGCCGTATGCGCACTTTGCAGCCGCTGGCAATGCGCCTCGAAATGAAAGCCGGAATGAATAACTGCACGCTTATCAACGACAGTTACAGCAACGATATCGATTCACTCTCCATTGCCCTCGACTTCCTGAACCAACAAAAGCAGCACCGCAAAAGGACGGTAATACTTTCAGATATTCTCCAAAGCGGACGTAGCGACAGCCACCTCTATAAAGAAGTTAACGAACTACTGGAAACCAAACAGATAGATAGGTTGATCGGTATCGGAAAAGGCATCAGCAGGCAAACTTCTCTGTTTAAAATGGAGAAGGAATTTTTCAATTCTACCGAGGAATTTCTTGATTCGTATTCCTCTTCTTCTTTTGCCAACGAAAGCATTTTGCTAAAAGGAGCCCGCATTTTTGGTTTCGAACGCATAACCGAATCGCTTCAGCAGAAAACCCACGAAACAGTTCTCGAAATTGACCTTAACGCACTGGTTCACAACCTGAACTATTACCGCTCGAAACTCGATCCGGGCGTTAAAGTGATGGCAATGGTTAAAGCCTTTTCTTACGGAAGCGGAAGTTACGAAATAGCCAACGTGCTTCAGTTTCACCAGGTCGATTACCTTACGGTAGCATACGCTGATGAAGGAGTGGAACTACGTAAAGCCGGAATCAGGTTGCCTATTATGGTTATGAATCCTGATGAAGAAAGTTTTGATACCATGCTTCGGTTTCAGCTCGAACCCGAAATTTACAGTTTCAGGGTATTAAAAATGCTCGAAGCATCGCTGCTGCGATTGTCATCAAACTCGCAACCTGTTGGTATTCATATTAAAATTGATACCGGAATGCACCGGCTGGGATTTGATCCTGCCGAAGTTGATGAACTGATAAACCAGATCAAAGGCAGACCCCATATCGTTGTAAAATCAGTGTTTTCGCACCTTGCTGCTTCTGATAATCCCAAAAACGATGATTTCACGCGCCATCAGATCAGTCTGTTCCGCATGATCTCTGAACGGATTTCCTTCGAATTCGATTATCCAATCCTTAGGCATATCGCCAATACGGCTGCCATTTCGCGGTTCCCCGAAGCACGGCTCGACATGGTGCGGCTTGGTATCGGGTTATATGGTATTGCTCCTATGCCCGAAGAACAGAACAAACTGGAATATGTAAGTACATTACGTTCAATCATTTCGCAGATAAAACACATAGCTTCCGAGGATACAGTTGGTTACAACCGTCGATTTAAAGCAAAAAAAGAAACTTCTATCGCCATAGTGCCTATCGGTTATGCCGACGGACTGAGCCGGGCATTGAGCAATGGCATCGGTCATCTGAAAGTAAACGGCAAATATGCACCCATCGTAGGCAGTATATGTATGGATATGACCATGATAGACGTAACTGATATCAATGCCCGCGAAGGGGATGATGTAATTATTTTCGGTAAGGAACTTCCGATTTCGCGCTTAGCGGATGAAATGGGTTCCATTCCTTATGAAATACTTTCTGGAATTTCGCAACGGGTTAAAAGGGTTTATTTTCAGGAGTAGATTGAGGAGATTGATGGGATTGAAGGGATTGAGGAGATTGAGGAAATTGATAGGATTGAGTATTTAATCAGGTGAGGATAATACAAACTATTGGAGCTAAAATGTTGATTGTTAATTTTATACCATTTAAAACAGGAATATGAAAACGTTACTGACACTGCTGATTATTTCAACTATTTTACTTTTCACCAATTGTTCCGGAACCAAAGCACTCGACAGGGCAGTTGCTAACCCGTTATCGGTTACAAAGCTTAAAATCAGCTACA
The DNA here is from genome assembly GCA_964420555.1 of uncultured Lentimicrobiaceae bacterium. Taxonomy (GTDB): domain Bacteria; phylum Bacteroidota; class Bacteroidia; order Bacteroidales; family UBA4417; genus UBA4417. The sequence goes on along the minus strand of CAYQTT010000004.1, from coordinate 164,570 downwards.
CACGTCTCAAAACATTGCCACCTGAAATCGGCAAAATGAAAAATCTGAAATCAATTGAGATTTTCAAAACCGGTTTCGAAAAACTTCCGGTTGAGATCGGCGAGCTCGAAAACCTCGAAACACTGATTATAAGCAGCAACAAACTTACCTCGCTTCCGGCATCGATAACAAATCTGAAAAAACTGAAAAAGCTTTCGTTGAAGCACAATGAATTAGAGGAATTACCTGTTGATTTCGGGGAACTCACTGCGCTAGAAGAATTACACCTCGAATACAACAAACTGGAAAAACTGCCGCCAAGCCTGGGGGATCTGAAAAAGCTTGAATTCCTCTACCTGAATGATAACCAGCTTGAAGAAATCCCTGAGGAAATCGGAAATCTTAGCAGCCTCAGGTTCCTGGTGATTGGCAAAAACAGCCTTACTGAATTGCCGGTCAGTATCGGAAATTTAACAGGTCTTGTTGAACTGGATATTGCCCGCAGCGGCCCAATGCTTACCCTGCCCGAATCGGTTAGCAATTGCAGGCGGATCGAATATCTGTATATCGACAATACCACAATCCTGCCCTATTCGCTCAATACGGCAAATCCGAGGCTTAGGATAGTTGTGAAATAAACTTGATTTTTTCTCGCATTATGTGCTTACAAAATACAACCCGAATATGGTAATTAGAAGCACCGCTTTAAATCCTCCCAAAAAAACAATTAACAGCATTTTTGCTTCGGTAATCTAAATAAGGAAAGTATTACTTTTGTTCTTACTTTTTAACAAATAAATCCTTGACCAATATGAATAAAATACTCTCGTTTATTGCAATTGCAATGATAACAACAGCATGTTCAAACTCTGGCAGCAACAAACCATCAGTTGAAAAGCCCGAGCAGAAAGAAATTGTGATTACCAATGACATGGAGAATGCTTCTGCTGTGATTCCGTCATGGGGAAATGAAAAAAGCGTTATCAGAATGACTGAACCAATTGCCCATTCAGGTGAATATGCCTGCGCCACTAATGACACCATGGAATACAGCTATTCTTTCTCGGAGTTGTTCAAAAACCTGAACAAAGGTGTCCCTAAAATGGCAGTTGTTTCCGGTTGGGTTTACTCAACTGTAGCTAGCCCAAAACTGGGAGTTATTGTTGACATTAAGGAAAACAATGAACTCTACAATTGGAAAGTTGTCCCGTTAACTGATATTCTACAGGAATCAGGTAAATGGATAGAGTTTAAGGCAAATTATTATTTTGACAAAGCCTTGAATCCTGAACAAAAAGTCAGTATTTTTATGTGGAATCAGGCCAAAAAACCGATTTACATTGATGACCTGCAGATAACTTTCACGTATTAAAACTTTTCTTGAATTTTTAGAAAAACCAGATTGAGATTTATTACCGGCTTGCAAAAAAAATTGTAACCAAAGTATTATTAGCCCTATAATAAAAAGTGTTGAAATTATTGCACGGATCATTCTTGTAAAACGCAAGTATTAAAACCAGCAATTTGATTTCAATTATTGATCTAAAGTTATCCTTTATCCCAACCAAGGAACTTTAAAATATGCGTTATTAGCAACACAAATACTCTAGTGCACAGGAAAGGATTCTGCTTTTAAATTATATAAATCTCCAAACAATGAAACTCAATATCAAAAAGAAACATATCCCACTTTTGGTAATCTTACTTTTTGGAATCCTGCTTTTTACCATGGGAATTGCAAATCATTACTTTTTCCGCACTGTTACCTATGATTATGGTTCTTATAATTTCGGTTTCTGGGACTATTCACATTTTCGGATAAGTCAAAACCCAACATGCCCGGGTACATTTTTACAGGATCATTTTTCATTTACTCTCATGTACTTTGTACCTGTTTACTGGCTTTTCAACTGGCTAACAGGCACCTACACACTGATACTGATACAGAATTCCATGATTCTGGTGGCTGCCTGGTTTTCATATAAATTGGTGATGCTTAAGTCGGAAAACATATGGATGGGCATTGGAATGCTGATTTATTATTTTGTACTTCTGGGACGATATACCACATTAGGAAGCGATTGCAATATTGCAGTTATATCAGCATGTATGATCCCTGTATTTCTTTATTTCTTCGAACTGAAGAAATACATTTATTCCTTAATCATACTTATCCTGGCCTTGTTTTCGCGCGAAAATATTCCAATCTGGTTTATCTTTATTTTTATTTTACTCATTATTCAGCATCGAAAAGAAAAAAAGGTAGTACTGATCAGTCTGCTTGGAATCCTTATATCAGTAAGCTATTTTATCCTCTTGTTTACTGTATTTATCCCGGCTATCGAAACTACTGAAAAGCAATTCACTTTGTTTAATTATTCAGCATTGGGGGCAAACCCGTCGGAAGCTATCGCATATATAATTCAACACCCAGTTGAAGCGGTTAAAATGTTCTTTATCAACCACCTTGATAACCCCAAATATGATGGCATTAAAAGTGAGTTCTATTGGGTGTATATGCTCTCAGGAGGTTTTGTCCTGTTTTTCCGACCGCAGTATTTTATCTGGTTTATTCCGATTATAGCTCAGAAAGTATTAAACGACAGCATTTATCGCTGGGGTATTTCGATCTATTATTCTATCGAGATTGTTACCTTGCTTCCACTTTCAGTTTTCTTGATTTTATCTGAATTTAAAGCGAAATATCTTAAGTACGGTCTTGCTTTAGCAGTATGTGTTATAACTACAGGTGTTACCATTCATAAGCTTGATCCCAATAATTGCCGTATCCCCTGGACTATGCATCCTGACAAGGAAAGGATTTATGATAAAGATTTTTTCAAAGCCACATTTAATATCAGGAAGGTGAATGATATTTTGAAAATGATTCCTGACGATGCCGGTGTAAGTGCATCCAATCATTTACTTCCCCACCTCGCTCAAAGGCAGTTCATTCATCTTTTCCCATCAGTACGAAATGCGGAGTATATTGTGATATCGGTATTGGACGACAATTGGTTAATTTCGAATGAACGGAATGAAGAATACCGGAATCAATATCTCACTAACCCTAAATGGGAAATAATTGCAAAAGAATACCCGGTGGTGCTGCTGAAGAAAGCCGTGCATCAAAGGGATAAGTTCAACAGGGAAACTATGATTAACCAGAAAACCATAAAGTGTAATATGGAAATTAATGATGCAAACAGCCGTCAACTTATTTTTGCAAATAATGAAAGTACAGATACCCTGGCTAAAATATCCGACGAAAAAGCACGCAGCGGCAGCCATTCCATCAAGTTAACGAATGTTAATCCTTATGGAATGTTAACTCTTTTCAATGATTCAGTAGAAATAAATTTTATGCAGGTAAGCATATGGCGAAGCCCGGGAGGATCCACAGGAAATCTGGTAGCTACATATGGAAAAGATTTTCGAAAAAGCATTTACCAAAGCCAGGTTTGTGACTCGGCGGGGTGGGAAAAACTTGAATTGAATTTTCTGCTGCCAGAGCATAAGGAAAACGAAAAAATTACTGTTCACCTATGGAACAACGGTCAGGAACCAGTTTATTTCGATGATCTGGTTATAAAGAAATTTTAAAGCCTGAAACAGTCATCAATTCACAGTTGTTTGAAGTTACATGAACGAAACAATCGAAACCAATGATTGCCAATGATATTTTTTTTGCTGAGTTTAATGGAAATACAATAATGTATTGGCTAAACATATTAGATAATTATGCCCTATCTTTGCAGCTGTCAGTAATTTTTGATCGTCTCTGAGAGATTCTATCATTCTCTGTTTGACTAAAAAACCTAAAAATCAGGCTAAGCTGTTTTATGAATTTTTTACCAGTTAAAACTCCTATAGCTACCATTAATTCTCCATTTGCAAATGCTAAAAAAACAGTAACAGCTCACCGAAATCAATACACAAATGACTGAATCAAAAAAAAATTTAAAACTTTCGATTATTATTCCTGCTTACAACGAGCAGGCTACCATTTATAACATACTGAAAAGAGTTAGCTCGGTTGAGCTGATTCAAGGCATTGAAAAAGAGCTGGTTGTGGTAAACGATTGTTCGAAAGACGATACCGAAGCTGAGTTATTCCGTTTCATAACCGAAAATCCGGAGATTGAAATAAATTACCAGAAACATGCAGTAAACCGTGGCAAAGGCGCTGCTCTTCATACAGGCATACATGTTTCGACGGGCGATTTTATTATTGTGCAGGATGCTGACCTTGAATACGACCCGCGTGAGTTCAATATTTTACTGCCGCCTATCCTCGATGGATTTGCTGATGTAGTGTACGGCAGCCGTTTTATCGGTGGTAAGCCACACCGGGTTTTGTTTTTCTTTCATACCATCGGCAACAAATTTCTTACCTATTTGTCGAACCTGCTTACCAATATTAACCTTACGGATATGGAAACCTGTTACAAGCTTTTCAAATCCGACATTATAAAAGGTATCAATCTGAAAGAAAACCGCTTTGGATTTGAGCCTGAAGTAACAGCCAAAATCAGCCGAATCCCTAATATCCGAATTTACGAAACCGGTATTTCGTATTACGGCCGTACGTATGCCGAAGGCAAAAAGATTAACTGGAAAGATGGGTTCCGGGCGCTGTATTGCATCATAAAGTACAATGTTTTCAGTAAATAAGGATTGTGCTATACTTTTGAATATGAAAATTGGAATGGCCTTGAATTCCAATCTTGAATTATAAATTCCGTTTGGTCTGAATTTAGAGCAACACTATTGAGAAACTTTGAACAGGTTTTATTTTAAGCCCCTGCTTAAGCTGACAAAGCCTCGGAACACGACTGCTTTGGTTATTTCCTCCTGAATTAATAGCTTTGTCAATTATTAGACCTAACTGCAGAAATCATATTTCTTAATTCCGGGCATGAAAATTCCAACAAAAGCTATTGCACCTGTTATTTTACTAATCACAGGTATTGTGCTGGTTATACTTCAATTGCTTTCGACGGGTTTTAACGGCGAAACCGACTCTATAACCCATTATCAGATTGCACGTTACGCATTTAAATACCCTGAATTATTTCTGAACCACTGGGGGAAACCTCTGTTTACCATCCTTTCGGCACCCTTCGCGCAATTTGGATATAACGGAGCGATATTTTTTAATCTGCTTTGCGGATTACTGAGTGCATGGTTTGCCTACCTGATTGCCAAACGCCTGGAATTCCGCCACGCCTGGGTTGCAATTATTTTTACGATTTTCACGCCTGTATACCTGTTTATAATGTACACCAGCCTGACCGAAATACTTTTCAGCCTGGTGCTTATTGCTTCTGTTTACCTGTTTGTCAGCAAGCGTTTTATAGGTTCGGCTATAGTGATTTCGCTTATCCCTTTTGTGCGTACCGAAGGCATGATGTACATTGCACTTTTCATCCCGGTACTTATCTGGATGAAGCAATATAAATCACTGCCATTCCTGTTAACCGGTTTTATTCTGTTCAGCATAGCAGGCTGGCCTGTACATCACGATCTGTTGTGGTTTTTTACTAAAATGCCGTATAGCAGCACAGGTTCCGAACTGTATGGAAGCGGATCGTTCTGGTTCTATTTCCGCCAAATGCATCATATTTTGAATTATCCTTTAATAATTATGTCAGTTACAGGATTGATTTATAGCATATTGAATCTGAAAACTGATCGTGAGAGCCTTAGCGACATCAAAAATGTAACTCTCTATTTCCTGATCATCCCGGCTGTTTTTGGATTTATCCTGGCACAGAGTTTCCTTTGGTGGCAAGGAATGATGGGCGTATTATCCTCAACTCGTTTTATCGCCTGTGTACTTCCGCTGGCTGCAATCATTTCATTAGCCGGCTTCGAATGGGTGATGGAAAAAGCAAAAATCCAGAGGTGGTTGTACTTTGTAATGGGAACTTTTATTATCTCATTAGTGGTATACAAACCATTTACCTACAACCGAATACCCATGAAGACCGGTATGAATTTTGCCGTGATGGAGCAATTGACAAACTGGCTTAAAGAATCACAATACAGCGAACGCAGGGCTTTTTTTACCGATCCCATGTATCCCTTCTATATGGACAAAGATCCCTTCGATCAGAATGCATGTTTTAAAATGTATTCGTATGAAAATGTTAACCCGGCTAACCTCATGAAATCGGGAGAGTTACTAATCTGGGATGCCCAGTTTGCCGGTTTCGAAGGCAAGCTGCCGTTTGATTCGCTGATGAAAAACAACAATTTGCGGTTGCTGAATATTTTTACTCCCCGCGAAAGTTTCACAATTATCGGCGGCGAAAAATATAAGCTGGCGGTATTTATGAAAGCACCCAGGGATACAACCCAAGCCGTTCCAAAACGGTTCTATTACAACGATTTCGAAAATGGCCTCAGCACTGAACAGCAGAAAAATGTAAGTACGCTTAAAAGCAGCAGCGGGAAACAGAGTATTGAATTATCGCCGGATTTTATTTACAGCCCAGCTGCAGAAGGAAAACTTGAAAACCTGCCGGGAAACAGTAATATTTCGCTCAAAGCCAGTGTCCGTATCTTTAATCCGTCAGCGGATGAAAAAGGGAAAATATTGCTTGTACTGAGTGTAGATGATGCTGAGCATAAAGTATATAAATATATTACTGCCAAAGACTCGGAAGTTAAAAACGCAACCGGTGAATGGTTTGAGCTTTCACTGACCGATGTTATCGACCGATCGACACCTGCCAATGGTAATTACAAAGTTTACGTGTGGTACAACGGGAAAAATCGTATTTATATTGACGACCTTTCCCTGGAATGGATGCCGGTGGGTTACGAATAATCCGATCGATAGAGACGCGCTACAGCGCGTCTTTAAAAGAAAAGGCGCACAGTAGTGCGCCTTTATAAATAATGAGACGGGTTATAGCGCGTCTTTAGGGTTTTTATACCGTTTCATATTCAGTATCCCCATTTTATTAAAGAAATGCTGCAGGGAGGTTTGCAATACCCCAAAAGCATATACCGTGCTGCGCGAGAGATTGATGGATGATGCTTCCTTGAAATATTTCGTCGGGCAGGTAATTTCGCCCACAGGGAATCCGGCATAAATAATCTGCGACATCATCTGGTTATCAAACACAAAATCGTCGCTGTTGGCGTGATAGTCGATTGTAAGCAAAACTTCGCGCGAAAAAGCCCTGTAACCGGTGTGGTATTCGGATAGTTTTTGATTTATAAGAATATTCTGTATCAGCGTAAGGCCACGGTTCGAAATATATTTGATCAGCGGCATACCGCCTTTAAGCGCGCCATTTCCCAAAATACGCGACCCCAGTACAACCGGAAAAACTTCGTTGGCGATAAGGTGGGCCATGGATTGAATAAGCAACGGAGTATATTGATAATCAGGGTGCAACATAATTACTATATCGCCACCGAGTTTCAACGCATTATCATAGCAGGTTTTCTGGTTACCGCCGTACCCTTTGTTTTTTTCGTGCTGAAACACATGTTTAATACCGATCTGGCGCGCAACTTCCACTGTGTTATCCCGACTCTGATCGTCAACCAGCACTACTTCATCCACAATATCAAAAGGTATTTCCTTATAGGTTTTCTCCAAAGTCTGGCCGGCGTTGTAAGCAGGCAACACAATTACAATTTTCTTTCCGTTGATCATAGTATTTCTTTTCTGTAAAGTTCTATAATTTTGAATTTCAGAACAGTATGGTATTCTATTATTTATATTGTATTATTTCCAGGTCGTCGAACCATGCAGGCGAATTTCCATGGTTCCAAAGATACACTTTCAGCTTGTCCTCGTTAAATTTTTCGGGTACTTTAATTGTCAGGAACAATTTTCCCCATCCATTTTTATCTGTTTCAGAAGCGCCTTTGCTTTTGGCATAAAACTGATCCGCCTGTTTTGACGACACAACAACCGATGCCTGATCATCGCCACCATATCTCCAGATTGATATGATATAAATCTGCCCCGGTTTCACATTCCGCAATTCGTAATCCATGGCATAGGTATCCAACGATGGCAGTGCAAACGAATAACTTCCTGTGCGTGGCTTCTCTTTGGTGAGACCGGTATTTTTGCAAAAGCGATCGTCATCAACCATAATCCATTGATTATCATCGCTGAAGGACTCGAAACTATTCGACAGTTTCCATTTGGTCGGACCAGAATAGGAAATCTCTTTAAAAAACACAGATTTAGCTGTATCAATTTCATAAACCACCTGAACACGGCCTTCGTGAATTTTCCTGAGTTTAAGACCTGCATCCTGAACCACTTTTAATTCCTCATATGTCCGTGGGCCGCCGACGAGCAGGATTTTGCCGCCGTACTTTTTCACAAATTCACCCGCAGGAATACTTGTTTCCCACATCTGAAAACTCTTCTCCCAGGCATTGTAAAATAATCCATCAGGAAATAACTCCATCAGTTTTTCGCTGCTATACAGCCGCGAATAGGTGTTCCCCCATCGCAGTGACGAATATTCGTTAAACGAAACAGGATAATAATACACTTTAACATATTCTTTATAGTCGCGATCGAGAAGTGCAAAAGTTTCGTCAGTACTTTGGTTCGACATGCGATACCCTTTAAACGCAAGCGTTAGCGTTGGGATATTGGTGAGCGAAAAAGCAAGTACCAGCACTATAGCAGCCGGAAGCGAAAACCTGAAAATTCGCTGCTTTTGAGTTGAAAGTTTTTGATTTACTGACAGGTAAATAAGCACAAGTGCAAATCCCGACAAGCTAAGCGCCGGGAAAAGGTAATGATTGCTGTGGTAGTGTTTTGCAACCATAAGAATACTGCCGACCATGGCAATCAGAACAGCAAAAAGCATATAAAACTCATTCCGCGATTTACCTGTTTTAAACTCAGCAAGAGCAAACCGGATCACTATCAAAGCAATTATACCTACAGCAAGCACTGTGAACAATGCAATATTATTTTTTGCTATTAAAACCAAAGAATTGAAATACTGCGCCGGATCAATAAAACCGGCGGAGCCCTGACCGTAAGTACCGGTATGCGTTCCCAGGTTCAGAAACCAGTTAGCCATATGCAGGTATCCTTTTGCCGCGGGTAAAGTGAATAATATAAAGGAAGGAAATACGGAGAACACATAAAGCCATTTGTTGCGATTACCGCTCAGAATGATAAAAGGAATAATGAGAATGGGCAGAAAAGTCATTTTGGTAGCCAGTCCAAAACCTGAAAGCAATCCAAAAAGCATAGCATATTTTTTGCTTTCCGGAGATGAATCGGTATAGTATTTTACCATCAGAATAATGAGAATTGCCACCGTTGAAAACAACAAAGGCTCGGGCGCAACTTTTGTATATAACTCTTCGATAAGGGTAACTGACATAAACGGTGCAAGTTGCAGCAGCAATGCGGCCCAAAAATTCTGCAACATAAAGAACACCAAAACACCCAGTAAAAGCAAAATGCCGGCGTTAAAAACGATCAAACTCTTACGAAGCACTTCGATGTAAAATTCAGAGTTTTGAAGCACATCTGTTTGCAGATCAAGATCATTAAAACGCAGAAAATGAGTAATCTGCAGCACAACCGAACTATAAACCTGTACGGTAGTTCCGGGATTGTCAAAATGTCCGACAGCTTTCCCGGTAGCAATATTAAGGCCATTCATCAGGTATGCACTTTCCGGATCGGTACCGTATTTAGTACGGTCGAACTGCAACCCGATAAGCAGAAATATCAGCGGAACAATAAACAGAAAGGCAATCTGGAGTTTTTTGATCATATCTTCTACTTCACGGCTCACTATGTTACTCTGAAAAAAATTCCTTTCCGCATTCGCAGAATACTTTTAGAATAAATTGTTTTTCAGCAATAATAGCCGGAAATCGGAGCAGCAAATTTAAGAAAAGAATTAAACCCGTTTGTATTCCTTTTAAGGAACTTCAACATATATATCAAAATCTATTTCCGATTTATTGTGATATCAATAATTGTAAAAGTATTTTGCATTCAAATTCAACAAAAGATTTATATTGTTTTATTACAGGATGGAAATCGTGGTGCAAAACTAAATCATCAATGAATAAATCATTATTTTTGAGTTAGGCGTCAAAATAAATATAGTTATTCAATATCTCTACATTAAAATTTATTTAATTTGCACTTTTGAACCCGAAAACCATGAAAAATATTTTAAATCCTTATTCATTTTATTCAATTGTTATTATTGCCCTGGTTATTTCAATACTTAAATTAAACTATCACCAGCGCAATATATTCGCTTACGACAATTATGGCTATTACCTCTATCTGCCTGCTGCTTTCATTTACCATGATCTGTCGATAAACGATCTTGATAAGTATAAAGCGCTTAATGAGAAATATCAAAACACCCCGACATTTTATCAACTCATGCAATCGCCAAAGGGCAAAATTATTATTCGCATGTATATGGGGACAGCTATCCTTTTATCGCCTGCGTTTTTTGCAGGACATACATTTGCCACGGTAACCGGGATGCCCACTGATGGATTTTCGCCACCGTATCAATGGGCCGTTACTATTTATGGGTTACTATTCACACTCATAGGAATAGTATTTGCGCGGAAACTACTTTTAAATTTCTTTAGCGACAAAGTAACTGCACTTACCTTACTTATAACTTATTTCGGCACGAATCTATTCTTTTTTGCAGCTCTTGGAAATCCTATTCCACACGTTTACCTCTTTAATATTTATATTTTCCTGCTATACTTTACCGTTCGCTGGCATACAGAGCAAAAGTGGCTTTTTGCCGCAGGGATAGGAATTTCGCTTGGCTTGATTCTGGCAATAAGGCCTTCAGAAATAATTGCCATACTTATCCCTATACTCTACAATATTTATGATCAAAAATCGCTGAATGAGAAAACTGCATTCTTTACTAAACGCTACCCGCAAATAATATTGGGTGCTATTCTGGTTGCAGCCTTCATTCTTCCACAATTTATTTACTGGAGAATTATTGCCGGGGAATTCGTGGTTTCCATATACAACGATCCTTCCTCAAAAATGAATTGGTTTTATCCAAGAATCCTGAATACACTTTTCAGTTTCAGAAAAGGCTGGTTTATCTATTCGCCACTGAGCATATTGGCCATTGGTGGAATTTTTATGGCTATAAGGAAACACAAACGTATATTCTTATTTACAATAATTTTTATTGCACTAAATATCTATATGATTTCTTGTTTTACCAGCCTTATAAGTTATGGATATAGGGCATTTGTTCAATCATATGCCATTCTATTGTTGCCTTTGGCGGTGCTGATTGAAAGCTTATTAGCCAGTCGCAAATGGATTATTAGTCTTTCTCTTTTAATCCTTACTATTTTCATTTACCTGAATTTTATTCTGGCTAAACATACACTTTTTGAGACAGTAGATGGCTCTCGTATGACCAAAGCATCTTACCTTGCAGTTCTGGGAAAATATAATGCAAAAAAACCGGAGGAATTATTTCTCATAAAGAGGTCGGGCTACACATTAGATACGCTCACTAATACCGAACAATACAGGAAAACGCAGCTGATGTATTTTGATTTCGAAAACAGTGGACAGGATAATAGCTATTCTATAGATTCAACTATAAAATACAAAGGCAAATTCAGTTTGCGGATGGATAGTACTACTTCTGTCTATTCGCCCGGGATAAAAACTTTATTCAAGGACCTGGATTATGTTGATCATTTCTGGATAAAAGCTTCTGTTAAACTATTCTCATACGATAGTTTACTTGCCTCCAAAGGGAATCTGGTAATAGCATCAGTTGCTAAAAATGATTTGGCAAAATACCGCGCCATTCACTTGTCGATGATTAATATGCCTTTTAAAACAGGAGAGTGGAATACAATTGAATTTGATTATATCTCACCCGAATTTCTTCCTGATGATGCCGAATTGCAAATCTATTTCTGGAACGACAGTAAATCAACTGTGTGGATTGATGAACTTAAAGCCGATATTTATAAATTTAATGAAGAATAAGCTTAGTCTTTCTTCGCTTCCGGCTTAAACAATAAGAATATACTTTTCGAATCGTCCTTAACCTGTTGAAGCGAAATAGGCATCAGCAACCAGAAAACCAATCCAATTAGCCCGCCCCAAAGGAAAAATGCCGTAAAATGCATTAATGAGAAAGAAATGGCTGTTTCGCTTGCCAATCCATAATAGGCGAACAACAGCACCAGCGTAGCTTCACGCGTTCCGAAACCTGCTACAGATAATGGTATAATCGTGCTCAGGCTCATAATGCTCATTATAAAAATCACATCAATATAAGAAGGTGTCAGGTGTAGCGAAATCATAATCAGCCACGAGAAAGCGAAATACATGAAATACGCTACAAGCGTGATAATCCACATCACTATCGTATTTTTCCCCAGAACAGCCTTAATACTTTCGTAAACAAACCTGATTACTGGCAAACGGCTGATTTTTTTGTTTTTCAGAAGTAATTCAAGAAACTTAATACCTAGAACATATCCAAGCACAATCAGCACCAAAACTCCGATAGCATAATTAAGTCCCGGGTAATCGCCGAATGTTTTGAAGTAAAAAAGCATACCGGATAGCCCGAACCAGCCAAGCATGGTAAAATCGAAAACCCTGTCGGAAACAATGGTTTTAAATGCCGAGTAAAAACTGATATCACTTTCCTGTCTCACGTAATACAAACGTGCAATTTCGCCAATGCGCCCCGGCGTAACAATACCAATAGCATCCGAAGCCATAAACGCCGCAAACGCTTTATACGACGAATAATTAACGCCCTCGTTTTGAATAAGCATGCGCCAGCGATAGCTCTTAATACCAAGTACGAGAATTACACCAAAAAGCGATAGCAGAAAATATCCGGTCCTGACCGAACTCAATGTTTCGCCAAATCCAACCGTATTAAATTCCACTTTCCAGAAAAGAAAAAGCAGTATGGCAATGGTAACAGAGATTTTTATAATACTGTTAAGCTTAATTTTCATAGGTTGCAGTACTTTTTGTGAGCAATAAGCTACAGGCCAGGAATCGTTTGGTTCAGTAGTTGCAAATATTACGAACAAACTTCGTAACGTATTGTAGAAATAATGACTTAACGAACTGAGGCAAAAATAATGTAATAAATAACACTTCCGAATATTTTTGCTCATCTGCACTATGTTTTACTTGTACGATGAACTTCTCGACGCGAAAGGAATTCATTAAAAATAGATAGTGCGGTATCTAATATAACATAGTTTCATATGTAACCGGATCAAATCAGAGATTTTGCAAAATAATTTTACAAACTGTAAAATAAATTACAAAAACGAATCAGCATCCATCACACGCATGTCAATTATTCCTATATTTGTGCGGTTAAGGGCAAATCCTTACTAAAGTGTGGAAAGAGGCAGGCTTTCCAAAAAATTTCCGGACAATTGATCACAATCTATACTCATAGAAATGGCTAAAATATTGATCATCGACGATGATGCTCTTAATCGTCAGATACTAAAAGAAGCTTTAAAAAGCGACGGATTTACGATGATTGAAGCCGAAGATGGAGAAAGTGGCATCCAGATAGTGCTTTCGCAGTTTCCTGATATTGTAATCACTGATTATCTGATGCCGGGCATGAACGGGCTCGACGTGCTTTCGGAGATACTCAAAATAAACCGGAACCTTCCGGTGATTATCCTTACCGGTCATGGTGATGTAGGTCTTACCATTAAATCAATACAAATGGGGGCATACGATTTTCTGGAAAAGCCTGTCAAGCCTGCACTCCTGAAGTCGGTGGTGAACGACGCACTTAATTTGCTAAATATTAGCCGTAACCTTAACGGGGTGCTTCCCGAAGATGTTTCGAATGATATTGTTGATACGCTCCTGGTCGGTAAAACGATACAGATGAAGGAGATATTTAAAAATATCGGCCGTATTTCGATGAACAAAGCCAATGTAATGATACAGGGCGAAACCGGCACAGGCAAGGAACTTATTGCCAGGCTAATCCATTATTCAGGCATTACACGCGAGAAACCGTTGGTAACTGTAAATTGCAGCGCATTAACCGAATCGTTGCTCGAAAGCGAACTTTTCGGACATGTAAAAGGCTCATTTACAGGTTCTATCCGCGATAAAAGCGGGAAATTTGAACTGGCTGGCGAAGGCACCATTTTCCTGGACGAGATAAGCGAAATATCATTAAATACCCAGGTAAAACTGCTTAGGGTAATTCAGGAACTGGAATTTGAGAAAGTAGGCGGCGAAAACACTATCCCGATGAAAGCCCGTATTATTGCAGCCACCAACAAAGACCTTGAAGAACTTATAAAACAAGGGAAGTTCAGGGAGGATCTTTATTACCGTTTAAAAGTTTTTACTATCAATCTTCCTCCTTTACGCGAACGGAAAGAAGACATCCGCGACCTGATCATACATTTTCTGCATAAGCTTAACAAACGTTTCGGCAAAAACGTAGTGAAAATTGGCGACGGAGTTATTGAAATGCTTCAGGTACACGACTGGCCCGGCAATGTTCGTGAGCTGGAAAATACCATCCTTCAAGCTATTGTAATGTCGAAAGCTGATGTTCTGGAAAAGGACAACATCACTTTTATTACCCGAAAACCAACACCAATGCTTAATGAGAATGGCGGGGAAATGCTATTCAAAACTATTGCTGAACTCGAAAAATATCACATCAAGCGGGTTCTCGATGATTTAAAATGGAACAAAGTAGAAGTAGCCCGTTACCTAGATATAACGCGTCCTACGCTAAATGCGAAGATTGAGAAATACAATCTTGCATAACAAATCTTACTTTATTGAAAAGTGAAAGCGGCCGGAAAAAGCCGCTTTTATTTTTTGGTTTGCTGAAAAACGCATTTCATCATTTTTACAGAATCAAAAAAAAAAAGCCCGGCAGGTTCCGGTGCGCTGCACCTTCTGTTGTATATTCCTGTTTTCCTACAAATATCGCGGTGCGCTGCACCTTTATTTATAAAAAACAAATTAATCCAAATTTATTATTGAGAGGCTACGGAAGAGCCGAAGCCATTAAATACACCGATTGTACATTTAGCCCAATTGCATTTAACAATACGACAATTGCACTGGCGACAACTAAATTGGGTCTTCCCCACCCAATGAAACTGGCATGTAAACCATTCAATATTTTTAGGCCAATTATTAGGATTATTTTATCGATTCTGCATATTAAAAAGCTGAAATTGGGTGAAATGAAGCCACAGAGTGGCGTAACATTTGTAGTGAGGAAAAATAGAGTTGTAATAAAAGGTGCAGCGCACCGGGACTTTTGGCCAATCAATCTGTTGGGTGAGTTTTAAGCAAGACTATTTTATCCGCACGATAAATGCTTCGACAAATCCCCTGTTTCTGATTATTGGAAGGAATGCTTCTGCTTTGGCATAGTCGTCGAATCCGATTACAACCACTTTAAACATACCGTCTTCTTCGGTGATAAAGATATCCCTGTTCAAACCATCGATCAGGCGGCTCCTTATTTTACGTGCATTTTCGATATCAACATAAGCTCCAGCCTGAATGGCGTAGGTTCCGGGTAACGGATTCGATTTCTTAACGCCTGTAATTTTTTCGCCATTGTCCTGCTGCGGTGGCAATCCAATAGTAGGCACGGCTTTAACAATGCCATCATCATTCCTGGTTTTAGAAGGAGTTACTTTTTCTATTTGCGACGCTGCTTTAGCCGGTTCCTGGGCCGGTTTATCAGGCACTAATGTGCGAAGGGTAAATTCGAGGTTTGTTTTTGCAACGGTGAAAAGATTTCTCTCAAATTCGAACGGAAGAGTTTCCGGCGATGAAACCATATTGATAAGTTTCAGTTGGTCAGGATCAACTTTAGCCACATAACTTCCGGTTGGTAAACCTTTGAAACTAAAGTATCCTTCGGCATTCGAACGTGTGCGGTCAACCAGCGCTCCCGCTTCGTTGTAAAGAGCGACAAGTATTTCGCCAAGGCCATTCTGAGTGTCGGTATCAGCAAAATACACCATTCCCGAGGCTTCTTTCAATCCAATAATAAAGGCATCTTTGTATTCGCGGTTCCTGATTTCGGGGAGATACGCTTTAGCTTTGGCATACTCATCGAAACCGGTGATAATAACCTTATACATACCTCCCTGTTCGAGGATATAAACATTTGTGCCAAGAGCAAGGATAAGGTGCGCCCTCACTTTCACTGCATTTTCAAGCACCTTGAAAGCGCCAACCTGTATGGCATAATTTCCGGCATAGGATTGAATATTTCCTGATTTATCTCCATCATTTGCATTATCGGGTTTGGTCAATACCGGAAGTACAATTTTTGGGGCTACAGGAGCAGGTACATTTCCGGTAACAGGAATTTCTGCTTTAACTGCTACTTCGCGCGATATTACCGGAACCGGCTGGCGTGCAGGAACTTTAGCCGCTTCTTTTTCAGGGCCTAAGGAAGTGAGCCTGAACTCAAAATCGTCGCGGATATCTCCATCAAAGCTGTGTTCGATATCGAATGGAATTGTTGCCGGCGAAGCTACCATATTAATACGGCGTAACTGGGCAGTATCAATAGCTGCTGTATATTTACCCGGAGGCAAGCCAAGGAAACTAAAATATCCATCCGATTCGGAAAGTGTGCGGCCAGCCAGTTTACCTTTTTCGTTGTAGAAACATACGATTACCCTTCCCTGCCCTCTCTCGCTGCCCGAGGCATTGAAATAAACCATTCCCGATGCTTCACCGTAAACATAAACAGGAAGTTTTATTAATTTGAAGTTGTTGGGATCGACAGTTATCCGCATGGTTCTGTTTTTCAGCTGCCAGGCTATATTATCAAAACTATTTTTGTCGAATTCGAGGAAATACGAAGTGTATGGCTCCAGATCCAGAATACGGATAACAGTGTCTTTTAAATCGTGTTCAATGCGGCCGCCGGTAATATGAATATTAAGTCCGTAAGCCATTGGCTCGTCAGCATCCTGAATGTCGTTGCAGTTCATATCAAGGAACGGCATAATGGCAATTCCGCCTTTGCCTACGCTTGAGCGGTTTCCAGCATGAAGGTATTCGGATTTACGGTCGTATATAAGGCTTCCACGCGCTGATTGTGTGAATGTTGTGTTGTTATTGCTTTGCCGGGCCGTGAATGCCAGTTGGGTAAATGAGAAATCGTACCTGAAAGTAAGCTCAAGGTTATGAATATTACTTTTAAAGTTTTTTTCGTACGAAGCGCTCAAAAATCCATTCCTTGACACTTGTTTTTCAAGGCCGCATTTAACTGAAATCAACTCCTGGTTATTGTATTCATACTGCATTTGCGGAATAAGCACAAATGATTTCGGTAACCTGAACGAAAACGACAAATTGCTGTAAACATAAGGCTTTGCCTGGTCAGCAAATAATGCGTAAGTAGTAAAATTGGTTCCAACACCTTTCATGGATCCCGATAACAGAAATTCGGAGGTTGTGTATTCCGATTCAGGAAGAATGATCTGGTTAAGGGTAAGCCTCGAATAGGCGGAGAAAGATCTTGCCCTGAAAGGCACTGATATTACTGCTTTCCGTTCCTGCAGGTAATTGTAATTAATTGCTCTCTGCCCTTTTTCGTACTGAGTATAGTACAGTTCGAATTGTGCGTTCGAGGGCAGGCGATAAGTTAGAATAGCTTTTGAACGCACGCCGTACGTATATTCCCCTGATAATAAAAGACTTGACATAAGCCTTATCGAAGTACTTACAAATGGCATCATTGGCCCGGAAGTAACGGACGAAAGGTATTCGGCACCCGCACCAACTGTTATCCGGCTCGCAAGACCATAATTAATATTTCCCCTTGAGAAACGGCTGAACACAGAGTCCTCAACAAATCCGGCGCTTGCAGTGTATTGCATTTCGCCTGCAGGAAGAAAATTAAACGGCACGGCTATGTTCTGAACTTTCGATCGCTCTTCTCCCCACGGGCCATAGAACTTTAGCATGACAGCTGAATTACCATAAACAAGCGGAACTTCGAATTTAAAAAAGCCCGAAGCATCAGCCGTAAGGTAATCAACAAGTACATTATTTACATAGAGTTCTACGGTCCAGCCAGGCTCGGTGCGATCTGTAAGTGTGTATGAGCCGAAGGACCTCCTGAAAGTAGTAGGAGCATTGGTTAACTGCACGCCAACCACCGGCGAATACAGGGAAGAAGTAGCCTGTGTTGCAATTTTACCCACCATAACCTGTCGAACAGCACGAAAATCGTTATTTACAAACCGCCAAAGATATTGCTGCTGCTTTTCCTCAAATGGCTGGTTGTTATTAAAGAAAAGAGAAACATTAGCTTCGCCACCTGCAACAACTGCGCCAAGGGCAAGGTTCAGACGGGTATCAACACGTCCGTTTAGCTGTTGCATCGAAACCAGCGAATAGTCAGCCATCCCAAAGTGAAAGGCAGGGAAAGTTCTTCCAATGGTCGTATCAGCCTTCACTTCGCCTTTAAGCCTGCTGATATTGGTCCGCATCTGCTCCTGGCGCATTTCGCGGATAACCGGTAATTCAATTTTGGTATGCAGGTTCACACCCAGACTGCGGAAATTGAAGCTGCATTCCAAACCGAAAATTTTTCCAAAATAAATTGATTTCAGGTACAGGTTATCCAGTGTTTGGATCATATCTTCCGGTGCAAGCGTATAAACTTTGTCCTGAAACGTGATACGGTTATTTTGTTTATCAATTACATACGACGATTCCTGGTTGAGGAAAAACCCTGTTATGGAATCGAATTCTGCCGAAGCGATATTTCTTATTTTCAGAAATGAAAAGAAATCAGAAACCGGAAGGAAAACCGTTTCTTCAACGATAACAGCCGGAAGTTCAATTCCTCCGACACGTGGAACATTAAGGAAAACAGAAATTTCGTCATATTCAGGCTCATCCTGGCTGAAAACAGGTGTTGAAAAAATGGAAAGAAGTAAAAACATGCCCACAAACAAAAATATACGAGCCGGAATACTTGCGTATTTCAGGTTTGTATAATCTTGAAAAACAGATGTTTGCTTCATTTCGGAGTATGTGATTGTTATTGCTGAATAAATGTAACCTGGAAAACCCCGCTGTATTCGCCGGGCGGATTGGCAAGCACTGAGCCTACCACGAGAGTTCCTCCAATAAATACTTCAGTATTAGGTGTAGTTGTAATAAAAGTCGATCCTGTGCTCGCTTCCCCGACTTGCAGCGTGAGAAACCCCCCGTTGCTGCCGGTTAATTGCGAATCAGGACCGTTGTTTATAGTTATAAGCGTGCCCGGTTGTGCTGCCACTTCGAAAAGGGAAGGGGTAACAACGGAGAAAAAGGTTGGCAGAATGATACTCCCGTCGGCAAGGCGGCTTCCCTGTGGGGTAACGGTAACAGTTCCGAGGACTCCGTTTTGAATAAATGTACCAAAACTTAGGTGCTGTAAAGTACTCACAGTAACCACAATAGGAGTTGGCGGATCTTCCTGCGCAAAGCCTGTTTCAGGAAGCAAAAAGCTGCAACCGAACAGAAGCAAAGGCAGAACAAACCTTCTCAACATCAGATATTTTTTATGTTTATTCATAATCTTTTCGTAATAAAACCTTTTCCGATTGTTTGTTATCACCCGATACCAGCGTAACGAGGTAAATACCGGTACCTTCGAGCGGACTGAGCTCAATTGTAACCTTTTTTGCAACATCCTTCCTTATTAATATCTGACCTAGCATATTAGTAACTAATAAATTTCCATTTCTGCCTTCCGGAAGGTCAACATTTATCTGTACTTTATCGTCAGAATTCGAAATAGTGAACATATCTCCCACGATGGTTCCCGGGGGATACAAGTCCATAAACGAAAAAGCCAATGCTAGACGACTGTTGTCCTCGCCTTCTTTCTGAAAGAAACTGTATTCGGAATTCTGCCTGAGATCATGATACACATTTTTCTGTTTATCAATCAGATACAATTTTATATACGAAGGAAGTTCACTGATATCCTGTGCCTTAAAAGTCACCGATCCATCCATGGACGTGGATATTCCCAGTGGAATAATGGATAAACTATCAGCCGGCATTTGCATTCCACTGATCGAAAGCTGGTTTAAATCAGGCGAAATGGTATAAATATTAGGAACCTGGTGATCAGTATTTTTTAATTTCAAGGCATCAAAATCAATATCAAAATCGCTTGAAGCATACTCGTCGAAATAGATAACGGCAGCATCACTGAGTGCGTTTTTTGTATCAAAATTTGCCGAAAACCGCAAAACAGTCCGATAGTCGTAATACGATCTTTTAAACAAAGGGTTTAGCAGAGTTGTCCTCACCTGATTGGTTACACCAAGTGTAGCACTTACCGGGTATGCGCCATCGGAAACATGCACGAAAAAGCCCTGCATGGATGCAATAATATTATCGGCGTTACCGCTCGAAACACCATTAACGTAACTGCTGTAAACGCCTGAATACTGATCGGTATTCCCTGCATTAAAGAAATAGATGGCATTATCGATTTCGGTTTTTGTCCAGCCGGCATTATCCCAGTCGATAGGTGAAGGGTATGGATTACCAACCAGGTTAAATCCTTTGGTATATTTCCGGTTGTTGTTAAAAAGTGATACCTGCAGATCACCGTTATTTACATTACCTGTTATTTCAACCAGTGCCGGAGGAACCAGCGGCCCGAAATTAGCGGCATATCCGGCTAACGGCAACAGTGGATTTGCAGAATTTACATAGTTAAGCCATCCTGAGCGATAAATGGTGAAGCCTGAGGAATCGTAACTGTTGTTTTCATCGTATTTATAAAAAGTCGGGAACGAAGCAGCAAGATCAACCTCGGTAGCAAATTCGTTAACCGTTGCCGATTGAAATGGCGAACTGAAGTATTTATAACCGAATCCGGAAGGGAGATATCGCTGCATGGTAACATTTCCAATCACCTGACCAGCGCCGGAACCATCGATAAGCGCTGTTTGCGAAGCTGTTGAGATAAGTTTCAGAAAACCGTTTGTAGTAAGGTTCCCCAAAGTAGCTTTCAATATCCCGTTAACATTAAGGCTTCCGCTGAGTGTAACTCCTGAAGCGTTATTTATTAAAAGGTTAGCAACGTTATTACCCGAAAATGTATTTGCCGGAATAATTTGCGCTGCACTACCTTTCATTTCGATAGTACCATTCTCTGCTGTAAAAGTACCGCTGTTCGAAATTACACCGGCTATTTCAAGGGTATTGCCGCTAACAGTTACTGAAGATGTGTTCTGAATGGTAAGATTCCTGGTCTTGCCGGTTAGTCCGCTTGAGAGCACAGGGTAATTTGGTTTCCCGTTAGCGATGGTTACATCGGATGCAATTCCCGGAAGCAGTCCGCAAGCCCAGTTGCCCGGATTATTCCAGTCATTGTTTACGGCGCCTGTCCATGATCCGTCAGGTACAATATCAATGGTTGAAGTTGCAGTTACAACTCCGCAACCACCCGAGGCTGCAATTGTATTGGTAACCGTATAAAAACCGGATGAACTTGCAGCAAGATCAACCTGTCCGGTAGCAGAACTTACAAAAACCAATCCTGCTGTTGAGGTAAATATTCCGGCTACTCCTCCCCCGCTGAATGTCGGTAAAGGATTTGAAGCATTTTTACAGTAAGGGGTTCCTGTATAGCTGAATGTTGCAACAGGAGCAGCAGTAATTGTAACTGATGTTGTTGCTGTCTGTGCCCTACATCCACCTGCTGCAGCCATGGTATATGTTACCGTGTAAGTTCCGGCTGTACTGGTCGAAGGAGTAATGGCTCCGGTTGCCGCATTAATTGTCAGGCCTCCAGGAGATGCAGAGTAAGTACCACCTGCTGTACCAATGCGGGTAACAGATTGAGCTGTTGCAAATGTTTTACAGAAAGGCGAACCAGAATAAGAAATAGTAGCTGATGGAAGACTGGTAACCGTAAAGATCGCCGTATTACCAAGGGTTGGCGATGTTGTACAACTTCCTTCTGTTATACTGTTGATAGTTACAGTGGTTGATCCTGCATTAAGAAGTACTGATGTAAAAAATGAACCTGTATTGCCGCCCGAAACCACCATTGTCGTATTGGTTGCAGCCTGGGGATTTGTTCCTGTTAAAGTATAATTTACAGTATATGTGGCATTTGGCATATCAGATGATGAAACTGTAATGGTGGAAGCTGTTCCGGTACAGGCAGCAGCAGCGGTTGTTGTAAAACCTGTAAGACTAACGAAAGATGTTACCGTTATAGCTCTGACCGTTGAATAGGCTGCTGCACAACTGCCCGATTGAACAAGCACGCGGTATTCCCAGGTTCCTTCGCTTGTTGGGGTTTCAGCAAATGTTGCACTACCGCCATTGTTAATGTTGGTCCATCCTGCAGAATTAATCTGACGTTCCCAACGAATAATTGTACCTGTATATCCGGATAATGTCATAGTTCCGGTTGAAGCCCCAAGACAAATTGGCGAATTTCCTCCGGTAAGTGTACCACCGACAGATGTATTGACAGTCATGGTAATTGCATTTGAAGTAGCCGGATTGCCACTGGTGCAGGTAATGCTTGATGTTAGTTCGCAGGTAACTATATTACCGTGTGCCGGTATATATGAATATGTACTGCTGTTAGAACCAACATTTGTTCCGTTCATTTTCCATTGGTAAACAGGAGTTGCACCACCATTTACAGGCGTAGCTGTGTAGGTTACAGAAGTTCCTGAGCATACGGGGTTAGCTGAGGCAACAATTGAAACACTTACAGGCAGAACAGGATTTACAGTCATAATTACAGCCGCCGAGGTAGCCGGGTTACCAGTTGCACAAGTCGCATTTGAAGTTAACACGCAGGTTACACTATTGCCATTTACAGGAGTGTATGTGAACGTGCTGCTGTTAGTCCCCGAATTTGCCCCATTTACTTTCCACTGATAAGAAGGAGTTAAACCACCGTTAACCGGAGTAGCCGTGAAAGTAACAGAAGTTCCGGAACAAACCGGGTTTGCTGATGCTGAAATGCTTACGCTAACCGGAAGATTCGGATTTACAATCATTGTAACCGGTGCCGATGTAGCTGGATTCCCTGTAGCACAGGTAGCGTTGGATGTTAAAACACAGGTTATTACATCACCGTTGACAGGTATATTGCTATATGTATTGCTGTTAGCGCCTACGTTAACTCCATTTAATTTCCATTGGTACGAAGGAGCACCACCACCATTAACAGGAGTAGCTGTATAAGTAACTGAATTACCGGCACAAACCGGGTTAGCAGAAGCTGCAATACTCACGCTTACAGGTAAATCAGGGTTAACTGTGATAACTAGATTTACAGGTGTTCCGCTACATGAATTCGCTGTGGGTGTAATTATATAAGTAACGGTTCCGGCTGAAGATCCGGGATTAGTAAGCAACTGGGCAATTGTTGAACCTGATGCAGCCGATGCTCCTGTTATTCCACCTGTTATTGTTCCTATTGTCCAACTGAAACTTGTGCCCGGCACAAGGCTTGTAAGCGAAATGTTTGTGGTTGTTCCGCTGCAGATGGTTGTTGCACCAGCAGTTGTAACATCTGGTGTAGGATTAACCGTAACCGTAACGGGTTCAATATCTGAACATCCGGCAGCGGTAGTACCTTTTATATAATAAGTCCCTGCTCCGGCAGTAGTTGGTGTGGGATATATTAATGTTGCACCGGCATTGAGCCAATAGGTAAAAGTGAGGCCCGGGGTTGAGCCCAAAGTAACTGCTGCCAGGGTAAGGTCGACAGTATTTGGGGAACAAACTGCTGCAGGTGTGTTAATTACTACTACAGGTAAAGGATTAATTGTTACTGTTACTTTGGTTCTTGTGAGGCTAAGGCATCCGCTTCCTGCATTTGATTCGGCAAAATAGTCTCCGGACACGAGCAACTGATTAACCGGAAGTTGCGTTCCTCCTGTTTCGGTAGTAAACCAGGTAACTGAGGATCCCAAAGGCGGTGTAGCCTGCAGATCCGAAACCAATGATCCATCGCAATAGCTTTGTAACGGAGGCGCAGTTGGAGCGAATGGCAATAAAGTAAAATGTACAAACACATCATCCGTAGAGATACAGGTACCGCTGCTGATAGTCCATCGTAACTTATATGAAACACCGTTTAGGCCTATAAACTGACTGGTCTGGCTGGTAGGTGTAATAAGTGTTCCACCGTTTCCGCTAACAATGCTCCATTCGCCGGTTCCAACGGTAATTCCACCCGGATTTGCATCAAGATTGGTAGATGTAATCCCGCAAAGAGTTTGATCGGCACCAGCAACAGCTGTTGTAGGCACCGGGTTCACCGTAACTGAACTTGCATCAACAACCCCGGTTCCTAAGCCATTATTATATGTATAAGCGGTAAGCTGATAAATACCTGGAACAGGAGTCGGTAAAAAATACGGAACGGAACTTACCACCACCGGAGTCTGAGCTATTCCATCAACTGTATAGCTTAAAGTATAATTGAATGGGATGGGACTTGGATGAATGAACGAAACAGGAATTCCTGCATCACCACATATCGGGCCTGTAGGATCAAGCTTTGCTTTTGGACGAAGGATACTGAGCGATGCCAGAGTATAATCATTTGATCCGGAAGAAGTTGCCAATGAATTGGTTGATGCAGTTCCATAATAATCATTGCCTGTGGCGGTTGACACAATTCTTTTCCACTCGCTGCTGGCAGTGTTATAATCGGCAATGCTCATATCGCTTAACCCGTTCTGCGTTACCAGCGGGGTTATGTCGCTTCCCGGATCCCAGTTGATGTTAATGATAGATTTACTTCCGGCAACAGCTTTAACATTCCAGTATTCTTTTGAACTTACTCCTTCGAGTGGTGCCGCGAAACTGGCAAATGTCGGATTCGGATTATTATATTCAACCGTCCAGAGGATTGTTCCGGTTTTGGATGATGAAAGTTTAAGTTTGTTACCGGCAGTATTTCCGATGCCCGACTGATAAATCCCTACAGGGAAGAGGAAATCATCGCCCTGGTTTATTTTTTTAGTAAGTGGGCCATTTACAAATGACAAACCGTTTCCACCTTCGGGAAGCACACAATTTATTGATGTATTAACAACAGAAAGACTTCCATAATTATAAGGCGCTACAGGATTAGTATTTATCAACCCATTGGTTAAAAGCAGATTGCCCTTTACTTCGATACTGCCACCTGTATTAACGGTTACACCGGCAGGATTATCAATTTCAAAATTATTGAAAGCATTTGTCCCAGTAAAATTGCCCAAAATGCCCCCCATAGTCTGCAGGGAAGCACCGGCAAACGAAACAGTAGCATTACTTCCAGTGCCAGAATTAAATGCTCCCGAATAAATTTCCATAGTGCCAAGTATGGTCAGTTTGCGGTTATTAAAACTATTATCGAGAGTAGGCCCGTTAATTTTTAATGACTTACAGATAGTTAAATCCTTGAAAGGCAATATACGGGAACCTGTTCCTGAAAAAAGCAGGTTAGGCACATTGGTATATAAATCAGCAATAATTGGGTAAGTGCCGGTTCCGCCATATTCAACAGTTCCGTTATTTACACAATCGAGAAAAGAGTTATAAACCCCTGCCGGAAACGAACCGGTTTCGAGGTATAATGTCCCGTCACCATTCACGGTTCCAAGGTTGTGTCCGAAATAAGGTGAAACAATTTTTAATTTGTTGTTGATAGTAGTCCGGTAAGCAGTACAATAATCGCTGTTGGCTGTAACTTCGTGATCTACAATTACAATGAAACCATTCGGACCTCCATCAGGACACGGATAATTGGTTCCACCGGTTTGTGTCCAGATGGTTTTATCCGACCAGCTGCCATTTTTGTTACTTGTATAAACAGGCACATTGGGAGGGAAAGCTTCAGCAATTCCGGCTGTATATTCACCACCAAGGTTATTCAATCCCGAATAACTGAATGTTATTTTATTGGTACCCTGATCCACCGAATTGGTAAGGCTCCAGCTGGTTCCGGGTACTATTAACCTGGCAGCCATATAGTCATCCTCATGGATACCCTGAACATCCCCCTGCAGATAATTGCAAACCAATGTTCCTGAAAGTCCTGTTACTCCTGAACTCTCAACCTCCCAAAAATAATTAAGCGCATTGGAAGGATCAATTACTGCCGGATGCTGACTGTTGATATTATTAACCCTCACATAACCAACTGTATTATTAGCAGTTATGGTAAAAGTAACAGGCGTATATTTTCCGTCGGTACCAATCGGATATTCGAAAGCAGGCGATGCCCCGGCCGGGAAAAATTTACGTATGCCTACATCACTGAAAACTCCGTCGGACTTTATCATTTTTAAAGCACTGAATGGAGCTCCCTGAACTTTACTCTGCAAGCCCAACGACAAAAGGAATTTATTAATATCGAAAATACCAGTTGTTAAAACCAGGTCCTCTTCCATATTGATACTGTTTTCGATCCTTGCTCCATATTGGTTATCTAACTCAAGCCTCCCAAAATTACCGTTTCCCGAAAGACGTTGCTCAATGGTGCCATTTAAACGAATACCTGTATTTACAAGCGCGGCATCAGTGTATCGTGCATTATTTACAAAATTTCCCCTGAGTTGCATCAGGTTCGATCCAAGGGCAAGCGTTCCCGTATTTATTGTGAGGTCGTTTAAAATAGTACATGGACTATTTACAGTGAGCATTGCACCTGGTTTAACCAACAGGTTGTAAAACGTTGTGGCCCCGGTGAGGCTTTGCGACCCCAGGTAAGAAGAAGCATTTAATGCCCCGAAAGTTGTGAGATTGGTGCCTGCAAGGTATCCGGAAATGCCCGCACTATTTGTATAATTACCGTTGAAAGTGGTATTAATACTGTTGGTATTGAATACCGTGTTTGCCCCGATTATGATATTGCCATTCAGCACGAGTGGACTAACCATCAGGTTGGCTGTAGCTGTATTTCCGGCTGATCCGGTTAAAGTAAGATTGTATAAAGGAATGCTGGCTTCGATCAGAAAATTTTGAGCCCCTGTTGTGCCGGGAGCCAAAAGTATAGTTCCACCTGTAACACTGCCGGTCTGTGGCCTAAGGTACAAATCGCCGAAGGCATTGCTTCCGCCACCGCGAACAAGAGTAAGTGTGCCTCCTGACATGGTAAACCGGCTGCCATTGTTTAAAACTTCAAGTTTCGCATTATTGGTATTGGAAGGAGCAATTGCAGTCGCGTTTCCTAAAATAGTAACCGAACCTCCTGTTTGAGTGTAGCTTAATATCCCTGCTGAATTGGAAGGGTCGCGACGTATCTGCCCGTTAACAATCAGATTCCCATTTGCGATTTCAATGGAAGAAGCTCCACCGCTTGAATATTGAATATCATTATGATTTGCTGCTGTTGTTCCATTGGTACCAATAAAAACATTCCCGGTAAAATTAGAAGTCAGCTTAAGTTTCCCGCTGAGATTAAGGATAGTACCGCTTATCGTATTTGTTCCGATTGTGATATTGGAATTTGTATTATCAATTGTTAATCCTGCTATAGCTGGAATAACAAGAGGCGTGCCAGTGGCAATATTCAGGTTGCCGCTTCGGTTGTAAACAAATGTACCACTTTGTAAAAAAAGCCAGTTATCAGTTGGTGTTGTAAAAGTACCGGTAATATTAACGGTAAGAGTTGTGGCCTGCGAAACGCCTTTATTTAAATTCAAGCGCTGAAAAACAGTAAGCGGAGCATTTAATGTATTGGTAATGAATGCAGGAGTATTTCCAAAGAAAGTTACAGGCAAAGTAGTAAAATTGCACTGACGTATAGTTGTTGTACCACTGGCCATAGTTCCTACCGTATTATTGATCAGGCTTCCGCCGATGGATAAATTCTGGCTGGTGGCACCGCTATACACCTGTATTGCCGAATTTGGTGCAACTTTTACATCACCATATACAACTATATTTTGTGTAATCGCTGCATTGCCATACCATATCAAAGCGCCACCTTGTATGTCGAGATTACCGTTTATTGTAATCGTTTTAGCAACACGATTTACAGGGGCGGTAGGGTAATTTGTGTTCCAAGCCGGGCAAAACCACGAATCCGCATTTTGTCCGCGGGTAATTAAATTACCATATATAATTAAATCGTTATTCGGGAAAATGATATTTGATCCGCCTAAAGGCGACAATATTAAATTACCGTACGAAAGTGTTCCGTTCGGCAACCAATAGGTAGTTCCGGCTGCAGGATTAGTCGAGTATAGTTCAGTCGTACCAAGGTTGATATTGAAATCCGAAAAATCTCCGGCTGGGAAAGCATACGTTGCGCCCGAATTCCACGAAGTTGTTAACCTGAAATTTCCGTTTCCGTTAGGATGCGATGTTACAATACTAAATTTACAGTTAGTGTTAAAGCCTATATCAAGTGCTGATCCAGATTCAATCTGAAGACTGGCACAACTTCTGGGATCAGTATTATCAGCAGTGTTATTTGTTGCCAGATATACTGAGTCTTTTTCTCCAATAATTACAATATCGTTAATTCCGGGAATCTGACCCGCTGTATTTGCAGTTCCGGTATTGTTGGTAAACGACCAGGTGTTGGCATTGCTCCAGAGTCCGCTTCCTGCAGCAGCACCATTTATCCGACTATAAAAAATCCTTGGTGTTCCAAATGGATTGGTTGGATCATCGTCGCCGGCTGTATATTCGCCATCGATATTTCCGGTAGTGGATAACCACGGCGTACTCATGGTATTGGTTGTTGTATTTATGCTTGCATTTGTTCCTTTGGTCCAGGTATTTGTAGCTCTGTCGAAACGCGCAGGAACATAGTGATCTTCGGTAGGATCAATTCCAGCGGTTACAACATCAGATGATGAATAGGAGTAACTGTGTGATACTGTAGCTGCCCCTAAACTGAAACCGCCACCCGATTTTACACGCCAGTAATAGGTTAAACTGCGTCCCTTTTCGGTGGTATTCGGATGTTCAATACCAACAGGAACTACAGTAATTGTTCCATAAGTTGCAGGAGTTCCGTTTATTGAAATCACAGCTGGCGTGTATTTCGCAGGAAATACTGCAGGAGCCAGTGTAGGTGCACCAACCGGGAAAATAAAACTTTCAGATGTCGCCGAATACATTTTCGTAACACCTCCATCGCCGGCATTGCCACTGGTTTGTATAAATTTATTCGCATCTGCACCGGTAATGGCGGCTGAAGCGCCAAGCAAAAGATTGTTGGTTTGCAGGTTAAGCGGTTTATTACCGGCACCTGAAAACGATATAACACCGTTTACGCTAATATTTTTGAGTACTAATACAGCATTGGTCCCGGCAGTGGGT
Organism: uncultured Lentimicrobiaceae bacterium; assembly: GCA_964420555.1. Taxonomy (GTDB): domain Bacteria; phylum Bacteroidota; class Bacteroidia; order Bacteroidales; family UBA4417; genus UBA4417. The sequence goes on along the minus strand of CAYQTT010000004.1, from coordinate 135,220 downwards.
TTATTAAATTCAATGTTTTGAAAAATACCTGTGCCATCACCATCAATAGTTTGAACAACTGCATCGCTGTTCATAACTATCTTACCCGTTCCGGTTGAACTGAGATGAATACCAGCATTGTAAATGTTTCCCGAAACGTTTATAGTCTTGCCATTGTCATCAAGCCTGCCACTCAATATCGACAGCGAAGCTGTATTGAGTACATTCTGGGTTCCGGCCATAACCACAGCAATACCGGCGGGTTTGCTGATTTTAAACATATTCAGCGAAAGAGCACTCGCAAGATTTATTGTAAAAGTCTGTGTAGTTAATCCGTTAAAAACAGTGCTGTTAGTGCCTGAGGTATAGGTTGTTCCACTAGCAATAGAAAAATTACCTCCAATTGTCACATCCAGGTTATTGGTATTCAGCACTCCCGAGTTGATTGTAAGATTCTGCAGTACATTCAACGGATTGACACTTAGTTGAACTATCGAAGTCCCGCTCTGCCTGTCAACTACCATGTTGCCAAACGAAGCAAGCGAATTTACAAGATAAGGAGCATCTGCCAGAACAGTTCCTGAAGTTGGAAGAAACTGAACAGTGCCGCCGCTTACATTTATATTGGCTGTCGGACAATTAACCAGAAAGGCGTATGATGTTGCAGTGGTTCCGGTTACATCGTACACATTTATTGTACCACCCGACATAATAAAACCGTTGGATGCATTAGCGCTGATGTGCATGGTACCATACCCGGCAGTAGAATTTATTCCGTTTGCTGCCCTCGAAGTATTTAAAGCGGGAGTAGCAAGGTGAGCCGGCTGGGTATAACTTACCGTATTCCGGAATCGCCCTCTCAGTAAAAGCGTCCCGCCTGTTTGACGGAATGTCGACAATCCTATAACTCCGCCTTCGGGATTATGAAATTGCTTGGTATCAACAGTTCCGTTATTCAATACAAATTGCCCTGATGCATAACTCCAGTATAGCAATCCTGCTGATTCGCGGGTTGACAAATAGCCGTTGTTAACCTGAAGTTTACCAAGGATTGAAAGGCCGCTCACACTTCCTGATCCGGTATTTATACCGTAAAGAGCATTAGATCCGCCTGTTAGATTATATGCTGCATTAATTTCGGTGAAATCATCAGCTGTTGAAAGTACAATAACCTCGGTACCATCAAGTGTAATAGCTCCGTTAGCCGGAATGCAATAGTGCGAAGTAGCTGTTCCTGAAACAGTTGTTCCTTCTGACAAAGAAGGGATAACTGTTAAACCCTGCAGCACAAGTGTTCCGTTTCGTACCCAAAGCGCTTTTTTGATATCAGGATTAGCAGTAGCCGAATTGGCGCTTCTTGAATTATTGGCTCCGAACAACCTGAAATTCGGATAATTATTTGAGTAAACGGTAAGTTTAAAAGTTTGGTCGCTCCCTTTATCAACTATTAAATTATAAAAATCAGTGGTTCCGTTACAAGTAAGTAAATTATTGCTACTCCCTTGAAAATAAACGGTTGCTGCACCTGTGGTTGTAAATGCATCGTATTTTGGTGCTGCCTGGTTTGTAAATCTTACGGTTCCATGATTGGTAAAATCGCCCAGAACTATTATCCTGTGGGTTTCGTTGTTATAATAGTTCAAGAATGGAGCCGTTCCTCCGTCAGCAACAGTTAATGGAGCATCAGTACCTGTAACCGTATTACCTGTCCCAACCGTAATAGAAGCTGAACTTTCGACAGTAACATTGCCTTTAATTGTTAATTGTCTCCTGACTGCAGAAGCATTATTAATTTGAAAAACACCTCTTGAAACAGTAAGATTACCGTTGATCATCAAATCATTAACCTGCCGGGCAATTTGTGCGTTATCATTAATTGTAAGGTGAAAATATATATTCTGAGCTGCAGGCAGATCAAAAGCCCCGGGTGTCTTGTATTCGGTAGTACCGCCATCGGTAGTGACAAATGTGTTGTAAGTTACAATCGGAAAGTATGCTGACGCAAGCTGCAAAGTTCCGCCACCACGAAGCGCAGAAAGTGTGTTAGTGAATCTGTAAGTCGATTGGTTGAGAATTCCACCCTGCTTTATTGTAAGATCATGATTGGTGGTAGCCACATCAGCAGTTAAAGTAACAATACGGCCCGAAAGAATTACAACAGGATTATCGTTTCCAGGAATAGAAGCAACAGGACCGGTTGATCCGCCGGGATCAAAAGTCCATGTATTCGGATTATTCCAGTTCCCGGACTGATATGAATAATAAGTCGCCAAAATGGCTGTGGTTGCATTATGCGATGAACTAATAGGGCCGTTACATCCTGCAGCTGTTGCCGTTATAATACTTGTACCAGTCCATAGGGCATTAAAAGTTACGCTTCCTGTAGCCGGATCAATGCTGTTTCCGCCCAAAATACTGGCAGCATCAAGCGAATATGTAATTCCGGTGCTGTTAGCCGCAGTTGCTGAATATATCATTGTTCCGGCTCCCTGCGCTCTTGTGGAATTGGCACCAAGTACAAAAACCGGAGCTTCAACAGCAGCTGCAACTGTTACTGAAGTTGTAACTGTTACAATTCCGCATCCGCCTGCAGCAGGTATTGTGTAAGTGACTGTGTAAACTCCCGGCGTACTGCCAACAGGTGTAATAGTTCCAGTTAATGCATCAATATTAAGTCCAGAGGGTGAAGCCGAAAATGCTCCTCCTGTTGTGCCCGAAAAAGTAACAGCTCCAATGCCTGAAGTTGTGCAAAACGGATTTCCCGCATAAGAAAATGTTGCTGTTGGAGGATCTGTAACCGTTACTATAGCAGCATCTGATTCATTAGTTGCTGTATATGGATTTGGTGCAACATTGTTTCCACTCGTAAGCACAGCATTGCGATACACATAAAATGTACCGGCAACATTGAAAGGTGCAACAGAAGCATCCGGAGTAAAACTTGCAGATGTAGCACCGGGTATAATTGTCCTTATTCCGGCTGGAGTAGTGCTGTATGTCCATTGATATCCGGTGCCCGATAAACTTATACCCGAAGGCAAAGCACCGAAAACATCACCCGATATTGCGGAGCCTGTTGCACCCATGCAGATAGCCTGATTTGTATTACTACTCAGGGTATTACCAATTAGTGATGTGAAGTTTTGAAAAACAACACTGTTGCCCCCGCCATTTTCATAAAAATCATACACTAACTGACTGGTTCCTGTAAGATTCATCAAAACACCTGACCGGGTTGTAAAACCCTGATCCGCCCAATTATTATATACCAGTGAACCATCCACGGTAAGCCTGCTGCCATCGTCCGAACCCAAATCCGCAACAAATAACCCTCTGCTGGTCGAATTCATCCTGTAGCGAACCGAAAAAGTTTCGGTATAAATTGACCGTGTTACTGAATTGGATGTAAAATCAAAGCAAACAGTATTCCCTCCGAAATTTTGGTTAAACGTTATTGCTTCGCTGAAATATCCTGCATAATCGTTAAAATTAGTTCCATCATAAACATGACCTATCCAGGTGTCTGTTCCTGCAGCATTCTGATCATCTGCTGAAGTCATAACCACGGCGAGTGTTTGAGCCGGGCCAGTTCCACATGCGTTTGTTGGCGTAACTGTTATATTTCCCGAACCTGCAGCAGTTGTAACTGTTACAGAATTTGTTGTACCACCGGCAGTTTGAGCCCATCCTGCAGGGAAAGTCCAGTTGTAAGTAACACCTGAAACATTTGTAACGCTGTATGTTTGAGAAGATCCGAGACAAGGAGTTGCGCTTCCGATAATAGCGGAGGGTTGGATGGGAGTGCAGATTCCCTGAACCTGAAAATTATCCAGTCGTAATTCGCCAGTACCAGATGCTCCACTGGCAAACAATCTGATATCCAAACTTGTAGGATTATCAACTAAAGTAGGCAAATTGATTACTGTTTCAGCATAAGAAGTAGTTATTGTTGTGGTGTTGGATGAAAAACCAGTAAAAGCACCACCATTCAAACTATACTGAACAGTAATAGTAGTCGCACCAGAATTTGCTCTCAGGGATTGAAAATAAATTCTAAAAGTTCTGTAATCAGGCAAATTAGCACCGGCAATCGCAAAATTCCAGTACTTAGTATTTGTTCCACTGGAATTTTGCATTCTTACAGCTCCAGGGTTGGTATTTGTATTTGCTGTGAAAGCATTTGTACCTGTTGCAGTTCCATTTGCAGTTGAAAAAGCTTGTGTAGATGTTGCAGCACAAGATACGCCGGTAGCAGTTGTTGTTGGTGAAGCCGGATAAGCAGCCACACCGGCAAAACTGTAATTAACTATTGTCACTTGCCCTGCAGCACCAAAGGCTCCCATTACCAATAAAAGGAGCAGTATTAAATTCTTTAACGAACCGGAAATTCCGAAAATGCCATGAGGCATCCTGGCAGGTGAAAAAAATACCTGCATAAATCTGTCAGCGTAAATTTTCATGAACCCAATACCTTAGGAGTGGATATGATAAATACCTTTTGCCTTATAACATTTGATAAACCTGTTATAAAACCGGAATAGGTGTCTTTAAAAATATAACAACACAATTTTGTTATCGGCTTCAGTCCCGTTATATATCTCAAATCTATTTTCGTTGCAGCATAGGTTTGTTTGCCTTTTGTTGCAAAATAAACAGCAATCAGGGAAAAACTGGAATATCTTCCGGAGAGTATAAATACGATCGAAAGGGCAATAAGTAAAGTTAAAAAAACGAGTATCATTATAGCTTAAGTAGAGTTAGTCAAATATCCGGGAAAGTATTCTACTGCCCGATCAATTCAATATCAGTTCAGCTTTGGCAAGTTTTTCGGATTTAGTATCCGATTGTGTTGTATATTCCACTGTCAATGATCCTTTGTGATAATCAATTTCTGGTAATCTTTTTAAATCGAGCTGAAAACGTCGCAAAGTATTTGGAGTATATACAGCAATACCCTTTACAATGCCTACTTCAGTAATTTTTCCTTCAGGAGAAGTATATTTCACTGAGATATCGCCATAAACTGACATATTACCGATTCTGTTAAAAGTCATTCTCAAACGTGGCAGAGTATCGCTAGCCATTTCAACCGCAAGGTCAGTCAGCGTAACTTTAGTTGTCGATTCCCCTACCCTGATGATAACCGGTATCGTTATTCCGAAGATCGGGATCAGCTGTACCGAAATACCGGCCGAATCTTTCCTGGTTTCTTCGTCACCCAGGGCCTTTTCCATCGGTACAGCACGAAAGTAAACATGCGAACGGTATTCGCCTGGTGTTAAAGTATTTGTTTTGGTAAGTTGCATTTTAACCACCTGAGCTTCATTAGGTGCAAGGGTAACTGAGCGGGGGAAAAACCGGATATTTTTATCTGCAAAATTCTGTCCCGGATCTGGTTCAGTTATCTCAACAAATGAGCCGTCCTCATTCATGCGGTATTGAATGATAGAAACGTTATAACGGGCTGTGTCTTTACCAGTGTTCGCTAGGTTTAGCTCCTGGGTTTTCACTAAGCCTTCAAATACAACGCGGCGGGGTGTAATCAGCAGATTTCCCTGTGAAAATGCTTCCAGCGGCAAACCGCTCAGACAAAGCACAAAAAAAGTTGCAACAACAGCATTTCGCATAACCTTAACGGCCGAAAATTGGTTCATCATCAGGACTCTGATTCTCATGGTTTTTTATTTTTTCAATAATTTAAGGCTACTAACCCTAACTGATGCAAAGGTTAATGACTCTTTGAGCCATTTGTAATAGGGAAAGTACGAATTAATTGCAAATTTACTAAAGAATTGCATGTTATCACAAAATTCCGGGCGCTAAAACCTATAAAAACAGCAACATATATCAAAATAAAGCAGCTACAATCTTAACATTTTCAGAATTAACATCAATTCTGCAATAGTAATTAATACAAACTGGTAAAAGTATCAGGTTGTTCGCAGAAACATCTGGAGTGAAATAAACTTTTAGTTCCAGCTAAAAAACCAAAAACTTCCATTTTCCGGGATTAGCCCAAAAAAGGAAGTTAAAATAAAAATGAATTTCAAAAGTATTTTCTTTATCTGATCTCTTCAGAAACAACTGCTAAACAAATGATTACGGCTTCACAACACTATCCAGACAACTATATTAATTCAATCAGGGACTTTTGTGTTTGAGGCGTTCAAGGTCGTTTAGCAGATCCTGAGAACGTCAACACTCAGTTCTAGTTATATGAAAATGTAACGAAATATGTTCCGGTATAAATGCCTTTTGGATTATCGTTTACTGAACCAACTATAAGTGTTGCTCCGATTTTAACTTCCTGAGAACCACCGTTAAGCATACCAATCCCGATTCCGGGTGCAGGAATTGATTCCCAATCAGTTACCATCATAACTTTTGAACCTGTACTGTTAGTCAGTAAAGCTTCACCTGCAGGCAGGGTAATGGAATATGTTGCCTGATCTTCGCCGGTTATAACAAAACTTCCAGCACTATGGCCTCCTCCGCTGAGCACCACGCTGCCGTTAACATAACGAACACCATCAGGAGATAGGCGGATTTCGCCTCCATTGGTCTCCGGTGAAAATTTTCCGAAGCTAAGCTGAGAAGTTTCAGTAGCAGTAAGAGCTTCTATGACTTCGGCAAAGACCTGGGCTGAAACACTTACCTGAGCGTTTACTTTTGTGAGAAATAATCCTGTTATTAAAATCAGGGTAAGAAATCCTGGCAGATTCTTTTTCATTTTAACTATTGTTAAGTATATACAAGTTATTGGAAGTCAAGCGAAATAGTGAAAGTTTGATATCCAAAAAAAACGCTGCACGTAGCAGCGTTTTTTTGGATAAAAAATATCTTAGTTGTAGTTAACTGTTACTTCGAATGGAACTGCAGAAGTATATGTTCCCGGTGCCTGTGAAGCATCAACATTTAAAGTTGCGCCAACATTTACAGTCTGAACTCCAAGAGCATCAAGTGTTCCTGTAGTAGCTGGGAAACTTGTAAAGTTATCCACAACCATATTGTCGGTACCAGAAGAAACAGTGGTTGATGTACTTGGAAGGGTAATTGAATAAGTGTAACTTGGTGTACCTGTTACATCAAAATGAGCTGCGGTTACAGTACCGGCAACAGCTGGAAGAGTTACACCACCGGTAATTGAGCGTGATGCATCAGGAGCAAGGATAACAGAACCAGGTGTTGCACTAACAGCTACATTTCCAAAATTCAAATCCTGGGTCTTAGTAATTGCAATAGGTGAAACAATAGTTCCTGTGGCAGTGGCAGTAGCACTAACTTGTGCAAATGAGCTGGTAGCGAATCCAAGAACAACAATAGCGAGAACGAGTAATTTTTTCATGTTTTTCATTTGTTTTAATAGAGTTTTAGTGAGTTTTTAATGTTTGTTTTTTCGAGTTTGGAGAAAACTCCTGCCAAATTCGTGCCAAACTAAAGTATTGGAAACTTTAGGGCACAACAAACTGCATGATAAAAAACACCATGTATCTCAATTTCAAATATTTATTTTTTTCAAATATTATTATAATTCTACATCAGGCTTTCCAATGAAAAAATATTTTACACCGCAAGTGTGAAAATTTATTTTACGTTTTGTAAAATAAAATAACTGGCGAAGTCCTGAACGACTCGTCAATTTTTTTCTCTTCCGTTATAAAATAATATCAAAAAAAATAGCCTGTAAAAACAGGATTAAATGCTAAAAAATCGGATATCTGCAAAGAGAAAATCGGGCGATTTTACTCTCTTACAACTAAAAAAAATTGGCAATTACCTTTAATTTTTGCATCAGTTATAGGCAAAAACCAATGTGTACGACCCCTGGTACAGCCCTTTAGCCTGACATGAATCAAGCGTGGCCCGCCCCACAAGTTCAATATTTTTTATTCCGTCAACTCTTTGTCTGTCAGCTTCTTCAGAATCCAGAGTCATAGGTTCCAAAATAAAACCGTTTCCATTTCCATCAAAAAGCACTGCAGGTTTAAAAGTGACATTACAAGCTACATTTTGCCCGGAATTTATCCGGATTGTTCCCATCTTTATGTTTTCGGCGGTGATAAACCCCTTATTATCTTCTGTTAATTCAGCATTACTAATCACAAAATCTGTTGAAGCATAGGATGTTGCACTTACTGATTCAACTACTTCTGCCGAAATATGTCCTGTTGCAATGGTCTGACTACTTGCTTGCACCGAACAAATACCGCAAAGCAGCACCGCAAAAGCGAAAGAGCATGTCATATTTTTCATTATCAAGTGATTATCAAATCAAGATTAGGCTCAAATAATAGCTAAAATCAACGTTCAAACAATAGTTTGTAAGTTCTTTTAGCTAATTTGTAATTGCCTGCACCAATATTATAGTGCAAAAGAATTGCATCAAAAGTAGAGCGAAGGCATAGCTTTTCCTGTAAAGAAACAGGCCCTTTTACTATAGTTGATTATAGATAAATTTTGTAGTTGAAAGAACTACAACATCATATACAAATCTTATTTACAGCTACTTATTAACACACTCAGTAGTTTATCAACCGGGAAGAGATCTATATGGAAGTAAAGAACTACATGAGCAGTGTATGATTATTTCAAAATAATACCCAAAACATCCGCTTAAATATCACCCTAAAAAAACAGAGGCAAAATCAAACTCACAAGAAAAAAAGCACAAAAAAAAAGCCCCCGAAAATCTCCGGAGGCTCGAATAAAAAGTAATAAATCTATTTAATTTCCCAGGTATCACCGCTATTAAGCAGGTCATCAACACAAAGAATTTTACTTGTTGCTTTAGCTTCAGCAATCTGATCTTCAACCATATCGTCGTAAGTAGGATACATAGCTGAGCGAATTACGCCCAATGCAACCGGGAAGTGTGGCGGATACATTTTTGCAATCATCAGGTGCACTCCGGGATCTTGCTGATACTGATCGTGAACAAGCAGATCGTCCTCAGTAATGCCGTTTTCACCTATGGTAACCACCTCAAGTTGTGTTCCGTTAAGGCGAATTCCCTTATCGCGGTTTTTACCGAAAATCAATGGTTCACCATTCTTGATATGAATCTGTGAATCATCGCGAACTTCTTTATCAGTAACCGCATGGTGGGTTTTATCGGCAAAAATGATACAATTCTGAAGTATTTCAATTACAGACGTTCCATCGTGACGAGCTGCTTCAAACATAACTTCGGTCATCAGTTTCACATTGGTATCCACTGCGCGGGCAAAGAAAGTCCCCTGGGCACCAAGCACGAGTTCGCCCGGATTAAAAGGATGTTCGATGGTTCCCTGTGGCGATGTTTTGGTAACACTGCCCATAGGGGTTGTTGGCGAATACTGTCCTTTTGTAAGACCGTAAATCTGGTTGTTGAACATCACAATATTTACATCGATATTACGACGTATAATATGTATAAAATGGTTACCGCCAATAGCCATTGAATCGCCATCGCCTGTTGCAATCCATACACTTAAGCGCGGATTTGCGATTTTGATTCCCGAAGCTATGGGGTTGGCACGTCCGTGAATACCATGAAATCCATATGTATTCACATAATAAGGAAAACGCGAGGAGCACCCGATACCGGAAACCATCATGAAATTTTCCTTACGGTAACCGATTTTCGGAAACACGTTGGCAATGGAAGCGAGAATGGCATGCGCACCGCAACCGGGGCACCATTTTACCATCTGGTCGCTTACAAAATCGGCTTTGTTAAGTTCAACAACCGATCGTTCTATGGTTTTATTTGGAAATTCAAACATAATTTTTACCTCCTAAAGCATTTCGTTAAACTTTGTTACCAACTCGGTTACTGTAAACGGAAGTCCCATTACCTTATTATACTGTGTGTATTTAAAGTCAGGTTCTTTCATCCTCAGGTAGTTAACAAACTGCCCGCTGTTAAGTTCACAAACTATTATTTTCTTAAAGCCTGATAATACTTCATGTGTATTTTTAGGCAAAGGCATAATATGATGGAAGTGTGCAAGGCTGATCTTTTTACCTTCTTTCTGTAATTCTTCAACAGCAGCCTGAGTTGTTCCCCGGGTTCCACCCCAGCTTACCACAAGTACATCACCTTTTTTTGAGCCAACAATTCCTTGTTCAGGTATAAAATCGGCTATCTTCTGAATTTTTGCTTCACGAATATCAGTCATTAACTGGTGATTGGCCGGATCGGTACTTACATTGCCAGAAACATTTTCTTTTTCCAACCCTCCGATGCGATGACGAAGGCCTTCGGTTCCGGGGATTGCCCATTTGCGGACTAAGGTTTCCGGATCGCGCTTGTAAGGCTTATAATCTTTATCGTTTGGCTCAGCCATTGGTGGCGTAATTGAAGGAAGATCAGCTACTTTCGGAATTCGGAACAATTGCGATCCGTTACCCAGCGATCCATCAGTAAGCAACATTACAGGCGTCATGTGCTCCATGGCAATTTTTGCCGATTCGTAAGCATAATCGAAACAATCGGCTGGCGTAGAAGCTGCTATTACAACAACAGGAGCTTCGCCATTACGGCCGAACAACGCCTGCATAAGGTCGCTTTGCTCACTTTTGGTTGGTAATCCGGTTGAAGGACCGCCACGCTGAACATCAACAATCACCAATGGCAACTCAGTCATAACAGCAAGGCCTATTGCTTCACTTTTCAGCGAAAGGCCAGGACCCGAAGTTGTTGTTAACGCTAAAGAACCGGAATAGCTGGCACCTATTGCCGAGCAGATACCTGCAATTTCGTCTTCAGCCTGAAATACTTTTGCGCCAAGCGATTTGTGGCGGGCAAGTTCAATCAGGATTTCAGTTGCAGGGGTTATAGGGTACGAACCGAGGAATAAAGGCCTGCCCGAACGCTCCGAAGCTGCCAGAAAACCCCAGGCTGTTGCTACGTTTCCGGTGATATTACGATAACGGCCGGGAGCCATTTTTGCTTTGGCGATATGATAGGATGAACCTAAAGTTTCAACAGTATCAGCATAACTATAACCTGTTTCGAGGACCAGTTTATTAGCCTCGATCATTTGTGGTTTTTTCTTAAACTTATCTTTGAAATAATGAACAGTCGAATCGAGGCTCCAGCTAAAGATATGGTAAATTATACCTAATGTGAAGACATTTCGGGTGCGGTCAGCAGTTTTATTGTCAATACCCAGGGGCTGTAAAATATTACGCGTCAGCATCGTAACAGGAGCTTTTACCAGGTTGTAACCGTTCAGGCTGTCATCTTCCAGCGGGTTGGTCTGGTATCCTGCTTTTTTGCAGGTTGCCTCGTCGAACATATCTGCATCTACAATAATGGTAGCTCCAGGTCGTGTCCACTTTAGATTTGACTTCAGCGAAGCCGGGTTCATGGCTACAAGAATATCAACGAAATCGCCGGTAGTCTCAATTTTCTTCCTACCTACATGCACCTGAAAGCCAGAAACACCAGCTACGGTATTTTGAGGGGCACGGATTTCGGCAGGATAATCGGGAAAAGTAGCCAGGTCGAGACCCTGAAGTGCGGCAGCATCGCTGAAAAGTGTTCCGGCAAGTTGCATACCATCGCCTGAATCGCCACAAAATTTTACAACAACATCTTCTTTCTCGATGAAGTTAGACTGTTCGCTCATGCTTTTGTTTTTTGAATGAATAACGCCACAAAGGTATAAGTTTTTAACAGAACAGAAGTTTAAAATCTTATTTAGATAAATTCTAAAAAGAAAAAGTTACATATCTTTATCTGTTTGTTTATCATTGATTTATAACACACAATACTTCATCTTAAAATAAGTTACTTTTGAAACATACGTTAAAAACAGGTTAATATTTATTTTTAAACGTACGATAACAATAATACTACTTATATTTGCAACGTTAATTTTAAACTCCCTAACAAATGGCTTACGTTATTACTGATGACTGCACCGCTTGCGGAACTTGCATTGACGAGTGTCCGGTTGAAGCTATCACCGAAGGTGATATTTATAAAATCGACGCTGATATCTGCACCGATTGCGGTTCCTGCGCTGATGTTTGTCCGGTTGAAGCAATTCATCCTGCATAATTTCACCAGATACAAGCAGAATTAATGAAGCCTGTTCGTTAGAACGGGCTTTTTTATTTTCAGCTCTTTCTTAAAACTTTATAGAAATCAATAATTAGTGATTCAATAAATTATAGCAGGCACAAATTTTAGTAAATTTGAAGCACAATCAATCCACAGCTTTATGAATCCAAATAATGTTGATCGTATGAAAACAACTATACTTTTGTTTATCTTCTCATTACCATTAATTCTTTCAGCACAGGTATCATTAGGCGAATGGGCAACAAATAAACCTGTAACGGATTCGTCGCACTTTAACAGGAATGCATGTCTGCAAAGCAGTTACAGCAGCGACCTGCTTTTCTGGGATCAGGAACTGAATGCGACCACAACACAATTATGTTACCGAAGTCTGGAACCATCATTGGGAGAGGTTCATGTTGCACTAACAGAACCTGATGTTAAACTCACTCACCCGAAAACCCTCGACCTAAGTGCGGGTTCGTCATCGACTGATATTTTTGTTTTCTACCAAACAAACGAAGGCGCCGATATCGATCTGAATTATTTTCGCTATCAGACTGACGGAACTATTTCAGAAGTAAAAAAATTAGCTGATCTCTCCGGAGATGATATTAATCTGTCAATCGGTAATTCAGGAATAGTGGCATGGGAGAATAGCGGAAAGATATACGTTTCGAATTTTATATACGAAACCAATTCGTTTACAAGTCCTTATGCAATTGATTCGGTTGGAGCACATTCCCCGGTTCTTTCGTCAGGGAACGTCCTTGTATATCTGAAACCGGATGGTGGCAATACAACTGTCCTTTCAAAACACATCTATTATTATCAGGGCACCTGGGGTATTAATGACCAAACTATAAAGACAGTTGCCGGAGAAAGCACCGGTTTGACAACAGCAAATATTTTTGGACAATCCTTTGCCATGCAAAATAGAGTAGGATCAAACCCTGCAGGTTTAATACTGTTTACATATTGGCTGTCAGATGTCGAATACCGTAACTCTCCAACTTTCAACTATACGCAACCTGCATTAGCCGATTATATGATTGCAGTTAAGAACAGTATGAATTATTTCCTGGCATATGTTTCTGATTCACTTGCACAGGATGAAATATTTGCTGAGGCTCCGGTAGCCTTTAATCCTGGTGTACAGAATATTTCTCAATGGCCTGGCGAAGACCGGAACCCACAACTATTTGAATCATTTCCAGATTCCTATTTTATACGTGTTCACTTGTTCTGGGAGTCAGAACGCCAGGGTTACAGCACTATTTACTATTCGTATTTTGATTACATCTTCGGAGGGACAGCCGAAAATCCAAAATCGGATCATTTTATAAATGCAGCTCCCTGCCCTTTTGATCAGGAAACTACAATTTCTTACACATCACCAAATAATACTGAAATTACCATTTTTGATTTGCAGGGAAGAAAAGTCAAAACACTATCGACACAATCAAATAATAATAGCGGCTTGCAGAAGGCAACCTGGGATGGAACAGATCAACAGGGAAGCGCCGTTAAGGCAGGAAGTTATGTAGTAGTTGTAAACTCTGATAATGAGACCCATAACACAATAGTTATAAAGAAATAAGCAATTGAGGGAATTCTATTTGTAAGCGTTTATCAGATCAGATGAGTACCAATCGGGTATTGTTTTCTTAGTGCCTGTCAACAGTTGTTAATATTTTGCTAATTTTGACTGAACATATCTAATTAGTAAACGTTTCTGATAAAAAACATATATGGATGAATTATCCTTTCTGAGTAATGCCGACCACGAAACGATTGAAGAACTTTACCGGCAGTACAAACAGGATCCTGAAAGTATAGAAACAGGCTGGCGCAGATTTTTCCAGGGATTCGAGTTCAGCGGCAAGCTTATGCCACAGACTGAAACTAAACCCGGTGAGTTTAAAGTTATCGACCTGATTAACGAATACCGCAAAAGAGGTCATTTATTTACAAAAACAAACCCGGTACGAACCCGGCGCACTTACTCCCCTACCCTTCATATCGATAACTTTGGTCTTACAGAGGAAGACCGCGAACAGGTTTTTAAAGCCGGCGGCGAAATCGGCATCGGTGATGCTTCGCTCAACAGTATTATTGAACATCTCGAAACAACCTATTGCCAAAGTGTTGGTATTGAATATGCTTACATCCGCCGTCCTGAGATTTACGAATGGCTGATGGCCCGGATGGAACACAACCGCAACACACCTGTCTTCAGTCGCGAAAAGAAATTGCATATCCTCAAAGAACTCAGCCGTGCTGTACTTTTTGAGAAATTCCTTCATAAAAAATATATCGGGCAAAAACGCTTTTCCCTCGAAGGCTGCGAAGCGCTTATCCCTGCCATCGATGCCATTATCAATAAGGGATCGGAAACCGGTATCACCGAATTTATTATCGGGATGCCTCACCGTGGAAGGCTCAATGTGCTTGCCAACACGCTCGGTAAACCATACCAGGATATTTTCAACGAATTTGAAGGCAAACTGCTCGAAGACGAATACCTGCTTGGCGATGTAAAATACCACCTCGGATTTTCGTCGGAACGCACAACTGCCGAAGGACAAACCTTGCAGATTTCATTAGCACCCAATCCTTCGCACCTCGAAACGGTTGGCCCTGTTGTTGAAGGAATCACACGTTGTAAAATTGACACCGATTATAATAATAATCACAAACAAATTGTACCCATAATCATACACGGCGATGCTTCCATAGCCGGACAAGGTGTTGTGTATGAGACCCTTCAAATGTCGGAGCTCAAGGGATATACCACCGGAGGCACTATTCACCTGGTGGTAAATAACCAGATCGGTTTTACAACTAATTACCTTGATGCACGCAGTTCAGTGTATTGTACCGATGTGGCAAAAACCACTCAATGCCCTATTTTTCATGTAAATGCTGATGATGTTGAAGCTGTGGTTTATACTATGGAATTAGCTGTTGAATACCGGCAGCGTTTCAACAGAGATGTATTTATCGATCTACTTGGCTACCGGAAATACGGTCACAACGAAGGCGACGAACCACGCTTCACACAACCAATTTTGTATAAGATCATTGAAAAACATGATGATCCACGAACAATTTATGTAAACAAATTAATCGAACAAGGAGCAATAACGCAGGAGGAAGCTGCTGAAATTGAAAAAGCATTCCTCGACGAACTCGAACAGGAGCTACTCGAATCAAAAGAAGACGAAAAAGCGCGTGTGATTACGTTTCTTGAGAATTCGTGGCATACCCTGCGCCCTGCCACTGAAGAAGATTTTCTGAAACCGGTCAACACAAGCGTTAGCTATGAAAATTTACTTGAGCTAACGAAAAAGATAACTACAGTTCCACAGGGAAAACCATTTTTCAAAAAGCTTTTGCGCCTGATGGAGGAACGCAGGACAACATTCACCGAAAAAGGTTCCGTTGACTGGGCTATGGGCGAGTTGCTTGCTTATGCATCCTTACTCGAAGAAGGAATTCCGGTACGCTTAAGCGGTCAGGATTCGGAACGTGGAACATTTTCGCATCGTCATTCCGTGCTCACTATGGAGGATTCGGAAGAGAAATACACGCCTCTACAAAATATAAGTTCAACCCAGGCGCCTTTTCAGGTTTACAATTCACCACTTTCGGAATATGGCGTTTTAGGTTTTGAATACGGGTATTCGCTTGCTTCGCCTTTTTCACTCACAATTTGGGAAGCCCAGTTTGGCGATTTCATGAACGGAGCGCAGATAGTTATCGACCAGTATATTGTGAGCGCCGAGGAAAAATGGCGTGTAATGAATTCGCTGGTAATGTTGCTTCCGCATGGATACGAAGGCCAGGGTCCGGAGCATTCGAGCGGGCGCATGGAACGTTTTCTGCAACAGAGTGCTGAAAATAATATGCAGGTTGCTAACTGCACCACTCCGGCTAACTTTTTTCACCTGCTTCGCCGACAGGTGCACCGCGATTTCCGTAAACCACTGATTGTATTCACTCCAAAAAGTTTGCTCAGGCATCCTGAATGCATGTCGCCGGTACCCGCTTTAACCAGGGGATCATTTCAGGAAGTAATTGATGATGATATTAATCCTGAAGAAGTTACACGCGTTAATTTTTGTAACGGGAAAGTATATTACGACCTTGTTGCAGAAAGACGCAAACGTGAGCACAACAACATAGCATTGGTGCGGATTGAGCAATTATACCCTTTCCCGCTTCAGCAATTGCATGCTATAATGAAGCGGTATCCAAATGCAAAAACTTTTGCATGGGTGCAGGAAGAACCAGCCAATATGGGCGCATGGTCGTTTATACTACGTCATTTTAAAGGTGTAAAATTATTGCTGGTAGCACGTCCCGAAAGTGGAAGTCCGGCAACAGGTTCACCAAAGTTGCATGTTCAGCGGCAGGCTAAAATTATTGATAAAGCTTTTGGCGATTGCACCTGCGAAAACCGAAATAATACGTGTAAGATGCTTTGTGCTCCAAAGGAATGGAAGACATAAATTGAGTGAAAAGTGACAAGTTGCGGATTCAAAAAAATTTATCTGGCTAACGACTAAAGAGGTTCAGTGAAAAATAAAACATTTGAACAAACGAATATGTGATCATTTGAACATTTGAACGACTAAGTGAATTGAACCTTGATCACGAAGCAATGAACTGCGAAGCAATTGAACCTTTGAACGACGAAGTCAATTGAACTCTCGAACGCTCAAAGCGAATAGAAAACAAAGAAATTTAAATAAATATGATTTTCGAAATAAAAGCCCCTACCCCCGGCGAATCGATTACCGAAGTTCAGATTGCTAACTGGCTGGTGAAAAACGGTGATTATGTTGTAAAAGATGCCGAAATAGCTGAGATTGACTCCGACAAAGCTACTCTTACAGTAAATGCTGAAGCAGCAGGAACGGTTACTATCCTTGTTGAAGCCGGCGAAACCGTGAGCATAGGGACTGTGATTGCACAAATTGATAGTGATGCTGCTGCTCCGGAACAAGTTGCGCCGGCTGTAGCCGAAACAAAAGTTGAAACGGCAAAACCGCTTGATCTTGAAATTAAACACATTACGGCACCTGCTCCTGACAATTCAGATGTTAAAATCACCCCTCTGGCGCGAAAAATAATGGAAGAAAAGCAGCTTACCGGTCGCGATGTACTCGAACAACTCGGGCATACACGCATAACCCGCCAGGATGTGCTTAATGCGAGTTCAGGAAAAACATCTCAGACGCCACAGGCTCAACCGGCTTTTGTTGAAAACTCCCGCGAAACGGAACGCAAGAAACTTTCGACCTTACGCATAAAACTTGCTCAGCGCCTGGTAAGCGTAAAAAATGAAACTGCCATGCTCACCACTTTCAACGAGGTGAATATGAGCCAGATCATGAGCCTGAAAAAGCAGTACAACGACAAATTTAAAGAGCAGTACGGAGTAGGTATCGGCTTTATGTCGTTTTTTACCAAAGCAATAACTATTGCATTGGCAAAATTCCCACAGGTCAACGCCATGATCGACGGCGACGAACTTATTTTTCATAAATATGCCGATGTTGGAATTGCCGTTAGCGCACCCAAAGGGCTTGTTGTTCCTGTTATCCGGAATGCAGAATCACTTTCATTAGCCGAAATCGAGCTCCGGATTAAAGAACTTGCCGGCAAAGCCCGCGAAAACAAAATCACTCTCGAAGAGATGACCGGCGGCACTTTTACCATAACCAACGGCGGAGTTTTTGGCTCTATGATGTCAACACCAATACTTAATCCACCGCAAAGTGCCATCCTCGGAATGCATAATATTATTGAACGACCGATTGCAGTAAACGGACAAGTTGTTATTGCACCTATGATGTACGTCGCATTGTCGTATGACCATCGTGTAATTGACGGCCGCGAATCGGTAAGTTTCCTGGTTATGGTTAAAGAACTGCTCGAAAACCCGTCGCGCATGCTTTTTGAAGGGAATGAACCGGTGAAGGTGTTGTTGGGATTGTAAAAAAACAGAATGCAACCCGAGTTGCACCCGAATAAAAAACAAAGCCCTGCCAGAATCCAATTTCCGGCAGGGCTTACTATTTTCAGTTATTCACAAACTACTCTTCTGATTCAACCTCCTCAACCTGCCTTTCCCTGTGCAAATTCCTTGTCAGAATCATAATCACCGAAAGCATTACCGCCATTCCGATGGAACCAAACAACAGCGAATAGAGTTGCAATTGCAGCAGCGTGTAGAAATAGGCATACAGCATAAACAGTATGAGCCCGACAATAATTCCGTATTTCCGGTTAGCAAAAATAGCGCTGGCGTACAGCATTACCATCAGGGTAACCACCACGGCTGAAATGGCATATGCCAGATCGAACAACAAGTATTCGGCTAATGAAAGCAATAAAAGGTAAAATAACATAATGGCAAATCCAACAATCAGGTATTGGAGCGGATGAACATATTTTTTACGCAGTAATTCAAAGAAAAAGAACGTTACAAACGTAAGAATTACAAAGAGCACTCCATATTTGGCTGCCCGTGTTGTACGCTGGTACTGGTCAACAGGCATGATAAGGTTTACACCAAAAGCGCCAACCGTATTATCGGCAGCAATACGGTCATTTTCAAACATGCGGTTAGGCATCTCATCATCGTTATTGCTGTTTATGAAATCATCAAATCCGAATTGTCCGTAGTTGCGGTTCAGTTCCAGTATTTTCCATTTTGCATTGAAACCAGCTTTGGTAACCGATTTGTCGGCAGGAATAAAAGCACCTTCAAACGACGGATTAGCCCATGAAGAAGTCAGGTTCACATTCATATCGGATGCAAATGGCAGAAATGATAGCAGCCTGCTTCCGTTCAGCTGCAATTTAAAACTGAATTTGTTATCAATAGCCGGATTAATGGCAAGCGGGTAACTCACTCCTCCTCTAATAATATCATGAACAGGCACACCCGGCTGCATGCGGTAAACTGAATCGTTCCAGGCCAGGTCAATATTTTCCTTCACTCCTTTCATATCGGAAATTCCAAAGGTAACATACGCTTTATCCCATTTAATATCAGCTGCCTGAACGTTAAGGCCTTTGGGAACCAGTGGTTTAAAATTGCCATTTACTGACAGGCTGGCTGAATACAGTACTACTTCATAAATACTGCGGTAGCGGATCACAGGTGCAATATCTCCTGCAATGGATAAGTTTTCGGGCAGGAAATGCAGGTAGCGGGTGTTTGACTCAACGGTTCCGTTAGCCAATGATTTGTAAGTAATTACAGGAACACTTACTACCGGGCCGGCCAGTACCTGCCGGTCGCCCCAGGTGCGCCAGATTTCAGAAATAGCCTCGTTCCGGGTAGTTTCACGGTCGCGAATAAGCGATTGCACCATCTCAGATGGAATAAGCAGGATCAATACAAAAATACCAATAACCAAAAGTTTCAGGCTGATGGAATTTCGAGCCCATTGATTGATTTTACCGAATGTGGTGGAGTTTGACATATGGTTTTAGATTTAGTTTGGAATGAAACGTATCCGGCTGAGCAATATTATTTCCACAAGGCCCGTAAAACACTGATTTAACAATTCTTAACCTTGCTTACAAATTGGCGTTAAATCTTTGAGAAAACAATCTCAGGACATGGCTATGAAAAATGGAACTCCATAAACAGTCACTAATAGACACCTCTACTTTACTCACCCTGATATCTCTTTTGTAAATTTAACTAAATACGAAATCCAGCAATCAAACGCCGTGGTTAAATTGTTAAATTTGCACTCTATTTTATATTAGTATGCGACGACATGTTGATTTCCTTGTTATTGGAACGGGTATTGCCGGTTTAAGCTTTGCTTTAAAGGCGGCGAAGTACGGAAAAGTTTGTATAGTAGCCAAAAACAAGGCCGACGAAACTGCCACAAAATACGCCCAGGGCGGAATTGCGGCTGTAATGTATACTCCTGATACTTATGAAAAACATATACAGGATACGCTAATAGCCGGTGACGACCTGAATGATGAAAAAGCAGTGAGGATAACCATTACCGAAGCGCCTGAAAGAATAAAAGAACTCATAGATCTGGGTGTGGACTTTGATAAAAACGCTTCCGGGCAATATGATCTGGCCAAAGAAGGCGGACACTCCGAATTCAGGGTTTTACATCATAAAGACCAGACCGGATTAGAAATAGAAGAAACACTTCTTGAACGAGCACGGGAAAATGAAAACATCGAGATCCTCGAAAATCATTTTACCATAGAAATCATTACCCAGCACCACCTTGGGGAATATGTAAACCGCCGGACACCGGATATTACCTGTTACGGCGCTTACGTGCTCGATGTTAAGAACAACAGCATCGACACCATTCTTGCCCGGATAACACTTATGGCTACCGGTGGTGCCGGAAATGTGTATGCCACAACTACAAATCCTCCTATTGCAACCGGAGATGGAATTGCAATGGTTTACCGTGCCAAGGGTACCATCGAAAAGATGGAATTCATTCAGTTTCACCCTACTTCGCTGTATAATCCAATCGAAAAACCTTCTTTCCTCATCACTGAAGCATTACGTGGTTTCGGAGGAATTCTGAAGGATATCAAAGGCAATGAGTTTATGCAGAAGTACGACAAGCGGCTTTCCCTTGCACCGCGTGATATTGTTGCCCGTGCTATCGACAATGAACTGAAAATAAGCGGCGAAGACCACCTTTACCTCGACTGCCGCCATCTCAACAGAAACGAGCTTATCAACCATTTCCCGGCCATTTACGCCAAGTGCCTGAGCATAGGTGTTGATATGACCAAAGAAATGATCCCGATTGTACCTGCGGCGCATTATACCTGCGGAGGAATAAAAGTAGATGAATGGGCTGAGAGCTCCATCATAAATCTATATGCTTCGGGCGAATGTGCATCGACTGGTCTACACGGCGCCAACCGACTGGCAAGCAACTCATTGCTCGAATCATTGGTGTATTCGCACCGCGCCTGTATTCATGCTTCACAAAAAATAAAAGATATCGGTTACTGCAACGAAATTCCCGACTGGAATGCCGAAGGCACCGTTATGAACGAAGAAATGGTTCTTATTACCCAAACCATGAAAGAGTTGCAGGGTATTATGACCAATTATGTAGGTATTGTTCGATCAAACCTTCGTTTAAAACGTGCTGCCGACCGCCTGAATATCCTCGAACGTGAAACCGAGGACCTGTATAAACGCTCAGTACTTATTGATAAGATCTGCGAAGTCCGTAACCTGATAAAAGTAGCTACTTTAATTATTAAAATGGCACTTGAACGTAAGGAAAGCCGGGGACTTCATTTTTCCATCGACTATCCGAAAACCAGCGAACAGGAAATGCATTCATTTAGCCCTGAAGACTAAAAAGAAGGTACTATTTACGAAAGACGATTTACAAATTGGAAAAATGTCATAATTCAAAGGTAAAAACGTGTCAATCGTAAATCGTACCTCGTAAATCGTAAATCCCAAAACCCAAAAACATGCCTCTCATATATCCTATAAAAGGAATAGCCCCAACCATCGGAAAAAATACTTTCATTGCCGAAAATGCTACCATAGTAGGCGATGTAGTTATGGGTGATAATTGCAGTGTATGGTTTAATGCTGTAATCCGCGGCGATGTTCACTTTATCCGTATCGGTAACAATGTGAATATTCAGGATGGTGCAATAATTCACTGCACATATCAGAAAGCTCCTGTAAACATTGGCAACAACGTTTCAATTGCGCATGCCGCCATTATACACGGATGCACAATTCACGACAATGTACTTATCGGGATGGGAGCCATAGTTATGGATGGAGTTATTGTCGAAAGCAACTCGATAATAGCGGCAGGAGCTGTTGTTTCGCAAAATACCCTCGTTGAATCCGGCAGTGTGTATGCCGGTGTGCCTGCAAAAAAGATCAAATCAATTGACCCTCATTTACTGGAAGGCCAGGTTAACCGGATTTCAAAAAGCTATACCATGTATGCCAGCTGGCACGATGAGACAATTGTTCCGATTGGCGAGTAGTCAGATGTTAATGGTTAAAAGGAAATAGCTTATAGTAAGTACAATAATAATCATTTTCGTTTCACGACTTATCATTTGCCATTTGGTAAGTAACATCTGCAATTTCCCATTAACTATTTCCCCATTTCACATTCACCACTGACACAATGTCGCAAATAAACAAATGGCAGGAAATTTGTGTTATTACAGTAAATCAAAAAAAGAAAAACAATGTCAATCATAGTGATTTTTATTGGCTTTATGATCCTAAGCCTGATCGTAAGCCAGGTATTGAAGTCGAAATTTAAAAAGTACTCAGCCGTGCCTATCGGAAGCGGTTATACCGGCAAGGATATTGCTGAAAAAATGCTTCGCGACAAAGGTGTTTTTGATGTAAAGGTAGTTTCTGTTGAAGGACAGCTTACCGATCATTACAATCCTCAGACTAAAACTGTAAACCTTAGCCAGGACGTATATTACAAATCAAGTATTTCAGCCGCAGCTGTTGCAGCTCACGAATGCGGACATGCGGTACAACATGCCGAAGCTTATGCGTTTCTGAAAATGCGCAGTGCAATGGTGCCCGCGGTTAGTTTTGCATCCAGGTATATGCAATGGGTGTTACTGGCCGGTATTTTGATGGTTAACACATTCCCGCAACTCCTGCTTGTAGGCATCATTCTGTTTGCCGCTACTACCCTGTTCAGCTTTGTAACTCTGCCTGTTGAAATAGATGCCAGCCGACGCGCTCTGCTCTGGCTGAACGACAGTGGAATTACTACTTACGAATCGCATCCCAAAGCTCAGGATGCACTTAAATGGGCCGCTTATACCTATGTAGTGGCAGCTTTATCATCGCTTGCAACTTTGCTGTATTACATAATGATTTTTACAGGGCGCAGGGACTAAACCCTCAGCATAAAAAATTAAAAAAGCCGGAAACAGACATTTGTTTCCGGCTTTTTGTTTTCATCCATCAGGTGCTATTTGCCGATTTTAAACCCTACTCCAATTTTCAAATCAAATGTATGATACGCACTACCAAAATATGAATCTACCAGGTTGTAACTTGCCTTCATATCCAAAAAAACTTTATCGTTTACCCACCACGAAACCCCGACCTGCGGAGCAAGATAATAACTGAACCCGGTCTCGGTAGTAGTGTGTTCATCAAAACTGCTATAACCGCGCATATGCTCCATGAGCACACCAGTGCTCAATCCTAAATATGGCCTTACCGATCCATTTCCAAAATACTTTCTTACTGTTGGTGTAAGCTGAAGACTGTAGTTAGTTCCATGCATCGAATAACTCTCGCTACCATCCTGATAATTGCCTTTATAATAGGTAAATCCATTATCCATATCAACCCCGACAGCAAAATTCTTACTTACCAGATACATCGCATACGGATTGAAACTCCAGCTTAAATATTGTGTGCCGGAAGATCGTCCCACAATACTAAGATTCCCGTTTACTCCACCAATCCAAGTTCCTTTTTCCAATTGGGCTATTGAAGAAATAGTGATGAGAACTAAAAAGGCAAAAGAAAGAAAAAGTTTTTTCATACTGAAAATTTTAAGTTATTAAAATTGAAAATTAATTACTGCAATAGTAAGCACCTAAATTCCTGAAATTATGAAACAAATGTTAATTAAACAGAACAGATGTTAAGCAGCCATAGTAATATAACCCAATGATTCCATAGCTTATAACAAAATTTATATCCTGTATGGAATAAAAAAAAACTCCGACAATGGCCGGAGTTTAATTCAATTTGTAAAGGAGTATTGTTATTGTGTGATTCCAAGTTTTTTCTTAACAAGAGGCATAACATCTTCGCCACCTTCCGAATAAAGAAGAATATCTTCAACCGCATTCATAATGTATGCGAAACCACCTTCTTTTGCAACTTCTTTTATAGCAGCACGGGCTTTATCAACAAAAGGAGTAATAAGCTCAGTTTGCTTTGCCTGAATATCCTGCTGTGCTACCTGCTGAAACGACTCTATACGTCCCTGAAGATCAGTAATTTCTTTTTCTTTTGTAGCTTTTATAATACTTGATAAACCGGCTACATTCTTCTGATAATCGGTAACTTTCATTTCCAGTTCTGCATTCATGGTTTGCAACTCGCCCTGCAGCGACTGTACATAACTTTCCATTACACCTTTAACCGTATCCTGACCGGGCATCATTTCCAATAATTTTCCAAAGTCAACATGTCCTATTTTTGTGGCTTTCTGAGCATTGGTGGTTGCTGCAACAGCAATAAGTACTACAATTGCTAAAACTTTTACGAGATTCTTCATCATTTTAATTATGGGGATTAATTGTTTTCAATTTTAATAAGGCGCAAAGGTAAAAAAAAGGCAATACCTAAAACACCTGCCGGCTATTTTTTACCTTTAGTAGTTTGCTGAGGTTTATATGTATAGCCCAGTTTATCAAGAACCTGTTCGCTGATATCATATTTTGGATTGGTGTAAATGAGTGTGGCATTCCCTGCTTTGTCAAATACAGCTGCATAGTTATCAGTCGAAGCAATTTCTTCGATTGCATTATACACTTTTTCCTGAATTGGTTTTATAAGTTCCTGACGCTTTTTAAAAAGGTCGCCATCTTTTCCGAAACGCTTTTTCTGAAGGTCTTTGCCTTCCTTTTCTTTCTTTATAATATCTTCCTCGCGTTTCTTTTTCATATCCTCAGGTAAAAGAATGGCTTCGTTCTGGAAGTTTTTATACATTTTATCGATCTCGGCAAATTTAACTTCTATCTCTTTTTGCCACTGAACGGATAGTTCGTCGAGCTGCGCTTGTGCATCAGCATATTCCGGCACATTATCGAGGATGTAATCGGTATTTACATAGGCGAATTTCTGGGCCGAAACACCAAAACCCATAGCAAAAATGATTGCTGCCAGTATTATGATCTTTTTCATGTTCTAAACTCCTTATTAGGTTAAAATGAGTGGAGAATACTTTTAATTATTTTTAAGTGATTGCAAAAAACCTGCCAAAACAATTAATCGATTGACGAATTAATTGAGAAATGGAACTGGCCTTTATTGGCATTAGGTGAACCGGGTATAGCATCGAAACCATATCCCCAGTCGAGACCCAGTAATCCGAACATCGGCAGAAATACCCTTACACCAACACCCGCTGATCTGCGAACATCGAAAGGATTGAATTCGTTGAATTTGGACCAGTCGTTACCGGCTTCCACAAACAGTAAACCGAATATGGTTGAATTGGGGTTAAGTGATAAAGGATAACGCAACTCCAGTGTACTTTTATTATAAATGATACCGCCCGGTGGCCTGGAGGTGAGACCATACAAAGGCGTAAGACTTTCGTTGGTATATCCTCTGAAACCTATCAGCTGCCTGCCATCAATAGCCGAATAACCTGACATTCCATCGCCACCCATAAAGTAACGGTTAAAAGGAGTAACCTGAATTTCGCTGCTGTACTTCCCTAAGAAACCAACTTTTGCGCGGGCCATAAGAACCAGGTCGCCAACAATCTGCTGGTAAAATGCACCGCTCATTTTCCATTGATGGAATTCAATCATACGGTACTTATCCTCAGCAGATTTTGCATTAAACCAATCAGGTGCAATTAATGAGTATGGCGGCGTAAGTTCGAGCGAAATATTGAATTCCGAACCGGCACGGGGGAAAATTGGCGCATCCGTTGAGTATCGGCCTAAACCAACTGTATAGGAATAACTTTGGTACAATCCATCCTGAGGCTCACCAAAAAGATAATAATTATCTAGCTTGTAGTGCTGTAAACTAATTGTCTGCGAAAGGTTAAAATAGTTGTCGGGCCATTTAAGCCTGCGGCTGAACGCAAAGCTCAATCCTGTAATATTATACGCATAATATGCCGAATTGTTCTTTGGATATCCGTTATTAAATGCAGAAATATAGGATGACACGCTTAACTGGTTGGGTTTCTTGCCACCTAACCAGGGTTCGGTAAATGAAGCGCTGGCACTTACATAACCCTTGCCATACGACTGCAGACGGAGCGAAAGTTTCTGTCCATCACCTGAAGGAATTGGTTTCCATGCACCTTTCGTAAAGAAATTCTTAGCCGAGAAATTATTGAACGACACCCCTAAAGTACCAATAAGCCTTCCATATCCCCAACCTCCTGAAAGTTCGAGCTGATCGGATGAAGTTTCCTCTACTTTATAACCTATATCAACGGTTCCGTTAGCCGGATCGATATTAGGTGTTTGTATATCAATTTTCTCCTGATCGAAATATTTTAGCTGTGTAAGCGAGGTACGGCTGCGCAGAATATCCGACCGGCTGAATAATTGACCAGGACGCGAGTATAATTCCCTCATTATAACATGATCGTTTGTGCGTGTGTTACCACTCACTTTTACCCTGTTCACATTCATCTGACGTCCTTCGCGGATACGAATCTGAAGATCGATAGAATCATTCTCAGCGCGGAGCTCTATAGGTTCGATGGTACAGGTTAAATAACCGTCGTCAACAAACAAACTCATTAAGTCAATACCATTGGGATTGAACTGCAAGGCAGCATCAAGCTGATCCTGATTGTAAACATCCCCTTTACGGATACCGAGTAAAAGAGCTAATTCAGTAGACGTAAACTTGGTATTCCCTACGAAAGAGATATTGCGGTAATAGTATTTGCGTCCTTCGTATACGGTAAGATCGATGGTTATACTGTTCGGACCAGTTTTATAAATTGAATCTTTTAAAAGTGTAGCATCCCTGTAACCGTTCTCATAATATTTACTGATGATGGCTAATTTATCTTCTTCGAAATCGCTTTCTATATATTTTGATGCTTTAAAAATCCTGAATTTCAGATTTTGCCCTACAACTTCTTGAATATATGAAGAATAATTCGCCATATCCTTGGTGAACAGATGACTGAAGAATCCAAAAAAGGTTTCGTTGAGTGCAAATAATGGTCGGTATGAACCTTTTTCCTTGGTCTTTTTTAAGGCCGATTTCAATGTGAGTTCACTCACATTTTTATTTCCGATAATATTCACCTTTTCGATTTTAACTTTGCCACCCTTTTTAACATCAATATTGAGGGCAACGTTATTAAGTAAAAGTGTATCCTTGATCTGGGTAATTTTTATATTGGCGTCGAAATAACCTTTCCCAACATAATGTTTTGCAATAGTATTCTTAACGCGGGTTTCGAGGTTATCGGTTACAACATCGCCTTTTGCAATTTTTATTTTCTCGCGAAGGTCTTCGGCCTCTCCTTTGCGGATACCGCTGAAACTGAAGCGGGAGAGCCTTGGTCTTTCGGCAAGTCTTATTTCCAGAAATATCTGCCCTTCCTGAACCCTGGTTGCAACAATTTTAACGTCTTCAAAAAGACCTTGTTGCCAAAGTTTATCCATGGCTGAGCGGATTTTTTCGCCTGGGATATCAACTTTTTCACCAACCTGCAAGCCTGATAATGAAATCAGAACAGAACTGTTGAGATATTGAACGCCGGTAACAGTTATTCCCCCGATAGTGTATTTTTTCGGAAAGGCATAGTTGATATCGGGAATCTCATCACCAATCGAAATCTGCGCCACAACCGGCATTGAAAGGATTGAAATTAAAAATGATAGTAATGTAAAGCGCTTCAGAGTCATCCTTTGCAATTTATAATTTGTTCACTCGTTTTGCCAAATCGCCTCTCGCGATGCTGGAAATCAATAATAGCTTCGTAAAGATCATTTTTACGAAAATCGGGCCACAGTTTAGGCGAAAAATACAGCTCGGTATAAGCTGTTTGCCACATCAGAAAATTACTTGTCCTATATTCACCGCTGGTACGTATTAATAGCTCGGGATCAGGAAGATCGGGGGCATTCATATTTGCAGCAACTGTTTTCTCATTTATCTGCGAAGGATCGAGCTTTCCTGCTTTAACCTGCTCAGCAATTTTTTTCATAGCATCAACTATTTCCCATCTGCCGCTGTAGCTAAGAGCCAGGAATAAATCCATACGCATATTACCGGCTGTATCGTCCATAGCTTTTTCAAGCTCTTGACGTACCTGGGGAGCAAGGCAATGAATATTTCCTATAACCCTAAGCCTGATTTGGTTATCGTTTAATGTTTTAACTTCGTTACTGATAGTGACTACCAAAAGTTGCATCAACGCATCTACTTCTTCTTTCGGGCGATTCCAGTTTTCAGTTGAGAAAGCGTACATGGTAAGATACCTGACACCAAGTTCTGCAGCAGCCTCAGCTGTTTCACGAACAGACTGAACCCCGTTATTGTGACCAAAAACACGCTGTTCGCCACGTTGCCGGGCCCATCTGCCATTTCCATCCATAATGATAGCAATATGTTTTGGCAGACTGGTTTTATCTATTGTGTCGATCAAATTTCCGTTCTCCATCATTTCCGACAAATTTAGGCTTTTGTACTTTACAGCATCAGCCCCTTTTGTTAATTATTCTTAATGTATATGTTGCCGGATAAAAAAGCCGTAACTTATTAATATCCTTGACGTTGGTGGTCGAGACAACGCTCCTTACCGAGCATCCTTATTTTAAATGTAACTGATATCCCGGCAAAGGAATACCAATCATTATTACGTGAATTCCCCCGCTGCATTCCGGCATTGTGAGTCAGCAGCGGATCCGAAGCCAGTTCTTTAATTGACGCTGCAGCCGGATTTGTACCTGCAAGATCAAGATAATAGGTCTGGCTTATATCATCTAGGTAATCGGTTGAAGTAAGGCGCATTCCCCATTCGGCTCCTACACCTATAAGTTTACTCACACTGTACTTAACTCCTAAACCAAAAGGCATACTGAAAGCGTAGAGTTTGTATGGATTCCCTTGTCCTTCCGTACCTAAAGGTTGCAGTCCGACGCTTGAGCCGGCAACATTTCCGTATGGTTCGAAAAAGAAAACTGAAGTCCCACCAAAGATGTAAGGCGAAATTGAATGCATTTTACTGCCGATAAAATACTCAAAAAAGTTAATCTCGAGTTGTAAACCGGCTTCAGTAATAATGGATTTAAAATTAAGGTTACGTTCAGGATTGGCTTTACTTATTGCATCATCACCTGCAACTTCGCCCCGGATACCATGAGCCCTGAGTGAAACCCGTGAATTGAAATTCTGACGGTATAGTATGCCAAAAGCTGGTTTCGACATCCGGAATGGCATGGACGGATTGAGGTCGCCAACATAATAAGTTACCCCGCCCAAAACCCCCAGATCGCCCGATTTCTGGGCAAAGGCTGTGGATGATAAAATCACCAGAAATAAAGCGAAAACAAGGATTTTTTTCATAATTTTTGAAGCGTGCAAAGGTAGTATTAATATTGATACAGAGCGCATAGTAATACATTTAGGTTACGACGATTTCGGTTTAATGATTCTAATTTTCATTTGGGAGTTTGCAAAGTGCTGAATAAAAATCAGGCATATGCATTACCAATGATTAATATGGGTTTACAGTTAGCCCATACTGCAGTTTGAAAACAGTTGAGTTACGAAAAAGAAGGCTGTGGAAAGAATCAGAAGACTTTAACGGACTAAATCGCTTTTATTGCGTTAGTTGCGAATATCCGACCCCCAGTTCAATTTAGCGCGTATGGTCGAAAAAAAGTTTTCGTTCAGTCGCTGAACCAGGTTAATATGGAACCCGGCTTTCCCCACAACCAGCTCATGATCAGGTGTTATAATGGCCGATTGCGAATCAAGACCAACCAAAGCCTGATGGTCGCGGCTATCAACCCTGATACGTATCAGGCTGTTGTCAGGAATAACGACGGGGCGGACGGATAAATTGTGCGGGGCAATAGGAGTAATAACAAAATTACTCGAGTCGGGAGTAAGAATAGGACCTCCGCAACTGAGCGAATAGGCGGTTGATCCTGTAGGTGTTGCAATAATAAGGCCATCAGCCCAATAGGAAAGCAGAAGCTGATCGTTTACCCATACATGAACCACTACCATCGACGAGTTTTCTTTTTTATTTATCGCCAGCTCATTAAAAGCATAATTAAAATCGTCAAAAAGGTCAGTGGGGGAATGAAGGCAAATAAGTGTACGTTTAACAATACGGTAACGCTCATTTAAAATTTCATCAACGGCGGTTATAATTTCGCTGCGTGGAATACTCGAAAGGAAACCCATCCTCCCCAGATTAATACCGGCAATAGGAATTCCCGAATCGCGCACAAGCTGAACAGAGTGCAGCATGGTGCCATCACCTCCTACCGAAAAGAGCATATCGGCTTTGCCATTCAGATCCGTATGGTCGTTAAAAAGGGTAACATGGTTATTAAAAACAACTTTGTCTTTTAATAAATCGTGAAAGGGCTTCCAAACCAGAAGTTTGCATCCCCTGCTTTCGAGCGAATCAATTAGTATGCGGAAGTAATCAAGGTGTTCGGTATTAAACGCTTTTCCGAATAATGCAATTTTCACGTTGTAAGAATTTGAATTGTTAAAGGACACTTCAGCGAAGCTGACAAAACAGGTTGTGCTTTCTCAGATACCGGCAATAAAGTGTATAAAGATACCACTTTTGCCCGATTTGTTAACAGCATACTCAACCCGTACAACTTTATCGTAATAGGTCACCAGGTCGATACCAATTCCTGTTCCTGCCAGTAATGTGCGTGGCAGGGAATTGTTATTTTCCTCAATCCATTGTGGTTGCCACACGTAAGCAGCATCTGCGAAAGCTGTAAGATACAAGGCATAATGAATCCGCC
Source organism: uncultured Lentimicrobiaceae bacterium (assembly GCA_964420555.1). GTDB lineage: Bacteria > Bacteroidota > Bacteroidia > Bacteroidales > UBA4417 > UBA4417. The sequence continues at coordinate 104,409 of CAYQTT010000004.1, read as the reverse complement.
CGAATTTAGGCGTTGGAATAAAACCAATGGAATGAGACCTTTCAGGAACCAGGGCAAATTTAATATTAGACCTGAACAGGGCAAAATGCTTTCCATCAATAACGTTATACTCATACCCACGCACATAATCGCGGCTATATCCCAGGGCCTCGATGTGAAAATAAGGTTGCCAGGCCGATGAAGATACCTTTCCAATAAATGAAACTCCTGAATACCAGCGTTTAGCCAGTTGCGAATATAAACGTGTTGTTGTTTTAGCCCAGGCAATATTAACAGGTTTTTCGAAACCAAAACCTAATCCTGACTTATTGAGCTCAATATCAGCGTACCAGCCTTTGAGCGGGTAATACTTTATGTCGCGGCGATCCACTTTAAATTTATAATAGATACTCAGATACACCGGTTCGGAAGCATCCAGATAGCTGTAATCAGGATTAAGCCTGAGCAGCGAATCCGAAAAAGAATAGGAGTTTACTCCAACAACCACCTGGTGGGTGACAAAGATATTGTTCCGGAAAGTACCATTGACATTAATATATTTCTCCTCCGCCAACCCATCGGGATCAAATGCAAATACAAGTTCGTCGTTGGAAGTAACATAACCAACTTCCCTGTTTTTAAGATAGCCGGCGCTGAAACCTAACCCGAAACGTTTCTTTTTATCGATGTACGGATTTTGATATGCCAGGCTGAATTTCCGGTTCTTACCCAACTGAAATATGGCGTCAAACTCATCCATTCGACCAGTAAAATTGTACCATTTCAAATCAATTCCGTAATTGATACGGGTAAAATCGCGCGATTTCCACCAAGCATTGAAATTACGGTCGGTAATCTGAAGCACTGGCACAGGCCATATGTACCAACGCTCAAGTAGCGAAAAGGTAATATTTACAACTCGTATTTCTCCTGTTTCACTTATGGATACTGTATCAACAGTTACAAAATTAAAAAGCGATGTATTTAAAAGATTGAGCCTCGACTGGTTAACCAGCCGTGAAAACTCATTGTCGGGAAGAGTATCACCGGTGGAAATTAGCAATTCGCGGAAAACAATATTGTCATTTGTTTTCTTGTTACCGGTAATATGAACTGAGCCTACTTTAACAAGTCGGGAATAGGAATCATTTTGGGCATTAACGCGAAACACGCCGGCAAACATCAGCTGACACAACACCAGGATAGAGAGTGTTTTGGCTGAAGATTTTATTTGCGGGAAATCCATGAAACGGGATCAGACGTTTAGATAAGTCATGAGCAAATCGTATCGCTCACGCAGATTATCGAAATAATCGCTTTCGAAAAATGATGCTTTAATCGTATAGTCATGCCGCAGAAACGACTTCATGACAGGTTGTATATCGATACGGTTAAGCTTTAAAGTGAGCTCAAGCCTTGTTGAATCAGCCGGTGAAGTTACATACATGCTTAGAATTTTTGCGTCGTTTTCCTCAATGATGCGCGAAATCTCCACCATCGAGAAATCGTTCGCGTTCAGTTCGAGTACCAAAATACCTCCGGGGTTGCTGACTGCCGCTGTTGTTGCCATTTTGGCAACCAGGTCTGACAGGGTTATAACACCAAGATAAGTACCTTTTTCGTCAATGACCGGCAGGGTTGTAAGCTTATAATCGGCAAAAAGCTTCATAGCCTCATAGATATGTTTCGTATGAAGTATCGAAGTATTCTGTAACTGCAGATTGTAACTCCATATGGGCTCCTCGAATTCTCCGGCGGCAAACACATCATCTTCCGAAATAAGCCCTAACAACTGCGAATCACTTACAACAGGCAGGTGCGAAACCTTGAATTCGTCGAACCAATGCATAGCCATAAGCCCGGAATCGGAAGTTTTAAGCGGAAGCACAGCTCCTGATATCAAATCCTTTGCAATCATATCTTTACAGGCTCAATAATCATGCCATCAAAAGGTAAAACCAAGCGTGGGGTTTTGTAAATTTGCAACCTTAATTATAAGCGATGACAAAGTTAAGTGTAAATATTAATAAAATTGCTACAATCCGGAATGCCCGTGGCGGAAATATGCCCGATGTGCTTAAAGCAGCAATTGATTGTGAAATTTTCGGCGCACAGGGTATTACGGTTCATCCGCGCCCCGACGAACGCCATATCCGCTACAGCGATGTTTACGAAATTTACCCTTTGGTTAAAACAGAGTTTAACATCGAAGGAAACCCTATTCCACGTTTTATCGACCTGGTGCTGGAAGTTAAACCGGCGCAGGTAACCCTGGTGCCGGATGCGCATGATGCGGTGACTTCAAATGCCGGCTGGGATACTAAAAAGAATAAATCGTTTCTGAAAGAGATTGTTTCGGAATTTAAATCGCATGGTATACGCACCTCTATATTTGTTGATCCTATCAATGATATGGTGTATCATGCTGCCGCGACCGGCACCGACCGCGTTGAACTTTACACCGAAGCGTATGCACATCATTATCCGCTGAATCGCGTAAAAGCAATAGCGCCGTATGTGGATGCTTCGCGGATTGCCACCCAAAACGGCTTAGGGATAAATGCCGGTCACGACCTTGACCTCAACAACCTTTGGTACCTGGTGCGCACCATTCCCGAAATACTGGAAGTTTCGATAGGTCATGCATTGGTAAGCGAAGCCTTATATCTGGGACTTGAAAAAACCATTCAACTCTATCTGCAACAGCTCAAGAAATAACATTCATATCCAGGCGAAAGCCCAAACTTTAGCAGTATGATGAAACAATTCCTGACATTTTTGTTACTGGCAACAGGATTTTATTGTGTGGCACAAACCGTTGAACCCCGGCAGACAGAGGTCCGTAACAGCCTTGTTTTTGTAAAAGGAGATACTATACCTTTTACAGGATCAGCAATAGCATTGTTTCCTGATGGCAAAAAGCAAATAGAAACCCACTATCTGAACGGAAAACAAAATGGTGTTGAAACAGCATGGTATCCGGATGGAAAACCGATGATGGAAATAACGTACCGCGATGGTGACTTTAACGGGCCTTACCGGTTTTATTACATTGAAGGCGGCCTCGAATATGAAAAAATATACTCCGGCGGACTCATGAATGGCCCTTCGACCCATTATTATCACGGTGGCAAAAAGGAGTATGAAGGCTTATATGCTGATTGCCGCGAAACCGGCACATGGACTTATTATCATCCCAATGGCAATAAAATGAAAGAAGGAAATTTTAACCAGGGTTTCGAGGACGGCGAATGGAATTTCTGGGATGAAAATGGTAAACTTATAAAAACGATAAAATACCGTTCGGGCGAAATTGTTTCAGAACAGAATATTAAACCTTAAACCATGAAGACTCCATTAATATTTGTTTTTCTGCTTTCGGTAACAGCAGCCTTTTCACAGGAAGTAAAACCAGCAAATACGCTACATAAACTTTGGGAAACCGGGCAAGGACTTAAAGTTCCTGAATCGGTGCTTTTTGATGCCGGTTCAGGCATACTTTATGTTTCGAATGTGGATGGAAAACCTTCGGCAAAAGACAGTACCGGATTTATTTCAACACTTTCCACTGATGGAACAATAATAAAAGCTGAATGGGTAAAAGGAATTGATGCTCCTAAAGGAATGGGCATTTTAAACGGTCATTTATTCGTTTCCAATATTGATGAGATTGTAGAAATCGACATCCCTTCAGCAACAATCGTTAAGCGCTACCCGGTAAAAGACGCTCAGTTTTTGAATGATGTTGCAACAGACCCTAAAACAGGAATGATTTTTATCACCGATTCAGGGACTGGTCAGGTATTTGTTTTACGCGACGGGGAAGTAAACCTCTGGCTCGAAGGGCCTATGTTTAAAGGGGCTAACGGATTGTTTCTGCGCGACAACCTGCTTTATATAGGAGCGGGCAACAGCATATTACAGGCAGATATTAAAAGCGGGGAAGTAATGGTTTGTGTTTCGAATACAGGAGGTGTTGACGGACTTTATGTTACTTCCGAAGGTAAGTTCATTTACAGCGATTGGTTAGGCTCGGTTTTTATGGCAGGTTTTAAAAAGAAACCCGAATTGTTGACGAATACCATGGCACAGAAAGAAAATGCAGCCGATTTTGGTTTTATACCAGAGAAAAACATGATACTTATTCCTACCTTTCTGGATAATGAAGTTATTAGTTACACTGCGCCATTTATAAATTAGACCTTATTAAAGAACCTTCTATGGACCTTTTTTACCGAGAATTCGGCAGCGGACAACCTGCTATTATCCTGCATGGTTTATACGGGCAGAGTGATAACTGGGTGACTGTCGGGCGTCGTATTGCCGACCAGTTTCATGTGTTTATCCCTGATCAGCGAAATCACGGTCAATCGCCACATACCGCTGTTCATAGTTTTCCGGCTATGGCCGATGATCTTGCCCAGTTTATCGAAGATCGTGAAATTGAAAACCCTGTATTAATCGGTCATTCGATGGGTGGGAAGGTAGCAATGACTTATGCGCTCGAAAATCCGGGAAAGGTTAAAAAACTGGTTGTAATTGATATCAGTCCGCGCAAATATCCCGAAAGGCTCACCCACACGCAGATAATCAGCCAGATGCTTAGCGTTGACCTGGATAAAGTAAGCACGCGTACAGAGGTGGAAAAAATTCTGGAATCGCGGATTACGGATGCAAGGGTGCGGATGTTTATTTTAAAGAACCTGTATTACAAACTTCATGGCAAATTGGCATGGAGGCTGAACCTGGAGGCGATCAATCAAAGTATGGACCTGATTTTTGACGGTATCGCTAGCGAAAACCAGTTCCAGGGCCCAACACTTTTCATACGGGGCGGCAAATCCGATTACATCCTTGATTCAGATATTCCATTAATTACCAGCCTGTTTCCGGAGGCACTTATAAAAACAATATCCGGAGCATCGCATTGGATTCATGCTGATGCACCGGAGGAATTATGTTCATTGCTTAGTGAGTTTCTCGAAAGGAAATGCACTTTTAATCCCGGAAAATAAAAAAAAAGAAAGGCCTGCGATAATTCCGGGAACGGTCAAACCCCCGAATCCACAAACCTTTCCTGTTTGCTATTAGTACCTTACAACGTCAACCCGGGCAACGCCTGCCTGCAGATCGATTTTAATTTTATTGGCACTGGTTTCGAAACCCGGTGTTTGATACCGCTGGTTACCCATTTTGGTAAAGCCCTTAAAATCCTTGCTGGAGAGGAAGGTGTTCGAAATAATTTCGCAACCGGCACTTTCCGGAACGCGAACAGTGATGGAAGCAGCGCCGGCTTCAATTTTTACATTGGATTCAGGCAGCCAGGCACCTACTTTGAGATCGATATCCGAAGCGCCACCCTGAATTTTCAGGCTGCGGGTTTTAAAGGCAGAAAGGTCGAATTTAACTTCTGCAGCACCTACATTGAGGTCCATATCCCAAATTGGATTCAGGTTCAGTTTCATCTCCACATTGTTGGCCATATTGCCATCCTTAAATTCACCTTTTTCGAGAGAAAGATCGATAACGGTAAGACTGTCCTCAGCTTTGGTAGTCATGGAGTAATTTGCATTGTCGTTATCGTGCTTCACTTCAATGAGGTTAAGCGTACTGTCGGATATTTTAAAATTACCTACACCGATATTTAACTTAAGCTCAGCATATTTAACAAGTGAATCATAATTTTCGGACATGATGTTATTGTATGTCGCACTGTAATCTTCATCGTTATTCCTGTTGCGATCCTTGTCATCGTTCCACCCGAAATGCCACTTTTCGTCATCTTTCGGAGTATATTGCTGTACCGCGAAAAATGTAATCACTACAGTCACAAGCGAAAGCACCAGTTTAATCCAATCCTTGACCGGGATAAGCGAAATACCCCAGAGTATAAGAATTACAGGCCACAGATGCCAGATGGTATGCCAGCTGAAAAATATCGCGCCGGTATTTTTAAGGATAAAGAGGACGCCGATTATAACCAGCAGTAGTCCCCAGAATATTTTACGGTAGCTCATAGTATTCGTTTTTATGGGTTTGAAATTTTTACTGAATTACAGGCTGTGAGCCATATTATTCCTTTTTGTCACCTTTACGTTCGGCAAAGCTGGTTGCAATGAGCACACCACCCAATACAACGAGCAACAGTGGCCACAGATCACCGAAATTTATGTTAGGAATAAACCTGTTGGCCAGAAAAATGAGTCCAAGCGAAATCAGGATTATACCGCCTATAAGTCCGCTGCGGTTTTCAGTTTTTACAGGCATTTTAAACGAATCGGAAGCTTCCGGATTGAAACCAGGGGTTGCCTCTGTGTCAGGATTAACAGGATCAGGTGTAGCGCCAGAACCCATATTCATATTGTACATTGTGAGGGGCTCTAAAGGCAACGCAATCCATAAAATTAAGTAAACTATGGCACCTCCCCCACCGGCAAATGCGATAATTACAAACAGCAAACGGATGATAATAGGGTCAATGTCGAAGTACTCGGCAATTCCACCTGCCACACCACCAAACACTTTGCTTTTAGCTGAACGATACAAACGTTTATTCTTTTCCATGATTTTATACTTTATAATTTTGTTGTACAAGCATGTGACGCAGGGTTATGGCGGAGGTTACAATTGAAAGTTAATTTTTGTGAAAATAATTTAGAATAACGCGATGTGGGATGTTGATGGGAAGTAGGGAGTAGAAAGTAAGGAGCCAGAAATAAAATTTAGAAAACAGGAAACCTGATCATTAGGATTTGGGGACTGGAATTTGGGACTTGGAATTTGGATCTTGGAATTTGGACCTTTGGTTTTCCCTATTCGTCCTCATCATCCAAATCCTCCGGATCAGGTTTAGGACTTACCCGCTTTGATACCAGAATGCTTATTTCGTAAAGACTATATAAAGGAATCGTAACCATAATCTGGCTAAAAACATCGGGTGGCGTGATTATAGCCGCCAGAATCAGAATAATAACGAAAGCATATTTCCTGTTCTTTTTCATAAAAGCGGGAGTGATAATTCCCAGCTTCGACAGCACATAAACCACAACGGGTAACTCAAAAACGAGTCCAACCGACAGGATAGTAGATGTAACTGTACTGATATACGACGAAAGTGATATCTGGTTAGCAACCAAAGCACTCACCTGGTAAGTTCCAAGGAAATTAAGCGTCCAGGGTACCATTAAGTAATAACTGAACAATACGCCGATAAAAAACAGAAAGGACATTATAAATACCGCCTGCCGGGCATACCGCTTTTCTTTATCGTACAAAGCCGGCATAATGAACTGCCATATCTGAAAAATGATAACCGGTGCTGAAAGTATAAGTCCGGCAAACATCGAAATTGTCATATGGGTCATAAACTGGCCTGAAAGATTCAGATTAATAATGGTAAGCGACATTGGCGGAAGGCAAAGACTGTCAACATGCAGAAAATTGCCAAGCTGGCACAACCATTTATAGGTTATAAAATCAGTATCCTTAGGCGCCAGGATAATTTTATCAAAAATTATTTCACGGTTAAGGAAAGCAACGATAGTCATAACGAACCATGCAAGGATGATACGCATCAGTCGTTTGCGCAACTCAGTGAGATGATCCCAGAACGTCATTTCCTTTCCGGAATCATCATTTCTTTTACCAGAAAGCTTTTTTAAAATTGAGGCCAAGAGGAATATTTATTTGCAGCAAATTTAGGGAATTTTATCTCAGTCTCTGAAATTGAATTTCAACCTTAAAACAATCGAAGAACTTGTTTGCCTATCTTTGACACTACTATTGAACCCGAACCCAAATCAATTCCGAAAATGAATATCTCAAAACTAATACTTCTGACTTTTTCGCTTTTGCTGCTGCATAGCACTGATGCAAAATCATGTACGGTAATTGTTGCAGGCAAAAAAGCCACTTCCGATGGCTCTGTCCTTATTTCGCATACCGATACCGGTCCCGATTCGCGAATATACCGCGTTGCGGCTCAAACCTTTAAGCCGGGAGAAAAAGCACCTGTTTACTGGGGAATACAAGATGCTGACAGGGCACTTACGGATGATGGAACCGTTCTAGGGTATATTCCGCAGGTTGAAAAAACTTTTGCTTATTTCCATTCGGCATATTCACATATAAATGAATATCAGCTTGGTATTGCCGAAAGCACCACAGCACAACGCGACGAATTGATTGTTACCCTGGAAACGGGAAAACAGATTATGACGATTGAACAGGCTATGATTTTCGCGCTGCAGCGATTTAAAAAAGCCCGCGAAGCAACTAAGTTTATAGGTGACCTGATGACTCAATATGGTTTCCTGCCTTCGTCGGGCGATGGCTCGGAAGCGCTTGTTATTGCAGATACTGAGGAAGCCTGGGTGCTTGAAGTATTCGGTGTTGGAACTGGCTGGACTCCAGAAAGTAAAAAACCCGGAGCTATCTGGGCCGCTCAGCGCATAGGCGACGATCAGGCAGCTATGATTCCAAACTGGAGTATTATTAAGGAAATTGATGCAGCGGATACGAAAAATTTCATGGTTTCGTCCAATTATATGCAGGAAGCTATCGACCGTGGCTGGTACAATCCGTCAGAAGGAAAACCATTTATCTGGCAGGATATTTATGCACCCTTACCCGAAGAATATGCAACAAGTCGTTTCTGGTTGTTTTACCAAACTTTTACCCCGAACTTAAAAAAATGGCCTGCCCGAAATCTTGATCCGGCAAATCCGTTTAAAGGCATGCAACCTTATTACCAGATTGTTGAGCCGCTTTCGTTGTATCCTTTTTCGGCAACGCCAGAGAAAAAAATCTCCGTTCAGGATATTATTGCTTTTCAGCGTTCTACTTTCGAAGGCACTATTTACGATATGACATCCTACCCTGAATGGCTGGTTCCCGATGGTAAAGGAAATTATGTAAAAAGCCCTTTGGCAACTCCGTTTCCGGGAAGCGATATGCGAAAACTCATAAAACAGACTTACCGTCGTCCGGTTGCACGCCACCGTGGTCATTACGGGATGATTTGCCAGCTTCGGGGCTGGCTGCCCGACGCAATTGGCGGCGTTTACTGGGTGTATCTCGATAATCCGTATTTCAGTCCGTATGTTCCAATTTATGCCGGAAATCTTTCAGTAGCTGAAACTTACAACACTTACGATCCGAATAAATACGATGAAAAATCGGCACGCTGGGCCATCGATTTTGTCGATAACCTGGCAAACCTGAAATTCCAATCAATCATTCAGGATGTGAGGACAGTGCGCGATCCTTTTGAAAATAAAATATTTACAAAGCAAAACGAACTGGAGACGGAAGCGCAGAGATTGTATAAAAAAAGTCCCCGCGAAGCACAGGAGTTTCTTACTAACTACTCCAACGGACTAATGAATAATGTTACTGAAATGTACACCAGTTTGCGCAATACAATTATTACGAAATACACAAATAACCGTGAATAGAAAAAGATTACCCCGGCGAAGTTAAGTTTACTATTTCTCAAATTGCATGCAGCTTCCGGGTGAATTAATGAATCAGTAAGAACACGCCGCAAAAATTTATCAATTCGCGAAAAGCCATTACGCTAAGCATACTTCGTTATCTGTGAATTACTGAAAGTAACAGAAAGGTGGTTAGGCTAAAAACCTATGGTACGCACAACAAAGTATTGAAAAAAACATCATAATACGCTTGATTTACTGAAATTTTATGCTCTGCGGCAAACGAATTACAATTTTTTCCTACATTAGCACCTTATTAGGCTTTCTGCCATTGAACATACCGCTGTTACCTGTGTTGTTATGACAGAAAAATATCAAATATTCCTGATTGACTTTAACGAGTACAATTAAACAATTACACAATACCATTTATTAACAAACATTAAAAAAACGCCATGAACAAATCAGAATTGATTGACGCCATTGCTCAAAAAGCAGGCTTAACAAAAGTACAGGCTAAGAGTGCAATCGAAGGCTACCACGAAGCAGTTGCAGCAACATTAGCTGAAGGAAAACGTGTTGAAATCCTTGGTTTCGGTACTTTTTCAGTAGCTGAAAGAAGCGAAAGAACAGGTCGCAATCCTAAAACCGGTGAAGCACTGGTAATTAAAGCTAAAAAAGTTGCCAAATTTAAACCAGGCAAAGAACTTTCGGGCAAACTATAACAGTACAGCCAACTCTTTTAAGCAGTTGGTAATTAAAACACTCAGAACTGTTGTTCAAAACAGGCTCTGGGTGTTTTTTTTTGTTAAAATCACTTCATCCGATTATTTCACCTCATCCGCCTGCGGCACCTTCTCCTCAAGGAGAAGGACGGCTAAGGAGATGGATTTGTGGTAATGAGTCTTTTTTATAGAAGATTTGTGCTTTTATGTTTTTATTCTGCTTGTGATTTCACCTCATCCGCCTGCGGCACCTTCTCCTCAAGGAGAAGGACGGCTGACTAGATGGTTTGGTGGTAAAGAGTCTTTTTAAGGAAAATTTGTGCTTTTAAGTTTTATTTTGCTTGTGATTTCACCTCATCCGCCTGCGGCACCTTCTCATCAAGGAGAAGGACGGCCAAGGAGATGGTTTTGTGGTAATGAGTCTTTTTTATAGAAGATTTGTGCTTTTATGTTTTTATTCTG
>CAYQTT010000004.1:0-93709 GCA_964420555.1 uncultured Lentimicrobiaceae bacterium | reverse complement strand
TTATGTTTTTATTCTGCTTGTGATTTCACCTCATCCGCCTGCGGCACCTTCTCCTTAAGGAGAAGGGCGGCTAAGGAGATGGATTTGTGGTAATGAGTCTTTTTTATAGAAGATTTGTGCTTTTATGTTTTTATTCTGCTTGTGATTTCACCTCATCCGCCTTCGGCACCTTCTTCCCGCCAAAAGGGCGGAACAGGCTCTCAAGGAGAAGGACGGCTAAATAGATGGTTTTGTGGTAAGGAGTATTTTTTATGGAAAATTTGTGCTTTTAAGTTTTATTTTGCTCTTGATTTCACGTCATATTCCTATTTCATCCCTATGCCAGATGGAGCAAGATTCCTATGGATGAAAGGTTGTTAAAGAATTTGGTACTATATTTGTATTAGACAGAGATTTACGTTTAAAAACGGAGCTATGATCAACAAATTAATTAACCTAGGTTTTGCCTGTATCGCTTTATTTCTGATGAGCTGCAACAGTTCCTCAAGTAATCCGGAAGCTGGTGACAGCCGTCTGCCTACATACGATTCAATAGTTATTGATGGTCACAACAGCGGCAATTCATTGGATGTTGAAGGTACTTACAAAGGCATTTTACCTTGCGCTGATTGCGAAGGCATTGAGACTGAAATAACACTCAATAAAGATTTAACTTTTGTAAAAAGGATCAAATACCTTGGTAAAGACAACAAAGTATTTGAAGAAAACGGCAGCTTCTCCTGGAATCCGGCTGGCAATACTATTACACTTTCAGGCATTAAAAATGCACCTAACCAATATTTTGTCGGCGAAAACAAGCTGCAACAACTAGATATGGAAGGCAGTAAAATAACCGGCGACCTTGCCGGAAAATACATTTTAACGAAATAGCTGTTCCTTTAGGAAAGAACTCAAATTCAATATTAATCCACTAAAAATCAAACCGATGAGAATTTCATTTTTGACAATCCTTATTGCAACTGTATTGGTTACCAGCTGCAAATCAACCCAAAAATCAACTGTAGTGCAAAAACAACCCGAAGCCACAACTCAAAATACCGTGGTTGAGGAAACCTACTGGAAACTTACTGAGCTTATGGGGAAACCCATTGTAAAGAGTGAAGGCATGACAAAAGATATACACATCATCCTGAAAAAGGATGGCAACAGAGTGCAGGGTTTCTCCGGCTGCAATACTATTTTGGGCCAATACGAACTAAAGGAAGGCAACCGAATTGTATTTTCAGGCATGGCTTCAACTATGATGGCTTGCCCGGATATGAGCACCGAAGCCAATTTCAATAAAATGCTTGGCGCTATTGACAATTACAGCATCAACGGCAAAACCATGTCGCTCAGTAAAGCCAAAATGGCTCCAATGGCAAGGTTCGAAGCGGTTGATGGAAAATGATTTTTAGCCCATTGAGAACTTCAACCACTAATTGATAAACTTTCAAATCCTTTGAACAATAGTAATTCGAAAAAGCCTTTCTCTGATTCAGAGAAAGGCTTTTTCTTTTTTACCAAGCAATTGCTTACCAGCGCTTACTTCAGTATGATTTTTTTCATTTCGGTCCAGTCGGGAGTTACGACTTTAAGCAGGTATATGCCTTTGGACTCTGATGTGAGATCGATATTCAGCTTCTGCCCGTCCCAGTCGAGCTGTTTTACAGGCCGGCCGGTATTATCATAAATCACGATTTCGGCATTGCGGACCGAGGCCAGCTGCATAAGTGAAACTTCGAAAATACCGGTGGTTGGATTTGGAAATACGTTCAGAACAGAGGATGAAGGAACATAATCTTTTTTACCTACGATAATAGTCGGGCTGTTGGAGAACGTAACCAGGTTGCAGGCTACATCGAGTGCCGGGTTAAAACCATCGTTACAGTCGGAGCAGGTTACACCGGTAACACAGGCTGGATTATTCGGATGGCAGTTATCCATGTATGTTTCCTGAAAAACATAACGCAGCTCGATATCTCGGCCCGCTACAAAACCATTCATATCAAAATCGAAAAATTTAGCAATTGAACCGGGACACCAACCGGCCCGATCATAATACCAGGTTCCGTTCTGAGGCTGGCAACCATCGGGATTCGGATTGCAATCCGTCCAGTTGTGCTGCGTGAATGTTTTAACACCATTAACCCAAACATTGTGCGTTGCATTGTAAAACTCAGCGGCATTTCCTGTGTTTAATGTTCCCCAACCATGTCCGGTCGAAACAAGTTTAAGTTTGGAAGCAACCGCATTATCCGGATAGGTATAATTGAACAACTCGACCGGTTGCATCTGAGCATAATCCCCGAAAGGATAATAATTTTTCCACACCTCTTTTACTGTGCTGTATTTAAAAGGAGGAGTTCCCTGCTCATAGTCAAAGGACAAATCATAAAGAAAACCGTTATCCAATGTTTCGCAATTTACCCTGAAACTAACTTTCCCCTGGAGTATTGATGCATAATCAGTAAGATCGATACTATGCGAGCAAGCAACACCGTATGGGGTTATATATTTAATGATCTGAAACCAGTTGCCTTCTTTATCCTGGGCATCAACACTGGCTACCCTATCCCAGGCACCACAACCTCCTGTTGGGCAGTGCACGTTGAGAGTTGCTATAATTTTGTCGTAAGCGCCAAGGTATGAAGGTAGCACTCCGTCAACAACCACGCTGCTTACCGAAGGATTTAACCAGATATTTTTAAAAGCATCCACTGTTACATCAGTTGCAGTTGGCACAATATTAATATTCACAACTTTTGTTGCTATTGCGCCGAAATTATTCGCTGATAAAATTTCTACCGAATAACTACCATAAGATGGCGGTGTCCACCAGGCAGTAAAATGCCCGTTCCAGAAATTCTGAGCTTCGATGGTTTGTCCGTTAATCCTGAACTGCAGGTTTGCAACCTGGAATAACTCAGGGTAAGTAATGGTTGAAATAGCAGCCAGTTGTATTTGCGAAAGTGAAGGAACAGGGACATCACCGGCCAGAGGATTCCTCGGATCGATAGTAGGCACATGCCAATTGGGATTAAGCACGGCAAATTGCTGAATCACAGGATCAGCAGGGTTGTAAGTACCGTTCCCAGGCTGTGTTGCTTCAACTGCAACTATGCCGGTATCGCCGGTGAGGGTTATTGTATTTCCACTTATGGCAGCAGGTCCCGAAAGGATAGTGAATTCGACCGGAAGCCCTGAAGTTGAAGTTGCTTCGATATCGAAAGGCTCAGCGGTATTCAGTTTATTTGGAATCTGCGGAAACGAAATAGCCTGGTAACTGGTGTCGAGCGTACCGTTAAAATTGGATGTAGGGCCAACCATGGCAAAATTGAGTAAATCAGCATCGCGAGCCGGCGAATCTACTTTTGAGGTAAGAGTAGTAATGGAAGTGTTATTGCCACCCGGCACGCCCTGGTTGAATTTGTAATACATCTGTAGACCAGCTTCGGTACCTGTTAGTTCATTTTGAACCATATCCTGAATTTCAGCCTGTGTAAGGGCTTTCGACCAGGCAGAAACCTCGTCGATACGTCCGCCCCAGTAAAAATTCAGACCGCCACCGGCGATACTCCGCCCGATAGCAAAAGGAATATCGGTGGCTGTAAAGTTGCCATTGGCAGCTTTCTGACCTTTCAGGTTTCCGTTTACATAAAGTTTAACGGCAGCGCCATCATAAACCCATGCGAAATGTTGCCAAACCTGTGGAATAATAGTATTTGCCGGCGCTACATATTCAAAAAGCACATTCGACGAATTCACAAAACGGCATTCAATTTTACCTTCTCCCAACTGGATGAGATAAAACCCCTGCGTTCCGCGAAAGCCCATCAGGCCTTGTCCGTATTCGAGCTGATCGTCGTAAAACCAACCGGCAATGGTCATTCCGGGTGAGTTAGCTACGTATTGCGAGCCGTTTTCGAGGAGCACATGATCGTCAACCTTGTCGAAATGCAGGTACTGATTGCTCTGAGCTCTCAGTCCCAATGTTGCGGCAAGCATCATCAGTACCAGGATAAACCTGGATTTAAAGTAGAGTTTTTTCATTCGATTTATTATTAAATGGTTAATAAACTATTGATTGCATTTTCATTAATTTAATCTGAAGCTTTGAATCCCCAAATCCTAACCCCAATAACCCAACACCTTCAAAACCTACCAGGCAATCCACCAAATCTTAACATTTGGTTCCTCTCCACCCTGGCTCGATTTGGCTAACGACCAGTTTTCGGTATTATATTGCGATTCCGATGGCGGGTAAGGCAAACGGAAATGGGCAATCGGGTCACCTTCGCGGGGAGTCATGCCGGTGCGGCGAGCTTCGGCATAGGCTTCCCAAGGCTGGCGGAAAGCATCAATCCAACGTTGGGTGTATATAAAGGTAAGCATTTCTTCATCGGTAGTAGTATTCCACGAACCAAAATGATTTAGTACTGACGCTGCATTTAATTCGGGTGCAATGGAAATTTTCTCACCAAACTTCACCCCTGAAATAGGCAGTTTAAGTTGTCCGCTTAAATTTACCCACCATTCCACCGAGGAATTAATGCCATTCATATACTCAATGTCAGCCAAATCTTTATCGCGGGTTACTCCTATTCCAAGCATATAAGCTTCGGCTTTAATGAAATGGACTTCTGCTCCGGTCATTAGAATTACAGGCATAAAATTCTCATCCTGAATAAGAAAGTAATTGAATGGCGAATAATTCACATTACTTTTTATACTGTAATTGACATTATCGTCGCGGTGGCTGCCATAAGGAATTCCCTGCGACGAAGGGGTATTGGCATCGGGGATCTGAGGAAATGGTTTCCATTTATTAGTTTCATCCCCTTCAAAGTAAACTAAAGCCCGTGGATCGAAAATGCCATACCCTTCGGGACTGTCGTCCGACGAAAACTGATGCCAGATGTTGGAGCCCATCCTCAAACCATTATGTTCGCGAAACGACCAGCTTACACTATTATTAGTAAATCCGTTGGCAGCAGGCCACATACAAGCGCTCTCGAGAGCTGCGCTTGTAAAATCGTAACCCAGCAATACAGGAAGGTTATTTTCGACAATGTTTTTGATAATCTCACCGGCTATTTCCGGCTCCTTTCCTGACATTCGCATTGCATAGCGCAATTGCAGCGAGTTTGCAAATTTGCGCCACTTAGCCAGGTTGCCGTTGAACAACTTATCAAAGGATGAAAAAGTGGTAAATGGCTCAACGCGGGCGGTGGTATCATTAATATTTTCGGCGGCCCATTTCAGATCGTTAAGCAACGAAATATAAATATCGCGCTGCTTGTCGTATTTGGGATGCAGCAAACTCAGGTCCTGAAAACCGTAACCGGCTTCCGAATATGGAATATCTCCGAAAAGATCGGTTAGTTTAAATGTTTTGTACGCCAGGGTAATGGCAAGCATGGCTTTCATATTGGTTACCGAAGGCGATGGCGCGTATGCATCGAAGCGTTTCTGCAGTTCCCTGATGGAAGGTAAAGCGCGGTAATAATTCTGCCAGATATCTTCGGTTCCAATGGTATAATTACCCCATGCACCTTGTGTTAATGCGGCTTGCTGGGTTTGCTTGTACAAAATTTCGTTGTTCACATAAAACTGTTCGTTGCCACTTGGCAGCAGCGACTGGATAACACTGTTAAAAAGCGACCCGTCGCTGGCCGTTGTGAAACCCTGCGGATTGGTATCAATTTCCTCAAAATCTTTTTTGCAGGACAACAGGGTTACCGAAAGTATAACGAGAAAAAATATGCCTCTAATTTTCATGTGTTATTAATTTTTTTTTTTAAGGTCACATGGAATACGCCAGGTTGAGTTTAATATAATCTTGGGTTGGTGATTTATACAACCATGGCTATTTCATTTTCCAATCTTTTTAATTCCTGACTAATAATCAGTTAAACAATGATTTATGCCTTTTAAAATGATACGCTTGCCCCAAATGTAAAGGACCGCATTCCCGGGAAGGATGCCCACTCGAACCCTTGCGCGTTATCGGATCCGATAATTCCTTCGGGATTAATGTTGTCGGGAAACGTAGTATAAATGTAGAAAAGGTCGCGGCCTACAATGGAGAGTGTGAGTGTTTGAAAAACTTTTGATTTTTTCAGAACATACTGAGGCACAGTGTAGCTGAGGGAAATTTCGCGCATTTTCACCCATGTATTTTCAATGATTCCGGGTGTGGAAACAAATTTCCCCCATCCGCCGGCATTAGGCAGGTATTTGTACAAATAATTCACCACTTTATCGTTGGGAGTTCCATCGGCATATACGCCATCGAGGATAATACCCACGTTGCGTACATTTCCGTCAGGGTCAGTATAAGGCAAACCTCCGCCATCACGTTCTAGCAGTGTTTCGGGGCTTTGGCCGGTCTGTAGTCCTATTACATACGATCCGCAATAGATATCGCCGCCCCATTTGGTATCGATTAAAGCACCAAGCCGAAAATTCTTGAATAAAAGTTCGGTATTAAACGCGGCAAGGAAATCGGGCGAAGCATTTCCGATCGGAACGCGGGTATCGGTGATCAGGTATTTAGTGCCTTCGTCGTTCACAATACGGTTTCCATTGTCGTCATACACATAATCGTATCCTGTGATGGTTCCGTACTCGTCGCCTTCGTAGAGATCCATAGCCGGACCGTTAAGTCCCCAGATATCAGCCAGGTGATAGGTATCAGAGTATCCGCCCAGACTGACAATATAATTCCGGTTCCGCGAAAAATTGAGCCCGGCTCTCCATATTATATTCTGATTCTGAACAGGAACCGTATTGATAATAAATTCGAATCCTTTGTTGGAGAGTTCGCCTTCGTTAATGGTGATATTGGAAGCCCCGGAACTTACAGGAACCGGAAGATTCAATATCTGATCGAAAGAATGCTTGTAGTAGTAAGTGAAGTCAATATCAACCCGGTTATCGAACAAACCAACATTTACACCTGCTTCGTACCCGTTAACAAACTGCGGTTTAAGCTCAAACGGAGGAATTACGTCAGGCAAAGATGAGGACTGCTGGCCGCCAAAGAAGTTGGTATTGTAGTAGAAATTTTTCTGGTATGGCAAAGCGCTGTTAGCCGTTTGTGCAATTCCGCCCCTTACTTTCAGAAAATACAGCCAGGGCATCGTGTTCTGAAGTTTGAATGCTTCGGTTGCAATAAAGCTTAAAGAAACTGAGGGGTAGAAATACGAATTATTATTTTCGGGTAAGGTTGAGGACCAATCGTTTCTTCCGGTAAACTCAACAAAAAGATAATCGTCGTAGCTAAGGTTTAGAAACGAGAACACTGAATTGGTGCGCTGTTTCAACACTGTTTCCGAGGGGAGTATTGAACTTAGCGTATTACCCGGTTTAACCATGATGGTGTTACCCTCAGCATCAGCAACATATATAGGTTCGGTATAATTGAAGAAGGTATACATATTCGGATAATACCATGTACCTGAATGTGCTGCAATACCATACGCATCATAATTCCATCTGCTGGTTCCTGCGGTTAGCCTTGCATCGAATTTCGAACCTAGAATATCCATCTTGTCAGCCATAAGGAAGAATTCGAGGTTATCATTAGCTGTGCGCTCAATACTGTTAGTATACCCACCGCCAAGAAGTCCGATAAAATCAGTAGGTTTGTTTTTCGATTCGAACTGCTCGACAGTGTATTCGCGGCCAGCACGCCCTGTTGCACTCAACCAGGGTGTGATGTTATAAATAAGTTTAACTGATCCGGAATATTTATCACGATCCTGCCATGTATTATTGTTGTAATAATTCCACCAAAGGTATTTGTCAACATAATAAAAAGGATATCCTTCAAGCTGGTTCTGCGATCCGTCAGTCAACTCGTAATTTTCCTTATCAATTCCTTTGTAACTTCGCGGCCACGAATACAAATACCCTTTACTGAACGAGTTACCATCTTCGCCGATCATCGGACTGTTTTTACGAGTGTATTTCACATAAGTTAAAGTGGCATCAGCTTTTAATTTTTCCGAAACCTTGATATTCGTTCCAAAATTAATAGTGGTGCGGCTAAAGTTACTATTATCAATTACAGGCGTATGATCCTGCCGGGTTAGCGACATTCGAAGTGTGCCTTTATCAGTTCCGCCTTGCACGGATACATTATGGGTTTGAGTACTTCCATCGTGAAAAGCATCTTTCAGGTTATCGGGCTGGGGCGAATAATAGCGCATTTCGCCATCCCACCATTTTACCATCTGACCTTTCATTTCGGGGCCCCAGGAAACGGCTGATCCATAGTAACCAAATTCTTCGGAAGTTGTCGAAGTTTTACCTTCCTGGTTCAGGATCAGTTTATCGGTGCCATAAATTCCAGGATAGAGGAGTGTACCGTCCTCAGCAACCGGAAACCCGGGCTCACTCAAGGTGATGGGTCCGCCATGCCCGTATTTGTTTTGAACATCGCGGTACATATAAGGCTGCGTAAGCTTATAATTGTAATTATAACTCACGCCGATTCCAGTTTGTTTTTTCCCTCGCTTAGTTGTAATAAGTATAACACCGTTAGCGCCACGCTCGCCGTAAAGGGCCGAAGCCGCACCCCCTTTCAAAACAGTATAATCCTCAATATCAAATGCATTGATGTCGGAAATTCCGTTACCCCAATCCACACCGCGCCCTACATTGCTGAGTCCCGGATTATTATCCAGCGGAACATCATCCACCACAATCAGTGGCTGGTTATTCTTGGCAAGATTGTTATTTCCCCTGATCACAATACGTGTTGAACCACCTTCGACACCGTCGCCCTGAGAAACAAGCACACCTGCCGACCTTCCTGCTATAGCTCCGAGAACATTTGATGTATTGCTCCGCGCGATTTCCTCGGTATCCATTTTTTCGGAAGAGTATCCTATTTCGCGCTTCTCACGTTTCACGCCAAGAGCAGTTACAACTACCTCATCCAGGTTCTGTAATTCCGGTATCAACTCCACATTAATTACCTGCTGATTGCCTGCTTCTATTTCAATCGGGGTAAAGCCAATAAAAGTAAAAACAATAACCGACGATCCGGAAACGCCTTGCAGCGCATATTTACCGTTAATATCAGTTGTTGTGCCCTGCGAAGTCCCTTTAATTAAAATAGTTACTCCGGGTAAAGTTGAGCCATCGTCCTGTGCAGTTACCGTTCCGGTTACGGTCCGCGTTTGAGCCAAAGCGGTAAGAGAAACCAGTAAGGTTAAACTCAAAAAAACAAGTACCTTCTTCATTTGAAAGTTATTTATGTGTTAAGCTAAGCGATTACAAGAATACTATTGCCTGATTTAAAACAGCTGCGAGAGTTAATGAGATAATGAGTTATTTAAAAATCGACTTTCCTACATTATTACTAAAGTAGCTTTCACAAAAATAGGAATATTATCAAGCATGGATTAAAAATATTTGAACTAATTTTTGGATGGGATTGGGGGGGGAAGGATTGAAGGGAATGAAGGGATTGAAAGGATTGATGGGATTGATTCGGGAGAGCGCAAATGTATAACATCATCAATTCTGGAGGCACGCCAATAAGCCTATTGAGTTTTGGAGTAAGAACATAGTTTGCTGGATATTTTATTGTTGTAGATTTGTATTAACCACGCGAAAGGATTCGCGCGGTAGCGGGGAATATAAATATCTAATACCTGAGCATGAAGTAATAAGATATACCATATCGTTTCACAATAATCGTATCACTATTAGCTTTTTTGATAATTGAATCATATTCTTTTAGGAAAGAAGCAATATCATGTTTTTTATTATCTGTAATATCATCCATGGTTTTTGCTCGTTTACCGTCAGCAAAATCAATACAGAATATTCCCCTTTCCAATTTTACTTTTGTTACCCTGCCACTAATTTCAGTAACTTTCTCAATAGTTGGATAATTTTTTAATAGGTATGAACGATCGTTTGACATATAAACCAAAAATAGGATTGAAAGAATAATTCCTACTGGTATCGATATCATTAAATAGACTCTCCCAAAATTTGTTGTTTTATAATTTTTCATTGTGAAGTAATTAGAGCCATGTTGTCATATTAAACGATCCCCCCTACCGCGTGAATCCTTTCGCGGTCTCTGGATTATGGAATTTATAGTTGCGACTTATAAGCAAATTTAATAAATTTCATTTGTCTTACAATAAATAAATGGAATTGTTGATCATTGGAAATTAAGGATGTTTATGGCGCCACGCGAAGGGATTTACGCGGAAGCGGTGGGATTGATTTGGGAGATTTCTGATCAGAGCACTTTGTGAACCTTTGAAAGCAGTAATTTTGTTTCTTCTTTCAGAAACTCTTTATTTTACGATTATTATCAAACTGTTGAAATCCCCAACTCAATTATACCCACAGAAACAACCTATGCCTGAACATCGCCACTTTATCCATCACAAGCCATTCGGTTATTTATGCCAGTTTGTTTGTGAGCTGCCAAAGAAAAAACTTGTGGGCAGTTTATATGATTTCCCTGAAGGCACCATGGCGATTGGCCGCCTCGACGAGCAAAGTGAAGGCCTTTTATTACTTACTACCGACGGACAGGTTAGTGAATACATACGCAGCCGCAAAATTGAAAAAGAATATTACGCCCAGGTTGACGGATTGATAACTGATGAAGCTGTTGATCAACTTCAGCAAGGTGTTGAAATAGGCATCCGCGATGTTAAATACCAAACAAAACCCTGTAAAGTTTACAGGCTGGAGTACGATCCTGGTTTTGCCCCGCGCACCCGCAAAATCCGCGACGATCGACATGGACCAACCAGCTGGATATCAGTAACACTAACCGAAGGCAAATACAGGCAGGTGCGCAAAATGACGGCAGCAGCAGGTTTCCCGACCTTACGCCTGGTGAGGGTGCGGATAGGAAATATACACCTGGGAGAATTGCAGGCGGGGGAAGTGAGAGAAGTTAATTCGTTCGGGATTGACACAAAAGAATAATTGCAAGATCGAAGAAGTATTACAGTCGGTTTTTCGAAAAAATGCCTGACTAGCACCGTCGTAAATTAAATATCTGTTTTTAACACTTGCACACAGAATTTCTATATAGATTTGTCTCAGAGGAAGCAGTAGCTTTCCGTGGATCAGATTTAGCATCTTAATCCAAACGTGTATTTGTCTGTCGTTCCTATTGAATACTGCTTATTATGACTGGGTTATCTATATTTATTCTGCGAATCACTAATAAAGGCCTTGTCCTGTGTCGGACATTGGCTTGTTTTCTTACTATTATATCAGGTTTTCAGCAATTTGCAAAAGCTGAAGGAACACGGCAGTTAGAACCTGAAGGAATGCCTTCCAATTCAATCTGTATGATTGTGCTTTTGATGAACGACTCGGATGGCAGGATTCCTTTTGCGTTGAAAGACTGTGACGAGGATTTCAGGCTAAATATAAGGATTAGCGACTTTACAACCGAAAAGATACAGTTCGGGTTGGGAAATATTATCGATTACTATAATGCATCAACAACTTTTACTGATGTAAGATACCAGATCAAAGATCCTGCAGGTAATGTAGTTGCAAGTTATTCGCTTAAGCCAACACCCTTGACCGGAGAACCAGGATTTATCGAAACCCGGGATCAGGCCTTGGCCGGACCCAATATAAATGGATCAAATCCTGATGGATACCAGCCCATGACAATCCTACCTGCCATGAATGGCGATTATATCCTTGAATTCGAAATCCCCAATACTTATTCATCAGATGTACGTACAATAAAATACATTGACATAACAGTAGCAAAAGGAGTAACTCCCGTCCCCGGGCGTTTATGGAGCAAAGCATGGCAGTTTAGCTCAGGCAGCGTTTATACTTCAGAAAGTGCTTCATATTCTTCCTTCTATATTTATACCAACGACAGCATTGTTACCAGGTTCGATTGCAATGGATTTGCCGGAGGAGTTTGGGCTGTTTACAGTAACGAATGGGGTTGCTCAGTTACAGGCAGTTGGAGCGAAAGGCGCAAGTCGATTCATGGGAATACTTCGGTTAAACCTCAACACAAAATTTTCCTTAATGACCCTGATCCACAGGTTTTCTTATCAGGAAACATTGGCGAAATGCTTGATTTCAAAGTGCTTCCACATGAGTGTGATACCGTTATCACTTTTTGGGCCGATGTAAGCAAAGGAGGAAATATTGAGATACTGCTTGATGTTCCTCCTTTAAATCCAAACTCATTTGCACCTGAAGACGTCCAACTTGGTTATAATGTAGTAACAGGAGCCAATACGCTTCTCCCGGGATGGAATGGAAAAAATGCATTTGGAATGCCCCTGGTTAACGGAACCCAGGTAGAAGCCAGAATCACCTTTTTGAACGGCCTTTCGAATATTCCCCTGTATGATGTAGAAGATAATCCCAAAGGATTTAAAGTTGATATTATCAGGCCGATGCCCGCTTCACCCTCAACAGTACTAAAGCTTTTCTGGGACGATACAAGCCTGCCTGAGCAATATCAACCTACCAGCAACACTATAGCCGGTTGCGAATACAGCGGGATCGAACCGGTTTCGGGTTGCCACGAATGGCCGGTAAGCCAGAATCTGGGAGATGTAAAAACTATAAATTCGTGGTGGTATTTTACTTCCGGCGAATCATTAATAATCCCCATAACACTAAAACTGAGTCCGTCATCACCTGTTATTTCGGGTCCGACAAATATCTGTTCGGGTATTCTGGCCACCTTTAAAACCAAATCAATTCCTTTCTCCGAAAAATATTTCTGGGAAATTGCGGGTCCTGGTTTTTCGGTTGAATTCGAAAAAGATGCTCCTGATACAACCCTGGTTTATCAGTTTACAACAAACATGCCCATGGGGAATTATATCGTTTCCGTACATGGAAGAAATCCACAGTGTGGAGATGGCGAAAAAGCTTTCTTTACCAGTTTTGTTTACGATGATCAACCACCCCCAATTACAGGCTCCGCATCAGTTTGTGTGAATCAGGACCAGGAATTTTTAATTCCGGGGACCTATACTAACACCCAATGGAATATTAAGAACGGCACCATCGTTGGCTCGCCGCTGGCTAATCCGGTTACTGTGCGCTGGAATACTTCCGGAACAGATACCATTGAAGTAATGGCTACAAACGTTGATTGCGGCACAAGGCTTTCGGTATTGCCGGTACTAATTCATAAACCTGCTGATGCCGGATTTATGGTAACTTACGAAGGAACCACTTGTCCCGGGTTACCGATAAACCTGAGCGATACATCCAAACTGTTGGCAGGAACTATAACCGGGCGCACCTGGACCTGGGACGATGGGCAAAGCAACAGCGGAAACCTCACCAACATTTCACACATATATTCAGCTGCAGGAATCTACAGCGCGAAATTAGAAATCACCACAGACAAAGGCTGTAAATCGGAATCTCAAAGACAAATACAGGTAATTGCTTTCCCTGAGGCATCATTTTCAGCTTCGCGAAATTGCCTGTCGCATGCTGTTCAGTTAGCTGATAATTCAACTGGCATTAACATTACTTCCTATAACTGGGATTTTGGAAATGCATTGGCAACCACATCAAATCTGGATTTACCCCAACCAACAGTTGTATATCACACAATAGGTCAGTTTCCTGTTCAACTGATAGTTACCAACAAATACGGATGCAGCGATACGGTTGTTCAACACATTACAATTCACAATAATCCGAAAGCAGAGTATACATATGAAATCCCGTGCCAGGGTGCTGGAATCCGGTTCACTGACCAAAGTGTCATGACTGATACACTTATAAATCAATACAACTGGTTCAGCCAATCAACAATTAACGGGACGAAAAAACAGTATGAAGGAACACCTGCGCTGATTACATTTGATGATGCCAGCAATTATGCCGTTGACCTTTTGGTTACAGATGCAAATGGCTGCACCGACACCATAACAAAACTGATTCCCGTTAAGCCCAAACCCGCTACAGCATTTGACTATATCGAAAACGCCGATAATATCATGGGGAAACTCCATTTTACAAATCAAACATCCGGTGCAATAAATTACAGCTGGAATCTCGGCGAAGGCAGCACTTCCACACAATTTGAACCGGAGATCAAATATTCCGTCGAAGGCGATTACACCATAGTACTCGTCGCTAAAAGTTCAGATGGATGCAACGATACTGCCAGCATGCACTATTACTATATGCCGGGCTTATGGTTACCAAATGCCTTTACACCAGATGGGGATGGTAAAAATGATATTTTTCAGCCAGTTACGCAGCGAAATTCGTTGAAACCATATCTATTAAATGTGTATAACCGCTGGGGCCAGCTTGTTTTTACCAGTTCCGAGCCCGGAACAGGTTGGGACGGTACTCTTAATTCGGATGACTGTCCCGAGGGTCTATACACTTATTTTATTCAGTATAAGGAAGATAAAATAGAAAGCTCGGCTACAATCAGCCAGCGAGGGACGGTCTTTCTTTTACGATAGAAAAAGAATATCGGCTTTTGAATATCAGCAACCACCGCCTGATGAAGCTTCCTTTTTAGCTGGAACAACGGTCTTTTTAGTTGCTTTTGCTGGTTGGTCAATATTTTTATCAGCCATTTTAGGTGACGTCAAAGCTTTGAGCGCAGCAGTATCAATCAGAGGCGTTTCACTAAGCTGAGGTAAAAGCCTGATTAACGAATCAGCCTGTGCAGGATCAAGTTGGGCATAAATCCCTGTAAAAAGTTTCGCATTTTTAAAACCTGTCTGGCGAAGCATCAGCCAGGGCCCGTTGGCTTGCTGCTGAGTTTCTCCATATACAATTACAGTTTGACCTGCTTTTTCGATTTCTTTGAAAAATGATTTGCTTTTTTCTGAAAACAAATCCCTAACGGGAATATTAACTGCGCTTTTCAGATGACCACGATCAAACGCGATGGAATTGCGCACATCCACAAAAACATTTTTTCCTGAACTATCGCGAAGCATTGAATTTACTTGTAGTGGCGTAACAAAAGCACTGGTATCATTTAAGAGTAAAAGACTTTCGGAAGGAGTGAGTACATATTTAATATCCGGTCTTCTGAATGTTATTAATCCGGTAATAATTACCAGTACAAAGGCTACAACTACAATTGTGAGCCGGTTGGTTTTAGTTAATTCTTTCATATAAATAAGATTTCAAAACAGATTAACAACCTCCTCCTGACGAAGCTTCCACAGGCTTTTTAGCAACTTTAATAACCTTTTTAGGCTCATTTTCTTTACCGGTACTATTATCAGCTCCGGCACTGCCAAAAAAGTGCTGGCTCGCAGCCATCCGGAAACTGTACAGATCAAAGTCCTCAGCCGGGGCTGATTCAGCAGGTTTTTGAGCTTTAACAATAGTATTGAACCACTTGTTAATGCCGCCCTGCATAATATAAATCCGCTGAATGCCTGTACGTTTACACACAATCCATGCCTGGTCGGATGTAACATCGGAATTTGAATAAAGCACCTTATCCCTGGCATTCTGGCTCAGTAAATCCTTTGCTGTAACCGAAAACAAGGAATCAACCGGAATATTAATGGCTCCCGGAATAGCAAATTCATTAAACTGCTTTTCTGGTCTTACATCGATAAGCATAAGTGCCGGATCCTTTTTCACCAAACGGTCGGTAATATCATCGGTTGACAAAAACCTCGACGGATCATCGATAGCAGCAAGCAACAATTCAGGCTTTACCTGGTTTCCCGGCTCTTTTTCCGGCATGAAAAGCATTCCGATACCGAGTGCGATTACAATTCCGGCCAATAACAGATAATTTTTGTTCATACAAACTTTGGTTAGTATTCAACTTTTTTAACTTTCTTTTCGACAAAAGCTGCCCCGTAAAACATACCAACTGCAGCAACTATAAGCAGGAATGCAAAAACGGTTTCGCGCATACCAAGTAAATCATATATTTTGGCTCCGCCGAGGTTACCGCTGTTGTATAAACCTTCGAAAAGCGGATACAGTTCCGAAAATATGAATATGCCGATTAATAAACCGCCTACAAAAACAAGGGCATCAATTTTACCGATGGCAACACCACAAAAACTGGTTCCGGGACAATATCCCCCAAGGGCAAATCCGAAACCCATTATTATACCGCCTACAACAGCTGACATTACATAATACGGATTGATATAAAGCAGGGACGAATCCATCCAGCCCATAAAATCGAAATATATAATACCAATCATAGCGGTAATTGCGGCTGTAAAGAAAACGCGTAATACTACAAAATCGTACCCGAAAAAGGTACCCATGATTTTGCGCGACGATGAAAAGCCCGAGGCTTCGAGAGCAAAGCCGAAACCTATGCCTAGCAATAATGCCAGAAGGTTGTTCCAGGATTCGGGGATAACACCCATTGGAATTAGAGGTCCTATCATATGATGATTATTTAATTACGTTTTAAAAGATTGAGGTGATTGATACGATTGATGTGATTGAATACCTAAAAGGTAGTCATATTGTTAGATCCATAGTTTCTTGAAGATCCAGGAAAACAGGTAGGCCGAACCGAATATCGCCATCATGGTAATAATACCCGAAGCAGAAAGCACAGCCATTCCGCTTAGGGCGGCACCACTGGTGCATCCACGGGCAAACTGGGAGCCTATTCCGAATAGCATTCCTCCTATCAGGGCAGCCACAAGCCTTTTGTTGCTTGAGATCTTGGGCGAATGCTCCACTTTAAATTTCAATCGTCCGTAAAGTGCACCCGATAAAAATCCACCCACAAGTACGCCAAGTACTTCGAAAACCAGCCAGTTATTCATCGGGCTTTCATCATCACTCAGAAATTTGCTGTAATACCCGTTATCTTCGGCATGTACAGGTGCTACGGTATGAACTGCTGTAACTACCGTACTTTTTACTGCACCGCTTGCACCGAGTCCGCGGCCGGTTATATAATAGGTGCTGAAAAGCACCAGCCCCAACAATACACCTCCCAGGTATGGATTGATGTAAAATGAGCCGTCTCTGTTATTAGTTGCCATAATTGACTAATTTTTCTTTTAAAAGTAATTGAAAGTATCAAATTGCTGGAAGTCGGAAGTCGGAAGACACCACTTCTCCTTTTTTCCCTCTCGTTACGCCTACCCAACCCCTAATACAAATAACGTGTTATCTGACCAGCTTCTACCATAATAAAGCGAAAGATAAGCCCGCCAAAAAGTACAAGTACAGCTGGTATCAGTATCGGGATTTTGTACCCCATAAGTTCGAGTACTTCCAGAAATGCCGGGAATATTAATCCCAATACAATGACAAATACGAAAAACGGAACTGTAAACTGTCCTCCGAGGAACAGATTAGCGGCTTGAATCTGCACTTCGGAACCTGCAAGAAATCCCATAATCATATGGGTGATGAAGAATAACTCGACTACAATAAAAAGTATGTCGAGGCGTCCGATAAGCCTTCGTTCCTCATGATTTTTACTCATCAGAATTATACAGGCTGCGCCGGTGGACATACCCGAGACCAGGAACAAAGGACCAAGGATAGTCGTATTCCATAAGGGGCGGGCATTAAATGCTGAAAGTAAAATTCCGGTATAAATTCCCAGGATTACAGCATAGATTACCATTGGCCAGGCTATATTTTTCCTGTTTCTTATCACCCAGGCTTCGAATGTATTCAGGAAACCAAATTTCCAATCCCATTTCGGGAAAACTTCTTTGATATAACTAGCCGACCAGATGATTGATATCGGCGTCATAATCATCAGCACCCATGCACCCCAACCCATCGGTGATTCCAGACGAATGGTGGTATACAATTGCCAGAAATACAGTTTATGCTTTAGATCGAGAAAAAGCATGAATAAACCGATAATCAGTGCAAAAGGCACTATAAACGGAGCCCATTTTACAGTTGCCTGCATTTCTTTTTCTTTACCAAGAATAGTGTACACCCCGGCAAGGAACAATATACCGGCTGCGAGTCCGCCAAGGAAAAGGTAGATTGGTATCTGCCAATGCCAGATATTCAGGTAAGGGTCAATATTGGGAATGTTGCGTCCGCTTACAAACAATTCTTCTTTCATAGTTTTCTGTTTTTGCGGTTGTGTTAAACTAAATAGAAAATCTGAGGTTTCGTGCCGGCTTCCGGTGCCAGTGATTTAAATTTCCGGTTTTTCAGAACATTTATGATCTCTGAATTAGGATCGTCGAGATCGCCGAAATACATACAGCTGGTTGGGCAAACACTCACACAGGCCGGATCTTCGCCTCTGCGCACACGGTGAATACAAAAAGTGCATTTATCCACATGACCATCAGGATGCGAATACCTTGCTTCGTATGGGCAAGCCTGGATGCAGGCACCGCAACCGATGCATTTATGAGGAGTTACCAGCACTATGCCACCGTCCTCGAAATGGCTGGCACCGGTCGGGCAACAGCGTACACAAGGAGAATCATCACAATGGTTACAGCGTTCTGAGCGTAATTCAATACTAACATTGGGGTATGTACCATCAACGGTTTCGCTTACCCAATCGCGGCAAAAACCAATGGGAACATTATTTTCAGTCTGGCATGCAACAACACAGTCGCTGCACCCTACACATTTTTTGGTGTCGATAGCCATGGCGTACCTCATGCTTCAGCCTCCTTTCTTGGGTCTTCAGTTAAAAATGTAATAAAATTTCCTCTCATACCGGTTCCGCCCATAACAGGATCCAACATAACGTTGGTAATCAGTTCAGTATCGTTCACGCCTCTTCCATAAGCGAATTTCAGAGGTTTATGATGATGTCCAAAACCATGAACAATGTACACTGAGTCCCAGCGGATACGTTCGGTCAGCCTCACTTTTACTGAGAAGTTCGAAATAGCTCCATCCTGGTTTTTAAGCCATACGTACTGGTCTTTTTTTATTCCCCAAATACGGGCAACCTGCGGATTTATCCAAACCGAATTTTCGGGCATAAGTGCTACCAGGTTTGGATTATTGGCTGTACGGCTGAATGTATGCATAGGTGCACGGCCATAAATCAAACGATAAAAACCTTCCTGAGGTTCAGGATGTTTTGTAAATACAAGCATTGGATCAAATCCAGCTTCAGCCAACTCATGCGCATACAACTGTATTTTCCCCGAAGCTGTTTTGAATTGATGCACAGTCCCCGGCTCAATATATGGAGAGGTTTTCCGTGACGTCTTTTTAACACCTATCCGTTGCATCTCTTCGAGCGAAGAACCTACTTGTTTTAGCTGCCAGTCGAGTACTTCGGAATAGTCTTTATAATTGAAATATGCACCCAGACCGAGTCGCTCACCAAGTTGTTTGGCAATCCACCAGGCTGGTTTGGTTTGATTCAAGGGTTCAACTGCCGGCATGCGGAGGCTGAGTGTAGGTTCGCGGTGCGAAGTAGCACGAATATCGTCGTACCTCTCAAGATAAGTGCATTCGGGTAGAACAACATCGGCAAGATCGGTGATTTCCATTGGCATAGTATCCACAACAACTATCAATTCGAGTGCTTGAACAGCCTTTTGAAGTTCTTCTTTTAATGGAACCGAAGCAACAAGATTTGTACCCGAAATAAACCAGCCTTTTATTCTTGCGTCTTTGCCGTCCTTAGGATACGAAGCCTCGATTACTGAGTTGGTAACAGCCTCGTTAGCCAGTGGATATTTTCCATCAAGCAGATCTTTCCACGACCAGGCAGGTTTTGGATATTCAGGATGTGGGAATTCAGGAATCTTGATACCTTCTTTAAAGAAGATTCCTCCCCTGTTTCCCCATGAACCCAAAAGAGCATTAAGTATTGCTATTGCCCTTGTTCGTTGCACATCGTCACCATACCACGCGGCATGACGCCCGGGATGAATGATAACTGAAGGAGCAGCATTCGCCATTTCGCGGGCAGTACTGCGGATAAGATCAGGTTTCAGCGTAGTAATTCCATATGCCCATTCTGGTGTAAACTGTTTAACATGAGCTTTCAGTTCATCAAATCCTTCAGCATAAGCTGCAACATATTCCTTGTTATACAGATCATCATTAATCAATACATGAATCCAAGCTAACAGAAGTGCTATATCGGTAGATGGTTTTATCGGCAGCCAGAATTTTGATTTGGATGCCGCTGTTGAAAGCCTCGGATCAACTGTAATAATAACAGCACCTTTATCTATTGCCTCGCTCATTTCCTGTACCTGACCGTTGTGCATATTTTCGCCGATATGCGAACCGATAAGCACAAGGCATTTGGTATCACGTATGTCAGTAACTTCAGGACTACTGACTGATTCGCCAAAAGTAGCTTCGAAGCCTACATCGCGCGGGCCGCGGCACTGTGCGAACGAAGGAGCAGCCAGGTTAGTGGATCCATAGGCTTTCATCAGGTGCGAAAAATGATTCCCTGACGAACCATGGAAGAAAAGCGCCATGCTTTCGGGCCCGTATTTGGCCTTCAGATCATTCATTTTTTTGGCGATGTAATCAAATGCTTCATCCCAACTGGCTTCCTTGTAAGTTTGGTTGCCAACTTCTCCAACGCGGATAAGTGGTTGTTTTAACCTGTCAGGGTCCGTAAACATGCCGACTCCACCCGTGCCACGCGGACAAAGCCTGCCGTTGCATTGTGGGTCGTCGTCGTTGCCGGTTATCTTTTTTATATTTCCATCTTCGGTAACATGAGCCCAGCCGGCGCATTTCCAGAAACATACCTCACAGTATGTAGGTACTCTGCGAAGTGCTGCGGTTTCGTTTTCACTATCGTTACCAAACAAAGATGAACCCAGTAAAGCTTTGGCAGTACCAGCCGTAACAGCTGTGGCTCCCAGGCCTAATGCTGAAATTTTAATAAAATCTCTCCTTGTTTTCATGTGATTTTATTCTTTTAAAAATCAATCATTTACAATATCCAAAAGGCATCCAATTGTTTATTGAATAACAAAAGTATAGTAAACTCTAATACATACAAAAAATGATAAGTATGTAACTATAACCGTATTGCTTTGATTATATGATAGTTAAAAAATCATGAGAAATCACACTACTTCAGTCTTCTTTCGTAATAATTTCATTATCAACAACATAATAGCTTCTTTAGAATGCTTATAAATTTGATTCAAAAAATTCATTTGCCTGATTATCTGCATATTAAGCATTATAATAAAAACTCAAATAATTAACTGTCATGGATCATAAAATAATATGATTACAACCGTTTTATAAAGAACTATCTTGTGTAACATTGAAGAAAAATCTTTATAGTTTTGATGATTGTTAAATCCATGATTGAAAACAAAAAGATAAACAGGAAAACATTTCTCCGGATTGCAACTTTATCAATGGTGGCAGCTTTTGTCGTGCTCTGGCGGTTAATGACAGGCAAACAGAAACAATTGGAGAATATCCCTGAAATCAAGAGAATTAATGTCGCAAAACTTGGAACGGGTATACATTGGTTCGATAATTTCATTGTAATCAAGTCAGACAAAACATTGAAAGTATTCTCAAACAGTTGCACGCATGCAGGTTGCCGGATTAACCAGGTAATCGGAGATCAGCTTGTTTGCCCTTGTCATGGCTCAAGGTACGACTCCGAAACAGGTAAAGTGTTACAAGGGCCGGCAGGTTTACCCTTATCTGCTATTCCTTTCACCACTGATGCAAAAACGGGAGAAATCACAATTAAAATCTAAAAATTGAAAATTCCCGATAACATACGCAGGTACATTGCTTTCGACACATACGGATGGGTTGCTACGGCATCTATAATCCTTTGCGCTGTTTCGGGAGCTTTGCTGGCAGTACCCTATGATGTGGCATCTCCTTATCTTTCGCTTACCAAACTTGTGACAGCCAATCCTGCTGCTTCCATTTTACGGAATATGCATTACTGGAGTGCGCAACTCTTTCTTATACTCACATTTATACATGTTTTCGATCATCTTTGGAAAGGCACTGAAAGCAATATCAAAAAGAAAAGCGTATGGTTCCGGCTTACTCTTTCGTTAGTTTTTGCTGTTTATGTGATGCTTTCCGGATTTATATTGAAAGCCGATGGCGATAGTTTACAGGCGCACCGGATACTTTCATCGCTGGTAAGCAGTCTCCCGTGGATCGGACAAATGTTGCAACAAACATTAATAGGCAAAGAGGGTAATTTCCAGGTTCTGTATATTCAACATGCAGCTACAGCTACAGTGATTCTTTTCGTAATCATCATGGAGCATGCGCGGAGTTTAAAAGTGAACTTGCAAACTTTACTCGCTACAACTATTATTATCATAATCTTCAGTTTCCTCTTCAGGGCGCCACTCAACGGGCTCAACGAAACAATAATGAAAGGCCCTTGGTATTTTGTCGGACTGCAGGAAACGCTTCACTGGGTTTCAAACCCGCTTCTGATAACCATAGGGCTATTGGCACTTCTGGTATTGATTTACCTGATTCCATGGGTGAAACCAATCTACAGCAAATTAATCAAGCATTTTTTTGTTGGTATGATCATCCTGTATGCTTTGCTGACTATAACAGGATTTTTCTTTCGCGGTGCTATGTGGCAATGGCAGTGGCCCTGGGATAATAATTACAAAGTACAATCGCTGGTTCATTCGGAGAAAATCAATTTTACAGCTCCCGACACAGCTCAGCTTATCATTATTCAAGGGCATGCCGAAGGTTGTGTTACCTGCCATAACGGGATGAGTGGTTTTTCGGTTGCGCACAAACCTGAATATATCGGATGTTTTTCGTGCCACGGTGGCGATCCTTTTACACTCGACAAAGCAAAAGCCCATCGCAAAATGTTTGGTGTTCCGGGTAATTTGTCCAATGCGACAGAAGCTTGCGGTAAAGTGGGTTGCCACCTGGGAATTACAGATCGGGTGAACACCTCGCTGATGTCAACTCTAAGTGGAATTATCAGTGTTGACAAATGGGTTTTTGGCGAAACAGAAGATTTAAATTTACAATCACACATAAAGGACATAGGTTATACCGCTTCCGGACAGCATTTGCGTAATTTATGCGCCGGTTGTCATCTGGGTAATGAAAAGACAAAAACCGGTCCGTCTGCCTGGCTTGAGCGTGGCGGTGGATGCCTGGCATGCCATCTTACTTATGATGAAAAGGCGCTGTCGACATTGAATCAAATGAAACGAAGGCAGAAATCGGATACATCACTTCCGATGTTTCATCCAGCCCTCGATCTGAATATAACCAACGATAAGTGCAAGAGTTGTCATAGCCGGTCGGGCCGGATATCAATGAATTACGAAGGATGGCATGAAACTGAACAAAAGCCTGAAAATGTCAAAGGCAAGGACAATTACCTGGTTCTGCCCGATAAACGCGTTTTTGTAAAAATGCCGGCAGATGTCCACCACGAGAAAGGAATGCTTTGCGTGGATTGTCATGGATCGTATGAACTGATGGGTGATGGGAAACATTACTCCCATAAGGAAGATGCAGTGAAGGTTCAATGCAGCGACTGTCATACACAAAAAGCATATAAGCAGAAACGTCTTACCGAAACCGATCAGGAGACTCAACTTATTTCGTGGCTGCGGAAATTTCAAACTGAAGGAATCCAGGTAATTCTTACTCAAAAGGGAGATTTTCCGCTTGTTAACACGATTGTGGATGAATCAGGAACTTACATGAGTATGATCAGAAAATCAGGAACCGGCACAGCAATTATGAAACCACCTGCCAAAGTTTGTACCGAAGGTAAAGCTCATGCACGGTTGAGTTGCGAAGCCTGCCACACAGCCTGGGCGCCCCAATGCATTGGATGTCATAACAGTTACGAAAGTCAGACTATGGGTTTTGATATGCTGAAAAACTCAACACGAAAAGGAACATGGATTGAACATTCAACAGAAGGCATGGCGGAATTGCCGGTACTTGGCATAAATGCAGCCGATAAAACAAAGAAAAATGGCGTGGTTAGTACGTTTACACCCGGAATGATCATGACTATCGACAAGGGTTCATTTAGTAAAGGGGATAAAACTGTATTTCACCGTTTGTATGCACCTTCATCGGCACATACCACACAGCGCGAAGGGCGAAGCTGCAAATCCTGTCACAATGATCCGCTGGCCATAGGATATGGACGAGGGAATTTATTTTATTCTGAAAGCGGAAAATGGACTTTTGACCCTCTATATCAAAACAACAAATACGATGGCTTGCCCGAAGATTCATGGACTGGTTTTCTGCAGGAGCGTAAAGATCAGGCCTCAACGCGGATTGGCATGCGACCTTTTAACCTTGCTGAGCAAAAACGAATTCTCACTGCCGGCGCATGCCTTACCTGTCATGATGCAACATCAAATGTAATGAAACGAAGCCTGCTGGATTTTGATAAAGTGATTCGTGAGAGTAACAAACGTTGCGTAATGCCGGTTTTCTAAAAACTGAACCCAATTCCTCATTTGCAAGTCCCTTACCCCCAAACCCTATTCACTATATCATTTAAAAGAAAAACAGCTTTATACTGGCAGCGAGCAGTACCAGTGACAAAACACGTTTAAGGTTAAGTTCCGAAAACGTGCGGCTTCCCATAGCCGAACCAACAAGCCCGGCTATCATGACACCCAGAATCCAAAAAACTATATTGGTTTGAAAAATAAACTGCGAAGTCATCAATCCTGCAAGACCACTTGCTGAATTAAGAAAAATGAACAGGGCCGAAGCTGCTGATGCCTCTTTGATTCTTGCATATTTAGCCAAAATCAGAATAGGTGATAGTAAAATACCTCCACCGATCCCGATTATTCCCGAAACCAGACCAAGTACCAACCCAATTCCGAGTGCCAATAACAAGGGAGGATCATGAGTTACATCATTTTCGGAATTACGGATCAGTAGCATTCGGGCAACGGCTACCAAAAGCATTACTCCTAAAATGATTTTGTAAGCTGTTGGATTTATGCTGAATGTAGCGCCGATATAGGCTGAGGGAATAGAGGTGACCAGAAAAGGAACAATCTGCCGCCACCTGAAAAACCCTGCTCTGAAATACGAAATGAAAGCGATAGCCGAAACCGCCAGGTTCAGAATTAAAGCATAATAGCGGATTGAATCAGGAGCAAGCCCGAAAAGCGCCATCAATGCCAGGTAACCACTGGCTCCGCCATGTCCGACCGATGAGTAGAAAAATGCGATAAGCATAAGGCCTATCACAAAAAGTAATTCGTATTGTACCATGGTTCTCCTTTCCAATTCAGTTTGCATTCGGGAGGCTGACCTGTTTCCGGGGCAACCCATCGGTCAGCATTTCATTAATCTTTTCGGATTGTTAGAAATGAAGACTCGGAGAATTATGCGGCAATATTACTAAAGTATTTTGTTAAAACTGAAATTTATTTCCTGCAATTCATCAGTATTTCAGCTGTTGCCAGCTCATGTTTCGAATTGATATTCAAAAAGAGGTTTTCATGAAAAACAGAATGTTCTTTATTGATATTCAATTTATTAACACAAACGGCTTCGAACAAATCAGGTAATTTAAAATTTCCGTTGTGAATGAATTCAGTCATCTTGTCTAAAACTGAGAGCCGGTAAAATGCGCAAAGTGGCTCATAATGCCGGTTTCCTTCGC
Organism: uncultured Lentimicrobiaceae bacterium; assembly: GCA_964420555.1. Taxonomy (GTDB): domain Bacteria; phylum Bacteroidota; class Bacteroidia; order Bacteroidales; family UBA4417; genus UBA4417. Next base: position 68,139 of record CAYQTT010000004.1, on the reverse strand, counting down.
AGGGAACAGAAACCTCGAATCCATCAGAATTCTGAAGGATAAACGAAAGTAATTCAGTTGTTACAAATGGAAGATCGCACGAAAGCACCAGATTCTTCTCGGTTTTACTCTGTTTTAAAGCTGAATAAATACCTCCCATCGGGCCAATACCCGGAAACTCATCAGCTACTACTTTGTACCCAAACGACTTATAAGCATCAGATGATGAGCTGATAATAATAGTTTCGCATAATCCTGAAAGCACTTGAATAGCATAACTGATCAATGGTTTTCCACAAAGTTCCTGCAAACCTTTATCAGTGCCCATGCGGGAACTTTTTCCTCCGGCGAGGATGATTCCAGTAATTCCCATTTTAAATCAGATTATGTTTGAAGAACAGGCAGCTATCGCCATAACTCAGAAACCGGAAATTATTTGCAAGCGCATATTTGTAAGCATCTTTCCACTGCTCCCCGATAAATGCGGCAACCAACAGAAGAAGCGTGCTTTTGGGTTGATGAAAATTAGTAATAATGGCATCCGGAATGTGATAGGTGTAGCCGGGAGCAATCATCAGTGAGGTTTCACCAGTGAGTTCCGTCAATCCGGCTTTTTCGAGTGTATCAATAACACATTGCAGGGCTTCCATCGTTGGAATTGGGGTTTCGGAAAGATTGAGATAAGGGTCCCATTGTTCGATATGTAAAACCGGATTTCCGACCTGATGACGAAGCCATTTTACACCTTGCCAGTAAACACTTTCGAGCGTGCGGACAGTGGTTGTGCCAACTAATGTAATATGTTTATCGGTATACCTGATTAGTTCCTTCAGTAATTTAAGAGGAACGATAACTTGCTCGTAATGCATGGAATGTTCACCAATAGTTTCGGAACTAACCGGTTTAAATGTTCCGGCACCTACATGCAAGGTCACTGAATCGGTTTTGATGTTCTTTTTTTTCAGTTCCGCCAATACTTCAGGTGTGAAATGCAGTCCGGCTGTCGGAGCGGCAACAGATCCGTCGTTTCGTGCAAAAACAGTCTGGTAGCGGGTATTATCGTTTTCAGATGCTTCGCGGGAGATGTAAGGAGGCAAAGGGATTTTTCCAAAATGTTCCAAAATCTGCGAAAATGTGAGGAACGAAGGAGTCCAATGAAACTGTATCAGAAAAGTAGCGTCCTCCCTTTCAATCATGTTTGCAGTAAGTGATACTTTCTCTCCTTTAATCTCATCATCAAGCTCCAATGAACCTGATTTCCAGCGTCGGGCGTTACCTACCAGGCATTTCCATGTGCAATTTTGAGTTTGCTGAAATGCCAGTTGAATATCACTTGACGACTCTACCGGTTCGAGGCAGAAAATTTCGATTTGCGATCCGCTGGATTTCCGGAACAAAAGCCTGGCATGTACCACGCGGGTTTCATTGGTAATGAGCAGGCTTTCGGCAGGAAGGTGAGATGCTATATTTGAGAAAGTATCCTCCGAAATCTGACTATTCTTAAGCAGTAACAATTTTGAAGTATCCCGCACTTTAAGCGGGAACTGTGCAATCTGATCTGCTGGCAAATCATAGTTGTAATCTTCGATACGGATATTGCGGAGGGAATCAAGCATAGCGTGGGGAAAAGAAAGAAAGGCAAAATTACAAATTTCAAACGAATCGATCTCTTCCTCTGAATTCAACTTCCTGAAAACGAAACGAGCCGGATTACTCCGGCCCGCTTCTATTATAGATGGATAACCTTATTTTACAATAATAACTTTCTTTAAAATACTATTTCCCTTATTTCGGAGCGAAACAGTATAAACTCCTGCAGGCGAACCATTCAAATCAATTCTGGTAATGTTTGCGCCATTCATAATAACATCATTTTGTTTCCAAACCAATTTACCAAGGTTGCTAAAAACTTCAACATCATATGTATTATCCCTGACATCGTTAACCTGAATATTGACAACTCCGGTACTTGGATTAGGATAGACTTCAAATGTTGATCTTTCTGATACTTCTTCAACTGAAACAGGTCTTACCAGTATTGAATTTGATACATCCGAACTGCATTCATTTTGAGTAACAACTACTGTGTAATTGCCAATATAAACTGCAACATGCGTCTGATCAGTTGCTCCCGGAATTTCAATTCCATCTAAATACCATTGGTTTCCAACAGAAGAACTGCTTACCAAAGTATCTCCAAGCTGCGTTATAACCGGAGTAACAGGGATAGCATTTACCTGTACATTAAAGCTAGGTGATGAAAGACCTGTTCCGCAATCATTTACACCGTTAACTTTAATGATTCCTGTCGAAGCGGTAAGATCAAAATCAACCAGTATTGCAGCGGTTCCTGCTCCTGACACGATTGTTGCTCCGGCTGGCAAACTCCATTCATAAGCAGTAGCATGCAAAACAGGCTGAACTGAATATTCTACACCCGTACTTCCGGCACAAACCGAGCCCGATCCGCTAACAAGTCCGATTGCTTCGGGTAAGGGAGCTACTTCTACATTATAAACTGTTGGTGATAGCGACTGGCATCCCAGTTCGTTGGTAAAATCAACACTAACAGTCTGGTTTCCTGAGCCAGTCCAATTAACTGTAATTGAGTTGGTACCTGCACCGGACGTGATACTTCCACCAGCCGAAACGTTCCATGCATAGTTATCATAATTAGCCTGCGTGGTATAGATAATATTTGAGCTACCGGAGCATAGTGCGCTGTCTCCTGAAATAATTGGGACAGGAACCGACAATACACTCACACTAAAGGTAGCAGGAGTTGCCGAAGGACAACCATCGCCATCCTGATAATTTACAGAAATTGTTCTTGAACCTGCTGTACCCCAATTTACAGTTACCTGGTTTGTATTTAGACCGGCAGTAATTACACCGCCATAAGAAATTGTCCACACATAATTGTTAAAACCACCCTCTGTTGTATATTGAATACCTGATGAACCGGCACAAAGTGAATTTACACCAGTTATTGTCGGTGATGTAGAAGGATCAATAAGCAGAGTTCCATTAACATAAGTAATAAAATAATTTACAGATGTGAGACCTGAAGGAATAATGGTATAACTTCCTGCAGAAGTGGCTGTGATTGCAGTTCCGCCAAAAACAATAGAACCACCCAATACGCTTGCAGTTTCACCAAAAACAAAACCATTGTACAGAGCTGTGTAGCCACCACTGAATATATTTCCATCAAAGCATTTGCTTTTATCTTCTGCTGTAATGATCAAACTTTTAGGTGTAACAACAAAATCAGGTGTCGTAGCCACGGTTAATGAATAATTTGGTCCGGCAGTTAGTGTACCAATGGTAAATGCATAGTTTCCTGCATTTTCGCCTGCAATACGGCCCATTTCTCCGGTAATCATATCAGTACCAACCAGAGCCGGACTATTTGAGTAAGAAAAAACAGCCGGCTCGGGAGCCCCGTATTCTTTGTTTTGACCTGCGTCACCAGTAATTACAATTGGTTTAGATGAAACTGATAAAGTTGCATTACCATTTGTAATGGCTTCGGGAACACAGTCGCCGGTTACAATACAGCGGTATTTGTATCCGCTCATTGCAACTGTAGGGAGAGAAATATTCAGGGTTGAAGTGGTTGAGTTAGAATAAATACCGCCATCAGTAATATCAGAAAATCCAGAACCAGAATTCTCCTGCCATTTGTAACTTACAGCATTTGATGCTGCCACTGAAAATGAAGCTGAAACTCCATAAACTATAGTTTGATTAAGAGGTTCTGTATCAACAGAAGGTGGAACACAGAAAGGAGTGTATTCCCAGAAATCCTTAGCTTTAGTTATACCGCTGTCGAAAGTTCCGGTACCGGCAAATATTTTTTCGCCAACACTAAATCCGGTAGCTGCCAATCTCTCAGAGCCGCCGAAATTCATTCTTTGAATCCACGAATCCAATATTGGATTGTATTCCCAGAAATCTTTAGAATATACTCCGCCTAAATCGCCCAGGCCAATAAATCCGGAGGATCCGTTGCTGCATCCGATAGCACCAAAGCGTGCAACTCCGCCAAAATTTGCTTTCGCGGTCCAAACATCTGTTACGGGATTATATTCATGAAAGTCTGTTAACAAAACAGCATTAACACCTACTACTGTATAGCCTGTTCCAAGATATCCTTTTGTACCAAGGCTAAAACCTGTAGCATATGATCTTCCAATGCTACCAATATTTGATTTTTGAGTCCAGGTATCGCTTGAAGGATCATATTCCCAAAAGTCGGACAAGCGTGTTTGTGCAATATCCAATAATTTCCCGGTTCCAATATATCCTTTTGAACCAATGCTAAATCCAACAGCTCCCAGCCTGCCCGGACCAGGCATGCTAGCCTTTTGAGTCCAGGAATTTGTTAATGAATTATACTCCCATAAGTCATTGGCAGCAGTATTATCATCACCTGTACCTATATATCCCTTATCACCTATACAGAATCCAACGGCTAAATATCTTCCGGTTCCCCCAAAATCAGCTTTTTGTGACCACGTATCTGTTGCAGGATCATATTCCCAGAAGTCTTTGTGTCGTCCTGATCCAAAACCAGTTCCGACATAACCTTTATCTCCAATATTAAAGCTGACAGCACCGTATCTTGCAATACCACCGAAATCACTTTTTTGAGTCCAGGTATCAGGCAGTTGAGCAAATGATATCTGAGCAAGACTAATTAAAATAATCCCCAGAAGGAGACCAAGTAAATTGTAATTTTTCATACTTATTTTGTTTGTTTATTTCAAGACCTTTAGATTTATCAATTCTTCTTTTGAAACACTTGGAGGCATTTCCCCATTTTTTAGTTTTGTTATTACAAGTCTTGCCACTTTTTCAGCATCTGACGCCGACTTAAACCCTTCATTCCCTGATACACCAGGTATATTTTGCTGATGAATTATCCGCTTCCCTCCTTTAAAAATATCATAACCCCATGTATTGTTAACTGCCAGAACAGTTTTAAAAGAATAAGCAGAGTCCAACACAGTTACAACCGGGGAATTCAGGCTTTGCATACCGCGATCATTTAAGGTATGGGCCTTAGAAAAGACGGCAGTTAGTAACAAACAAACTACAATTACAAAATTTATCTTCATGCGCATGCTGATTATCAGTATTTTATCATCTCTTTTTAAAATCCATTAAACAAAACAATCACAATACCTATTCCTGATAGATATCAGACCATATTTGTATTTTCTGAAAACACTTAACCGTAAATGTCAGATTAATATGTAAAGTGAAAAGTCATCATTTCGTTTAAATGCTCAACATAGCCATTAAATGTCAGAACCAGATTTCGAATTCTATTAAACTGGTTCTATCTTGAAATGATCTGATCTAATTACTCAAAAGTTAAGCCAATCGACTAATTTCACCATTACTCAGATTATAATATTGTAAATAATCAATAAATATACCAAAATCATATCGTACTCTATATCAATATCTTGAAATACTTTACATCGAAAATCTATTCCCAAAAATACGAGAGTGTCCCAAAACGGGCGATAATTAAGAATATTCCCAAAAATAAATTAAATTTACTCTATCGGGACATTTTTCGCATAATGAACATCATAAAATTTTATTTACTCCGTTTTAAAACATGATTATTCATTTTTCTCAAATAAAAATCACAAATAAAATGATTCCTAAAATCAGCCTTACAATTATTTATTTAAAAAAAAGAGCTATAACCTTAATTTAAACTGTTCGGGCTACTAATAAAAACAAAGGATAGTCTTTAGTACTGCCATCTTCTGATATCTTTGAAATCACAAAACACTGCATGTACTTAAGACCAATAAATCCTTTAGAGGAAACACGATTTTGCAGATTTTCCACATCAAATCCCTTATGACCATTAAATCCTTCCCCATGAAACGAACCATCTTCGGCATATAAGTCAGCAATGGCAAGATATCCGCCTGGGTTAAGCAAACCATGAAATTTCGTAAGCAAAGCATCAATATCATTTACATGGTGCATTACCATCTGGTTATAGATAATATCAAATTTTCCATCGTAGTCCTGATGTTCCAGGTCAAAAAACAGCGGTTTCATATTTTGAATATTCTGATCAGCAATTTTCTCTGCTGTTACCGTGGTCATTCCCTGCGAGTTGTCCATCAAGGTAATTTCTTCAAATTGATCTCTAAGGGCAAAACTGAGCAAGGCTGTGCCTGAGCCATACTCAAGGGCTTTCATTTTCTTATTAAAAGGAATCGCTTGCAGCATTGCTTTTGCAACGGCTTCGGATCTGTCAATATACCGTTGATTTTTATCCCAGTCGCGGGCTCTGTCGTCGAATTCACTCATTTTTTTAGTTATTGGTTAATGGGTAAGTAGTTAATAGTAAGCGGGGAAATTAAAAATAGTTCGATATCCTCATTTTTTTAATAAAGATGGTGAAAATTCCCAGTTGTAAAAAAGCAGCTGGTTATTGAATCACGCCAACCTCAAACACATCAAATCCGTTTTCCTTTGCCATCTGCATAGCCGGTTGCTTCTGCATTATTGCTCCGCCCCAATAATTATGATCATAGATATGCGGCGTCTTAAACCAGCTATCAACATTCATAATGATTTCAATATTACATGTTTTACTATCTTCAATAGTAAAAGATGAATTGGGCAACTTTACGTTAAAATAATTCTGTACAAAAGCATAAATGGAATCCACTTCTATCACATTGCTGTTGTATAACTGCCCGATTCCCAGATGAAAAGCGTAGCTCTTTATTACATTTTCATTGTCCTTCCAACTCCCGTTGATCATCATATAATGATAGCCGCCGCCTAAAATATCGGGCCACATCATATTTACTTCGGGTGGATTTACAAAGCGGAACGATTGATTTTTCTCTTTGGTGATCCCGAAAATAAAAGTAACAGAATCGTATGCTCCTGTGGCAATATCATCATACACATCCCAGATAAGTGTTTCAGGTAAATCGATATCCACATAATAAATATCGGTCCAATCCCGGATCAGTTTTTTGGTTCCATCGGATTTATGAAGCGTAACATCCGAAATAAAATACATTACCTGGATTATTTCATACGGGTTTCCGGCGGCATTTAAATACTTCATATTGTCTTTTTGCAAGACCTGTCCATCTACCAAATGAGTGAAAGTAAAAGAAATATGCCCTGCCGTTTCCTTAACATCCGGATCATCATTGTTACACGATATATTCATCAGCAACAAAGCGCCAAGAAGTAGTGAAAGGAACAAGGCATATTTGGTTTGCATCAGATTGAAAGGTTAATCGTTACAAAAAACGTGCGGCCGGGTTCGTAAAGTTTTTCCGTTGACCCCACGATTTTCCGGTTCAGATGTTCGTAATACGACACGTCAAAGATATTGTTTGCACCTGCATTTATGTTAATATTCTTAGTTATACTGTAAGCAATTGAGAAATTCAAAAGAGAAAATCCCGGTGTTTCCGGCTCATAAAATGCTTCGGAAACGTGATTTTGTGCAGCAACAAGTCTGTACGAGATTTTGGGTACCAGCTTCCCTTTTAATAAACGATAGTTTACACTGATTGTTGTTTCAAATGGCGGTATTTCGGGCAGTGCATCGTTTTTCAAAAGTGTGTCCCCTGTTACCTGCCCCGAAGTAATTATATATTTTGTTACTTCAGGAATTTGCCCATATGTCATAGCAGCTATAACACTTAACCCAAGTTTATACGTTTGCGGTGAAGTATATCCGATTTCGAAACCGGTAAAAGTCGCTCTGTCCACATTAACATACTGCTTTACGCCCGGCGCACCAAGAGTTGCCGGCATTATAACGGATGATGGGAGCAAAACTGCCGAAATATAATCCTGGACATAGGAGTAAAATCCATTCACATACATGCTTCCAAGTTTCGGATCCGTATATTTGAATGTAAGGTCCACTTCATTATTGGCTTCGGGTTTGAGTTGGGGGTTTCCCAGGTAATCGTAACTATCGTAGCCAACAGTAAGCAGTTTCACATAACGCTCAAGCATATTGGGGCTGCGGGTACCGCGGGCAAGAGCTAAGGAAACCGAAAAATTTTCAGCAAAATAATGCGTTACCCCCAGGTTGGCGCTAACATTTACAAACTGCGACGCGGTTTCGTTAAAATATTCCACCCCGTTTTTAATCAGCACCAGGGTATCCTCCGAATCGGCATTGTTAAAATCGACACGGAGAGCCGCATCCAGTGCGAATGATTTAATAACTGTATTGTAACCGGCAAACAATCCCGCATTCTGAATGAGAGCCTTATTCCAGAGATTGAATCGTTTGGTGGAAGTAGTTCCCATCATCGTCATGGTCATGTTTCGGACACCATCTTTGTATATATTTTCATAATCCAATCCGGCTGTAAGGTTGTGATTCTTTATTTTCATACCCAAAATTGCTTTTCCACCTGTATTTAAAGCATCCACATCGGCAACCATTTGTTTTGTTTTCCATGTTTCGCGGTTGCTGTTGTCCATAAGATGTGCAACGTCAGTCCGGTAAACTTTTACATCCAGCGATCTGATTATTCCCGATAAGTTTTTAACTGCATAATCCATGGCCATCAAACGGGTGTCATCGCTTTTTTCGTCCATAGTGAGGGCAGGAAACATAACATCCCTGCCATGGACTTCGCTGTACGAAAGCAGAATTTCCTGCTTTGAGGTAATGGCATATCCTACTTTTGCGCCGTAATTGTATTTCCGGAAAGAGGTGTTATACTCTTTTGCCTCACCTTCGGAACCTCCGCTTGAGTAATCACCGTATTTACGGTAACCTCCGTTGGCCAGGAAGTAAATTCTGCTGTTTCCGCCATACAACGAAAAATGTTCCTTTGCACCATCCCAGTTTGTTTCATAACCAAACATGGCATTCCCGTGAATTTCAAATTTCGCATAAGGGTGAGGATTTTCGGTCTGCAGATCAATTACACCGCCCATAGCGGGGCCATAATTGAGCAGGAAAGGGCCTTTCACTACATTTATTTTCGCAAGCTCCTCTACTTCAACATGTGCCGAAACCGGGTCCATGCGGTTGGGACAACCGTTTTCAATCTTTATTCCTCCATCCATCACTACGTTTAACTGGCTGAATTTGAAACCACGCACAACAGGGTCGATGGCACCGCCACCCTTGCGAATACCACTGACGTTAGGAATGCTGCGCAGGTATTCTCCTACATCACGAGTAGGCGCAGCCTGCAATACCGCTTTTGTAACTTGCGATGTAACAAAAGGCGCACGTATTATCAATGAATCCCTGATTTCGACTGCTCCCAGGCTAATTGTATCAGCCAGATCCTGAGCTTTTAATCCGCTCATGAGCATCAGCACGGAGGCTGTGAGAAGTAATATTTTTATTTTCATTTTTGTAATTTTTTTAACTAATGAGAGGCTAATAATAGTACCCCAAATATTGATTTAAGGCTAAAAAACTTCTGCCCTTTCCGTTTCCGAAAATATAATTTCAGATAAAAGCATCCTCAGGTATATGATCAATGCAGGTTGATATGACGCTTGCAGGTCCTTCGGACGCTGAAAGGTCATAAACCCAAATTGCACTATACTTTTCGGAAACGAACTATGATCAATTACCAACATTTGCCAACAAGTTTATTGAAGGATAAGTCAGGTAATGATAATCTGTGTTGCTAAACCAGGCTGAGACCGGGTTTCGGAGGAACAAAAACGGCAGATCCTGCCAATTCAATATAGGTTGATATAGAATACTTCTGATAGTTTACGCTTGTGATCTCTAGCCTTAAAAGGCAGGGGTTGTTTACTATAAAGTCGTTAAGTTCTTTGAGCTGAACTCTTTTGTTTGTGTCTTTAGTATCGTTTCCTGGGTTTGGGTTTGTTTTCTGCAACTGCTTCACCATATGGCATTTGCCCTTGCAGCAACTTTTGGGTCTATCCTTATTGATACAAAGGTTTTTAGCGATGTAATCTTTGTTGATTAGATAATCAATAACGGGAAGTACCGGAATAATTAAATATGCCGATAACACAAGTAAAAGAATTCCTGATATGATTCCGTTTTTCATTTGATTCTTTGTAGTACAAATTTACAAAGATGCAGTCATTATTACGGATAAATCTACGATCTATCTTTCGGATTTACTAAAAGCAATTAGTTGAAGTGTTAGAACTATCGCACAACTATTTAACAATGCGTGTATTTCGTTCAAATTTCTTTAGCATCCACCTGATGGCATAAAAAGAAACTGCGATAAGTATTGGCCAGGAAAGAAGCCATAATATTTGTGTGAACATGGGATGAGTGGTTTTAGGGTTTTTGATGATTGGGGAATTGGGGTGATGTTGGATGTCGGATGTCGGGAGCATCAAAAAGAGTTTATTGATACTCCCGATCCGGCTGGTGTTTTTAGTAAACGTGCGTTTCGTTATTCAACTCTTCCATATCAATTTTCTTGTTATCAATGGATCTCCATGCAATCCAGATGTAAGCTATAACGAATGGAACCATTAACGAAACATAGCTCATAGCCGTTAATGTATATAGACTAGAAGAACTGTTCTGAATGGTTAACGAACTTTGCAGATCATACGTGGACGGATAATACGCCGTATTGTTAAAACCTGCCAAAAGGAACAACGCCAAAACCGTTAAAACCGTTCCGATTCCGGCACCCCAGATTCCTTTAGTGCTGCATTTTTCGAAACAGGTAAGCGGACGAATTATTCCAATCAGGACCAATGCCACTCCCAGTACAAACATTATTGCCACAACAGGCATTTGCAGCAGGTTATGAAGGTATTTATAAGGTTCCATAAATACTTCTTTGGTTTCGGGATTTACCGCAAAACCACTGGATAACAACGTCCATATCACGAAAGTGAGAAAGAAAAACACAAAAGGAATGGCATTGATAAGAAGTTGTTTCTTAATGCGTTCCATCATTTCGGCATGCTTGATGCGGTTCATGAAATACAGCAAAGCCAGTACGCGCGAAAGGAATAAAACGGCTAGTCCCAATGTGAGGTTATGAAGACTTAAAGCTGCTTCGAGTCCATGTGCCGGCCCCATCCATTCCGAGATTACAGGCATTTTATCGCCGGTTAAGCGGGTAATATTCATAAAGTTAACTGAGAATTGTGAACCGGTGAAGAAAGTAGCTACAGCGGTTCCAATCAGCAACGGAGCCAGAATACCATTGAGAAGTAAAAAGGTTTCGTAGGTTCTTTTACCCAGGAAATTACCTGCTTTGCTCCGGTATTCGTACGATACAGCCTGGATAATAAAGGCAAAAAGTATCACAATCCAAACCCAGTAAGCCCCGCCAAAACTGGTAGAGTAAAACAATGGGAAGGAAGCGAAAAATGCGCCGCCAAAAGTTACCAGCGTGGTAAATGTGAACTCCCATTTGCGCCCAAGCAGGTTGATCAATATGGTGCGTTCATCATTGGTTTTTCCAATGGTGTAAATAAGTGTTTGCCCACCCTGTACGAACATCAGGAAAACGAGAATTGCGCCCAGCAGCGAAACGATTATCCACCAATACTGCTGCAACGTGATATATGAAAATGCTTCGAACATGATTCTTGGTTTTTAAGGGTTAGTTATTTGCTGACGTGGATTCGGTTGAGGGTGTCTCTTTTTCGGGACCTTTTTTGATCTGTTTCGTCATAATTTTAATTTCGGCAATCAGTAAAGCGGTGAAAATGACGAAGAACATCCAGAATGTAATTTGCACCGAAGCAGGCTGAAGTTGAGATACAGCAGCAATGGTTGGCAGAATATCCTGTATTACCCAGGGCTGGCGGCCTACTTCGGCAACAACCCAGCCTAATTCGGATGCTATATAAGCAAGCGGAATCGACCAAAGCGCGGTATAAAGAACCCATTTATTTGTAGTAATTTTATCTTTTACAGTTAGAACCAGCACCACGAAGAAAAGCAGCATAAAATGAAAACCAAGCCCAACCATTACGCGGAATGAATAAAAGGTAGTCGGTACACTGGGAACCAGTTCGTGTAATTCGCGGCCTTCATAATATCCATATCCAAAATATTTATAGTTTTCTTCAAACCGAACCCGGGCTGCATTTGCAAGGCTGTCGTTTCCGGCCTTTTTTGCATTTTTATATTCAGCCAGCGACGTAATGGCAATCTTTCCCTTTTCGCTTTTCTCTTTATAAGATAAAATCTGATGCTCCGGATTTCCATGAACTAAATCCTGGATACCGGGCACATATGCATTCGGATCAAGAAAAGCCATGTAGGAAAGCATGTTCGGGATCTCAATCATAAAGCGGAAATCCTGCTTTTTGTGGGCTGCTTCTTTTACATTTTCTTTCAGAATACCGATCGCAACCAGTGGCGCATTTTGCTGGCCGACATAGAGGTTTTCCATAGCCGCAAATTTCATAGGCTGAAATTTTGCCATATTACGCGCTGATCCATCACCGGTTAAAACAACGAACAGCGAGGTAACCAGTCCAAAAACAGAGGCTACAATGATACTCCGTTTAGCAAACAAATGATCGCGATTTTTAATTAAGTACCAGGCACTTACGCCAACCACAAAAACCGATGCCAGCACATAACCTGACGAAATAGTATGAAGGAATTTATTGATTGCAACAGGCGAAAACAGCACTTCCCAGAAATTTACCATTTCGTTACGGGCAGTATCCGGATTAAATTTCATGCCAACCGGATTCTGCATCCAGGCATTGGCAACTAAAATCCAGAGAGCTGACAAGTTGGAGCCGAAAGCTACCAGCCAGGTCGAAAGCAGGTGAAACTTCTTGCTCACCTTATTCCAGCCAAAGAACATAACTGCAATAAAAGTACTTTCGAGGAAGAAAGCCATAATACCTTCGATTGCCAGCGGGGCACCAAAAATATCGCCTACAAACCATGAATAGTTTGACCAATTAGTTCCGAATTCGAATTCCAGAATGATACCGGTTGCTACCCCAATGGCGAAGTTTATACCGAAAATAGTCATCCAGAATTTTGTGATCCGCTTCCATTCGGGATTGCCTGTGCGCACATACAGCGTTTCCATAAATGCAACAATAAACGAAAGCCCGAGGGTAAGCGGCACAAACAACCAGTGATACATGGCAGTGAGTGCGAATTGTGCCCGCGACCAGTTTACGAGCGAGAAGTCGATGTTTTCCATATGTTGTTTTTTTGAGAGAAAATATTGCTTATTAAGTTAGAGAGGGGGAGAATGGAGAAAGAGATCAACCAGAAACCTGAAACATGAAACATGAAACCCTTATTTCGTCAGTTGTTCAATCACATGGTCGCTCCGCTCCTGGTCTGTATCAAAGTTAGTTTTCAGGTAGTTTGGGAAAAAGAACAATTTCAGTATCAGGAACATGATTGCAAGCTTAATAAGTATGATCGCCCATAACTTTTTGCCCACAGTCATACCTTTAAATCCCTGGTAGTAAAACTGGTATATGTTTTTGATAATCTGCATTATGAAGATTTAATGGTGCTTAAATTTGGAGTAATAAAATTACCAAAAATGCTTATAGAAATATAATTCAACACAATTTAATAATTCCTAGTGACTGCATTGAAGCCCGCCACCTTCGCCATGGTGCTCTGCATGCTGATGGCAACTTTCGCCGCTGTCGCTGATTGAACCTGCGATATAGCTTTTTACCACTTCCTGAGCATCGCCCTCGCAGCCGCGTATCACATCAATACCGGCATTATTCAACACGTTAATGGAGCCGCCGCCGATTCCGCCGGCAAGCATAATTGTTACTCCATCAGCTGCCAGCACACCGGCAATATTGGATTTACATCCGCAACCCTGAACAGAAGGAATGGTGTTTATTTCAGAAATTTTACCTTCAGCGGATATGTTGTAAATGCTGTAAAACTCACAATGGCCAAAATGGCCGTCAACCTGGTTGGTACTGGTTACGGGAACTGCTATTTTCATTTTATTCATTTTTTCTTGTGTTTAAATCAATGATTTGAATTATTTCTTTGAAATTTCCATTTATCTATTTCTCTATTCCCAACAGAGGGGCGTGGTTATACTTCCTGTCTTTAACAACAAGTGTGGTGAAATCCATTTTTAAATTACGGTTTAATAAAATGTCGTGGCCCAGGCAAATGCCGACCACTAATGTTAAATCAATTTCCTCCGAATTAAGCTGCTCTGCCTGTCCCAGGGGATTACACGAAACTTTATTAATACAACTCGAATCGTTTAGTTCACTTTGCTTTAAACCGCCAACGCTGCAGGATACTGCTGACACATCAAACCATTCGTCAGTTAAAAGAGTTTCGATTGCTTTTGCATATTTTTCCATGCCATAGCAATAAGCCAGCCCGATTTTCTGATAATTCATCAGTTTAGCATATTCAATAATCTCTTCAATTCGCGAGAGTGTTCCGGCTCTTCCATCATCGACCAGTTCGGCGGCAGCCCTTACAATTTCGCTGTTTTGGGGACTCTGATAATCAGCAATTATTTCCGATTTCTCAAAAATTTCCTTTTCGCAGGAGGTTTGGCTCTTGCGGCATACTTTATCACTACATTTTGTACAGTTCATTTTATAACATTCAGATTTACAAGTTCTTTGTTGCCAAAAGAGTCACATCCTTTGCATTTTATATGATTTTCGATTCCTTCAATCAATTTGAAACACTTGCTACATTTAAACCATTGTTTCCCAAATTCGACATTACCACCTTCGATCTCAATTGCCTTGCATTCTACAAAAGCTTTTGCAATTTTTTTCAATGCCCTGTTATACACTCGTGTGAAAGTTGGGCGTGAAATACCCATCTTCTCAGCAGCAATGTCCTGCGGAAGATTCTGATAGTTAATGAGGTTAATACTTTCGTATTCGTCATAATGAAATTTTACTACCTCCAGATCACACAATGGCATTCCAAATGGCTTGAAACCAGCCATTTTAGGCGGATTAAGGATTTTACGGTTTCTAACTGGTCGGGGCATGATTTTTATGGCTTATTGCTTTTTTTATTTCAGGAAAGAGCAGGTAAATTATAAAGAATACTGCTGATAAAAGTAGAATACCTTTCCCGATTAAACAATATGGCCCGCAGTAAAAACTGTTACCAAAGTTAAAAAGGCAGGAAGCACAACCTAATACAACCATTAATACCCAATCAACGAAGACTATTAATGGCAGTACCAAAAAGACTTTTAGAAAGATTTGAGTTTACATAACCTGAAATTTTCTACAAAGGTAATGAACGTACGTTCATAATACAATAATGATTGCAATATAAAATAAACCAGACTTCACTTAAAGCAGCAAAATACTGATTATCAGTTTTATAATCTCCAAAATGAATTAATTAAAAGCATCACCAAATTCCGCATTAAAAAAAATGCGTAATCAGTAAAGCAAACATAATGTATGACTTGTAATATTTTGGAACCTATTTACAAAAACCGAAATATAAAGTCATATGAAGCCAATATCAAAATTTTAATACTGAATAATTATCATTCAATCATACCGCTGGCCTTCAACCAGCCTTTCAGTTTCTCAGTCCAGTTGTCAATAAGCAATCCTTGTTTGCGCATTCCAAATCCATGACCGCCTTTTTCGTAAGTATTAATTTCGGAAGGGATTTTATTGTCCTGCAGGGCTTTGTAAAACATAAAACTATGTTCTACTGAAACAACATCATCATCTAATGCAGCTATTATAAATGTCGGCGGTGTTTTATCAGTTACCTGAAGTTGGGTCGAAAAACGTTTTAACTGTTCCTTAGAGGGAGTTTCTCCTAACAGGTTTTGGCAGGTTCCATCACCTGTCATCGAAATAACAGGATAAACCAGGATCATAAAATCCGGACGATTTATTTCGTCGAAATGTGTTCCGGCAGTAGAAGCCAGGTGCCCTCCGGCCGAAAAACCAGCTATCCCGATTTTATGTTTATCAATATTCCATTTCCCGGCTCCTTCGCGGATTATCTGAATGGCGGTCTGCGCATCAGTTAGCGGAATTTCCGAATGATGGTTTGGCATACGGTAATAAAGCACGAAAGCCGAAACGCCAAGTGTATTCAGCCATTCTGCAAATTGGGCACCTTCGTGAGCCACTGCCAGACCGCCATAGCCGCCTCCGGGACAAATTAACACCGCCGTTCCTGTAGCTTTTTCCTTCGGAACAATATAAGCATACATTCGGGCATCAGTTACATTGGTAACCCAGCTATTATCGTAAATGGCTTCCTTTTCAGTGATTCCGCTATTTTCGGCCGGTGTGTTTCTGTATAATTTAATTTCTTCCTGGGCTTGCATGGTGCCAATGATTAGTATCCCGAAAAGGATGAGAATGATTTTTTTCATCTGTATTTATTTATTTTTTACGGGTCAGATGGAATACGCCAGATTGATCATAATATTATCTCCGGTTGGTGATTTAATCTAATCATGGCTATTTCATGATGAATTTATATTGGTAAACAATTGAACTCTCTTTATACTGCAAACGGATAAATTTCCGCATCTCTCATCACGGGGCTAAAGCCCACATTGTATTGGTTATCAATATTCCCCGACCTGAAGGTCGGGGCAAATGATGTGTGGAAATTTATCCGGTTCAAAGTATAACACATAAGTACTACACTTTTATAAACGTTTTGTTTTTGAACATATACCAAAGTATCAGGTACAGAATGCCAAAACCGCCGATGGTAAGCACCAGGTAATTATAGTCGCCGACAAATTGCTTTAATCCATACAACACCATTTCGGCAATCAGGTGAAAATTGAAAACATGCGAAAGCATATAAGCAACTATAGCATTCATGCCGATAACTTTTAACGGAAACGCCCATTTAACTTTCCCCTTAACATCTATTATCCAGTAGAATAAAGATAATAAAAGGAAACAAACGCCTGATGAAGCAAGTACAAAAGAGCTTGTCCAAAGTTTTTTAATAATCGGATGCCATATTCCTAAAACCATTCCGGCCAGCAACCCGGTTACTCCTATTACAAACAGGTATAAAGCCACTTTCTTTCGGGGCAGATCGGATTTTATCAGTTCGCCGGCAAAAACGCCCGACAATGTAGTAGCAATAAAACCAAATCCACTCAGCAGCCAGGTATATTGAGTTCCGTCCTGAAAATCGCCAAATACCAGCTGATCCACATACCAGGCAAAGCTGCTGTCGGGCAATAAAACGCCGCTGCCAACCCCAGGAACATTCGGGATGGTGAGCAGTAAAGTATAAATAAGTAAGCTCGCACCGAAAATGAACAAGCGCGTTTTGAGTTTAAAGTGAATATAAGCAATACTCGAAAAGAGATATCCAACGGCAATGGCTTGCAAAGTATTGCTAAAAACGCTGAATGTTTCCAGGTTAAATTCCAGCAAATGCCCCTGAACAATCCATCCGAGTATAAACAGTATAACAAAACGCTTAATCAACTTTGCATACAAGGCCGACAATCGCGAGTCCTGCAGCTTTCGTTTCGATAATGCAAATGGTATTGCTGCCCCGACAATAAACAGGAACAAAGGCATAACGATATCGTAAACCGATGAACCAAACCACTCAGGATGATCAAATTGCTTTGCCAGTACTTTTGTAAAAGGCGAGCCAACGCCCACATTCAGCGCTTGAAAAAAATGGTCGAGAAATATGATAAACAACATATCAAAGCCCCTCAACGCATCGATAGAAACAATCCGGCTCATTTTTTTTTCGTCTTCAATCATAGTTCTGTGACTTTTTGAGTCCGATTCCCTGGTTCCTTTTTCCTGCTTATTATTTCTGATAAACCTTAACCCAATCCACAGTCATAGTTGCCGGAAAAATCTTTTCGTCAACATCAGGCCCGCCCCAGGTACCGCCAATAGCAACATTAAAAATCAGAAAACAGGGTTTATCGAAAGGCCAGTTATCATCATTTTTCACTTTGGGCTGATAGCGATACACCAGCTTGCCATCAATAAAAAAGTCAACAAACTCATTAGTCCACTCCATGCCATAGATATGGAATTCATTAAAAGGATCCTGTATTTCGAGTATGCCAGTGTAAGGCGTTGAACCGTACCCTGATTTGTTATGAACTGTTGAATGTATGAATCGGGGATTCTTGCCCACATGCTCCATAATATCGAGTTCGCCACAAGCCGGCCAGCTGACTTCGTCGATATTTTGTCCCAGCATCCAAAGAGCCGGCCAGGTGCCTGTACCTTGAGGTATTTTAGCTTTGATCTCAAAAATTCCATAGGTAAAAGTCTTTTTGCCTTTGGTGATCAATCGGGCTGACGTAATTTCATTGTTTTCCTTTTTGGCAATAATCAGGAGTTTGCCATCAGCGAACTCAATATTATCGTTTGTGTAACGCTGTAATTCGTTGTTAACCCAACCAGGCGCGGCAGTCTCGTGGCTCCAGCAGGTAGTATCCAGCACAGTGCCGTTAAAATTATCTTCCCATACCAACGCATAACCATCTTTTGATTGTGCAAAGGAAAAAGATGAAACCAATAGGAGTAATAATGCGATTGTGATTTTTGAAGTTTTCATTTGAATAATTTGTTAGTGAAACAATAGTATTCCGGATTTAGAAAAGATTTCGTGTCTATCACCTGATGAACCTGACATTTCCAGGACGACACGGTTAAACTTCTCAACAATAATTTTTATTTCTTTAAAGCCTTAGCTATTACATTCTCAGCCAGTTGCTCCATCACCTTATACCCTTTTACGTTAGGATGCACGCCATCTTCCGAAAATTCAGCTTTGAGTCCTTTCCGCTCATCAACCATTGATGCGTAATAATCGATATAATAAAAATCATTCTCTGAAGCATATTGCTTTATCCATTTATTTAAAAGCAGAATCTTTTCAGAAGGAAAAACACCGGGATTCCACGGAAAATCATAAGCCGGCAACACCGAACATAAAATCACTTTTATGCCATTTACTTTTGCAAGTTCGGCCATTGATGTAAGGTTATCCTCAATCATTTCAAGCGTTGACGGACCAGTATTTCCTGCAATGTCATTAATACCTGCCAAAATCAAAACAACTTCAGGTTTCAGGGCAATAACATCAGGTCTGAACCTGATAAGCATCTGCGGGGTAGTTTGTCCGCTGATTCCACGGCAGATATATGGTTTGCCGGCGAAATATTCAGGACGCAGGTATTTCCATCCTTCGGTAATTGAATTACCCATAAACACGACTCTTTTTTCGCCGGCAGCCGGCAAGCCAAGTTTCTTGTTATCCTCCCTATAGCAGTTCAGGTAAGGCCAATCGACCTTATTCCTTTCGTTCATCATTTTTTCATATTCGCTCATAGCTTCCTGTGCATTTAAAGCCGGTGTTATCAAAAAAAGAATTGAAATAACGAAAAGGATAACCGTCTTGTTTTTCATGATTATTATTTGGTTTAAAGTTTTACTTAACATGAATCATTTTTTTCGACACCGAGAGGTTGTTTGCATTCATTTCGTAAATATACACATCGCTGGCCAGGTTTTCGGCGTTAAAATCAAAAGTGTATGTTCCTTTATCTTTAACTCCTTCGTTAATTTCACTTATAATCCGCTGATTTTTATCATAAATCCGGAAAATCACCTCACACTTTTCAGGCACTTTGTAAGTGAATTTTGTTTGATTCCGGAATGGATTCGGAATGTTTTGCTCCAGATAATAACCTCGCTGCATGCCCTGGAATTCATCAGTTCCCAATGTGGAGAAACTTGTTAAAGCGGACCATTCGCTCCATTTCAGATTATGATCGCGATAACGCACCCTGAAATAGTATTCCTTACCAGCCGAAAGCTGCGAAAGCGATATTTTACTTTGCAATAAATTAATTCCCTTGTTAACATCAACCGGCTTGTAATACTGATCAATATTATAAATATTTGTCCAATGCGTGATCGAATCAAGTACAATATTTGACGACTGTAAACTATCAATAACCTGAAAATGAACTGACATCAAAGAGTCGGAGCCCGAAAATTCAGAAGTATTGAACTGAATGTGATTTTCAGCAATTTCAAAGTTTTCCAATTCAGGCGTTTCCGGGCCAGCCTGATTTTTCGATTTATACCATGTATCCATAAGCTCCGAAATACGGGGATCATTATTGTTTCCAAGGCTGTACATCGAATTCCGGAATGTGTGATTTTGGATGTCAATCTCCAGAATCTGAAAGAAATAATGATTCAGGGTTTTATGAATATCATTAAAATCCCTGTTCTCGCCTTCACGCCACGGATCGTTTGGGCCGCCACCACCGCCGCCACAGATAATCCTGAAACCGGCACCTGTTTGTTCAGAAGTTATAGTTCCTCTTTCAAATCCATGTGTATGCCCGTAATGCATCTGTTGCACTTTGGTGTATTTCTTTATAATGGGAAAAAGAACATTTACAACATAATCAGTGCCGCCAACAACCCACAATTCGGAGAATGGCGGATGGTGAAAAAAAATAAACACAAAGTCGATAGTGGAATCGTTTTCGGCTTCATTCAGCTTGGCATTAAGCCAATTTGCCTGCGCAGCTCCATAGGGATCGATGATATTGGTATTCATGCCTATAAATAGCGAATTCCCGGTTTTAAGAAACCACACTTTTTCCTTTAATGAAGTAAGCTGAGGGAAGGCCGACTGATCGTCAAGTTTGAGATATTGATAAAAATAGGGGCTTTCGCCTTCATGATTACCAGCTACAACCATGGTTGGGATATAGGGCGATAGTGCGGATAAAGGCTTGAAATACTGCTTGGTATATTGCCCGGGAATATCTCCGCTAACAACCACGTCGCCTGAATGGAATATCCCGTTCACATGATTTTCGATAGCAGGGCCGTACAATTCCGTAATTTTATCTTTTGCTGCCCGCAGCACTTTACCAGCCATGGTGGTATCTGTTGCATGTGTATCGCTGAGTAGCACGAAACGTAGTTTCCCAGTATAAGCTGGATCGGGTAAGGTTTTAAACGCATAAATCGCGGATTCGGCACCTCCGCTTTGTACCTTGTAAAAATAGCGGGTATTGGGCTGCAGCCCGTTCAATTTAACGGTGTGCCAGCGGTAGGGATCACTTATTACTTCGTTTGTACCGGTCATTACCAGGCCCAAAGTTGAGTCTAAACCATACTGAACTTTGGTGCCAGATGTCGAAATATCGTGCCAGCAAACTGTCATTGTATTAGTGCCCTGTGCCTGCAGGTAAGGTATCCTGGTCATCATAAAAGGGCCGGCATTATGACCAAACCCGCCCAATTCAGCAGCTTGTTCAGCAGTTAGCGGCTGATCCCAGACAGCAAGTTCGGAGCAGATAATATCGGAATCTTCGCCATCATCATCAGCAAAAATCAACAAAAGGTTCTCCAGCGAAAACCGGTCATCAATGGCCTGAACATTTCCGTTAATCACCAGTTCGCCATCGAGGTAATATGTAAAGTGACTTCCATTTTTAACTGACACGATTAAACGGTACCACTCGCCGGGAATAATCTGATACGTGCCATAACCAACGGCAGCAACGCCTATATTTCCGGAAGTGTTTATAAAAAAATCACCGTCATTGGAGTTGTTTATATCCGTTTGAAAAAATGTGTGCCACACTCCGTTAGCCGGTATTTTGAAATCAAACTGAAGCGTATATTCATTCACTTTGCTACCTCCGCCGTTAGCGGAAATCTGATGTTGCATTTTATAATAACTGCCAGCTCCTATAAGAACAGCTCCGTTTCCGGCTTCAGGTCCAGGGGCGGAAGTATGCGAGCCTATAAGAGTAAGATCAATCCCAAAACCGGTTTCAGCTTGTTGCAGATCAGATGCATTATCAAATTTCCACCAACCTATCCTTGGAGGAATAGAAGCCTGCGCCTGGTTAAAGATTAACAAGAATGCTGTCAGAAATAAAAAAATAGTTCGCAAGTTCATGGTAAAAGAAAACGCCTCCTGTTGCGTAATTTGGGTTAAAAAAGGGTGCCTCAAAATATGAGACACCCAAAACCGACTCAAACCTCAACCTGGCATTATCGGATTATTATCATTTTCTGAATACTGACACCACTTTCGGTTGCCATTTGAACATTATATATTCCATTTGGCAAACCGGCAGCATTTAACTCAAGTTTGTATGAACCTGGTAATTTAACACCTTCAATAATTTTAGCAACTTCAACACCTGACTGATTAAAAATGCGGAATGTTACATCTCCTTTTTCCTTAACCTGGTAAGGGAAAGTTGTATTAATCATGAATGGGTTAGGGTAATTTGGACCCAGATCGGAATTTCTACCGGCTTGTAAATCAATAATTCCATTGGGTGTAGTGGTAGCGTCGCCTAAGGCATCTGCTTCGGCTTCACTTAAGGCTACATCCCAGATCCCTAATTCGGAACACCTGATATCGCCATCATCGCCGTCATCATCCTGGAAAATCTGGAGTACCGAACTTAATCCATACCTGTCATCCAAAGCCTGAGGAGCAGCATCGAGCCATAAAGTGCCATCAATATAAATTCTGAAGAATTCTTCATTTTTAACTGAAACAAGCATTCGGTACCATGTATCTGCTGTTATTGTAGCTTCGGTGTATCTGGTTGAACCGCAACCAATACTATTTGGCACGCGGCCTATATCCGGAGCCTCGGTTTTTGCAACAAACAAGTCGGCGTCACCATCAAGTGTCTGAAAAAATGCATAC
The DNA here is from genome assembly GCA_964420555.1 of uncultured Lentimicrobiaceae bacterium. Taxonomy (GTDB): domain Bacteria; phylum Bacteroidota; class Bacteroidia; order Bacteroidales; family UBA4417; genus UBA4417. The sequence continues at coordinate 45,458 of CAYQTT010000004.1, read as the reverse complement.
CAGGTATCTATCATAGGAACAGAAAAATCGATCTGAAGTGTCCATTCATTTACGAGTGCTCCTCCTCCATTGGCAGGAATACCGTGAGTCATGTCCAAATAACTTCCCAGGGGAACAAGTGTAGCTAAATTTCCGGCAACGGGACCGTTAACGGATGTCTGTGTACCAGTAAGAACAAGAGGTAAGCCAATTTCGGCTTTTACCATATCATTGGCATCATCAAATTTCCACCAGCCTTTTCTTTCGCGAACTGTAGTCTGGTTCGAAATAGTAATCAACATGGTTCCGGAAATATTTGATCCGTCAGTAGAAGTTGCTTTTGCGGTTACAGTTCCGTCAGCTAAGGCTGCGAGCAGACCTTCTGCTGATATTGAAGCTTGTCCGGTACCGTTGGTAACCGACCAGGTTACAGCCTTTTCGGTTGCATTTTCGGGAAGTACAGTTGCTATCATCTGCAGGGTTCCACCCTTGTTTGTTATAGTGCTTGCACCGCTTTCGGAAGTAACGGTAATTGATGTAACAAGGATCACTGCCTGGTTCGAAATAGTTATTACAGTGCTGCCAACTATATTACTTCCATCAGTGGAAGTTGCATTTACAGTAACAGTACCGTTTTTAACTGCCGTTAATAAACCATCAACACTTATTGTTGCTCCGCCAGTACCTTCGGTAACCGACCACGTAACATCTTTGTTGGTTGCATTCTCAGGTAAAACTTCAGCAATCATTTGTAAAGTTCCGCTTTGGGTATCAATAACACTTACACCACCTGTGCCGGTTACATTAATTCCGGTAACTAAAACATTGCTTGCAAAACCGCCCAACTGAATAACTTCAGCTGCCGACAATGCAACATCCCATATGGCTAATTCGGCACAGTTAATAGCTGCATCATCACCATCGTCATCAGCAAATATCAGCAGTTCATTTACAAGAGCCCATCTGCCATCTACATCCTGGGGAGTGCCGGCCAACCAGAGTTCTCCGTTTAGATAAACATTGAAGAATTCACCGTTTTTAACCGAAATAACCATCCTGTACCAGGCATCTTTAGCAACAAAATTGATGGAATATCCTGTAGCAGATGTTCCTATTGTGTTGTCGCTGGCTTTGGTAAACAAGTCAGCATCGCCGCTGTTTGTCGGATTGGTTTGGAAAAAAGCATGCCATTTCCCGATTTCAGGAACCGAAAAGTCTATTTGTACCGAATACTCATTTACTGAATCGCCACCTCCGTTCGGAGCAATACCATGGGTCATAGCCAGGTAACTTCCAAGCGGAACCTGTGTTGCCAGGTTCCCTTCTTCGGGACCGGGAACTGAAGCCTGTGTGCCGGTAAGTGTTAAAGGAGAACCAATCTCAGCTTTTAACATATCAGCAGCATCATCAAATTTCCACCAGCCTTTTCGTGCAGCAAGAGGAACAGTTGAAGCATTTCCTAATTCGGAAGCCTGGCCGGCAGTGAGAGCCACATTCCAAATCCCTAATTCAGAGCAGTTTATTGTTGCATCATCGCCATCGTCATCGGCAAATATCAACAATTCATTTACAAGCGCCCAGCGGCCATCTATATCCTGAGGTGTTCCGGTTAACCAGAGTTCGCCGTTGAGATAAACGTTGAAGAAATCTCCGTTTTTAACTGAAATAATCATCCGGTACCATGTATCAGCAGTAACTGCGTTAGTGGAATATCCTGTGGCTGCGGTCCCAATAGTATTGTCGCTGGCTTTGGTAAACAAGTCGGCATCGCCGCTGTTAGCCGGGTTAGTTTGGATAAAAGCATGCCATTTCCCGATTTCAGGAACTGAAAAATCGATTTGCACCGAATATTCGTTAACTGAATCGCCACCTCCGTTAGGAGCAATGCCATGAGTTATGCTTAAATAACTCCCCAACGAAACCTGCGTTGCAAGGTTTCCGTCAGCAGGTCCGGGAACTGAAGCCTGTGTTCCTGTTAACGTTAAAGGAGTACCGATATCAGCCTTTAACATGTCGGCGACATCGTCAAATTTCCACCAGCCTGTTCTCGCAGGCACTTGGGCACTTACAAAACTGGCAAAAGCCAGGATTATGACTAAACTTAGTAAAGTTTTTTTCATAATGTAATTTGGTTTGAAGGTTAATAATTAATTGGATTTTTTATTTAGCTCAGGTTGATTCAAGGTTGTACAGCAGTTAATAATTTACCATTTTACTTCACCATAAACTGCTTTAGATAATTGTTATTTCTTCTTAGCTATTAATCATTTGAGTATAAAACACTTCCGATAAATTTAAAATTTGATCGTAATGCATTCTATTTCAGCAACCACATTATTTTGTTTATTTCGTCGTAGCCCTCATATTGACGATCAAGAGCCTCGGTGAGGTTTTTGCGGTTATAATTAGTTTCGGACCCCGGGTACAAACTACGCATAGGAATTGCGCTTGTGTTGTTTTCGTTCAAACTCGAAGCCGGGTTAATAGGGAATACAGGGTATTTATTTCTCCTGTACTCAAAATAACTAAAGTCAGCATCCTGCATATAACGGAGTATATAACTCTGCATCCAGATTTGTTTCAATTGCTCATCAGCAGTAGCTTTAAAAGCAGCCTCACCGGTAAAATAACCATCAATATATGCCTGATCAATGGGTACGGTGTGAGCATAACTTGCTTTAGTTGCCATTATAACTGAAAGGGCTGATTTTACACCTTCTTCGTAATAGGTCTGGGCTGATCCGGCAGTAATCCAGCCTCTTATGCTTGCCTCTGCAAGAATTAACTGCTGTTCGGCGTAAGTCATCACCATGCGTGGTTCGCAGGCATCTTCCTTTAAATAGCGCAGGTTGATAACCGAGAATTTATTGGCTTTATAATCCAGGTTCATGGCATCATAATCCATCGCAACATCAACGCCATTGTATGCAGCCGTGTCTGATTCAACTTTCCCGGCGGCAATAAGCGCGGCGGCGGGTTCGCAATAATAAAACAATCGCCTGTCATTCAGTATTTTCAGATTGTCCATAAGCAATTTACTTACAATCGTTTTAGGCGCGAACATAGTGCTGGCACTAAGAGGATGCTTGTTTTGGGTTGAATATGCCAGTCCCAGGTAACCTGTTGTATTATCCATCAAATTACCGGCTGCCACAATTTCGGCAAAGCGGTTTTTAACATCCAGGGATGCTACACTCTCCTTGGCACTTAAACTCATGAGCACTTTTAACGCGAAAGCATTTACAGCTTTTCTCCATTTTTCGGGATCACCGTTATAAGGCGAAGGATCACCCGAAAATTTAGCCCCGACAGCAAAATATTGATCAGCAGCTTTAAGCTCATCCAGAATCTGGATAAAAACCTGTTCCTGGGTATCGTAGCCTGGCTCAAGAAGTCCTTCAGCACCTTTACCGGCCTCGCTGTATGGGATATCGCCCATCCACATGGTCATTTTATAGAACGCATATGCTTTGGCGAAACTACCGACACCTTTGTATGAGTCTTCCATCACACCGCCTTTGGCAGCCTCTATCATGGCATTGATATTGGGCAATATAGTCATTGAACCGAAGCTGCCACTTCCGGTATTGTTATACTGCGAGCTGTTTTTTCCCAAAACGGTGAAGCCAACATATTTGGGCAATGCGTTTGTTGAAATGAAACTCATTGCGTCGCCGCCTGGCCTGAGAACGTCCAATACAACATTTGTACATTCCATTGATGCGGGAACTTTTGTAGTAGTATCGGGGTTAGTGTTGATGTCATCAAATTTGCTGCAGCCAGCAAGAAAAAATAAGATGAGCGCACTAAGTAATCTAATATATGTATGTTTGTTTTTCATGTGTTATATTTTTGAGATGTTCTTGTTAAAAACTCTTGACACTGTTTAATTTCTATTCCTAACCGGCAAAAGTTATAAAAAGCTGAATGTTTAAAAATTCAGTTTTAAGTTAAAACCAACGTAGCGGATGGATGGGTCGCTAAAATTTTCGTAGCCACCATCGGGGTCGGAATACTTAAATTGCTTCGACCACAAAAACATATTCTGACCAACTGCTGACACCGAAACACCCTGTGATTTAAATTTTGCGCAAATATTTTTTGGCAAATCATAGGTAAGCGACATTTCCCTTACTTTAAAAAATGTGGTGCTGTACACTTCGAGCGGTGATGGCGAACCACCCCAGGCAGTGCCTGAGTGAATAGTATTTACATACGATTCGTACGTTACAGCCACATCGTTAGGAGCATATACCCGATCGTCACTGGTAATATTGCCATAAGTGTCGTAAGTTGCTGAACCTGAAACTACTTTTACGCCTTCTCCGGTATAGTTTTTCGATCCGGGAACGGTAGCATCAAGGTATCGTTCAGGAGTAACGGAGTTGGGGTGTGAACCTGATCGCCACATGTACATCTCGGTGGTTGTTTGAGCCAGGCCACCTACACGTCCATCAACTGACATATAAAAACTGAAACTTTTATACTTGAGGGTAGTGTTTATACCCCATATCCAGTCAGGATCATAATTTCCAAACTTTGAAGAATAATTTGAATAAAGAGGTACACCGTTTTTGTGAATAATATTATCATCCGGATCACGTTGAAAGTCATACAAGGTATAAGGATCGGCTCTTTCACCAACCTTTATCCAGGGTTTGTCTTCTTCGTAAACAGTATCTAACTGGGTGTAGTAACGTGCATATTTCGACCAGTTTACCGAAATATCCCATTGCCAGTCGCTGGTCTTCACTGGTGTTCCATTTAAAGTAACTTCAATACCCTTACGTGTAATTTCCGTGTCTGTATTTAAATAACTGCTATAATATCCTGTAGCAGGAGTGATATCTGCTTCCTGAAGGAAATCGTACATTCGTTTATTATAATAGGAAATATCGACTGAAGCCCTGTTATTATATACATTAACTGCGGTACCGATTTCCCAGGTGGAAGCAGACTCCGGGAATACATCGCTGCTATAAATTGTAGCTGGTAATGATGCAGAAGTTAAATTCGTCCAGGCATTGTTGGTAATATTGAAAACCTGGTTAATATCATAAACTCCGGCCGGGGTTTTTGATGAAGTCCACGAGCCACGCAATTTCCACAATGAAAGCCACCGCATTTCGGGCAATAATTCGGAAACAACAAAACTTCCTGATACTGAAGGATACAGGTAGCTGCGTGTAGCTTCGGACAGAGTCGAACTCCAGTCGTTACGCAGAGTTCCTTCAACATAAGCCATACGGTTCCACGAAAAAGCCAACCGCCCGTATAAACTGTTAACTTGTTGCCTGTAAATATTTGACACCACATAAGCGGGTAAAACCGAAGCTTTCAGCGAGTAAAATCCCGGGATAGAAAGACCACCCTGAGTTCTGGAATCGGTTCCTTCATCCTGACGCGAAAAAATTGTTCCGCCTACAAATCCATCAATGGTGAATTTTTCGAACGTATGGTCGGCTGAAAGTAAAAAATCGTTGTTGAAACTATATCCTCTTCCAAGGCCAAGGTTGTAGGATCCTAACTTGCTTTCGCCCCAAACCTGGTCACCGTTTTCAATTACGGTGGAAGATCCGGCGCTTACCAGCGAGCCTTTCGAAATCCGTATCACCTGCCGGTTGCTATACGTATCGAAACCTGAACGCAGGGTTGCTTTTAGCCATGATGTCAGGTTATAACTCAAAGAAAGTGTACCGTTAAAAATATCCTTGTTTAAGCTGTGAATCCTTTCGTTCCGGTCAAAATAGGGATTGTTGTTGGTATCGGTATAGCTGGTGTTCTGAACTTCATCAGGCACTACCCAATAATTCTTATAATCGAGTACATTCCAATCGGGCGACGACCATATTAACATGGAATACATTGGGTCGTATCCTGTGTAACCGCTAAAACCAAAATTCGGAGATGTTTGCTTGTTGTACGAAATGCTTGATGATAATGTAAATTTGCGCAGTTTTATATCCCCGCCAATGTTATAAGCGAATTTGTCGAACATGGAATTTGGATATTGTCCTTTGTTTTTAACCCAACTGGCCGAAGCACGAAAACTTCCTAACTCACCTTGCTGTATAATATTTATGTTATTATTAAGGACATATCCGGGTTCAAGGAAATTCTGAAAATTATCTTTACCGACCGGCAGCCAGGGCATAGGTTTCATGGCCCTGCTAATCGGATCCCACTGTATAACTTCCTGACCTTCCAAAGGAGGACCCCAGGCACCATCGCCATTAGTAACAGCAGTGTTGGTGGCTGTGTTTACAACCCGTCCGTATGTTGACTGAGATTCGGGAATGGCAAGGTAACCGGCTGCAAACATGGTGCTACTGTTAACTGATACCGAAATTCCTTTATTGGCACTTCCTTTTTTAGTAGTAATCATAATAGCTCCGCTCGCCCCACGATACCCATAGAGGGCAGATGCTGTGGCTCCTTTTAGAATACTGAGGCTTTCAATGTCATCGGGAGGAACATCCCGCAGAGTCATGTTGCCATAGGGAACTCCATCAATTACCAGGAGTGGTTTTTCACCACGAATATAAAGTTCAGGTGCTGCACCAAACTCAGTACTGTTCAATACTGACAAACCAGCTACTTTACCTGTAAGTGAGGTTCCTACATCAACTGACCTTACTGTTTGTAAGCCTTTGCCGTCAACTTTCTGAACAGCATATCCCAGGGCTTTTTCTTCCCGCTTGATACCCAGGGCGGTTACAACAACACTTTCGAGTTCGGTTGCAACCTGATGCATTGCAACATTTATTACCTGAACATCCTTGGCTGATATTTCTTTGGGTTCATAGCCCACATACGAAAATAGCAGTATGGCATCAGATGTGGGTATATCAATTGAATAGGTCCCGTCAACCGATGTGGTTGTACCCATGGATGTACCCTTAATCTGCACAGTTACACCTATCAGAGTTTCACCGGTTTTTTCATCAGTTACTCTTCCGGTTACTTTTTTTGGCTGAAAATCCCCGCCTTTAGTCTTGGTTGGGGTAATAATGATCTGGCGGTCACTTGTCACATATTTGACTTTCTCGCCCTTGAAAAGCTGGTCAAGAATATCTTTAATGGATGTGTTGACAAAAACTGCATCTACTCTCCTTGTAACATCAACAACTTCCTCGTTGACAAGAAATGTGTAATCACTCTTTTTCTCAATTTCATTCAGCACATCATTCAACGGAACATTAACCATGTTTAATGTTATTTTTGTTGACTGTGCATCAACCCGGGCGGGCATTAGAATGAGAAGGAAGAACAGGCCTGTTAGTAAAAATAATCTCATATTCTGGTTAGTTTTAGGGTAAAAAAAAGAAAACAAAAATCCTCTTAACTGAAATTATCATTTTCAGATAACTTCAATTTTGTCAATGACTATTAAAATTGATTTAAGAAAAGCAACTTGAATAAAAGCCTTGTCTCTGACACAATAAACCAGGGATTCAACAACAGAATGAAATCCGGTTTATTATTTTATTTACATCAGGACATAGGCGTCAGACTTTTTTAAATCAATTAGCGATGGAATATATTATGATTTTTCTTCTGGAGAATGTACCATCAGGCATTGCTGTTGGCTTGACTTCGGTATAGTCAATCGGGGACGAAATTTTCAGGAGTCGCAGTAATTCGCTCAAAGGTTCATTTTCGAATGTTGCCCTGTAACGGTATTTTTTAATAGCATCTCCTTTAATTTCGATATCCACGTTGTATTGAAGGCTGATCCTTCGGGCAACTTCGCTGATGTTGTCGTTGCGGAAAACAAGTTTGCCATCAATCCACGCAAAATGTTTGTAGGGATCTTCGGTTAGTATATTGAAATTACCGCTTAACGTATCGTAGGTCATATGCTGGTGAGGTTGCAACCGTGCAATCAGCCCGCCGTTATTATCGGAACTGTTCTTTTGTACGGCAACTTTTCCTTCAATTAAAGTTACTGAAGGAGTGAGAAAATCTTTTTCGGCACGCACATTAAATTTGGTACCTGTTGCTTTTACCGTAAAATAGGGTGTGCTGACTAAAAAGGGAATGCTTTCTTCGGAATGAACTTCGAAATATGCTTCTCCAACGAGGTGAACAATACGGTTATTGTTGCTGAATTTATCAGGATATTGCAGAGTGCTGCCAGCATTTAACCACACTTTTGAGCCATCAGGAAGTTGCAGTTCGGAAAAGGTTCCAAATGCAGCTACTACCTTATTATAAGTTACGTTTGAGTTTGAGCGTTTAAATTCGTTCCCCGAATAAAGCCACAGCAGGGAGATAAGCACGGGTATAAATAGTATTGCGGCAATGCGTTGAGCAATCTGCCATAAAGTCAAGCCTTTTTGCCTGCCGTTTATCTGGCTTAAAACTTTGGCTAATGCTTTATCGGTAGCTATCGGAAATCCGGCAGTAGATTCCCATATATTTTTACATTGAACGAAATATTTCTGATTTTCATCCGATTCGCGAACCCACGATTCCAGCTTCAGGATTTCATCCTTTGAAGCCTTACCGCCCAGATAACTTACAATTAAATTATCAACCCAACCCGAATCTGTATTTTCCATATTTTCATTAATCATCATAACGACGTTTTAAAATTTATAATCCACATCAACAAAACAACTTTTTTTTCAAAAAAAGCAGATGATGAAGCTTTCTAAACCAGTTTATTCCTCCGCGAAGTTCTCAATGAAACAGTTGATAGATTATCAGACCAATGAGGAGAAAATCCTTAAGCTCTTCTCTCAACATCCCTAAAGCTTTACTTATACGTACTTCAACTGTGCGCACGGACACTCCGAGTTTATCAGCAATTTCCTGATAATTAAGTGTTTCCAAACGGCTCATTCGGAATACCTCCGCATACTGCATCGGAATTTTATGCATCGCATGATTGAGATTAGCTTGCAGTTCGGAATATAAAATATAATTCTCGGTATCGTTTTGCGACAGGATTGCATGCTCAAGAACCACAGAGGTATATTTATTTGTGATGCCAGTATGGCGCAGGCTGTCGATGCTGCGATTCTGAACATTTTTCAAAAGGAAGGATTTGAGCGAAGTGTGTATATCCAGCGAAGAACGGCTCTCCCACAATTTCAGGAATACCTCCTGAACAATTTCTTCCGAAACATCTGAATTCCTGGTAAATCCGAATGAGAAGCGAACCAGGTCGGAATAGTATTTTGTAAAAATAACGGTAAAAGCTGACTGGTCATCGTTTTTAAGCTTCCCGAGAAGTATTCGTTCGTACGAGGAAACTAAATCTGACATATCACTTTACTTTTACACAAAAGTATTCTTTAATTTCAATTTTGAATTAAGGATGTGTTAATTTTAATCTCCTTCCTAATTAATATTACAAGTACCGGAACTGATTATGCCGCTAAGCGGAATGAGATCCCTGCTTGCCTGCCTGCTTCACGCAGGTGTAAAGCAGGCAAGACTTCGCTAAGTTACAAATCCTCGCCAACAGGGACCATCGGGCGTTATTCTATCTTTTCATGCTTTAAATACTGAATCCATTGTTTTTCCAAAGTGGTTTTTGACAAACCGTATATGATTTCAAAATTTTCAGGCTCTTTTATTAGTAAAACCAGTTTGTCAATACCATACGTAACTACCAGGAATTCAACAATCGTAACAGAAAGCCCATAACCATTCATGTTGCCAAATTCCATAACCGATAAGGCATCAAGTTGCGACCATGTTGGCGGTGTGTTGGCTATCACACTTGATTCTACATTTTTTCGAATACGGTCATTTACCTGACCGGCTTCGTATTGTGCATATCCTTCGCTAAGCCACCGTGGTAATGTGGTCCATCCTTTATCGCCGCGCGCATACGAAACCGCTATATGTACAAATTCATGAACAATCACCTGCATAAGGGATTCATAATTATGAATACTCCCCGGATTCAATGGTGAAACCATCATTAATTCATCTCCGTTACATGACCCAACAACCCAGTCGGGTGCATCAGGATAATTAATTGCGGCATGAAAGGTCTTAAGATCTGGAAAGACTTTCACATTGATTCTTTTGTCAATTTGTATCCCCAAATGGTTCGTAATTCGGGAGTAGTTATTCTCTAAAGTAATTGCCAATGAATCTAAAACTTTAATGTCAGCATGGGTTGAATAAAAATTGAAATGCTGACTCACTTTAGCTAAATTCAGGGTGTCGTTATTTTGCCCGACTACTTTTGATATTGTTAAACACACAAAAATTACTAATGCAAGTATCTGTAAAACTGCAAGTCTCGTTTTCATCTGTTTTATCGTTTTGTTTGTTTTTATCTTCTGCTTAAATATTACTTTGACGGTGAATAGCATTAATAACGGCTGGCGCTCCCGTTACCCGGGACAAGTAATGACAAGCATGGGAATAGATTGTTGCTCAACTGTGTGCCAGCACAAATATATGTAAAGATTTCAAATGTTTAAACGATATACAATTGCTGTTCAGTCATATTCAGACGCACTGCCTCGCAGTCTTAGTCAGAGTGTGACTTGGAGTCGCGCCCTACCTATATCACTGATTTCCCTTTCGCCCTGTTGTGCGTTTTCCACAACATCTGGCAGTTCTTTGAGGAATAATTGCCGGGTCTTGCAGACTACTCATATTCCTATTTATTAAAAGCCGTTTTCTTGTTTCTGATCATTTTATTGGTTGTGATTGATTACAAATTTCTTTATCGAAAACTCTTTCGTATTATCGTATTTCAAATAATATATTCCGTTTTTAAAATACCTTACGTCTATAAAACTTTTGGAAAAGTTGTTGTCTATGTATATCACTTGTCCAAGGCAATTAATCACTTGAATTGATTGAAGGTTATTTGTGAAGGATCTTTGAACAGATAAAAAGTCGGAAGCTGGATTAGGGTAAATTGAAATTAAGTTGTCGTTGCGAAATTCTTCGATTCCTTCTGCCCAATCTTCAAAATGAAGGTCGTCAAACATAAGACCATCTTTATTTGTTTGAACATTATCGCTAATAAATGTAAATCGGTACAATATTGTATCGCCTAAATTCACAGTTGTTGGAGGTTCGATACAATAGTAAAAATGTTTCCACCCATTAGAGTTTCCTGAAAAGACAGGTATTTCCGACGTTGCTCCCCATGTGCATACATTACTATGATTCTCAATTGATAACCATGTATTACCATGATCAGAAGAAAACTCAATGTAACCATAATCAGTTAATGTATCGGAGTTAACAAAATACCAACCACCAATATCTATTTTAGGATAACTTAATTGCCATCCTCCACTAGCAATATGAATCATAGTAAAAGAAGAAGTATCATTTGGCGGATATGGATTTAAAGTATCGGTAACTATAACATTTGGAGATGAATTAGTAGTAGAAAAAACTGTCTTAGTTGGATGTCCAACTTTCCAAATATTGTTGGGATTTATAATTGAATCTATAACAATTCTGTCACGAAACGTTGTGTCATCGAACGATAAATCCCAGATAGATTGTCCAAATGAAGATACTACCATAAGTGTCAGCGAGATTGAAAGCAGATGTTTTTTCATTTGTTATTATTTATTAATTCATTGCTTATTTTCAGCGGTATTAATGCTTGCTTCGCAGGTATTTTTTACGGGTCACTACTTGTCCCGATTAATCGGGATGGAATTATTAACGTCACAATTGATTTCAAAGGTGTTACTAAAATCGCTTCGCTATGTTACTTTTACTTTTTTTGCTTAAAAGCTATTACAATTTCATACCAAGGTTATATATAATATAGGAAGTTTTCTTTCGTCAAAAATCATTTTTATATAGTAAAGTTTATAATAAAGTCTATAAAACCAAAATCCAAAATGAGAAAACCAAAAAATCTGAAAAGGTTCATTCAGGCCTTCATGCTATTATTTTTTGTAATGATAGTAGTTATTTCGTGCAGAAAAGATACTACGGACCCTGATCCGGTTGTGCCGCCCGCTGATGAGATACCCCCGGTGATTCCCGATAAAAAAATTTGTATCATGTCGGAATACGAAACTTCACGCCAATTGCCATTCCCTGGCCATAAAATAAACAAGTTGGGAACCGGTCTATTAGGTAGTATAGGTGAAAGTATTTGGAGCGTTTTAAGTTTTGCCGGTAAAGTTGTTTGGGAAGCATATGATTTTCACCATACCGAGGCTAATTTTGAAGATATTAAAACCCAAATGGATGAAATACAGGATCAGGTTGATTTATTGAACAGTTCAATCGCAGATCTGGCCAATGAAATGAATGTCGATTTTGGTAAACTATCGTCCTATATATCAAGCACCGCGTTGAATGAGCAAATTGCTTTTGTGCAAACAGCAATGGGTGGCGGATCGTATAATCAGTTAATGTTTTATCCGAATGTGGCGGCCAGGTACCAGGCTGACTCAACAAATGTTCAGAATCAATTGGATATGCAGAGCTTAAGACTGCATGCACATGGTTTTGCCAGTAATATATATAATGATATGACTCCGGCATCTATGACCAATGTAATCAATAACATGAACCAGTTATTGTGTCCTACTGTGGGTAGCGGTGATAATGCCTTAACAGATTACGCTAAGACTATACTTGATGAATGTAAAGGAAAAGTAAATGATTCAGCCACTGCAATGAAAGCTTATGTGATGCTCGAAAGCTACTTTCTTAAAGTTGTTAATTACCAGTTCCAGGCAGCTACTGTTATGGTTAACGCCTGTAATATGCTCGATCACAATGGGCAACACGGTTATGCTTCAACTTTCTGGAAAAGCGAAATGGAAAGAATTATACCTGCTGAAGTTGATGTTTTTATTTCAACCGTTGATTATATGGTAGCTAATCTTACAGAATACAGGACTGAAGAAAGGTTTGTAAATGATATGGCATATGTAAGTTATGGAATTGCACCCGATAATATATTTTTCCATGCTCTTGCACGCTCAAGGTTTCTGGCTAATATGTTGTATGAAGCCTCAGGCAGACCCCGCCCGATAATTTGTGGCTCCGTCATGGTCCCAAATATTTATTATACTGATGCCTCAAATCCAGAAACTCCTGAAAAGGTAACTGTAAAAATCGGGTCATCGGCAATCACATCAGAGCGTAACATAAAAGTAAGTATGATCCCCTATACTTATTGGGATATTCATAATACCTGCCATCCTGATAACAAATGGAACTTTTACAACTTTGGCTCTTCGGAGGCTGATACCACATGGACTTGTGCGCCTCAACCCATACAGATCGTGTCAAATAGTTCCACTTCGCCCTGGCCGCATTCAGTTGATATAAGCTGGGCGACTACACCATTGTATTATAATCCTTCAGATCCAAGCCAGACTTCAACTACCCGAACTGCCGATTGTAGTTTTCAGTTTGCTTATTTTTTTGGAAAATGGCAGTGGGGGTATATGCTTCTTTCTAACACTTCAAAATTGAGTAAACTTCCCTCTCCTTTTTATCTTTATCACTACCAATCCAATATTTATGGCCATATCAGCAGCGGAGTGCCTTTTTGTGGGCGAACTACGTGGAATCAAAATCAGGAAGCGTATAATTTTATACAAGAAGAACCAAAACAAATTACATTCTCTCAGAAGGACGATTATACAGGCGCGATGCTGGCATCAGGCACCATCAATACTTATGATTCTCGTGGTGTTTATGCGCTCGGCAATTCCCGTTATCTATCGGTTAATACGGGGTCATCCGTACCACCTGTTAATAGCTATACGAATGATCTGGAAGCCTGGGGTTGCTTTTCCAGTTCGGAAACTTTTACCGTCACAGAGGGAATAAATAATACTCTGTGTGTGACGTTAGCCGCCACAAGATGGGATTCGGTGCAAGGTGCATCTGGTGATGATTATAAATATTTTTATAACCTGCATGGTGATATAATGGAATCTAAGTTTTATCACTCAAAGTTAAGCACTGATATTCATAGCGGTTTTGGGAATAAAGTTCCGTTGGGCCTGGGTAAAAAATACCATGCCGGTGTAGAGTTTGTATATTTATATAATGAGCACCTTGCAAATAATCCTTTTGACTTGAAAATTAAATCTTCAATGCAATATATCTACCGGGGTTATTACGAACGTGATTAGTACATGAAGAATTCCTGAAATGTTGGATTTATTTTTCTGTTTATGATTCAGACTCATCTTAAATACTTAAAGTTACCATATGCATTTGTTTTCTCGTTTATAGGAATACATATGCCTTTTCAAAAAAATGATTTTATCCAATAAGTGGTTTTCTCACATCTTAATTCCTTTTATTTTACAATTTAAGCCAAAAAAATTCTTTAAAACAAATATCACCGCGAAATGAAAGAGAACAAAAATTTTAAAAAATTTACTCCGGCAATTGTGTTGTTAGTTTTATTAATGATAGTTGCTTTCTCCTGTAGAAAAGATGATTCGGACCCGGATCCGGTTTTACCACCCACTGATGTTGTACCCCCGGCAATACCGGATAAAAAAATCTGTATCATGTCGGAATATGAAACTTCGCGCCACATGCCATTTCCAGGCCAAAAGATAAACAAGCTTGGAAAAGGTCTTTTAGGTGGAGTTGGCAAGTTTGTGTGGGAAAGCGCTGACCTTATTAGTGAAGTTGTATGGGAATCATTTGATTTTCATAATACTGAGGCTAATTTTGAAGAAATTAAAACCCAATTGGAGGATATACAGGGTCAGATTGAGGGATTAAACAATACAATCAAAGATATGGCTGATAAAATGAATATAGATTTTACCAAATTATCAGCCTATATTTCGAGCATTGCCTTAAATAAGCAGATTGCATATGTGCAAACAGCTATGGGAGGTGGATCATATAATCAGTTAATGTTTTATCCGAATGTGGCGGCCAGGTACCAGGCCGACTCAACAAATCCACAGAATAAAGCGGATATGCAGGACTTAAAGCTGCATGCACATGGCTTTGCCAGTAATATTTATAACGATATGTCGCCAGCCTCAATGACGAATGTTATTAATAACATGAACCAGTTATTGTGTCCTACTGTGGGTAGCGGTGAGAATGCATTAAAAGATTATGCCAAAACATTACTTGATGAATGTAAAGGAAAAGTAAATGATTCAGTCACAGCCATGAGGACCTATTTAATGCTCGAAAGCTACTTTCTTAAAGTTGTTAACTACCAGTTTCAGGCAGCTACGGTAATGGTTAATGCCTGTAATATGATTGATCATAACGGACAGCACAGTTATGCTGCAACTTTCTGGAACAGCGAAATGGGAAGAATTATACCTGCAGAAGTTGATGTTTATCTTTCAACGGTTGATTATATGGTAGCTAATCTTTCAGAATACAGGGATACAAACAGGTTTATACATGATATGGACTATGTATATTATGGTATTGCACCTGATAATATGTTTTTCCATGTGCTTGCGCGCTCCAGGTTTCTGGCTAATATGTTGTATGAAGCCTCAGGCAGTCCGCGCCCGATAATTTGCGGCTCCATTATGGTACCGCATATATACAATACTAATGCATCCAATCCTGATAAACCTGATCCGTTGAACATTAAAATCGGGCCATCATTAGTCCAATCAAAGGGCACCAAATATGCAAGCATCATACCCTATACTTGTTGGGATGCTGCCAATACATGCTATCCTGACAATAATTGGGACTTTCACAATTTTGGCACTGCAGCTTCGGATACAATATGGTCTGGTACGCCTCAAACTATACAAGTCATGTCAAGCAGTTCTACTTCTCCCTGGCCGCATTCTGTCGATATTACATGGGCAATTACACCATTGTATTATAATCCGGCTGATCCAAGCCAGACTTCAACCACCCGGACTGCCGATTGTAGTTTTCAGTTTGCTTATTGTTATGAAAACTGGCAATGGGGTTTTATGCTTCTTTCTAACACTTCCAGGATGAGTCAACTTCCATCTCCATTTGATCTTAATCATTACGAACCTACTTTTGGTCATTCTTTCCCCGCTGTACCTTTTTGCGGTTGGTCTGAAAAGTATAACTCATCGTCGCAAAAATTTGTTGCAGACAATCAAATTAATTTCACTCAGACCGACGATTATACAGGGATGATGAAAGCGTCAGGCCCTATCACTAATACTCAAAAAATGTATGCGATTGGTGATTCCCGTTATCTTGAAGTTAAAACGGGGTCAACCGTACCTCCTAATAATTATAATACTAATGATCTCGAAGCTTGGGGCTGCTATAATGGTTCAGTAAATGTTAAAACTTTAAAAGGTAACAGTGCATGGATATTTATAAGTTTGGCCCCCACCCATTGGAATTCAACTGGTGACGATTATTTCCTTGTTGGTGATATAATGAAAGATAGTTTGGCTATTCAGCAACAGAATTTTAATTTTCCGACCCATTTTGGGGATAGAGTTCCGCTGAATCTGGGTTCAACCTATAAGGCGGGTGTACAGTATGTTTTTTTTGATAAGGATCAACTTACCAATAATCCTTTTGATCTGAAAATTAAATCTTCAATGCAATATGTTTACCAGGGTTTTTACAACCGCGAATAGCCTATGACGGTTTTGGGATTTGATGTTTGTCATTCAAAAAGGATGAAATGAAAATCAGTCATCAAACAGCTCTGCATTAACTTAATTAATGTCTGCTTTATTCAAAGCTATCCGGTCAGTCTGGATAGCTTTGTTTTGTATATTTTAGCATAAAGTCTCTGTTCGCACACCGAAGAAGAAAGTAACCAGGTTTTGTGCACTCATTTAATAAGAAATTCTTAACCACTTTTCGATATTCCCCAATATCGCGCACATCCTTAAATCAACCGTTATTACACACAGCAATTCTAACGGTTCCCTTTCGCCCTAGTATGTGTTTTGCACAACATCTGGCAGTTTTTTGAATCGGTTGCGCCGACTTTGTCCCCCGATGGCGGATTTGCAATCCGCGCCGGTACTATCTTTCATTGAAATTCCTTCTATTCAACAACAAATATATCCAATAAGCCTTTCACTCCGTCATAATCATTTGCGTTTAGTAATAGTAATTTGTTCAGCACGGATTTCAAAGTTGCGCCAACGTAGGGGGGGGGGTATTATTTTAAAAGTTTAATCAAATTATTCACTTTGTCAGTCTGAATAAAATCAGGATTTTTGTTGATTGCTTCAATATTGTCAGATTCAGTGTGTATGTTCCATATCGCAACCAATAAATTATTATCATGTGCAATTTTTATTTGTTCCTTAGTGATGCTTCGGGTGGAAATTGATATACCAAATAAACCTTTAGATAAAGCAACTTCTAAACCAGATTCAAATGACGATGGATAAATAAATAGTTTACTATCTGGTTTTATCTTTTTAAACAAATCAAGAAATTCTATACTCTGAGATTCTATGTAAACATTGTTCTCTATTTGATGATTTTGAATTATTTTAATGACTGCATTTATATAAGATCTATAAAATTGAATACTATTACTGTTGGTAGTGTATAATTTACAGTCGAACGTAAACTTATATTTTTGAATATTTTCAATGTTAGAAAACAACTGATCTAATGAAATAATAGTATAGTCTAAATAGGGTGTTTGAGTGTAATGAGCACTATTTATTTCATACCAATGTAATGAATTGATAAGTCCTTTTAAATTTGTCTCATCCGAAAGGTCCTGGCTGTGATAAGCCACTAAAACGCTGTCTTTTGTCATTTGAACATCAAACTCAGTGCCATCCATTCCTAGATTTAGACATTTGAAAATTGACTCATAACTATTCATCGGATAAGTATTCCCAATTCCCATACCTGCATGCCCTAAAGCAGTAATTCTATTCCCATTCAGATTTATAATATTAAAATCGTCTTTATGACAAGCAATAATGACCGAAAAAATAAAACATAACAATATTGTTCTTTTCATTATACGATTCTTTAAAAAGAGTAGCCAAAAGAAACACCAGCCCAATGCCTTAGATATCTATTAAACTCAATTATTGGAGTATAAGCGCAACGAAATACTATTCCGCCTGTATTTTTTTGATAACGGTATCCAATGGAAAAAAAAGTATTAAAATTTGATACTCTTTTTGTTTTAATATCATTTAAATCAGCATGAACAATATTTGAAAATGCTTCTCCAACACCAAATTCAATTTTATGATTTTGCCCATAAAATCCATTCATAGTAAAAGGAATTATTATGTCCGGATTAATTAAATTTGTAAAATCTACAATATGATAAGTACCTAATCCACACCTCATTGCAAACTTCAAATATTTCTTATAATACATTACTCTTTCATAATTAATTGAGCCATATCCACCAACTCCTGCCACTTCTATAAATATACCATTGCGTGCAATACGGCTAGAGTCAGTTTGCGAAAATGTCTCATGACTAAGTATAATTAACAAAAAAACTATAAGGAATTTATATTTCATATGTTCTAAATATGCTCTTTTTATTTCAGATTTTGAGCTTAACCATTGGCGCGACTTTTCAATCCGTGTAGGTAATTTCTTACACTGAAATCCATATTTTTCAATGACAAATATATCCAATAACCTTAAAACTCAAGCATAATCATTTGCGTTTAGTGATAGTAATTTGAACTGACACAGATTATCAGCCTAAGACTGATGAGATCACTTTGTTATTCGCTTCGCTTCCCGCGAAAAAGCGGGACAGGCTATTGAGACCGCTTCCCAATGTTCGCTAATTTACAAATTCGCGCCAGGGGGTTATTGTTTTTGTCAACTTCAGTAATGTGTAAATGGTTACGTTCTACTCTTTGTTTTAAAGCTGGCTGTATTGATTGTTTAATTGAGTATAAATCCAAGTCTTAAACTGCCAATAGGTGTAAATTCAGTTTGTTCTTGGTATAATCTCAATCCCATGCCTAAAGAAGCATTCCAAAATCCTTTTTTACCGAGTTTTTTCTGAAATCCTGCTTCTATACCTCCGCTTGCGCCAAAGTACTTGCTAATAAATACAGATAAAGGAATTCCTATATACATGCCGGAATAGTACTCGCTTGTTTTGCCCTTCTCTCTTCGTTCATCTAGATTTGTATAGAAGCGGGGATTTACACTAAATCCCGGATAAAATGAAAGGGTAGAAGCAGCTCCATATCCCACACTTGAGTAAGTATAAGAAAATGCTGTCCATAAGCTGAACACAATGGTTTTATTCCTTGCAATTGTATGTTCAACTTCGAAACCAGGTATCAGCAGACTAAGCCTGAGAATGGTTTCAGGCTGACTGACAACCGAATCACTCATTAAATTCTGCGAAAAAAGATTTGTTGAAAGCGCGAGTAGAGATGAGACAAGTAAAATTAGCTTTTTCATTAAAATAAAATCTTAAAGGGTTGGAATTTATAATTCTTTTGTATTACGCGTTAAGGCTAACACTTTAGCAAGTGCGGGGCTTACCGATTCCCCTTCGCCCTGTTATGTGTTTTGCACAACATCTGGCAGTTCTTTGAGGAATAATCGTTGTGTCTTGCAGACCGCTCATATTATTATTTATTATAGGCTGGCTATATTTTCTCCCTCCTCAATTCGTTTTAAATGACAAAATAATAATTCTCCTGTTTTTTCATCTCTTAAGTGCATTCCGTTACCTTCACAATACTTGTAATGTTCACAATCTGCACATATTCCAGTTTTAGTCCAACTTTTATCACGAAAAACTGTGTATTTTTTTTCCCAAATTTCCTTGAAGTTATCTTGATAGATATTTCCTTGAACAAAATTCTCTCTCAGGTTAGGACAAGCCGATATGGAACCGTCAGCCAATATTGAAGCAATATTAATTACTGCAACTTATACTGTAACCTGCCACACAAGCGGGTATGACGTTCCACAGCCAGTAACCTGCGAGCTGGCTGCTGATGAATCACTGGAAATTGACTTCAGTCTTGTTCCTGCTGTAAATCCGGTGAATAATTAAGTATCACTCCATGCTTTTATTAGCATAAAAACGCAGCTTTGGAAAGTCCAGGGCTGCGTTTTTTTAGTCAAAGCGGTAACACCTAAACCGCCCAATTTTGATTAAATTAAGAAAGCTGCCCGTAAAAGCAGCTTTCGAAATATTATTAAAAATGTAAATTTATTTCACAATCGGATTTGCAGGAATTGAAGCCCATTCAGCATAAGCGCCTGCATATAGTTTTACATTCGAAAATCCGGCTATGTCCCTCAGCGCAATGTATACAACTGCAGCTTTGATGCCTGTCTGGCAATAAACTACAATCTCCTTGTCAGGAGTAGCACCAAATTTTGCAGCAGTTGCAATAATTTCATCTTTTGTTTTGAATGCCCCATTTGCAGTCTGCACTTCTTTAAAGTACATAAATACTGCTCCAGGCAAATGACCCTTGCTTTTTTTATCCTTGTCAATTCCGTTGTATTCATCAGGCTCGCGAACATCGAGTAAGAGTGCATTCGGATTTGAACCCAGTGCTGCAACAGCTGCCATATCAATATTCATGTCAGCGTTAATTGTTGGAGTAAATGTTGTGGCTTTGCCAGTAACAGCGGTAGCAGTCATTGGGATACGGGCAGCTTCCATTTGTCCTGCTTCTTTATGCAGAAGACTTACATCAGTTGCACCGAGATATTTAAGCACCCACCACACACGGCTGTTGTATTTTTGTGAGCCATCATCATATAAAACTATTTTTGAAGTATTACTAACTCCTTTTTTACCAAAGATGGCAGCCAATTCTTCAGTACTCAGGAACTGCCCTTCGATAGCTCCGGGTTTATACAAACTCTTGTGAGGAATGTTTATTGCCCCCTGTATGTGTTGCTTTGCATACACATCGGCAGCCTGCACATCTATTACTACCATTGCCTTATTGTTCTTCAGTTCTGCAGCAAAGTCCTTTGCAGATATTGATACCTGCGCATGAAGGCCTAAAGCAGCGACTAAACTAACGAGGCTTAAAAATATTTTTCTCATTTTTCTTCTATTTTTATTTTTGAATAAATTCGGTTCAGTCTCAACAACTTAGTTTAATTTAACCTGCACCTGCAGGAGAAACATATCATTAGGAACCTCATTATAGTTAGTTATATCTGTTGATGAGCTGCTTTCGATATTTGACAGATAATTGAGTTGGAATCGTACCCAGTCATTAGGATAATAGTTGAGTCCAAAGGTCCAGGTTGATGTCCGGTATGCAGTATGATCATAATCCTCCTTGTCCATATCAGAATCATAGGATTCGAATTTCACCAGAGGCATCAGGTTCCATTTCGTGTTATACATCAGTTGTGCAAAATATCCATTGCTTTTAAAGTTTCCCTGAACAAGTTCGGGCGTTGCGCCGCAACCTCCACCAACAAGTTTCGATCCCTGGTCCTGACCAAATACATATTCTGACTGGAGAATAAAATTGTATTTCTTTAAAGTAATATCAGCACCATAGCGCATGCGTTCATCCATTTTCTTCACAGTAGGATCCGGATTTTTCTGCTTGCCAAACTGGTAGCTCCCGCCAACGCTGATAAATTCATAAGGGGCTATTACCAGGCGACCAATGAAATCCTTGGCACGATCGATGTCATACACATTTTTACCGGTCCCGTTGGTAACTGAAACTACATAGGATAAAATGTTTTCCTTTTCTAGGCCGAAGAATTTCTTAGTCCCGGTTGAGCCACTTAACATTACACCCAGATCACGGTCGGGGGAGGTAAGCTCATTAACGACTTTTGAACGGTTAATGGTATACAAGTCCTGACAACCGGTAGCGCCTAATTCTAGACCGAATGGTTTCTTGAACTGTCCCATCGAAATTTTAAACCAGGGTTTAAACCTGTTATAGGTAACAAAACCATCCAGCAGGTAAGGACCATTCTGGAATGAACTGAATTCAGCCATCACATAGTATGAAAAGTCATATGGTATATTGCCGGTAACCCCTAAACGTGCCCTGCGGAAATAAAATCCCATATCATTAGCTGAAGTACCATCAGCATTTTCTCCGTTAAATGCAACCTTAAACTCAGGCTGAATATATCCGATTACTGAAACCCCGCCGGATGATGATGCAGGTTCCATGCAACCCTGGGCATTAACCGTGTTGAATGCAAAAAATAAAAGTATTATGAGTACTGAAAAAAGCTTTTTCATCGTTTCCCGTTTTTAGTAAAAGGGGAAGTGCATAATGCAACTTCCCCCTTTTGTATTTAAATTAGCAATATTGATTATTGAGTAACTGCCCAGTTTTTAGCACCCGGATATGTTGCCTTTTTTGAAGCTTTTAGCTGATCGTAAACAAGACGATTAGCACCAAAACCTATACCTTTTGTTTTGTATCCCAGTACGTTGAGCCAGAAAGTTGCTATGCTTGAAGTTTGACCTGTATAGCAATATACCAGTTCTTCCTTTGCAGGATCAAAAGCTTTAATCAAATCACCGGCGAGGGCAATGGTAGGTAGGTTATAAGCTCCTGAAAAATGTCCAAATTTCAGGTAGTCTTCATTTGACCAATAATTAATAACCTGGAAGTTGGCAGGATTAGCCAATACATCATCAGAAGAAGCTGTTGAAAAGCCTGCATCCAATACAGCCTGAACGCGTTCTTTCAATATAGCAGCACCATCAGTAGCAGTTGAGGTCCAAACTGGCTCAGAATATGAACCATTAGCAGGAGCAGCAGTAGTTACCCAGCTTGCATTACCAACAGCTTTGTTTCCATTAGCCTGAACTTCAATGCCTGAATTAGATACCCAGGGGCCTTTGTATGCCGAATTCCAGCCTGCCATACCCCATTTAAGAACAACTGCATTTGCAAAACCAGAAAGACGCAATGCCATAACAGCTTGTCCTGCAGTTTGGCCGGTGAAGCATACCACCATAATAGGCTTGTCAGTGTAACTGGCTGCTGTTGTAACTACGTCCTTCAATGCAACGTTAACAGCATTTTTAATGTGACCTGCTGCATAGTCAGTACCCGGACGAATATCGAACACATGATAACCAGGAATTGTACCGGTAACTGAATCAACCGGACCACCCATGGCTGTCGATTTAGGATCAACGATCCAGTTTTTTGCCAGATCCGGAAGGTCGAGGGCATTGGTAACCATGTACGTTTTAAGAGTAAGATAAGCATTTACTGCATCCGGCTCGTCTTTTTTACAGGAGTTGAGAAGGAGTACTGGAACAAATGCCAGTAAAATCGCAAGTTTAAAAAGATTTTTCATAATTGTTTCTAAGTTTTTAGTTTGACTGAATTTGTTATGGGTTGATTGACTGAATTTTTCATTGTTATTCCGTTCACAAAACTATTCTCAATACACTATCCTTCCATAAACATTTGTATTGGTTTCAATGGCAAAAAAGCTGCGCTTCGTCAATAAAAACATGACGCAGATCATAAAATAATGAATTTTATATGTACTTTTATGGCAAAATAAAAATATCTGTATGCCATTTTCCGGACCCGAAACCTGTGTTTCTTTTGTTTACGAACTTTCCTGCTTCGATCTGCTTACAGCTGATGAGAAGGAGCTGATTGATTCCCATTCGGTACTGGTGAATTTTAAGAAAGGTGAAATGGTTTGCAAGCAAGGTTCGTTTGCATCACATATTATGTACCTGGAAAAAGGTTTAGTTAAGATTTACCTGGAAGGAAATCCAAAAGATCTTATTCTCACTATAACACCGCAGAAAAACCTGATGGGACTTCAGGCTTTGTTTGAAGGAAATAACACATTCCTATCCAGTATCAGTACATATACCGATTCGGCAGTGAGGCTGATTGATATTCAGTTGTTCAAACAATTACTCAAGCAAAACCCGCAGTTTGCTTACAGAATAATTAATATACTGAACGAGAGCACATCACAGTCCTATGGCCGGTTTTTCAGTCTTACCCAAAAACAACTTCATGGAAGGCTCGCAGATATATTGTTATGCCTTTCGCGAAAAATATTTAAATCTGAATCATTTGATCTGCCATTGACACGAAGTGACCTTAGTGATCTTACCAGCATGTCAACAGAGAGCGTAATCCGCATCATGAAAGATTTTAAAGATGACGGAATTATTGATATCAACAACAAATCAATAACCCTGCTCGATTTTCCGAGGCTGGTTAATATCAGTGCGAAAGGTTGAGTGGTTTTTTATAGTTCAGAAAGCAATCTCTTGCTGAGAGTCAATCTTTTGGCCCGATACTTCCGAAAATATCGCTGAGACCAATCTGGTTATCATACAAATCGAGCACATCCGCTTCATCAAGTATCACAACCCTGTCAATTTTATTATCGGCCTGTCTGTACCATATTTCGGCGTATAATTCCGAATACACATACAGCTGAATGTTATAAAACAAGTATGTGCGGCTCAGAAAGTGTCGTCCTTTACTCAGCAATAACTCAACCTGGCGAAAAATGGTGAGTTTACGAAATTCATTTGTTTTCACTTTACATATGGATTATTTAAAAGTGAAAAAACATTAGTATTAACTTACTTATTATCTACGCTCAACCTCTATCAGGTATTTATTCCTTAATGATTGTAATTTCGAGAGATCAGCTTTCAGATCGTAAATACGTACCAGTTCAACTATCCCGGGCTTGTTGTAAATTGCAGCCTGTGCAGCATCGTAGGTTTTGTAGTCGAAGTTGTTCCTGATGCCGATAGTAGCTTTTTCGAACTCGTCCCACGTCATATAACCAGGCAATTCCAGGTAATAGGTATCTTTTTTATCAATATCCTTAAAAATACCCTCGGCCATAACATCGAGATCGAAGTAACGCCGTATTTTAATCAGACTTTGAAAGGGCTTTACCTGCTTGGCCGCCTGAAATTTAACTCCTACACTTTTATAATGCTCAATAAGATCCGACAGCTGGCTATAGTTTTCCATGTGAACACGTATAGTAGTAGTTGGCTCATTAAACAGCATGATACTGCTGAGGGCAGCATCAAATTTTATTTTATGGTCACGCTTAATGTGCATTGTCATGCGAATAAAGTCATCCTCGTGGCAAACATCAAAGTTTTTGATCACCATAAACACCGACTTGGGTTTTTGCTCCCTTGCTGTGGTTGGCACAAAATACTCTTCATAAAACCCTGGAAATGGTTCAAGACTTTCGAGAAGCATTACTGAAAATACCTGATCCGAAGCCAGTGTTGCAAGTTTCTCTTTTTTCAAAAGATATCCTAACGATTGAATATTCCCTGTCATAGTTTTAGCTTTAATTGATGGTTTTCACGAAATTTACGTCCCGAAATTGATTTGAAATTTTAAGAACTGGTTCATAGATATCAGTTTCTTTTTTTTCTGATCCTGAATAACAAAAATATACACTTTTTCAGATATAAGCAAATTCCGGGGGTAAAAACCTTTTTCACTAAAAATTTAAACTTCAAAAAGACAGATTATTTAAAACCAGAATGCAAATTTGTTAATTTTACCTCCTTGCAACTTAAAAATACCTGATTTTGAAAAAGCATATCCCAAACTTCATTACAACACTGAATCTTTTCAGCGGATGCACCGGAATCATTATCGCCCTCACCTACCGCATTGATTATGCTGCTTATTTTATTGCGCTGGCTGCCCTTTTCGATTTCTTCGATGGGCTCGCAGCACGTTTACTTCATGTAAAGAGTGATATAGGCAAAGAACTCGATTCACTGGCCGACGTGGTTTCGTTCGGTGTGCTGCCCGGAATAATTTTTTACCAGCTTATGGCTGCCAGCCCCAATATACCGGTTGCCGGTTCGTACCTCAGTATTTTTGCACTTATAGCGCTGATAATCCCTGTGCTTTCGGCAGTAAGGTTAGCTAAATTCAATCTTGATACCCGCCAGACAACGTCCTTTATTGGCCTGCCTGTGCCAGCCAATGCACTTTTTCTTGGAGCGTTTCCACTAATTAAAATGCAGGCTGGTTTCAGCGATTCACTTTCGTGGCTTACTATTTTTACCGATAATTACTACATTCTTGCAGCTATTGCAATAGGGATGAGTTTATTATTAGTATCGGAAATCCCATTGTTTTCGTTAAAATTCCGCAACCTGAAATTTGCTGATAATAAGCCGCAATTTATTCTGGTTCTTTTTGCTGTAATTTCCTTTATTTTCATTACCTTTACAGCTATACCTCTTATTATCCTAAGCTACATTTTACTCTCATTACTATTTAAACCTGTGTAGTCGTAAATTTCGACTGTTTCTGAAAAATAACACCTGTATAACAAAACCGGAATGTCCAGATTCGGTTTTTGATCTCCTTGCTTGATCATTGAAGGGAAACACCTGGATTGCGCTAATTTCTCCACTCGTGGTTTTCATTTAAATCATCAACGATGATTAAACTGTTCCTGATAAGGATGGCTTGTTATGAAAACTAATATTCAGATCTTTATTACGCTGCTGCTCATAGCAGCCATGCTTCTTCTGGCTGAGTCGTGTACAATTTACATACCTCAACCTGCTAGCATACCATTATTGAATGAAAGAAATGAAGTCCAGATCAGTGGTGGATTTACATCACTTGGAGGCTTAAACGGATCAGTGGCCTATGCTCCGGGTAACCATGTAGCTGTGCAGGCATATGCTTCAATGCATACCACAGAAATCCGGTATATCCAGGGCTCAGTGGGATATTATACCAGGAGCAAATCAGATCTGAATTTCGAAATCTTCGGAGGATTAGCTTTCGGAAATGGCAGCGAATGGGGATTGGACAATATGGAAAACTTTTATGTCGACTATTTACTCTACTTTGCGCAGGCAAACTTCGGGCAAACAAACCTTGGAAGTGCCCATATCGATTATGGATTTGGATTTAAATCGGGAATCTTTGATGGTATAAAAAGTTTTAATTTCAACTCGGTGCCCGCAAATTATTCAGGCAATACAATAAATGCATTACTTATTGAACCACAGGCTTTTATAAGAATGGGTGGAAAAAAGTTCAAAGTCGGACTCCAGGTAAATGGTACATGGATTTCGAGTCTGGATCGACATGAAACCCTTATTCTTTATTACCCGGCAAATCTCGGAATAAGTCTAAATTATCGGATTGCTCCATCATTAAAAAAGAAATAACTATCTACGCAATTCAAAATTACTACCCAGGTATACTTTACGTACCTGTTCGTCATCGGCAAGTTCCTCGGCTGAGCCTGATTTAAGCACCGAACCTTCGAAAAGCAGGTATGCCCTGTCAGTAATGGTTAAGGTTTCGTGTACATTGTGGTCGGTTATCAGGATGCCGATATTTTTAGCTTTAAGCTTTACCACGATATTCTGGATATCCTCAACGGCAATAGGATCGACACCTGCAAAAGGTTCGTCGAGAAGTATAAATTTAGGATCAGTAGCCAGAGCGCGTGCAATTTCGGTACGACGGCGCTCGCCACCCGAAAGCTGTATCCCCATATTTTTGCGTACATGATGCAGCCCAAACTCATCAAGAAGGGATTCAAGTTTCTCGCGCTGCTCTAATTTATTGAGTTTGGTAAATTCGAGTACCGCCCTGATGTTATCTTCAACCGAAAGTTTCCTGAAAACAGATGCTTCCTGAGCCAGGTATCCGATACCTATTTGTGCACGGCGAAACACAGGTTCCCTGGTAATATCACGATCATCAAGAAAAACTTTTCCCTGTAAAGGTTTAATAAGACCGACAATAATATAGAAAGAAGTAGTTTTACCGGCACCATTCGGCCCAAGCAACCCCACGATTTCTCCTTGCTCCACTTTAATGGAAACATGATTTACAACTGTGCGCTGACGGTATTTTTTAACTATATCTTCGGTACGTAATATCATAACAATACGTTGAGGGGTCAAAGGTAATAAAATTTGTTTGAAGCATAGAGAAGCTGGTTGCTCCTCACTTTGAGGATTGAAAAACAACGAATAACAGGTATTCAACTCTCAGATAGCCGTTTAGCTCTGCGGATCGATGTGTCAGAGTAAATTAACCCGATCAGGATTTCACTAAAAATCGAAACTCATTGATACCATTACTCCGAATGGTTTGATGTCGGGATGGTCATTATAAAACAACCTCCAAACGGCATCGATACGTACAA
This sequence comes from uncultured Lentimicrobiaceae bacterium, assembly GCA_964420555.1. Taxonomy (GTDB): domain Bacteria; phylum Bacteroidota; class Bacteroidia; order Bacteroidales; family UBA4417; genus UBA4417. The sequence continues at coordinate 17,408 of CAYQTT010000004.1, read as the reverse complement.
ACCTGAAAATATTCTCAATACCTGCACTGGCTTCCATATATGGTTTACTTATAAAATAGCTGCCAACGGGCAATTGATTGTATAATTTATTTTGTCCGGAAGTATGTCCTACAGCACCTTTAACAGCAAATACTTCGCGCCATTTCAATTTTCGCACAGCCGGAATATTGTTAAGGAAAAAACCCTGCATATGATAAACCACATGATAACTAACATATTCGTCGCTGATAAATTCGTAATAATTCATAAGGTTGAAAGCATAATCGTCGTGATAAAAAGTTTCGTTACCTCCGAAAATATTAAGCAGCGGAAACGGGAGTGTTCCCCAGGTTTTTCCGGCCTCGATGGTATATTTAAGCCAGCCCGCCGACAGGAAACTGAACCATTGCGATGCATTGAACTTCAGACTATGATACTCATATTCACCATCAAACAATCCTTTTACTCCATACGAATATTTCAGGTTAAACACTGGATATGGTGAACTTACTGCGACTCTTTCAAACTCGCCAGCTAAAACTTTTTCGCGATAACCATAATGAAGATCAAGAGAAAGCTCGGTAGTTTTAATCTGCGTACGCTGCACATAATCGCGACTTACAGGATCATAAACACTTATTGCCCCTCCATCGACTGTAAAAATACGTCTGTTAGTAACAGTTAATGTATTATGAAATCCGGTAAACCACTCATGCTTATATGATCCCTTGTATTCAGAAACCATTGAGAGTTTGTCCTGCGGATTACGCCTGAAAAGTGAATTCAGGATGAAATCCTGCCTGAAAGCTCCTTCGGCCATACCAAGTTGTTCCACATCATACTTATACGATCCGCTGATAACACGATCGGGCAATTTGCCCAGCATATACATAAATCCGGCATGGTATTTCAATACTTTATCGCGGGTTCCATAAGCCAGATAGCCATCGAGCATCAGCCGGGTGGAAAAATCGTTACTGGTACGACCTCCGACTCTTAAACGACTGCCTTCGAGCTGATTAAAGCTGTAGGTGGAAGCATAAGGTCCCCACTCGAAATTCCCTTTTATATAATACCCGGTGGCTACCATTTTTATAATATCGAGGTAGGTGTTAAATAGCGGCATTTGTTTCAGTGTATCACTCAGGCGGTAAACAGAAGCTTCGCGGCTTGTAAGTGCTTCCGGCCGGGAGGATTTCCAGAATTCATCACTTTTGCGATTGGCATCATCCAATACAATTATATTATTCGGCATCGTATAAATCTTATCGTCGCGCACTGGCGAAAAATCATACCCGGAATATAAAACTGTACGGGTTCCAAAAAACCCTGTTGTAACTTTTGCATCATCTACCACGTTAAAATCGGCGATAGTTTGTTCGCGGGAGAGCATCCATTGTCCGTTACCTGCAATTTCAAATTCCTGCGAAATAGTCATATCATTAATAAAATTGATATTGGCATCACCTACCATACGCATTTCCAGTTTTTTGATTGCAAACGAAGTATCGTTCACCCAAAAGTTACCGGTAAAGGCAAATTCCTGCTTTCGGCGAGGTTTAAACATTACGTTATAGCACCATTTATCGTCCAGAAAAGTAGAATCGATCAGATAATACCTGTAATACAAAAGGCCGAAATTCGATACGGGACTGACAAAATTTTTCTGAAAGATGCTGATGAAATTATCATAAACCTTCACATCCTGCGCCAGGTTGCCGACAAACTGCGACATACTCGAATTATCGACACCCGATATCTGCGATGCTTTAATAATTTCCTTTCGTTCTCTTGGCGACTTGCGAAAATAAAGATCCGAGAATGTCTCCGAAATCATAACAGGGAGATAAGCCTTGCCATTTACTACACTGGTATCCATTTGTTCAAACACAAACTTGAATGGTTCCAGGATACGGCGGTTACGAAATTTTTCACCCAGATTGTTTACATCAAACTGCATTTTGGTATATGCCTCACATTGGAAATGCTCAACTTTATCCGGATCATTAAGAGGTTTATTATCAATAATTTTTCTCAACAATACTTCCGCCGGATTTTCCCCGGGGCGTATAACGACTCCCGATAATTCAACATTTGTCGGCTCCATGGTAATATCAACTACCTGAAAACGGTTACGTGTAACGGGTATATATTGAGTAGTATAACCGACGTAGGATGCGACTAATGTATCGGTTGCTTTGCGCGATTCAATTGCAAAGCGGCCATCGAAACCAGTGGTGGTACCGATTTGAGTATTTTTAAAATATACACTTACAAAAGGCAAAGTATCCCCTGATATTGCCTCCCGAACCATACCCATTACTTTTGTTGCCTCCTGAGCAATGGTACGCAGCGGGAAAGCTGATGCAAGAAAAAACATCAGCATTAAAGAGAGAGATACAAGTTTGTCAGCTATTGGTTTATTCATAAGGTTTCAAATGGTCAATTATAAAATTCATGGCAATGCATTAAACGAACATGAATTTTTTCAGCGAGAAAATGTATTCTCACAAGAATAACAAATAAACGAATTCGAAGTTCCGGAAAAATAAAATTACGGTTAAAAAACGTTAATTCAGCATGGATTTACTCAAAATTGTGAAACGAAAACATTTCTCAGGCATTTAAATCGTCCCAAAACTCCACGGCACGGCGCATATGAGGAATCACAATGGTACCTCCTACCAGGGTTGCAATCCCCATTACTTCAAAAAGCTCTTCTTCGGTAACATTGTTTTCTTTGCATTTAAGCAGGTGATATTTGATGCAATCGTCGCAACGCAGCACCATCGAAGCAACCAGGCCCATTAGCTCTTTGGTTTTAACCGGCAAGGCACCCTCGGTATAAGCGTTGGTATCAACGTTAAAAATCCGTTTAATAACTTTGTTGTCAACCGAAAGTATACGGTCGTTCATTTTACTGCGATAGTCGTTGAATTGAGTTGTTATCTCTCCCATTTTAAAAATCAACTAAAGGTTTTTAACTAATTTAAAGTATCCGATCTGACTGATAACCAGCGTTCCTTTACACCAGTCTGACTTATATAATACCCTCTTTGAGAATATCATGCAGATGAATAACGCCGAGGTATTGTCCATTTTCAACAACCAGCAGCTGAGTTATGTTGCGCGAGCGCATCAAATCGAGCGCATCACTTACAAGTGCATCCGGAGTTACACTCAGAGGGTGGGCCGAAAGTATATCTGTAGCTTTAAGGTTGGTGACATCAGTGTTGCCCTGAAGCATACGCCGCAAATCGCCATCAGTAATAATTCCCAGTAAATCGGAATTTTCAGTCACGGCCGTGCAGCCCAGTCTTTTGGAGGAAATTTCAAGTATTATTTCCCTTATTCCGGTACCGGGAGCTACTTCGGGTCTTTCATTATTAATATAAAGATCGGCAACACGTAAATACAGCCTTTTGCCCAGCGCTCCGCCGGGATGATACCTGGCAAAATCGCCGGCTGTAAATCCACGGCATTCCAATAAAGAAACTGCGAGCGCATCGCCCATCACAAGTTGTGCGGTTGTACTTGAAGTTGGAGCCAGGTTATTGGGGCAGGCCTCGCGCGGCACCGTTGTATCGAGCACCACATCAGCCTGTTTCGCCAAGTAAGAACCGACATTACCAACCATTGCAACCAACTTGTTACCCATCAGTTTCAGCAGAGGAACCAAAACTTTTATTTCGGGCGTGTTGCCGCTTTTCGAAAGACAGATAATGATGTCCTCCTGACGTATCATGCCCAAATCGCCATGCACTGCATCGGCGGCATGCATAAATACAGCCTGGGTCCCGGTAGAATTGAGTGTAGATACTATTTTGGCAGCAATATTGGCACTTTTACCAATTCCGGTAACTACTACGCGGCCATTCGATTGGAGTATGAGTTCCACGCATTGCACAAAATCGTTATTAATACTATTTTTAAGACCTTCGATTGCTGCACACTCATCGGATATAGTTTGCAGGGCAATCTGCTTAATTTCATCAGTAGTTTTCACTGCTTTTCACTTAAAAATTGAACGGCAAAGATAGCAAGAAATGCGGGAATTGATTTTTAGCAGCCCATCGAAGGCTCAGCCCATTCTGCAACAACAAATGAATATATAAAAGCAAGAGCATTTTGTATCTGCATTTTATTAAAATAACCTGAATAACAATATATTACGATATCAATATTCAATTTCTTGCAGCGTTAATAATAAATATTATTAATCTGCTGATTGTTTTGATTTTAATCATAATTTTGCACCCTTTTTGAGAAGACTGCCATATCAAGTTGAAATTCATCATTTTGAAACAGGATTTTCAATTAATTTTATCGGAAAACTGATTTTCCAACCATGGGGTTAAAGTTAATCAGATTGAGAAGCAGACTTTTCTAAAAAATCGCAATCAATTGTTTTTGCGATTGTTAGTCTGGATCTTTAAAAAAAAAATGCATTTAATAATTTTTTTTTCCGATTAAGGCTAAAGTTGTATTAACTTTACCTAAAACAAAGGCAAGCTTCAATAATCTTACTTTCTATAAGTAAGGTATGGTCACGAAAGGTTTGTTCTACTTTCGCGGATTACATTGAAAGAGCATAAAACACAACATCTGCATTGGTTTAGCCATACAGCAGTTTTATGCCAGGCTATTGATAAGACTGATTAATAAAACTTACAACGCCAGTTACTGGTGTGAATACATGAATAATGCTCGTGGAATGAAAAAGAATGAAGATTTCAAAGATTACCCTTTGCGCACCACACTCAAAAAGATATTCGGATTTGAGAGTTTCAAAGGAAATCAGGAAGCTATAATCCGTAATGTGCTTGCAGGCAACGATACATTTGTAATTATGCCTACCGGCGGTGGCAAATCGATGTGCTACCAGCTTCCGGCTATGATAATGGAAGGAACGGCGATAATTATTTCGCCCTTGATTTCGCTGATGAAAAATCAGGTTGATGCTATGAGACAATTTGGTGCCGATAAAGGCATTGCTCATGTGCTTAACTCCTCACTTTCGAAAAGTGAGATTACTCAGGTTAAAAGTGATTTAACCGAAGGGAAGACAAAACTTCTTTATGTCGCGCCCGAATCGCTTACAAAAGAAGAAAATATTGCTTTTTTCAGAGACATTAAAATATCATTTTACGCTATTGACGAAGCGCATTGTATTTCGGAATGGGGCCACGATTTCAGGCCTGAATACCGCAGGCTCCGGCCAATAATTGACGCTATCGGGCAGGATGTTCCTGTTTTGGCTTTAACAGCAACTGCTACACCTAAAGTGCAGCAGGATATCCTCAAAAGTCTGGGGCAGCAGGAAACCGCACTTTACAAATCATCATTCAACCGTGCTAACCTTTATTATGAAGTTAAGCAGAAGAATGAGGATGTAAATAAAGATGTGATCCGGTTTATCAAGATGCACATGGGCAAATCGGGGATTATTTATTGCCTGAGCCGCAGACAGGTTGAAGAACTTTCGGAAACTCTTGTAGTTAACGGTATCAAAGCATTACCATACCATGCAGGGCTTGATTCGGCAGTGCGTGTAGAGAATCAGGATAAATTCCTGATGGAAGAAGCTGACGTGATTGTAGCAACAATTGCTTTCGGAATGGGTATCGACAAACCGGATGTGCGTTTTGTGATCCATTACGATATGCCGAAAAGCCTCGAAGGCTATTACCAGGAAACAGGCCGTTCGGGCCGCGATGACGGTGAAGGTATCTGCCTTGCATTTTATGCCTACGAAGACATTGAAAAACTCGAAAAATTCAGTAAAAACAAAGGTGTAGCCGAGCAGGAAATTGCCAATCAATTGTTGATGGAAGTAGTTTCGTTTGCTGAATCGGCCATGTGCCGGCGAAAACAGTTGCTCCATTATTTTGGTGAAGTTTATCCGGAGGAGAATTGTGGCAACTGCGACAATTGTCTGCATCCGAAAACCAAAATTGATGGTCGCGAATATGTTGACCTTGCGCTGGAAGCCGTGCTGGCAACCAAACAATTATGCAAAGCAAAACATATCGTTAGCATTTTAATTGGCAAAGTTACTTCCAATATAAAATCATACAAACATAACGAACTGGAGATATTCGGTAAGGGTATGGAGGAAAGTGAGCGTTTCTGGGATGGAGTGCTGCGCCAAATGCTTATTGAACGGCTCGTAATTAAAGATATTGAAAATTACGGCATTTTAAAGATCACCGCCGAAGGGCAGAAATTCCTGAAAAAGCCATACGCTGTGATGGTTGCCAAGGATACCGATCCGGAAGAAGCCGATGATGATGAAATGATGGCTGGCGGAGGAGCGCGAACAAGCACCACCGACAAAACACTTTTTTCGCTTTTAAAAGACCTTCGCAAAGAAATTGCCCGTAAAGAAAGTCTTCCTCCATTTGTTATATTTCAGGATCCATCGCTCGAAGATATGGCGATACAGTATCCGATAAGTATGGACGAACTTCAGCGAATTACAGGAGTTGGAGCAGGTAAGGCGCAGAAATACGGGAAACCTTTCCTTGAGCTGATCTCATCCTATGTTGAAGAAAATGAGATCATGCGCCCGATGGACATGGTTGTAAAATCGGTTGTTAATAAATCGGGTCTTAAAGTCTATATTATTACAAATATCGACCGTAAAATTTCGCTCGAAGATATTGCTGTTGCAAAAAATCTTACTGCCGACGAATTACTCACTGAAATTGAGAGTATAGTAGATTCGGGGACTAAATTAGACCTCAGCTACTACCTTAACGAAACTATAGACCCATACCACCAGGAAGAGATTATAGAATATTTTGAGGAAGCTGAAACTGATTCAGTGGAAGATGCGCTCAAAGATCTGGGTGAAAATGAATTCACCGAAGAAGAAATCAGACTAATGCGCATAAAATACATCTCAGAAGTTGGCAACTAATACCTTATTAAATAAGCGTTTTTTTTAACTTCGCAACCTGTTTCATAATTGTATGAATCAGGTTGTTTTTATAATAATCCCGATATCCAAAAAAAGATGAACGAAGAAATCAACAACAGCATTGAAAACACATCCAACAGCGAACATACCGCAGTTATGCAGGAACAAAGCATTAAACAAGATGCTCCTATTGCACCAGCCAGTAATAAAATCAACCCGCTGCTGCTCACACTTAACCTGGTAATGCTAGCCGGGCTTATAATTCTCTATATCCTTCATTTTACAGGATCGGGAAATTCGGGCAATGCCGTGTCCGGAGCTGTAGAAAAAGCTAACAAGGGATCCATTTCGGTTGCATTTGTAAGCAACGATAGCATTTTAGGCAACTACGAACTGGTAAAAAAAATGCGTATAGATTTAGAAGCCAAAGGACGACGTCTTGAAGGAGAAGTTGCTTCAAAACAAAAAGCGCTCGAAAAAGATGCTGCTTATTTTGAAGATCAGATAGCAAAAAAAACACTTAGCGAAAAGAGTGCACAGGAAATATACGGACAGCTTCAGCAAACCCAACAGCAGATTTACGGGCTGCGCGATAGGTATCTGGCTGATCTGCAACAAAGTGAAATGGAAATGAACGTAGCAATTCTCGATTCGGTTATGAATTTCCTTAAACGTTACAACGAAAAATACAAATTCGATTACATACTAGGTTTTCAAAAAGGAGGCAACATACTCTATGCCAATGATACTCTTAATGTTACCAGCGATGTAATAAGGGAACTCAACGCCGAATATCTGAAAAAACATGGCGGGAAATAATTACTCCATTGCCTTTTTATATTTCTCCAAAACTTCTGTTGCCTGAAAAGGAAAACTATCACCGGACTACCTCTATGTTAAAGAAATGGTTTTTGTTTGTTTCGATTGCAATGCTGGCCGTTTCGTGCGATAGTATATTCACGTCAAAGCCGGCAGGCACGCTGAATGAAGACGAAATGATCAATATCCTGGTTGACATACACCTTACGGAAGCTACACTGCGCATTTCGAACGACTCACTTTCGCGTAAAAATGACACTACTGACCAGCGTATCAGGTTTGCCCATGTTTTTCGCAAACATGATATTAATCCGGATGATTTCAATAAAAGTATGGACTATTACCTGGAACACATTGAACTGCTTGACAATATTTACAAAGAAGTGATTAACCGTTTAACGGAGATGGAAGCCACACTTCAACCAAAAGCCACAACCCCGGCAGTAGGCAAAAACCTGAATGCGAACGAAATAAAACCCAGTACAGTTCAAATGAAAAATCGCTGGTTCCTTACACTTTACAAACCATCCGAACCTGAGCAGGTGCAGTATTTCAGTCAGGATAAGTATCCGACAAAACAAGGGAAATAACTGTTATCTAATTCTTTGTCAGTTAAAAAATAAAAAGCCCCGTATTCTTCATAACGGGGCTTTTTATTTACAGGAATATGGGAGAACACATTTTGCAGATTCAGTAAAAAATGCGGGTAAGTATATATTTACGCAATTATTTTACCGGAAACAGGCTGGAATTTCTGCATCTGGCTCGATTGAGCGTTATTGCTTTGTAGCTGAAGCTGAATAAAATTCCTTATCACCGCCGGCAGTAATGGAATAAGTCCATGTCATGGCAGTTTTATTTGTATTGGTTATTTTTCCCGATCCTTCGACCACCCAGCCGTTATCAAGACTTTGTGATGAAACTACAATCTGGTTGGAGGTAACAAGACCCGTTACAAGTATGGATTGTGAGCCCGGGTTCCCGAAATTTTCGAGAATAACCTGGCCGCTGTTACCCGGATCTTTGCTGATGGTAACTATATAACTTTGACCGTCAGTGCTTTTTAACGAGCTACTTTCGGCAAACTGCCATACCCCGATAAATGGGTCGCGGGCGTCGTCGCCTGTAGTTTCTTCATCAACTGGTTCGCAACCTGTATATAGAACGCTTGCAAAAGCAGCGATCAGCAGAAATAAACGAAATGCATTTTTCATGATTTACTTTTAATTAGGAGCTACAAATTTATTATTAACTTTTAAATAATTGCACTGAAAACAAAAAGTAAGGCAAGAATCGTGCAAATTTCCTCCTAAAAATCAGAATTATTATCTGTTTGATTGATTTTGGATGATAAGAGGTTTACTGTCAACAATGATACCGTTTTTGTTTCGTAAAAGCAACAGATAATATCCCTGAACAAGATGTGAAGTTACTATCCGGATATCTTCGCCAGGAACTACCGGCAAAGGATTTAATGCCATAATTCCCGAAACTGATCTTATTTCAACTGTCCCCTCTTCAGTTAAAGTAGTTGTACAGGTAACTTCTGAAGTTGCCGGAACAGGGAAAAGTGAAAGTATTTTATTTGTTTCAGGAGGAGCTTCAATATCCGACGAAACAGGTGTTGTACATGCCGAAAATATTCCTCCATGAGCAGATACAATACTATCCAGATGTTCAGTTGTAGGAGGCCAGATGTACTTTTCGGCAATATGCAAATCGGGCATTACAACGATAACTGTCGGATAAGAAAGAACCCCATAATCGTCAACTACATGATTCCCATTACCTTCCGTGCCACTGACTTCGGGATAGTGAACGCCGTTTGTTTCTCCAAAATCAATTACTCCGGCATTATCAGCGCCCCAGTTAATTCCTAAAAAAACAACATTTGACGAATTACAGCCAAAGTGAGTATACGATTCACTGATCAGCGGAGCATAGGTAGAACATGGGCCACAGGTAATTGTAAAGAAATCGATAACTACAATTTTATCCTGTTCAAGATATTCGTACAAGCGATGAGTAACTCCATTTACATCCTTGACAGTGAAATTAACAGCCGTGTCGAGCGACGTTTGAGCAGTCACTAAATGCGTAACCAGAAGGAAAGTAAACAGAATGAGCAGTTTTCTCAATTTTGGTATATGGATTGGAACTGGGTTAAAGACATTTTAAGACGCAAATGAATCGTATTTCTGGTTTATCTCCCCTGCAATTCAGTAAGGATGCCATCGGCTAGTCTGCTCGCTCCAATGCGGAAAAGATGATTATTAAGCCATGCATCGCCGTTAATTTGCTTTACCAGCAAGTAATAAATCATAGCCTGATCGGGAGTTGAAATACCGCCGGCAGGTTTTATTCCAGTCATTCTGCCATGAATCACGTTCTCAGCGTGTATAACTTTCAGCATGGTCAACATTGCTTCGGGAGTAGCAGCGGGCTGAATTTTGCCTGTTGAGGTTTTAATAAAATCGGCACCACCCATGATGGCCAGTTCCGAAGCAAGTTTTATATTGTCGGATGAGCCAAGCTCACCGGTTTCCAGAATTACTTTCAGATGTACTTCGCCACATGCTTGTTTCATTGCCGCCACTTCATCTATAATAAACTCATAATCCCCGGCTAGAAAAGCACCACGGGAAATTACCATATCTACTTCATGCGCTCCCTCTGAAACGGCATAGGAACACTCATTTACACGCAAGTGGAGCGGTAGTTGGCCCGACGGGAAAGCACCAACCACGGAGGCAACTTTTACACCTGAGCCTTCAAGTAATTTCCGGGCAAGCTTTATAAACGGAGGATAAACACAAACTGCTGCGGGAAGTGGCAGACCATGGTTTCCAAAGCTTAAAGCTTTACTGCATAATACTTTAATCCGCTCCTCATTATCAGTTCCTTCGAGGGTTGTGAGATCGAGTAAACCGAGAATCTGCCTGAGAATTTCTTTACGGTCGGGGTAATCCGGAATACTTGCCTGTATTTTTTTTAGTATAGAATCCATATTTTTAAAGCTAATGATTCAAGAATGAGATAGCCCCGGCATAGAATTCAGAGGCATGAATGGTTGGTTATTTTTTGTTATAAATAGCAATCCTTATCGGAAAAGCAATTTATAAAACAATGCAAAAATAGTATTTTACAGGATTTCGCGGCTAACTAATCGTTTAATCTGCACTTCAGAAGGTGAAACCTGACCCCTTTCAACCTTTAAATTACAGGCAGAAGCCCGAAACGATAGGTTACGTATAAAATAAACAGTATATAAAAGCTTCACAAAGAAACCCTTAAAGTTTTATAAAAAAGATTTTGACAATTTTTATATTACAAATTGGGATGATAGCTATTAACTAATACACTCCACAACTTGTACAACTTGTCCTTTACTACACCTATCTGATTATTAATTATTTACCTACACAGAGGAACTATGAAACGGGCTTTACTCAACCTTTACAGGGTAGTTATGTCGTACAGACAAATACTTCCTGTCTTCTTGTTAACACTTGTAAGCTTTAGTATTAAGGCACAATGTCCACCAACTCTTACTGCTACCCCCGCAAGCGCTAACGTGTGCGCGGGCGACTCGGTTCTCATGGCATGTACGCCTTCATCCGGAACTACCTGGCAATGGTATAAGGATGGAAACCCATTACCAGGAGATACTAACAGCACTTGTTATGCCTATGATGCCGGCAACTATACCGTAATGGTTGGGGGATGCCCGTTTCCCTCCACTCCGGTAACTGTCACTCTCAAGCCCCTTCCTCTTGTATCTTTATTCAGCAGTGCTTCCGTAATTTGCGAAGGACAGCAGGTTTCTCTATTTGTAACAACAGGCCCTAATGTGGTATGGGTTTGGATTGATCCTCCATCATTATTTGGCACGCAAACAAATCCTATAAACCAAACACTCTATTCAACTACTACTTACCAGATTATCGGAGCTGATCAAGGTACGAATTGTGCAAATACATCAAAGATTACCATTCAGGTAAACCCGGAATTGATTCCAGGCATAGTAACGGCAAACACTCAGATATGTCCGGGCGCTACTCCTGCTTTAATTACATCTACTCCATCAACTGGTGGCAGCGGCACCTACACATACCAATGGCAAATGAGTACAACCAGCGCTTCGGGTGGATTTTCAAATATTCCCGGCGCAAACACTTTAACCTATCAACCGGGACCAACATCTGTTACAACCTGGTACAGGCTGGTGACATCCTCACCTCCTTGTCTGGATGAATACTCTAATGTTGTTGTGGTTCAGGTAAATCCTAATCCCACGGTTAACAGTGCCGCTACCAAATCAATTTGCTCAGGTAATAACATTGATTATCATCCAACCAGTGCAGTTACAGGAACTACTTATACATGGACATCGACGGTTACCTCCGGCACAGTTTCGGGAAACACCGCCTCAGGAAATGGAAACATTCATGATATTTTATCACTTCCGGCAAATTCAATAACCTCAGCCCAGGTTACCTATACTATTATACCTACTGGCCCGGCACCAACCAATTGTCCGGGAACACCTTTCATTTTTACTGCAACCATTAACCCAATTCCAACGGTTAGCAATGCAGTGCTTGCACAGGATGTATGTGCAGGATTATCAACTACCCCTGTTATACTTCAGTCAGCGCTGGCAACAGCCACATTTACATGGACTGCAACTGCCACGGCAGGCATTACAGGTTTTCAGGCTTCGGGATCAGGCAACATTCCTGCCATGCAGATATTTAATTCGCTGCTTACAGTAGGAACAATTACATACACTATAACTCCACATGGACCGGCACCAACAAGTTGCGACGGTCCTTCTGTTGCATACGTAATTACAGTTAATCCATCACCTATAGTTTCGAATACACCCATGCAACAAACTATATGTACAGGAAATAACACAACTGCTGTGGTTTTAACATCAAATGTTCCTTCAACAACATTCACCTGGACAGCTACAGCTACGCCTGGTATTACGGGATTTATAGCTAACGGTACAAACACAATTCCTTCGCAAGCTATTGCAAACTCTACTAATGCAACAGGGACTGTTACTTACCATGTAACTCCTAGTGGCAGCCTGAACGGTTGTGCAGGAATTCCTAACGATTATGTTGTAAATATCCATCCTGAACCCGTTGTATTAGTTGCACAAACAGTATTGACACATTGTTCGGGTACAACAACCAACATAGCACTTTCATCAAATGTTACAGGAACAACATTTTCATGGACAGCATCAGCACCAGGATCTATCACAGGATTAAGCAACGGAACCGGTAATGTGATTGCACAAGCCCTCACAAATACTTCTAATGCTCCTCATGATGTAACTTATACCATTACACCTACATATAACGGATGTTCAGGAAGTCCATTAGTTGTGACCGTAACTGTTTTCCCGGCAACAGTACTTTCAGTTGTACCGGCATTTCCTGTTTCGTGTTCAGGACAAAATGTAGTTATTAATCTTATAGGCAATGTTTCTGGAATTACTTTTACCTGGACAGCTTCGGCAGTTGGTAATGTTACCGGATTCACTAATGGATCAGGCTCAACTATTTCGCAAACTCTTATAAATAATGACAATGTACCACGTCTGGTAACTTACGCTGTTATGATGAGCATGAATGGCTGTATCAATGGACCGACAAATTTTATTGTTACCGTTAATCCAATTCCGGCAGTTACCAACAATCCGGTTTCATCAAGTCAATGTTCAGGTGCAACATTTAACCTGGCACTAGCATCGAGTGTTGCCGGCACGACATATAACTGGACTGCCAACGGAACACCAGGAGTAACAGGTTATGCCGGTGGAAACACTGCAACAATCAATCAAACATTACTTAATTCGACCAGCACTTCAGGTACCGTTGTGTATACTATAACTCCTACAGCAAATGCTTGTAGCGGCACACCGGTTGACTACACATTAACTGTTAACCCTAATCCTGTTGTTAACCTCAGCCTCGGCAGTCAATCGATATGCAGTGGTACAGCGATAACCCCGGTTACTTTTAATTCACCTGTATCAGGTACAACGTATGCATGGACGGCTGCACCATCGGGTCCCGGAATCACAGGTTACACTGCTTCGGGTACTGTTTCAATTCCAGCCCAAACCATCAACAACACTCTGGTTATTCCAGGCACTGTAAGCTATACTGTTACTCCATCTTACAACGGATGTAGTGGTACTTCTGCAACTCATGTTGCAACCATAAATCCTTTACCTGCTGTTACTAACGCAAGTATGTCGCAAACCATTTGCAACGCAGCAACATCATCAAATGTTAACCTGTTATCAAATGTGGCAGGTACCACTTTCACCTGGGTTGCAACGCCATCATCAGCTTCCGTTTCCGGTTTTATTGCAAGCGGCTCTAATACAATCCCTCCACAAACGATCTTTAATAGTGGTACCACTCCCGGTACAGTAACGTATCATATAATCCCATCTTCTAATTTCACCCCCAGTTGCTCGGGAACTCCGGCAAACTACACTATAAACATCAACCCATCGCCAGCCATTAACAGCAGTCTGGTATCAGAAGTATGCAGCGGACAGCCATTCAGCTACACGATAGGCAGTAACCTTCCCGGAACGACTTTTACATGGTCGCGTGGGGCAGTTTCCGGTATCAGCAATGCACCAGGATCAGGTTCCAGTGCCATCATTAGCGAAACCCTTATAAATACAACAAACAATGATCTTAATGTAACTTATGTGCTTACCCCTATCGGGCAAGCTCCATCAATGTGCCCTGGCACTCCGGTTAATCTGATTGTTACAGTTCATGCTTTGCCACTGGTAGATGCAGGAACCGATTTTACAATTCCTTACGGAACATACACATCACTAAATGGAACTGCCAGCGGTGGCACAGGATTATTAAACTATTCGTGGACACCAAATTCCTACATAAATACAGGTGCTAACACACTAACACCCCAGACAACTAACCTTATACTTACCCGTACTTATACTCTGACAGTAACCGACGCCAAAGGATGCAGCGCCAATAACCCAATGACTGTATTTGTTGTCGGAACCCCGGTAACGGCATCGCCATCAGCAGCGCCTGCTAGTATCTGTTTTGGGCAAAGCACTACAATTAACGCTAACCCCACAGGTGGTTCGGGCACATATACTTACTCATGGACATCAGTTCCTGCGGGATTTACTTCAACTTCGGCAACTGCAACGGTATCGCCATTTGTAAGTACTACTTACACAGTAACAATTAATGATGGGTTTAACTCAGCAACAGCTTCTGTTTCAGTTACAGTGAACCCACTCCCTAACCAGTTTGTACTCACAGGTGGCGGAAGCTATTGCCTTGGAGGATCGGGTGTTGTGGTTGGCTTATCCGGATCACAATCAGGAGTATCATATCAATTATACAATAATATTACTCCTATCGGATCACCTGTTTCAGGTACAGGTGCAGCAATCAGTTTTGGGAACCAAACAATGGCAGGGATTTATACTGTTGTAGGCACCCGTGCTTCCACCGGATGTACTGTTGATATGGGAAGCAGTGTAGCTGTAACTATTAACTCACTACCTGTTGCTAACGCCGGAGCTGACCAGACAATTGCTTATGGAATCAGCACAACTCTATCCGGATCCGCTTCAGGTGGCTTTGGAGCTATGAATTATGCCTGGGCTCCCCTTTCATACATCGCTTCAGGATCAAACTCTGCAGCTCCGCTAACCACAAACCTGTATTCGAATACAACATATACTTTAACCGTAACTGATGGTAATGGATGTGTAGGTAATGACCAGGTAGCTATTTCTCTTACCGGAAATGCAATAAATGTTGTTGCTTCAACTCTGCCTTCCGAGATTTGTGCCGATGCTTCAACCGCACAATTAACAGCTTCCGTTTCAGGCGGATCAGGCTTTTATACCTTTGCTTGGACATGTATTCCGGCCGGTACTCCAGTTTGGACATCTACGGATCAAAACCCGGTTGTATCGCCAGATGTTACCACAACCTATACAGTAACTGCCAATGATGGCTTTAATACAGCTATTGCTTCCATCACTGTAATAGTAAACCCACTTCCTCTTCAGTACGGTGTAACCGGTGGTGGATCATACTGCTATGCAGGACCTGGTGTAAATATCGGTCTCAGCGGTTCGCAACCCAACACCAACTACCAACTTTTAAGAGGCGGTATCCCTGACGGTCCGGCAGTTACAGGAACCGGTGCTCCGATTAGTTTTGGCAACCGTACTGCAGCCTTCAACTATACAGTAATTGCTACTCATAATGTTACAGGTTGCACGAACATCATGAACGGAAGTGCTTCTGTAATGATTCTGCCTCCTCCTTCGGCATACCTGGTTACAGGTGGTGGCTCCTACCCAATCGGGGGAGCAGGAAGAGAAATCGGGTTAGCTCAGAGCGATTTGGGTATCAGCTACCAGCTATTTTGCAATAACATTCCGGTAGGCTCAGCTGTTGCCGGAACAGGATCTCCATTAAATTTCGGGTTTCAGACTGTTGGCGGAACATATACTGTAGAAGGAACCGATATAGTTACAGGATGCACAGCTCTTATGAATGGAAGTGTAAACATTACCATTTTGCCATTCCCTCTGTCATTTAATGTATATGGAGGTGGTGCAATATGCGAAGGCCAGCCCGGACTTTATATTCACCTTACCGGATCAGAAAGCAGTATTGACTATCAACTGTTAAGAAATGGTTTCCCATACGGAGCCCTTGCTACAGGAACCAATGCACCTATGACCTGGGGACCTTATACTGTGCCTGGCTTATTCGAAGTGCGTGCTATCAATGCAACAGCAGGCATCAGCCAGATGATGAACGACAGTGCAGTTATAATAGTCTATCCGGCACCTACAATTTTCTCAATGAACCCGACAGGTTCACAGTGTCCGGGAACTATTCTCCGCTTGAACGGATCGGATGCAGGATTGAACTACTACCTTCTTCTTAATGGCATCCCTATTGACACTATTGCAGGAACAGGAGTTATTGGATTCCTTGACTACGGTCCTCAGTATGCAACAGGAACTTATACAATTAAAGCAGTGAATACCACCACCGGCTGCGAGGCTATGATGAATGGAAGTGCTTTTATCAGCATCGCACCACAGGTATTCAATGTTATTCCTGCCGGTATTCTATGTCCGGGTCAGGTTATCAGCCTTACAGGTTCGGAAATCGGAGTGAACTATCAGCTCCGCTGGAACGGAACTTTCGATCTAGGAGCACCAGTAGCAGGAACAGGATCATCAATTGTAATCGGATCAGCCGGACTTCCGGGAATTTATTCAGCCATAGCTATTGATGCCACTACCAATTGTGTTACTTATATGAATGACAGTGCAACACTGTTTTCAGATCCTACAGTTTTCACAATCACCCCCGATGGCACTGCCTGCGAAGGAGATATTATTGGATTGAACGGATCAGAAATAGGTGTTGATTACGTATTGTTACTTGACAATGCTATACATTTAGATACTATTTCAGGAACAGGATCACCTTTAAATTTCGGCACTCAGCCTACCGCCGGTAATTACACAATAATTGCAGTTGATCAATTTTCCTACTGCATCACCTCCATGAACGGCACCACCCTCATGAACGACAGCCCGATAAAGTACGATGTATTACCTGCTGGA
>CAYQTT010000003.1:84897-363548 GCA_964420555.1 uncultured Lentimicrobiaceae bacterium | reverse complement strand
GAAAAAGCCTGCTTGGAATTTACAGGGAGGCTTTGTTTTAATGCCACTTTAGATCAGTTGGTAGAGCAGCTCATTCGTAATGAGCAGGTCGTGGGTTTGAGTTCCATTAGTGGCTCTCTTTTATTTATAACGGCCTGTATGTCAGATGCATACAAGTCGTTTTTTTTTTTTTATTTATACACAAATATTTGCATTTTATTATAGCTCTTTTCATTCACTCATTTGCTTTCTTTTACGCAGATCTACATAAAACGAACCATGTTTCATTTTATCAAGTTCTTCTGGTGTGAGTGTCTGAAATGTTCCGTCAAAGTTCGTTCTGGGGCACCAGTCCCAGGGCGCTCTACTTTGTTCGTATTCAAAGCTATACTTATAATGAGGAAGGTAATCTCTAAATTCAACAGGCCAAAGCTTCTTATCAAGCAAAGCTACTGGATAATATACACTATAGGTGATAACCCCTGATTTATTTTTAAGTAAATCCCGATGAAATGTAAACAAATAAACTGGTTGTGAAAGTATAGCAGTCCAACCTATTGAATCATTCTGCCAGCGCAGCAGGCTGTCAACCATTTCGAATATAAAATCGGAGTCCTTTCGGAATATTTTTCGGTCATTTATCTCGATACTATCTTTAATAATAAAAACAGGATAGCCTCCTTTATTATAGTACCCATAAACTATACTGCTTGGCCACAATAAATACTTCAAGGTAGCAGGTGTTATAGAAATTTTGATACTATCATTATTTTTATCCGGCAATATTTTAAGAATATATCTACTTCTAACTTTCTTATCTTCTTCGAAATAACAATACTTTTCTATATTGTCTGTTTTTAAAATACAAGAATTTATAAGCCTTGCAAGTTGACGATCATTAACTTTTAAAGTCGAAACATCCTGTGCAATTCCGGGAGTAACAACAAATAAGAAGAACGATGCTAATACAATAACCAACAGACTTTTCATTACAGTATTATTTAGTTAAAACTTGTAGTATAGAAATTCATTCACCACAACAACAGGTTTGTAATCCACTTCACTAATATTTTTTTCGAAGCCTTTCAAACTTTTGTTAAAGTATACGATTCATAAAAATCATGTTATTTGTTCTTGTGCCAATGGCAAGGGTTTCACTCTAACCGGATTAATAATCATGCACTTTCTGAATGTTGATAGTGATCTGCACTGATGCAAATATACACTTTATGGGTATGTGCACCGGTGTGCATTATCTGGCGTGACTACGTTAAAAATCCGCGCCTGGAAGAGGATATATTTGTGATAAAACATAAACTAAAGTAAATGAACCTATCATATAAACATAGAGAATAACTATGCCTAAAATTTTCATTAACTTGTTTTCATTTCTATATTTTTCAGCTATTGCTTCTCGCTTTTTGTAAAGTAAAAAGTAATTAATTGCTATCATAAAGAGCAAGATAATGGAGCAATAGACGGTTGTTTCACCTTTACTCCAGTATAAGATTTTTAACCTGTAAAAATGATTCACTACGACTAATACTGATAGGAGATTTACAGAATGGATTACACTCAACCACATCATTGAATAGAGTGCTGGTATATCTTCCTTTACAATTCCTGTAAAATCACGCCATAGTTTATAATAAATATATTGCACAACTATTTTTGTTTTAATGTCTATCCCTGATGATAGTCCAGGAGTATGTGGAGGGTGAATATTTAATAGTTTTTGTAGTCATTCCAGTTTAGAAATTTAATTCAAATGTTACCCCGCTGCTGCTGAATTATTATTAGCTGCGCGTATATATAATCTTAATCCGTTCAAACTTTTGTTAAAGTATACCATTCAAAAAAATCAAGACGTTAGTCCTTAATCCACTAGCAAGGTTTTCATTCCATCCGGATTATTAATTTTGCATTTCCTGAATGTTGAAAGTGATTACCACTGCTACAAATATACACTTTATGGTTATTTATAATGGAACTAGTTGGGGTATTGAGATGATTATTACCTATTCATTAAAAGTATATAAAAAATACTCGCCATTTTTTTTAAATAATGTGAGATCTGTTGTACCTGCTGGTTTGCTAATACTATCTCCGATTTCTATATGATCCCATAGGAAGCTGTTTTTCA
The DNA here is from genome assembly GCA_964420555.1 of uncultured Lentimicrobiaceae bacterium. Lineage (GTDB taxonomy): Bacteria > Bacteroidota > Bacteroidia > Bacteroidales > UBA4417 > UBA4417. The sequence continues at coordinate 361,426 of CAYQTT010000003.1, read as the reverse complement.
CCCAGCTTCCTATACCAATTATTCTACCTGAATTAAGTTTTAGCATTGGACTGCCATGATTCCACTTATCCCTATACTTTTCGACCACTACTCCATGTATAGTTGATGTTTTTCTCTGCTCATACCTCTTTTCAACATAATTACATGATTGATTAAACAATAGAAATAAGAACAATATTCCTTTAAGAAATGATAAACAGATGCTGTTATTTACTCTTTTCATCAACGGAATTATGTTTTATAGGTAGAGAACTTACTGATACTCTTGCCAAACCAAATACTAAGGAGCAGATCTAATTGTAAAAGTAATAATTAGTGGTTGTCATCCAACTATTTTTATCTGCAACCACCGGAAATTTATTCCAAACCTCCAACCTTTAAAAACCTGATTGATTCAACCGCTCTGATAGCCCTGTCGGAGAAAAAGTCAGCTGCCGGATATATTTCAAAAGCGCCGCCATCGGGATTTTTTTCGGATGGAATCACCAGGAATTCGGCCTGGTCGTTGCGGTTCATCACTTCGCTGAAACTATATGTGCCGTGGTAACCATCCTTCCCGGCGATTACAAATAAACCGGTGCGCAAATTGATTTCATTGACTTTCATGTAACTGGCAAGCAGTTCTTTAAGCATAATACCTGTAAAAGGAGTGGTGCCGTGTATCCCTCTGCCACGTCCGTAAAATACAGCAGGATATGTATGTTCAATCAAGCCTTTAGGTAACTTACTGATTTCGGCCAGTTGTTTTCCGTCTTCCGAAATGCTAAAACTCTTGCTGTACATCGGGCTTAAACCTTTTACAATATCGTATTTCCCTGAGTACGATTTTACCGTTATTTTCACCGGGTTACTGATGTTGCGGTGGGTATATAAATCAGACGCAACCACCAGCTTCGCATCAGTTGGCAGCGGCCATAAATCCTTTGTTTTGGAAGGAACAATGCGTGCGACCTGTGTTGCGATAAGTATTTCATGCTGATGAATGGGGTAATAAATTTCGCCCCAGCTGAAAACAACTTTTTCGCCTGCATTATTCTCAATTTCTACATATAAATCAATGATAGGAGGGAACTCAGCCTCGTTTTTCTTTTTAAGGATGGAAAGATTTAAAATGTCGTAAAGCGAATATCCATCGTAGCGGTAAGCACCGATAAACTTGTCTTTCCCATTTTCGAGAAGTGTTTCTTTAACGATAACGGTTCGCGATGGAAGGGTTTCGAAATTTACATTTCCGGGGTTTGCAATTTCGCCAAGGACCTCAACTACAGGCATTTTAAATTTTACGCTTTCGGCATCATCGTAAAAATCATTGGTTTGTGCTTTTAAGGCAGAAACGGATAGCAGAAATGCAGCCATCAGGATTGGAAAAATTCTTTTCATATATTTCTTGAATTAAAAATTAACGGCAATTTCGGCAGTTATAAACCTCCCCGGGCAAACCGCGTATTTACTGTCGTAATATTTTACATCCAGCAGGTTTTGGATATTCAGCGAGAGTTTATAATACGTTTTAAATGATTTCCATAGTTTCATGTCCACGGTTGTATAAGCCGGATATTTGTCCGAAAGCAGAATTTCGTCCACCGTATTCTGATCGTTAATATACATTGAACCATTGTAATGCACATATAAACTGGCGTTTACAAACCGGTTGTTCCAGTTGGTGCCTGCCGAAAAAATGTGTTCCGGAACATCGGTCAAAAAGTTTCCGGCCAGGTCGATGGTGTCGTTTCCGGCAATTTTGTGATAATCGAGTATGGTCGAATGTGTGTATGCATAATTGGCAAAGACAGTTATTTCTGGCTGTATTTCGTACCTGATTTCGGCTTCGGCGCCATACATTTCCACATCGCTGATATTTGCCCTTACGAAAATCGGTCTTTCGCCAAATCCCATATCAATGGTTTCGCCATTGCTTACATAATACTGAAAATCAGTTCCCCGCGAATAATAAACCGAACCAGTGAAAGTTAATTTTGCGCCTGGTTTAAGATCAATTCCGGTTTCGATATTATTAAGGTACTCGGGTAGTATGGCTGGATTGGCTATTTTAAAACCTCCTTTTATCCTTCCCGAACGGCAAAGATCGTCGAGCACCGATGGCCTGAAACCACGCGAATACATGGCATAAACACGGTCGTTTTCGTTCCATCTGTATTGCGCTGAAATCCTCGGGCTAACGGCATTCCAGTTTTGCTCAGGCATTTCCGGAACCTGGTATCCGCCTCCAACCATAAACTCTGTTTCCATCGATGGATTCTCGATATAAAATCCGCCGTCGTGAAACTGCGCCATATCGAAACGCAGACCGGCTATAACTCTTACCTTATCATTGAGTAACTTAATTTCATCCTGTGCAAAAAGGGCGTAGGTAGTCATTTTACCTTTGTTGTAAACTATATCCGTTGAGGTAAAATATTTATCGTAAGCATCCACGCTTCCGTTTTTAAAATCGAAACCTCCGGTAATCAGATGGTTATCGCCCATTGGAGCCGTTAGCGAAGTAAACCAGCCGTAATCGCGCCGGGTCGAAAGTACATCATACCAGGTATAATCATCTTTGAGATATTCATTCACTTTTTTGTAATTCTCCGTCAGGAAATAGGCAGAGGAATTCATTTTCAGCGTTTTAAAAGTTCCACGGTAATTCAGAATTGTGCCATACGAATCGTGATCAGTAGTATTTCCTTCGGGCTGATATACCTTTTCACCCGTTCCGCGCTGATCATTATAATAGTTGAGGGTGGCGTCGAAATTGTGTTTGCCGGCAATGGAATATCCGGTTTTAAAATTGGCGCCTGCCTCTTTCATATTCGATTTTACGATGTAGGGATTCGCTTTCACGTCAGCTTCTGACTGCGTAACATATCCATCGCTTTTTTTTGCCGACAGATTGGCGAGCCAGTACCACGAATTTTGCGTATTCTTTACCTTTATACTACCGCCGGTATTAATCCTTCCACCCATAGTGTTAAAAGTTCCATATTCGAGAGAAGCACGTATAAAAGGTTTGCTGTCAGGCGTTTTCGAAAGGATATTGATAATGCCGCCCATGGCATTTCCTCCATAAATGGCTGATCCGGCACCTTTTGTTATTTCTATTTTCTGAACGGAATTCACATCAATCATATTCCAGTCAACGGTTCCGCCATCCGATTTATTGATAGGAACTCCGTCAAGCAGGACCAGCACACGACCTTGTTCCTTGCCGCTCATCCCGCGCATGGTAACTATTCCCTTGGTGCTGAAAATACCAAACGACCTGTTGTAATTTATCCCGGGGGCATATTTTAAAGCTTCATCAATATTTTGAATAGGAATGCTGTTCAACATCCTTGGCGAAATCATATTTATCCGAACAGGAGTGTTCACAATCAGGTTGTCGGTTCGTGTTGCGGTAATCACAAACTCATCCATGTTAAGCAACGATGGAATCAGCACAATTGCAGGCAGACTGTTTTCGCCGGGTAAAAGCTTGGTTTTGAAGATGTATGTTTCAAATCCTATAAAACTTACAGTAATGGTAATGCTATCGGCAGGCAGATTGCAGAGCCTGAAATTGCCGTTTTTATCTGAAATTGTTCCTTTGCCGGCCTTAAGGCTGATATTTGCTTCCGAAACCGGTTTCCCTGATTCCTGGTTTTTTACCTGGCCGTTTATGCATGATTGCCCCAAAGTTATCGCAGGCAATAGTATCACTAGTCCGCTTAACAGAAAAACTGTTCTGATCCATTTCAGAATTTGCACAGTTATCCCGTTATATATGCTTGAAATACAGTTTACTGTCTTGCTTTCCATCTATCGGTTAATTCCTTGTATGTTTATTTCTGGACTTTAAGCGAAATCTCAATTATCCCGTTTTCCGTTTCATCAGCATGAATCACTTTTATTAATCCATACTTGCCTTCCTGCGTTTTGAAAGGGATTACTTTCCCGGTATATCCATATTTACAGTTACCGCTTACTTTGTTGGGTTTATAGGCTGTTACCAGCAGACTGTCATTCGCAGCCGCATCAAACTGGCTGATTGTTACCAGGTTGTTATCGTTTGTGATATAATCGTACAAAGTATTGTTTTTAACGGTCCAGCTATTCAGTTGAGGATAGTAACCTGATGCTGCCGTATAACCGGGGCAAGTAAAAGTAGGTGAGGGAAGACCTGATGTTATATAAAAATAAGCTAAAATATCGATCTCGCTTTCGTGGCCTGTAACGGAGTTTGCATCGAAAACGAGGCCTGTATTTACATCCAGGAACTGACCTGTTAAATCATTGTTCTGAAGCCCGAGTTTGAGATTTTCAAAATGATGAATAGGACCATAGGCTGTTCCGGTTCCTTTGTTAACTGTTATTGTCCGGATGGCAGTATCACGGTCAGCGTTCATTACCATTACCTGCCACAATTCAACAGTAGCAGTATCTTTCGAAAAGGAATAGTCTGCGTCAAGACCTTCGCTCCCAATATAAATACCGCGGTCGAGTTGCGTGAGTGTATCATAGGCGGTAATTCTGTCGATGCGGATATACGTAAGCGGCGAACCTGCTCCTGAAGCCAGCACACCGATTTTTATAGTGCCGCCAACCGGAACAAAAGCACCGTTTTGAGTATAAATAGCTCCGGTTTTAAGGATAAGCGATGATTGCGAAATTTCATCATCTTTTGTGCAGGAACTTATGATTATTCCCGAAACGGCAATTAAAAAGAATAAAAGCCACAACCCTTTGGAGAAGAGTTGTGGCTTTTTGAATGCTTTCAGGATTAAACGTAGCATTATTATTTCTGGATTTTAACAGCAATCTGCAACGTGCCATCTTCAGTACCTTCAACGGCAGTAACTTTATACAAACCGTATTTTCCCGACTGTAATTTAAACGCATACACATCGCCCACAGTAAGAAGTTTTGCTTTTTTAAACTTATTATTTGGATCAAATGATGCACGAATTACAGCATCGTTTTGTACAGCATCGAACTGAGCTGCTGTTAGCGTGGTTTTTGTGAAGAACGTTACATTTTTTGTAGCGTAAAATTCAGGAGCAGTGGCGCCTGTAAATATTTCTTTGATGTTCGATCCCGGGGCTGCAAGGGTCATCATATTAACACTTGTGGCCGTGTTCTCAAAAAAGCAGAACATATCAATGTCCGCCTGGTGACCGAAAGCCTCATCCTGCGTATAGGATGTTGATGTTGAATTGCTTAACGAAAGAAAGCCTTTTTCGGTAGTGTTGTTTTGAGCGCCAAATTTAATGGAACTGTAGGTATTGATTTCACCAAAATTTCCGGTTATCGTAATCGAATCCGATTTACTGTTGCCGGCTATATCGGTGGTAACAAATTTCCACACTTCTTTATCCAATATGGTTTTTACGGTAAACATATCGAGAGTAAAAGTCGTGGTATTAACAGTTGAATCAAGCAATTGCACACCATTTGCAAAAAGCTGGAATTTAACAAGGTTATCAGTTCCGTTGGATTTGGCTGTAATTCCGAAATAAAGTGTATCGCCATAGTTGGCTGATGTGTTGGCTGAAACATAGCCGGCATCTGTTTTAAAGGTAATTGTTGGAGGAACAGGATCCTCGTCTTTTGAACAGCCTGTAAATAATAAAGTGGCTGCAATCAGCGCAATGCTTAGAATGGAAAAAATTTTTTTCATGATTTGGTTTTGAGGTTAGCGAATAGTACACGCATTCATAACGGCGGCAAAAGTAATTGTTTATAAATAGTAAACAATATGTTATATGTAATTTATTCTGATTTCAGATAAGCTGTTTAAATTAGATTGTTCAATAATCAAAAAGCCTGATAATCAACATTATCAGGCTTTGAAATTTGAGGTGTTGGTGGTTTTATAAATTCTGATCGTAATATTCAGCCAGTTTCCTGAAAAGGTGCAGCCTTTCCATACCTCCTACATTATGTTCGTGGTTTGGATACACGAAATAATCAACCTGTTTGCCTTTCTGAATGCAGGATTGGATAAACTGAAGACTGTTCTGCCACACAACGGTATTGTCCTGTGCGCCATGAATTACCAGTAATTTCCCATCAAGCTGATCCACATAATTGAGGATACAGGCTTTTTTATATCCTTCCGGATTTTGCTCCGGAGTATCCATATAGCGCTCGCCATACATGATTTCGTAATATTTCCAGTCGATAACCGGTCCGCCACAGGTAGCAACCTTAAACACATCCGGATTGCGAAGTTTCAGTGTAAGCGTCATAAATCCGCCGTAACTCCAGCCGTCAATTCCGATCCGCGACGCGTCCACATAGGGCAGCGATTTTAAATAATTAACACCCACCATTTGATCGTTGCCTTCAATATCACCCAATTTCCGGTGTATGGCCTGTTCAAAATCAGCACCACGGTTGGCTGTGCCACGGTTATCGAGTGTCCATACCACATATCCTTTGGTTGCCAGGTAATTAAAATACAGATTGGCTCCACCCAGCCATGTATCAGTAACTAACTGTGAATGAGGACCGCCATAAACATATACCAAAACAGGATATTTTTTTGACGCATCAAAATCTACTGGTAAAATCAGTCTTCCGAATAAATCGCTTCCGTCATCAGCTTTCAGGGTTACAAACGATGTTTTGCCGAGTTTGTAGTTCTTCAAAGGATTTAGATCTTCAGCAATCAAACGGATATTTTCTCCCTTTTCGTTAATAAGATTGGTTTGCGAACCAACCGTGAGGCTACTCATGCGATCGATAACAAATTTTCCATCAGGAGAGACAGTGGTTGCGTGAGTTCCTTTCCCGGATGTGAGTTTAATTGTTTTAGCGGTCTTCAATTCAACCGAATACAAATGCCTTTCCAAAGGGCTTTCCTGGGTTGAACTGAAGTAAATTTTTGTTTCTTTCGGATCAAATCCCTGGAATGCAGTTACTTCCCACTGTCCTTTTGTGATTTGTTTTACCAGGTTGCCTTCAACATCATACAGGTAAAGATGGTTAAATCCATCGCGGCGGCTCTGCCAGATAAACTGCGTGGGGTTTGATTTCAGGAAAATCAAACCATTCAAAGGTTCAACATATTCATTGTCAGTTTCTTCGAAAAGTGTTTTTATGAAATCGCCTGATACTGCATCGTATTTGTTCAGCCACATATGATTTTGATCGCGGTTTACGACAGCAACAAAAATGTATTTTTCGTCGGGGCTCCAGCTAACATTAGTGAGATATTGCTCGGCAGGTTCGCCGGTTTTGACGTAAATAACCTGGTTATTCGCTGGGTCAAAAATACCGATTGTAACATGATGACTTGCCATTCCAGCCATTGGGTAGCGAATGTATTCAGTTTTTGCAATTCGTTCATCGATATTCACAAGCGGATATTCGGTTACCATGGTTTCGTCCATGCGGTAAAAGGCAAGCAGGTTACCTTTTGGCGACCAGAAAGTACCACCATCGATACCAAATTCGTTGCGGTGTACCGTTTTCCCGTTTACTATCCCTTTGTCGGAATCGTTTGTAACAGCAATGGTTTTTCCATTCACTGAAACGTATAGGTTATTCTCCTTTGTGAAAGCAATTTTCCCGGTTGCGGGCTCGATATCCACATTTTCGCCGGTAGATTCGTATGAATTCAAAACGAGGAGATCCTTTGTTAACATATTATACCTGAATACCTTTGAATCGTTTGTATATCGAAATGTATTTTCATCATCCCATTTAAATGCAGGTAAAGATTTCAATTTTTTAAACTGCCCTTTTTCAATTGCCAGATTCAGTTCGTCGAGCGAAAAAATGGTATCTGTAGCCCCCGTTTTAACCGTGCTTTGGACAATACGGTTATTGCCATTCCAGGTAAAAAGATTGTTGCTGCGCCATTGCAGATTTGATAATGAGGCAGGGTAAAGTTTGCGGTTCATCAGGTCATCGATAGCCAATTGTTTTTGCTGTGCAAATAATTGAGAAACAGCAATTAGCAATAATGCCAAAAGGGTGGTGGTGGATTTTTTGTTCATAAAATGTTTGGAATGGTTTTGTGTTACATTGTTTTCCCTGCCCTGTGCACCGCATCCGCTATTTCGGAAATCAATCCCGGTTTTTTTTCAAATGCAGTTCCCACTACAATAATATCGGCGCCGGCGGTTGCGGCTTCATTGGCTTTTTCGGGTGTGCGTATGCCACCTCCAACAATGAGCGGAATGCGGATATTTTGTTTTACCTGTTCAATCATTTGAACCGGAACACTTTGCTGGGCGCCGCTTCCGGCTTCAAGGTAAATAAGTTTTAATCCCAGCATCTCGCCTGCCATCGCTGTACAGATGGCGATATCCATTTTGTCGTAAGGTATGGGCACCGTATTGCTCATGTATTGAACGGCTGTACTTTTGCCGCTTTCGATGAGCATATAACCACACGAAATCACTTCTAACGGGCTCATTTTCAGGTGGGGCGCAGCAATAACATGGCGTCCGATAAGCATTTCGGCATTTCGGCCACTGATCAGCGACAGAAAAAGTATGGCATCGGCTTTCCAGCTCATCTGCATGGTATTGCCGGGAAAAAGGATTACAGGGATTTTGCTGTTGGCTTTCAGAGTTTTTATACACTGATCAAGTTCATTGTTTACCAGGAGGCTCCCACCAACAAAAAAACAGTCAACGCCTGATTCTTCAGCATTTACAGCAATTTTTTCCACATCCTGATTCTGGAGTTTATCCGGATCTATTAATACAGCTAGCTGTTTTTTGCCCGCTTCGGATTGACTGAGAATGTGCTGGTAGATTGCCATTTAATAAGTTTGAAAACGCAAATGTAGAAAAAAGGCACTAACTACTACTGACTGAATACCGATTCGTTGCCGGTGACAATCAATTTGTGATCCGGAGAAGAAGGCTATATTCACATCCCATCCGTTTTGTAGTGGGAATTAACATGGGTATTTCCAGAATCAACCCCCTGGGTTCTCAATTTTCGAATTAGAATATCAGAAAACTGCTTTCGCAATTTTGCTGATATTATCTGATTTCCCCATGGTATAAAAATGAAGCACTGGCACACCGAATTTTATCAGTTCGCGCGATTGCTGAATAGCCCATTCGACGCCAACCTGACGCACCTGCTGCGTGTCAGTGCATTTTTCTACTTCTTTTACCAATTCATCGGGAATATCAATTGAAAAAGTCCGTGGCAATGTCGAAAGCTGCGATTTTAACGAAATAGGTTTCAGGCCCGGAATAATTGGTATATGGATTCCGGTTTCGCGGCAGGCGTTTACAAACTCAAAATACTTCGAATTATCGAAAAACATCTGGGTAACAATATAGTCAGCACCCGCATCTACTTTAGCTTTCAGGTATTGCAGATCGGTTGCCAGGTTAGGCGATTCCATATGCTTTTCGGGATATCCGGCCACGCCGATACAAAAGTTGGTAGGAACAGGATTTAAAATGTCTTCTTCGAGATAAATACCTTTATTTAATCTAACCGCCTGTTTTACAAGGTCGAGGGCAAAACGGTGACCGTCGGGTTCAGGCTTAAATTGCTTTTCTCCACGCAGGTTATCTCCACGTATAAGCAGTATATTATCAATACCCAGAAACTGAAGGTCGATAAGCGCATTTTCGGTTTCCTCCTGGCTGAAACCGCCACAGATAAGGTGCGGAACCACGTCAATGCCATATTTGAATTTTATGGCAGCGGCAATGGCAACAGTTCCTGGTCTTTTCCGAACCGTGCGCCGCTCGAGCAAACCATCTTCGCGCTCCTTGAAAATAACTTCTTCGCGGTGGTAGGTTACATCAACAAACGAGGGATTGTATTCGACCAAAGGTTCAATCGTCTGGTAAATGGAATCAATATTTTCACCCTTAAGCGGAGGGAGTAGTTCGAAAGTGAAAAGTGTTTTTCCTTTGCTTTCCAGTATATAATCGGTGACTTTCATGGTAAAGTTCTTCTGGTAATTTTTTCTTTTAAGTGCTTTTTCTTTAAAAAATAAGTCTTCTATCTCCTTACTCCTTACTCCTTACTCCCACTCCCTACTTCCTACTCCTTACTCCTTACTCCCTACTCCCTACTCCCTACTTCCTACTTCCTACTTCCGTCTCCCAGCCCATCTCAATAATTCAAATTCGATGCCAGCAGTTTTTCAATTTCTTTCACAGGCATATTTTTACGCGAAGCATAATCTTCGACCTGCTCTTTGCTTATCCTGCTGATGGCAAAATATTGTGCCTCAGGATGTGCGAAATAATACCCGCTAACGGCTGCTGCCGGGTACATGGCGAAATTTTCGGTGAGCGAGATGCCGGATTTTTCAGCATCTAAAAGATTAAAAATGGTTCCTTTTTCGCTGTGTTCGGGGCAGGCAGGATAACCGGGTGCGGGGCGTATTCCGGCATATCCTTCGTGAATAATTTCGTCGATGCTAAGGTTTTCATCCCTGGCATAACCCCAGTATTCCTTGCGTACTTTTTCATGAAGCAGCTCTGCAAAAGCTTCGGCAAGGCGATCGGCAAGTATTTTTACCATAATGGCATTATAGTCATCCTGCTGATCTTCATACTGTTTTACCCATTTTTCGATTCCAAGTCCTGCCGTTACAGCAAAAAGTCCGATGTAATCACTATAGCCGTAATCTGCCGGGGCGATAAAATCGGCCAGTGAAAGATTCGGGATGCCATTTTCTTTTTCTTCTTCATTCCGAAGGAAATGCAACATGTTTTTTTTGTTTCCTTCAAGGCTTAATTCGATAGTGTCGCCTGTTGCGTTGGCAGCAAAAAATCCAAACACACCATTGGCCTGAACCATTTTTTCGTCAATAATCCTTTTAAGGATTGCCTGAGCTTCATTAAAAAGTTTCCGGGCTTCAGTGCCTTTTGCAGGATCATCAAAAATAGCAGGATATTTACCGCTCATTTTCCAAGCATGGAAGAAAAACGTCCAGTCGATGTATTTGCTGATTTCCTCAAGCGGATAGTTTTCAAGATGTTTAACACCCAAAAATGATGGTTTGTGTGGCTTAAACGAGGCCCAGTCAGTTTTATAACGATTTTCCCTGGCTTGCGCGAGCGACAGATAAGTAACACCGGCCCTGGTGCTTTCGTGTTTATGCCGTAACTGGGCATATTTATCCTGAACCGAATCAACAAAAGGCTGCTTGCCATCTTTCGAAAGTAGCGCCGCTACTACGCTGGTAGCCCTCGAAGCATCACGAACATGAACTACAGGCTGGCTGTATTCGGGTGCAATTTTAACCGCAGTATGCATTTCGCTGGTAGTAGCACCGCCAATTAACAGAGGCAATGTGAATCCCCGGCGTTCCATCTCCGACGCTACAAAACTCATTTCTTCGAGCGATGGGGTAATGAGTCCTGAGAGTCCGATAATATCCACTTTTTCCTTTATAGCAGCATCAAGTATCTTTTCGGCATGAACCATAACTCCAAGGTCAACAACCTCGTAATTATTACATCCAAGCACAACGCCGACAATGTTTTTTCCTATATCGTGAACATCGCCTTTAACTGTGGCCATCAGTATTTTACCTGCCGAACTCCCTTCTCCTTTTACTTTCTCGGCTTCGATGAAAGGCAAAAGCACAGCTACGGCTTTTTTCATAACTCGGGCGCTTTTCACTACCTGGGGCAGAAACATTTTTCCGGCTCCGAATAAATCACCTACTACATTCATTCCGGCCATCAAAGGTCCTTCAATTACTTCCAGAGCTTTTGCAAAGTGAGGGCGGGCTTCCTCCACATCAGTTGCAATATCGGCATCCAATCCATGAACCAGTGCATAGGTCAGGCGTTCGTTAACCGGCAGACTCCGCCATGCTTTTGCCGCGGCTTCAGTCTTTTCGCTGGTTTTCATTTTCGATGCATAATCAATCAGCCTTTCAGTAGAATCAGGCCTGCGGTTGAAAAGTACATCTTCGATAAGCTCAAGCAGATCAGCCGGAATATCGTCATAAACCGGAAGATTTCCTGCGTTCACAATTCCCATATCCATTCCGGCCTTTATAGCATGATAAAGGAAAGCAGAATGCATGGCTTCGCGCAGTGTATCGTTACCGCGGAAGGAGAAAGATAAATTACTGATACCGCCGCTGATCCTGGCATAAGGAAGGTTTTTCTTAATCCATTTTATGGTTTCGATAAAGTCGATAGCGTAATTGTTATGCTCTTCGATGCCTGTTGCAATGGCCAGGATGTTTGGATCGAAGATAATATCCTCGGGAGGAACGCCAATTTCATTCACCAGGATTTTATAGGCGCGCCCGCATATTTCGATGCGTCGTTCGAAAGTGCTGGCCTGGCCCTGTTCATCGAAAGCCATCACCACCATAGCGGCTCCGTAATTCCTTATTTTTCGTGCATGTTCCCTGAAAGCATCTTCGCCTTCCTTCATGCTGATCGAATTCACGATAGCTTTGCCCTGCAGGCATTTTAAACCAGCTTCTATAACCTCCCATTTCGATGAATCGACCATGATAGGAACCCGGGCAATTTCCGGTTCCGACATCAGCATATGCAGAAAACGAGTCATCTCGCGTTTGGCATCGAGCATAGCATCGTCCATATTGACATCCAGCATCTGAGCCCCGGCTTCTACCTGCTCGCGGGCAACGGAAAGGGCTTCGTCGTATTTTTCTTCACGAATAAGCCTTGCAAACTTTTTGGAACCGGAAACATTGGTACGTTCGCCGATATTGATAAAATTGCTGTTGGCAAAAACCAGTAAAGGTTCAAGCCCGCTCAGTCGAAGATGTTTATCTATTTCGGGTAACGGCCTGGGTGTGGATTGCTCAGCAATACGGCATAATTCCCTGATGTGCTCCGGCGTTGTGCCACAGCATCCACCAATGATATTAACTGATTTGTTCTGAAGTATTGGATTTACATGTTTTGCCATCTGAAGTGGCGACTCGTCATATTCGCCGAACTGGTTAGGCAAACCGGCATTTGGATAAGCACTTACATAAAAAGGTGCTTTGCGCGAAAGCTCTTCGATAAACGGATTGAGCTGCTCGGCGCCAAGAGAACAGTTGAACCCGACACTCAAAAGGTCGATGTGTGAAACCGAATTCAGGAAGGCTTCCACCGTTTGACCCGAAAGCGTGCGCCCGCTTAAATCTGTTATCGTTCCCGAAACCATTACCGGAATGCGTAAATCCCTGTCGGCCAGTATTTCATTAATGGCATACAAGGCAGCTTTGGCATTAAGTGTATCGAAAATGGTTTCGACTAGCAGTAAATCAGCGCCACCATCGATTAATCCTTTTACCTGTTCGGAATAGGAATCTTTAAGCTGATCGTAACTTACAGCGCGAAATCCCGGATCGTTGACATCGGGCGACATGCTGGCCGTTTTACTGGTTGGTCCTACGGCCCCGGCAACAAAACGAGGTTTATCAGGGTTCAGGGCTGTGAACTTCGCAGCTTCGGTAGCAGCAATTTTGGCGGCAGCTACATTTATTTCGTAAACAACTGATTCCAGCTGGTAGTCGGCCATTGAAACCGAAGTGGCGTTAAATGTGTTTGTTTCAATAATATCTGCACCAGCCTCCAGGTAAGCAGCATGAATTTGACTTATAACTTCGGGTTTGGTGAGGCACAGCAAATCGTTACAGCCTTTGAGATCAATGGGATGCGAGGCAAAACGTGTTCCCCGGTAATCGGCATCCGAAAGTTTGTACCGTTGAATCATGGTGCCCATAGCGCCATCGAGCACCAAAACGCGCTTCTCTAAAACTTTGTATATCTTGTTCCTTTCGTGCATGTTATTTAAATATTAAACCGTGCTGCATGCTTAAAACAAAGCAGCAGTACAGAAGTTTTAACTTAACACATTCATTATCTCCGTATTTCGGGAGCAGGAGTGTGTTTCAATTATAATCTCCCGGAATACCGGGATCAGGTTTTGGCACCTTACGCACCGGGTGGTGGTGGTTGCCAGAGGTTCGCTGAGCCTGTTCTCTTCCCTCTTCTTTATAACTCAAACCTCCTTGTTTTTACGAAAGGAATATTTGAAGCTGCAAAGATATATGAATTATTTGATATGAAAGCAAACGGTATCCGGAATAATGACACTATCAAATGTGTTTTGTGTTTTGATTTGGCTCATGCATGCCATTAGATAAATTAATACTGAGGAGTTTATATCCCGATCCCCACAATCCGGATTATTGTTTCAATGAATCATATAATTGAATAATTGCTATTTGACGATTATCAGGTTAGATTATTTTCCCAAACTTGTATGAATGTAGCAAAATAACATACATTTGTTTACTGATTCATACTAAGTATTCAAAAATAAAAATTTGATAAAGAATTTGATTCAGTGAATGTTATAAATAAAAAAACAGTTAATAACTACTACTTCTTATACTGGAAAAATTAGTAAAGTCAGACATTTTATGATTATAGGACTTATACATCTATTTGATTTCTACTCTACGCGGTAATGATTTCCCTCATAAGCAAACTTCTTAGTCAATCCACCGGAAATTGATACATACTAATACGTATTCAAAACAAAATCAATAACTTAAATGCTGCTTTTATGAAACTGCTAAAACAACTAAAAAAAATCGCACTATTAGTTTTCGGAATTTTTATGATTAATGCGTGTTTCGGACAGGAGAATTATTTAAAAGGATATATAGTAGGCCTTAATGGCGACACTGTGTATGGTTTTATCGACTATCGCAACTGGGGAAAAAATCCTGACAGGATTATGTTTAAAAATCAGTTATCTGATCAACCAATAGTACATACTCCACTGAGCATCCGAAACTTTTGTGTTGTTGACGAAGTGTATGCGAGCGCGATTTTACTTAACGACCTGAGCCCGTTTTTAACTGATGAACTTGAACATGGGAAAGACCCGAATCTGAAACCAGACACCATATTTCTTCAATCACTTGTGCTTGGAGAAAAGAGCCTGTATTTATACAAAACTAGATTGGGTAAAGAATTGTTTTATATTGGTCAGGACACAACCTTTACTTTGCTTGAATACAAACGTTATAAAGCAGAACAATATACCACGGATGTAAAAGAAAACAAAAGGTATCTAAATCAACTTGCTGTTTATCTGAAAGATTGCCCTACAATTCAGCAAGACTTCAAGAGCCTTAAATATGAAAGGAGAAATTTGGAAAAATTGTTTCTTACATACTATAAATGCACGGAAACGAACTATGAATTTAATAAAAAGGAAGAAAAAGTCGAAACTGAATTTGGTGCGATTGCAGGTTTAACATTAAATAATCTTCATTTTGCCCCTTCGCTTGTGGTTAATAGAATAGAAATGGAATTCAGTACAACTGCAAATTATTCGTTAGCGCTTTTCGCTGATATCAAATTAACCCGCAATCAGGGTAAATGGTCTCTGTACAACGAACTTGCATTTTCACCCTACAAGGTAGAAGACCAAGCTTGTGCTTATAGAAATGAAAATGATTATATAAATTATACAATGACGTTCGGATATGCTTACCTGAAATTAAATAGTATGGTAAGATTCAAATATCCTGTCGGTAAAGCCCATGTTTTTATTAATGCAGGAATGTCAAATGGATACGCATTAAGGGAGATAAATCAAGTAGTTGCTGAAAGAACGTTCTATTCTTCTGAAACCATTGAAGAAAGTACACCACTATACGTAACCAGGCTTTATGAGCAAGGTCTTTTAGCTGGATTAGGTACAAAATATAGTAAATATTCGTTCGAACTCAGGTATGAAAGAGGAAATGGAATGAGTGCAATGCTTAATCTGAATTCAATAACAAATCGATTTTTATTTCTTTTTGGTTATAAATTCTGAAAAAGGTTATTCCTCTGAGAAGCTATCCTTTGTTCAGAAAGTGCTTACACAACGATCATTTTTCCGATCTTTGCCACAAAGCAGATCTTTAACATGCTCAATAAAATCATTTTCCCTGTTATACTTCTTGTCCTCCTGGGAATGCAGGGTTGTAAATTCATTTCGGAAGATAATGTAACCATCAGTGGCACTATTACCAATCTGCCTGATACAAAGCTGCTTATCTACCAGGTATTGCCCGCTGGCAAACCGCTTATCGATTCGGTAAGCACGGATGCTAATGGCAGTTTCACCGTATCACTTGCCATTGAAAAAGCCGGTTATTACACACTTATGCGCAATAGTGCCGACGAAATCACCCTTGTAATTTCTCCGGGCGAAAATATTGTTCTAAATGCTGATGGAAGTAATTTACGCAACACTTATACCGTTGCAGGTTCAAAAGATTCGGAGCTATTGGCGGTGTTTAATCGCTTTACAATGGCAAACCTCAGGCAAGTCGATTCTCTTTCCGGGGTTTTCACCGAAAGCCGCATGAAGCCTGATTTTCAATTGATTAAAAACTCAT
This sequence comes from uncultured Lentimicrobiaceae bacterium, assembly GCA_964420555.1. Lineage (GTDB taxonomy): Bacteria > Bacteroidota > Bacteroidia > Bacteroidales > UBA4417 > UBA4417. The sequence continues at coordinate 345,063 of CAYQTT010000003.1, read as the reverse complement.
TGGATTCCGCTTACATGCAAATATTTAGTGATCAAAAAGCGAAAGTAATTGAGTTTATTAACGAACATCCGGGATCATTGGCATCCTTGCTTGTAATTTCCGAAAATTTTGGTCCTAACCCTTTATTGTCCGAAAAAACTCATCCCGAATTGTACCTGAAACTCGACAGCGCGCTTATGCTGTCCCATCCCGAAAACAGCCTGGTTAATTCGCTACACCTTCGCATGCTTGATTTCAGAGCCGAAATGGATGATATGAAAGTCCGCGACAGTCTGCTTAAACCGGGTATGCCTGCGCCTGAAATTGTCTTGCCTGATAACTCAGGACGTGAAATCAAACTTTCATCGCTTAAAGGAAAGCTGGTGCTTGTTTATTTCTGGAGCAGCTGGAATGCGCTCAGCCGGCAGACGAACATGAACCTTTCGACCCTGTATAATAAGTTCCACAGCCGCGGATTCGAAATTTATGCTGTATCTGTTGATTCGGACGCTGATCTCTGGCAGAAAGCCTGTCTGATTGACCGGGCTTATTGGGTCAATGTTATAGATACGAAAGGACTTGCCTCAGAATTCAGCAAAACCTATGGCGTCCGCGAACTTCCGGATATGATACTGGTAGCCGGCGATGGAACCATTATTGCCCGAAAGCCTGAATTCAACGAGTTAGAGTCTTTGATCAAAATGAATTTTTGATATAGGAAACCGCTAGCTACAAGCGTAGAAAAACAAAACATGAAGTTAGTAACCACAATTATACTTATGAGCCTTTTATCAATCTTGGGTTTCAGTAAGGATAGAGAAAGAAAAAACATTGTTTCTAATCTTGAGCAAGATTCTTTACCTGTTATTTCCGAATTGCAAAAAGATGAATTATATCAATTAGCTCTTGACGGTATTAAATATTTTGAGGAAGATTATATTCAAAATGGATCTTTCTTGCCATTTGGCTTTTCAGTACATAAAAATAAAGCGTTCGAGTTAATAATTTATGACGAAGGATCAGAAACGGAGACATTATTGACAGACTACGTTTATGAAAAAATCGATAAAAAAGTTAAAGAGGCTATTGCTAATGACAGTGTGCGGATAACTTGTTTAGTATATAATGGGATTATTAAGAATGATACTCACCCAAAAGGCGATGATTGTTTTTCATTTCTTTTTAGGGGCAAGGAATTTAGGAATACAGTTTTAATAAGTTTCCCTATAAAGCTTGAAAACAAGAAATTAATGTATGGAAAACCAGTCATACAAATATATAAATAAGAATGCCAACAGCTAATAAACGCTATAGCAAGTGCGGGTTTTCGTGATCGTTTGAACATTTGGAATCTTTACCTACATTTGTGTTTGCTTGAAAAGGCAGAACCTTTTAATCCCGCATTGCCATAGCGTCAACCGGAAGTCTGTCCAGAAAAAACCTGAAACATTTCAAACTCTTCAAACCCTTCAAACTAATACTTACCATAACTCCTTTTTAACCAAATTTAAATCCCGATGGCCCCTCATAAAACCAGCATCTATTTTGCAAGTGATTTTCACCTTGGCATCCCCGACAGGCTGAGTAGCCTGGTTCGCGAAAAACGGCTTATCCGCTGGTTGGATATGGTTGCTGCTGATGCCGAAGTTATTTACCTGATGGGTGATCTGTTTGATTTTTGGTATGAGTATAAAACCGTTGTGCCTAAAGGATATACAAGGCTTTTCAGCAAACTTGCCGAATTGAATGAACGAGGAATTCCAGTTCATTTTTTTAAGGGAAACCACGATTTCTGGGCGTTCAATTACCTCAATGAGGAAGCAGGGGTTACCATTCACGACGATACGCTGGAAATAACATTAAAAGGAAAGAATTTTTTTCTGGCTCATGGCGATGGTCTGGGACCGGGAGACAATGGATATAAATTCCTGAAAAAGGTATTTCTTTCGAAATTCAACCAGTTTCTATTTCGCTGGCTGCATCCTGATTTGGGTACAAAAATGGGACTCTATTTTTCGCGCGGCAGCCGTATTTCGAATATGATAAAGCAGGATAAAGACGAGAATTTCTTAGAGGTTGATAAAGAGAAATTACTCATATACTCCCGCGAAATGGCAGCTCAAAGGCCTGATATTGATTATTTTGTATTCGGGCACAGGCATGTGCCAACAAATCTGAAAGTATCGGATAAAGCCAGTTGTATTATTTTAGGCGACTGGGTAACGCATTTTTCATACGGTAAATTCGATGGCGAATTGTTCGAAATAAAGTATTTTGAGCAGAGTGTGAAACAATAATCAGAAAGGCTTGAAAACAGTCTTAAAATTCCTAAAATTCCTGAAGTTCACGCTTTTTTGATGTATTTTTGGAACAATATTCTCAAGCAGAATAAATCCTTTTTCATTTGAATTTAAGAAAATCAATACAACTATTATATGGAAAATCTTAAGAATCACATTCAGGCGAATTCCGGGCGTTATCTGGAAGAGCTTTTTGGACTTATCCGCATTCCTTCTATCAGTTCGCAGAGCGAGCACAAAGAGGATATGGTAAAAACAGCACAATATATTGTTGATCAATTGCTTAAAGCGGGTGTCGACAAAGCTGAAATTATGGAAACTACCGGCCATCCGGTGGTTTATGGCGAAAAAATTATTGATCCGTCAAAGCCAACAATCCTTGTTTATGGACATTACGATGTAATGCCTGTTGATCCTCTTGAGCTTTGGGATTCGCCTCCATTTGAACCGGAAGTCCGCGATGGTAAAATTTTTGCCCGTGGTGCTGTGGATGATAAAGGCCAGCTTTTTATGCAGGTAAAAGCGTTTGAATACCTGGTTTCGACTAATCAGCTTCAATTCAATGTTAAATGGATGATTGAAGGTGAAGAAGAAATGGGCTCGCCGGCTTTGGGTAAATGGCTTCCCGGCCAGAAAGATCTGCTTAAAGCTGATTTAATACTGGTTTCGGATACAAGTATGATTGCCATTGATATACCAAGTATTACTGTCGGATTGCGCGGTTTGGCTTATATGGAAGTAGAAGTGGCCGGTCCGGATAAAGATCTGCACTCCGGATTATACGGCGGTGCTGTTGGTAACCCGGCAACAATTCTTGCAAAGATGATTGCCTCGTTGCATGACGAAAACAACCATATTACTATACCCGGATTTTATGATGATGTACTTGAGCTTTCAGCAGAAGAACGTGCTGATATGGCCCGGGCACCATTTAATTTAGATGAATACAAGAGCAAACTTGATGTCAGGTCAACACTATGCGAAAAGGGTTATAGTGTAAACGAATGCACCGGAATACGTCCGGCATTGGATGTAAATGGCATCTGGAGCGGATACACAGGCGAAGGCTCAAAAACAGTTTTGCCGGCAAAGGCATTCGCAAAAATAAGTATGCGTTTAGTCCCGCATCAGGATCCACACAAAATTGCGGATCTTTTTGCACGCCATTTCGAATCAATTGCTCCTGATTGTGTGAAAGTTACCGTTAAGGAACATCATGGTGGATATCCGTATGTTGCGCCTACCAACACGGCTGCTTATCGTGCTGCAAGTAAAGCATACGAAACCACATTCGGTAAAAAACCAGTGCCAACCCGCAGCGGGGGAAGTATTCCAATTATTTCGACTTTTGAGCAGGTTTTAGGAATAAAATCAATTTTGATGGGTTTTGGTCTTGATACTGATGCCGCTCATTCGCCAAATGAAAACTATCATCTTGAATGTTTTTATAAGGGAATTGAAACGATTACATGGTTCTATAAATATTATGCTGATGAACTGAATTCCAATTCATAGTCAGAATCGGAAGATCAAAAAAAACACCCGTTCAGATTTATCTGACGGGTGTTTTTTTGTTTTACAGGATTTTATTTCACTATTTTGGTAATAAAAGAAGGGTATCCCGGCAAACTGATTTTAACGATGTAAATTCCTTTAGCCCAGTTGGTTGTATAAAGTATTGTTTCGTTATTGAATTCCGCACTTACCATGTTTAAACCTTTGATGTCGGTGATCCGGATATTTGCTTTACCTTCAAAAGGCAGTTTAACAAGCAGCTGATCAGTCCCTTGGGGTAAAATCATAACAGGCAGTTGTTTTTGCTCATCGACATTCACATTGAGTATAGTAAACGTTTGTTCCCACGAAAACGCAGAAGCAGAAAAGGAATGATCAATCGCCTGTACGCTCCAGAAATAATTGCCATCAGGAAGATTAACAATCCAATCGGTATTGTTGCCCATATTTCCGGCTTGTGGCATCAGGCGCCGGCCTGTGTTTAAATTTGACATCGAGGGCAGTACGTCTTGTCTGCCTTCGGAAGTCCCGATTCGCAGGTTGTAGGTAAGCCCTTTTGCAGGTGTATGATCGTCAGCCGCATCGAGCCATCCAAGGTAAACTGTGTGCCCATCGATAAACATACTCAATCCGTCAGGAACAGTTGGCGGCTGATTAACAGAATATTGATTAGTACCTGCATCGTTTTTATACAGGCGCGTACCGGGTGTTCCGTCACCGTTTACTCCTGTTATAAGCAAATCGAGGTCACCGTCATTTTCAAAATCGCCCCAGGCGGCTGAACCTCTTTCGGCGCCATCGAGCGGGGCATTAATATCAGTAAATATCGAATTGCCATCGTTGTGATAAACCATGCTCGAAAGAATTCCGCATCCCGCATTCTGACCGGTGAGTAGAATATCAGCATCGCCGTCGTTGTCGTAATCGCCCCATGCAGCAGTGCCTAAGGAAGCGCCGATCAAACCAGGGTAAACATTCATAAATTCCATATTGCCGAGGTTGCTGAATATGGTTGTCTGAGGTTCGAGGTACTCATTAAATCCTGTGATAAGCAAATCAAGGTCGCGGTCGTGATCGAAATCGGACCATGATGCAGATCCACCGGCTAAAGGTGTAATTCCGGCCTGCGGCATTTCGGTGAAAACACCTGAATTATTACTGTAAATCGCAGAAGCCATTATCCCACCCAGGTCGCCCATAACGAAAACATCGAGGTCGCCATCGTTATCAAAATCACCCCAGTCGACCCAACAGTTTGTAACACCAGGCAGACCGGCATTAATATCAGTGAAAACGCCGGAATTATTGTTTAAAATCCGGCAGGTATAAGCACCCGCTAACAGAATATCCAGGTCATTGTCGCCATCATAATCGCCCCAGGCAACAGCGCCATCCGAACCTATATCAGGAAATAAACCTTCCTTCTGCACGAAGACTCCGTTTGTATTCTGATAAATAAATGTTTTCGAATTGCTGCTGTTCCTTCCAACGGCTATGATGTCGAGGTCGCCATCCTTATCGTAATCGCCCCAGGCGACGGCACTGTTGTAAATGCCTGTTAGGCCGGCGTTTATATTGGTAAATTCTCCTGCATCATTCCTGTAAACAGCAGCAACATAAGGACCGCTTCCATGATCGCCGGTAATTAGTGCATCGAGGTCGCCATCGTTATCGTAATCGCCCCACGCAACTGAACTGCGGCCAACGCTTGTCATTCCTGCATCAACAGGCGAAAATACCTGTGCGAATCCGGCAAAAGCCAGAACGATCAGGAGTACGGAAAATGTAAATTTTTGTTTCATATAGGTATAGTATCTTTAAGCAGTTGAAATCTAAAAATCAGTATTGTTGTTAAAATACATTCATAATGTTAATCCTCTTTGTCAGCTGCTTTATTTTGTTGGTCAATTATATACTGTTCTGAAGCATTGCTTCTGAATTCCGAATGCCTGATCTGTCCGCCGGTATGCCCGGTAAATACCATTGCTGCTGAACTTATTAACGAAAAAACAAGTGTTATGATCAATAGAAATATAACCGATTTTTCCTTTTTCCAGATGCTATAAAGAGTCAGCGACGCTAATAAGCCTGAAGGAATCATCAGGTACATGCTTATAGTTGCAATATCCTCGTGACGGTTTATCAGGCTTTCGGATATTTCGGGAAGGTTTTGTACGGCATTTTCGGCTGAATCGCCTGTTAGGTAAGCAATTACAGCCATAAAACCAGCAAATACAATAGTTCCAAGTCCGCTTAATTTAACTCCTTCATTTTTTAAGACTAAACCGGCAATAATCAACATGCTTCCGATAATCGCGCCAACGATTGGGAAGTGGTTAACTATCATGTGTAAATAGCCCCAACTCATAGGTTAACTTTAAATTTGTTTTAACTGACTTTCGAAAATGTTCCGGAAGATCACTCTTCGTTTTATGTTACAAATATATGTAAAATACCATCTTTAAAGAGGATGGAAATTTAGGCTGGAAATTTTGAGTGAGAGATTCATTTTGCAATTTGTTAACTTGTAGCCCAAAGAGTTGGAAAGCCAACATAAAAAAACGGTTGCAGAAGAAATCCTGCAACCGTTGGAGGTTATTTGAGTCATGCAGTTACCTGCGAGAAGGATTAGCTGACGAACTTCTTTCATTTTTAGTGGTCTCCATTCTGCCTGAAGCCTGTTTTACATTTTCTTTTACTCTTGCTTTCGTTTCAGAATTTGCAGGCATTGAGCGTACAGAAGGAGTTGTGTTTTGTGATTTCTGTTCACGAGCCTGTGGAGTAGTTGAAGCTTGCCTGCTTGTTCTGTTTTCAATTTTAGCAGGGGTTGGAGTGGTATTAGCTCTTTCAGTTGTCCTGGAACTTCTCATTGCCTCAGATGTTTCTTTCCTGCTTCTTTCCGTGGGTTGAGAAGTGTAAGTAGGATTTGATTGCCTTGGTGCAGTGCGTGGCTCTGATTTTATTTCCCTGTTCGAAGGAGTTGTTCGTGGTTCTGTTTGTGGAGTAGCGCGGGGAGTTGATCTCGTGTCTTTTCTTACATCGGAAGTCCTGTTTGACTGAGTCTGAGTTGTTGACCGGGGTTCAACCCTTGTTTCTTTGTTCATAGTGTTACGCGAGTCACTTTTCATGGTAGAGTTACGAACTTCAGTCCTGTTTTCGCGGGTACGATTTACGCCAGGGTCATTGGTGCGGGCGTTGGTAGGTTGTACCCGTCTGTCTTTTCTGGCTTGTTCAGCATTGCGGTATTCAGTAGGGCGCGAATCTCTGCGGCTGTTATCAACTTCGGGGCGGTAAACATTAAGCCTTTCGTTGCGTATGCCTGTGTTGTCAGCTCTTTGGCTGTCAACTACTTCCATTCTGCGAACCTTGGTGTTGCTGTATCTTTCAACTTCGCTTACACGTGGGCCATAGTACCAGGAGTTGTTCGAGTTATAATTGTTATTGTTGTAAACATTGGTGATGTAAGTAATGTTAGTTACATGAACCGGCCTGTCGTAGATGTAATGATTCCAGTTAGTTGCGCAGAAGTGGCGGCGGGGAACAAATGTCCACCATGGATCGGGAGCATACCAGTTGGAGTTGACGCTTACATAGATGTTTGGTCCCATCGGAGCCCATCCGTAATAGTCGCCGTAGTTTCCCCAGGTTACCCAGGCAGGTGCCCATTCGTAACCCGGAACCCACATCCATCCGAGGTAGTTGTCGAAGGACCAGCGGCCATAGTGGAAAGTTGCCCATCCCCAATCATAGTCAGAAACCCAGGTCCAGCCGAAATCGGTATTAACCCAGTGACCGTCTGACGAATAGGGCCTGAATGCATCAGGGGATTCGAAGTAAGGGCGCCAAACATATCCAAAATCAGAAGTGTATACCCAGTCGCCATAAGGGGAAAGTTCATCGTAGAAAGTCTGAATCGAGATGGTTACCCTGGCATTGTTATGCCTGTTATTGTGTTTGTGTGCCTGTGCACTCATTACAGTTACCATCGAAAGGAGCAGAAAAAGTGATATCGTTTTCATGGCAGTAAAGATTAGTAGTGTTATTAATTTAACCCTTTATTAATATAGGGTTTGGACGTTTTGTTATTAAGTAAATTGCAAAGGCCGTGCCATAATCATTCTTTTTATTGATTATTTTTTTAGTATTCGACAAAATATAATTTTAGGTTCAATCATCATTTTGAAAATCAATGCAATAAAAAAACCGGTTATAGAAATTTATAACCGGTTTTTGCGAAAAATCAGAATGGGTATTATTTTACATCCATCTTTTTATTGTATTCAGCAACTCCATCATCGAGGAATTTGATATACGTATCTATGTTCAGATCGTAAGCATGAGCCGGCACAAGCGAATTGCCATCACCATCAAGAATTACGTAATAAGGTTGTGCATTGGTACCAAACTTTTCGATCTGGATTTCAGCATTTTTCTTTCCTAACAGTTTCACCTGTCGGCCGGCTTTATTAGTGTACCATTCGTTTTCCGGCATCTCAATTTTTTTGTCATCAACATACAGTGCAACCAAAACGAAATTTTCACGCAGTCGTTTCAGCACTTGCGGATCGCTCCATACACGGTTTTCCATTTCACGGCAATTGGTGCAGCCGTGTCCGGTAAAATCAACAAAAACAGGTTTTTTTAAGGCCTTCGATGCTTTAAGTGCTTCATCATAGTCAAAATAACCTTTCAACCCAAGCGGAAGTTTAAGTGGTGTATTTAGATATTTCGGTGTCTCGGCAATATTACCTTTGTTTTCGGCGCCTCCGCTTCCGGCATTTTCGCGAACAATAGCAGTTACATCAAAATCCTGTGTTTCCATTGGAGGCAGCCATCCTGAAATACCTTTTAAAGGCGCACCCCACAAGCCTGGAATAAGGTAAATTACAAAAGTAAAAGTTGCAATAATCAGCATGAGCCTTGGAAAAGATCTTACTACCGGATAGTCGCTGTCGTGCGGGAATTTGATTTTTCCGAGTAAATAGAATCCCATCATGGTAAAAATCACAATCCAGAAACCGAGGTATATTTCGCGGTCAAGAATTCCCCAATGGTAGGTTTGATCGGGGATATTAAGGAATTTCAGCGCAAACGCAAGTTCGATAAATCCAAGCACAACTTTTACTGTATTGAGCCAGCCGCCGGATTTTGGCATTTTATTAAGCCATTGAGGGAATAGGGCGAAAAGTGTAAAAGGTATAGCGAATGCAAGGGAGAATCCAAGCATTCCGATAATGGGTTTAAGTATTTGTCCGCCAACTGATTCAACAAGGATTGTTCCTACAATAGGACCTGTGCAACTGAAAGAGACCAGTACCAGGGTAAGCGCCATAAACAACGTTCCTATTGTTCCGCCTTTATCCTCAGCAGATACTGATTTATTTACTAGCCAGTTAGGCAATGTAATTTCGAAATATCCGAAAAAAGATGCCGCAAAAATCACAAAGATGAGGAAGAACAGCACATTCGGAATCCAATGTGTACTTATCCAGTTACTGAATTCGGCGCCAAAAAGCACCGCAACTACCGTTCCAAAGAGGGTATAGATGGCAATAATTGAGAGTCCGTAAATAGAAGCCTGTACTTTGCCCTGTTTGCCCGATTTCATAAAATAGGATACCGTCATAGGAATCATCGGGAAAACGCAGGGTGTGAGGATGGCTATAAGCCCGGCACCAAAAGCAAGGAGGAAGAACATCCACAGGGGTGTTTTGCCGTCGTCAACAGTCCCCGCAACATCCACACTTTTTGTTGACGAAATTGTATCAGTAACAGCAGTTTCGATAGTATCCGCTGATTCGGAAGGGGTTGTATCGGGAATTGCAGCAGCAACTGCCACCGAAAATGTTTTAGATCCTTCCAGCTCAAAACTGAAAGGTTTAACATCGAAAATGCAACTTTTATCATCACAGGCCTGAAATTCAACTTCACCTGTAACTTTTATCGGTTTGTTGCTTTGTATCTTTATTTTTTGAGTAAACGTAGCTTCAGAAGCAAAATATTTGACATTCATTTCGAACATCTCATCATACTCTTCCTTGGGTTTAGGCTCTTTAACTTTGCCAACCAACTGGAATCCCTTAGGCTTATCAATCAGAAAAATAGTGGGCCTGGGACCGTCGGGTGGTACTTCCTGAGAATATAGATGCCAGGTCATATCTATTTTGGCGATAAACTGCAGTTCGGCAATTGTATCGTTGATCCTGTTAGTCTTAAACGACCATTTTACGGGTTCCTGCAGTTGAGAAAAAGCAGAAAATCCTACAAATAGATTAAGCAAAAAAGTAATTATCAGCGCTTTAGAAGCGTTAAGAGTCATTCTCTTCATGGTATTAATCGGGTTAGGAGAGATTAAGAAATGTCATTTCTGACCAATGGCAAAATTATAAATTATTATATATGAAGCTACGGCTTTGTAACAGAATTAATTAAGAAATTTATTGATATAGAACAAAGCAAGGATTGGGGGAAATGGGGTTTGAAGGGTTTTGGGTTTGAAGAGTTTTGGAATTTGGGTTTTGGGTTTTGGGTTTTGGAATTTGGGGTTTGTAAACTCTTCAAACATTTCAAACTCTTCAAACCCTTCAACCCCTTCAAACATCTAATTGTAATTACCTGAACAAACTACACCCGCAAGAAAATGTTTCAGCTTCCGGGTTTTCTTCTTTACAGGAGATTACGTATGCCTTCTTTGTTTTGGGTGTAATGCGGTAGCGGTTATCGATTCTTTTGCCAATAACCCATACAATATCTTCACCGGAAACCAGCAGCCAAACTTTTTCTTTATCAGCAAGCGATATTTTTTGGTCAACAAAAAAATCGCTGAGCTTTTTCTTGCCTTTCAAGCCAAGGGGCATAAACCAATCACCTTTTTCCCATTTTCTTAATTGGAGCGGGAAAACCAGCTTTTCCAGATCGAGACAGGCCACTGATGCCTTTCCCATAGGCAAATCTGAAATCTGATCAGTTTCATCAGCTCTAAGGCAAACGGGTTCATCAATATGGGTTACACCTTTTTTAATATAAAGAGTGCTATCCTCACGTGTTTCGGCCACTAAATCTGATAAGGGCTGAATAATGAAATTTTCGCGGTCGCGCAGAAGCCGGTGTGTAGGTGAGTAAAATATCTTTCCTGAAAAGGTATCAAGCGACCTTACAATCTCTTTAATTACAGGGAATGGAAATCCATAAGGTTTTAATAATTCGAAAAGGTATGTTTCGTGGGGTTCATACTCGTATATCCAATCGATAGAAATCAGGATTCCTTCGGGTGTGTTCTGAACAAGATCGGCCGTAACGCCAGCCAGGTGACTATTATATATGGCTTCGACATCACGCAAATGGCAAATAGATTCGTTGAGTTTATAACTGAACTTCGGGCTGATTTTGCTCAATTCGGATAACACATCGTGCCTGAGCTTATTACGAAGGTATTTCCGGCTTTTGTTGGATCGGTCGTCACGCCATGCCAGCTTATGGAGTAGTGTATATTCCATAATCATTTCGCGGGTAGTGAACATCAAAGGGCGGATAATTTTACCTTGTTTTGGTAATATCCCATGCATTCCGCTTATTCCGGCACCACGAAGTATGTTAATAAAAAATGTTTCAGCCTGATCGTCGAGGTGATGGGCAGTTGAAACGTAAGCATATCCAAATTCATTTATTAATTCGTCGAACCAGGCATACCGTAAGTCGCGGGCTGCCATCTGAATGGAAATTTTATGTTCAGTGGCATAATGCTTTGTGTCAAAGTGTTTCACGTAGAAAGGTACGCCAGCCTTATCGGCTATTGATTTTACGAAAATTTCATCCCTTTCCGAATCAGCACCCCTAAGTTTGAAATTAAAATGTGCGATACCAAACTTGAAACCTGCATCCTCAAATAACTTAACCATAACAATTGAATCCACTCCGCCGCTGACTGCCAGCAGAATACGATCTTTTTGTTGAAATAATTGTGTTGAGCGGATATAAGCTTTGAATGCCTGTAACATATGTACAAATGTACATCAATTTTTAAACACAGGCACTCCAGCGTGTTTAGAAGCTTTCTAAATTTCAGTTTCGTAAATTTTATGAATGCCCCCCGATAATAATCCGCATTATTTTGAGGTTCAGAATAAAAAACCTGACGATCTGCCAAGGGAAAAACTTCCTCCAGAAACGTGTTCCTCCGGTTGGCACCGGCGGATAAGCTTCGTCTTTATATCCTTTTACTAAATTTTTCTTTATCATTTTTTTGAGGTTTTAGGATTTAGGGTTTGGGCTTTGGAGAGAAGCGATTTTCGGTTTCTTATCGTTACACCCTTCTCTCACGAGAGTTTACTTATTCCGGTATCAGCCACCAGAATGGTTTGGCTTTTGCTTTGTAAATAAACATAAAATGGAGCACCAGTTTAATCCAGTGGCCTGCCAATCCGGGTTCGCCCATTGTGTAACTTATATCGCGACCCCACTGAGGGTATTTTTCATAATCAGGAACAACCGGGAATACCGTCATGGTAGCAGCCATTCCATCGCGAAGACCATAGCCTGACGAAATTATACATGCTGCACCCATTTTACCCATGGAGGCTTTGTGTTTTAATTCAGTCCGGCCGGTTTTTATTCGTTCGGCTATATTTAACGCAACTATTTTACCCATAATACCTGATGGCATGCCGGTGCGCGGAGGTGTAGGGAATATCGCCAGTCCGTTTTTATTTGTCATTGGTTTCGAAATAGCATGAGGTGGCGCAAAAGCGATACCGGCAGCGAAAATGGTATCGTATTTCGGACTCTGGTAAACTGATGGCCAGTCGGCAACCGACCAGTCTTCAAAATCTTTAACCTGATAATTGGCATCCACTTTCATAAAACCGCTTGGAGCGAATAAGTCGGAAGTAATCTCCGATCCATCCTTGCCAAAGGCTTTTATACCTACACCGGCAAAAGCCGGAATGAGCATGGCAAAATCAAATTCCTGTGTGCTGGTTTCGCCATCAAGGGTCTGGTAGGTTGCTTTTCCTTCCTCCACTTTGGTGATACCGGCACGTTTAATCCATTTTATTCCATATTCCGATAGTATGGATTCAGTAAAAATGCGTGTTGAAGTAACATATCCTCCTTTTTTTATAAAAGCGCCGCCCATACCGAAATCGCCTACTTCGTATTCGTTGGTTATCCAGGTTATTTCGGCTTTATCGTTGAGTTTACGCTTGTTTATTTCGAACGCTACATTCAAAGCATATTCAAAAGCAGCTCCCTGGCAGGTAGCTGTAGGATGGCCTGTCCCGATCAGAAAGCGTTGTTTTTCGCCTTTAGCCATTTTGTCGAGCGACAGCTGTAACTTTTCCCAGGCATGACCGGCATGTTGATAGGTACAAACCGATTCGCTGTAGCCTTCCGGACCAAGTCCTTCAGTGGCGGCAAAGTTGAGTTTCGGGCCGGTAGCATTTATCAGGTAATCGTATTCCACTTTTTCGGAAACGCCGGCTTTGTCTTGTCCGGTGTATTCAACTGAAACAAATGGCTTTTGGAGTGAGGCATCGCCCTCCGGGAAAATTGCTGTTGCTTTGGCTTGTTTGTATTCAATCCCTAATTTTTTATATACCGGAGCCAGTTCGAATGTCACATTCTTTGCTGTCATTTGCCCGATACCTACCCATATATTTGAAGGTATCCACTGGTATTTTGTATTGGGGCTTATCACTAAAACTTCGTGATTTTTACCCAGTTTCCGCTTTAAAATCTGAGCGGCTGTATGTCCGGAAATTCCGGCTCCAAGAACAATTACCCTTGCCATAATTAACTGTTTTATTTCAGTTAAAGATAGTGATTAAGGTTTCTTGTTGCGATTTTTTTTTATTTATATTAAAACTGTTTCGCTTTAGATTTAAACTTTTTTAATTATCTTATATTCGCCTGATATATAAGTGATTATATTAAAAAATCATGTATTTAATCTTTTTTTCGTAATAATTTTTACCTTCATCAGTGCATATTCCTCGTATAAATGTATCGAACATTACATCAAAAAGCACTGTAAATGATATGGTTTGGTTAGGAAATAAATCAGGATTGTGCATATCAATAAGCCTGCTGATATATATGCGGGAAATTAGTTCAGGGCTTAAGTCGGGTCGATACATGCCTTGTGCGATTCCGTCTTCAAAATTCCCTTTAATTTTGGAATCAACAAAACTTACCCTTTTTTCAACAAAGCTTTGTCTTACTTCGGGAAACTTAAGGCGCAAATCGAAAGTAATGCATGGTATAATGCTAACAAGTTTGTTACTTATTTCCTTGCTCACATGCAACAGCCCGTCAATAGCGTTTATATCAGTAAAATCAGCTTCTGAGAAAATATTTTCAAGATTCTGTTGTTCGAAATTCAGAATTTCTTCAACCAGCACTGATTCTGTACCGAATGCTTCGACTAATACTTCTTTTGGCTTATTAAGGTCATTGGCGAGGTTTTGAAACGTGAATTCATCGGATGTATAGCCTGAGAGTATTTTCCTTACTTCTTCGACCAGCGGCAGGTTGGTGTCACGCATAAATATTGCTTAGGTAATGAATGCCTGTGTTAATTATTTTTGACTTGATTTTAATCTTAAATTTCAGATAAAATAAAGGGGCGCAGCTGCTCAGAAAAGTTGTACCAGTATGAAAATCAGTTTTACCAGCACTGCTACCTGCTTTTTTTTCTGCTTTGATTATAACGGATAGCAGGAACTTTTGACGGCATTAGTATCATGAAGCTGAATGTAATCAGAACAGCCAGTGAAAAGGGGGCAGTTTTCTCAACTTTTCAAGTCGCTTTCTGAGCGGCGCAAAAGTACAATAAAAAATTACTTTCTTTCATAATTTTTGTGCAATGCTTCCTATCGCACTGTTATCAATAGATTCAATAAAATTACTTTTCATAAACTATTTTTCGGTGCTTGTTAATCCCGTTTCCACTGAGCGAAAAATAGTAAACACCAGATGGAAGATTGAATTTACCCGGATCGAAATGCTCGATATATTTCCCTGGCTGGAGCATTTTATTTTCAATCAGATCAGTGATTTTTTGTCCAAACTGGTTGTAAACACTCAGGTTTATACCTGATGGTACCCTCAGTTTAAATGAAAATGCTGTGCTTTCGCTGAACGGATTCGGATAAACCTCTTCGATGGCAAAGGGGATGGCATCTTCTTTTTTTATTCCTGTAAAGTAATCATCCATAATAGCTGTCCATATCGAGAGATTTAATGTATCAAGCCTTGTCCATATTGGCCGCACAACATTGTTATGTGCCGAGATTCCTGTGTAATCGCCAAAAAACACATTCGGATTAGGAATAAACGGACTTTCGCTGATCAGGAAATTCTCGAAAGTTTCACCGCCATCTTTCGAAACTGCCATGTAAACATCGGTACGGGTATCGTCGTAATTGCGCCTGTCGTAAAACACGAACCACAAATAACCGGTAACCTGATCAACAGTCATCCATGTAAAAAACTGCTGCTTGCCTGGGCCATCATCATTTACGCGTTTCGGGGTACTCCATGTGTTTCCACCGTCGGTCGATTTAACAAGCCATACATCCAAATCCTGTTCCGTACCTACACTGCTTCGTTCATCAGTCCAGTTGATATAAATATTTCCCCGATAGGGCCCGTTACTCAAATCGCAGCAAGTTACAGGCAAACCGTTAGCCCTGTATATGCCCGGAACTCCATAATCCCATCCGCCGGGGATATCACTGACAAAAATATCATTATCAAGCCAGGTAAGCCCGCCATCGAGTGAACGATCAAAAACCAGACCTGCCGGTCCGGCCCAGGCTGTATATATTTCGCCGTTTGGACCTACAGCCGGAACAGCACCTTCAACGGTGCTATCACTGTCGATGCAGTTGCCGGGGATTTCATTTATCTCAATAGCATCACTCCAGGTTATTCCTTCGTCAGCGGATTTCGAAAACATAATATTTGATTCCCTTTCCGGATTAGTTGACCCATAACTATCGAATTGCGTCCATGTTACGTAAATTTCATTGTTTTGCGGATTAACAATTGCCCACTCCTTATCTTGCTGTTTCGGATCGTTTTTGCCAATACCCGAACCATTATTCCAGGATAATCCATTGTTTGTTGAACGCTGGCATACAATCTGATCGAGCCATGTTTGGTTGTTCGGATAGGATAAATGAAAGAAATAATAATATCCGTTGGTATCAATGATTACACAAGGATCGCCATAAACACCTAATGTTGAGTTCATTGGGTTGCGTGTCCATGTTTGTCCACCGTCGAACGAAAAGTAAAAAGAGTTAAGATTTGCTCCGGCTATTATCTGTTTTGTGTTTTTCGGATTAATAAAAATGGAAGTCTCTTCAGGATAATATTCATCACTTATCATCACATTTGTATATTGTGCCCTGGCGATAAGCGTTGCAGTAAGCATCGCCAAAATGCATCCGAATGTTAAAAGTTTTTTTTGCATAAGCAGAGGTTTGGGGCATTGAAACCGATTTGTAAAATTAATGTGTTTTGCTTTGATTTTTGCGGAAACTGCAACAAAGTGTAAATTGAATCTGCAAATGTGATTTTGCTTATTGAATTCCTTGTAATACATTTGTAAAGCTTAGCCGGAATTGATTTTCGTATTCCGGTATGACAAATCATCAAAGACATTTGGCAAACAATTAGCTTAATAGGAATTTGGGAAGCACAATCCTTTTTTCGACAAACAACATATTAATCAGGATTTTTAAAAAGAAAAATTATGTTGAAACGCATTGCACTGCACTGGCAGATTTTAATCGGGCTTATACTGGGAGTGGCTTATGGCGCATGGTTGCCCGAATATGTAAGTTATGTGAGCTGGCTGGGCGTTTTATTTCTCCGTGCGCTGAATATGGTTATTGTACCGGTTATTTTATGTTCAATAATCAGCGGAGTTGCTAATGTAGGCTCTGCTGATAATCTGGGTCGGCTTGGATTAAAAACGATGGGTTTTTATATGATTACCAGCCTTATAGCGATTGTAACAGGTCTTATTCTTGTTAATTTCACCCAACCAGGTCTCGGAGCCGATCTAGGGTTAATACAACAAGTTGAAGGACTCAGTAATACACGTCAATCAATTGGCGATACTCTTCTTCAGATAGTTCCGAAAAATATTTTCCAGGCATTCAGCGAAGGACAAATGCTTTCCGTTATATTTTTCGCCATACTTTTCGGTTTTTTTATTACTAAAGTAAATGAAAAACCGCGGAGGTTCCTTACCGATTTCTTCAATTCGAGCCTCGAAGTAGTAATGGAGATTACCATGTTCATTATTAAATTTGCCCCAATCGGC
Organism: uncultured Lentimicrobiaceae bacterium; assembly: GCA_964420555.1. Lineage (GTDB taxonomy): Bacteria > Bacteroidota > Bacteroidia > Bacteroidales > UBA4417 > UBA4417. The sequence goes on along the minus strand of CAYQTT010000003.1, from coordinate 327,936 downwards.
ATATTCGGAATAGTTGCCAATCAGATCAGCCAGGTTCCGGATCTGTGGGCACTGGCCCAGAGGCTTGGCCTCTATATGCTAACCGTAATTGTTGCATTACTCTTCCATATGCTTATTACTCTTTCAATTGCGCTAAAAGTGTTGGGCAAAGTAAGTCCTCTTCAGCATTTACGAAATATGTCGGTTCCTATTCTTACCGCATTTTCCACATCCTCGTCCAATGCAACTTTGCCGCTTACTCTCGAAGCTGTGGAACACAAAAGTGGCGTTTCCAATAAAATTGCAAGTTTCACCCTTCCTCTTGGTGCAACCGTTAATATGAACGGAACTGCTTTATACGAATGTGTAGCTGTAATGTTTATTGCACAGGCTTATGGTATCGATCTTACGTTTTCGCAACAGATGATCGTTGTATTCACGGCATTGCTTGCTGCTATCGGTTCTGCAGGTATTCCAATGGCAGGACTGGTTATGATGGCTATAGTTATGAATGCTGTCGGACTTCCTTTAGAAGGCATCGGTTTGATACTTGCCGTTGACCGTATCCTCGATATGTTCCGCACCGTTGTAAATGTTTATGGCGATACATGCGGAGCTGTTGTAGTCGCAAAGTCCGAAGGAGAAATGCTGAAATCCTAAGTCAGATTCTCGTACATGATTTTTTGAAGTTGGTGGAGTCGGGGCTTTCCTCACTTCACCCTAATGATAGTTGTTATTGTATTTAAAATGCGATAACTGTTCTTGAATAACTTACTTTTGTATTAAATAAAAAAAGCATAATTATGATACTTTCTACCCGAGGAATGAAAATTGGAATACTAACTGCAGGTGGCGATTGCCCTGGCATTAATGCCGCAATACGTGGTGTTGGAAAAACTGCAATTAGTGAATACGGAATGAAGGTAATAGGTATTTCGTCCGGTTTTCGTGGACTCGTTGATAAGGAATATGTTGAGCTCGACGAAACCCAGCTTTCAGGTATGCTTACACTTGGGGGAACTATTTTGGGCACTTCGCGTGATAAACCTTTTAAGAATGACCCTGTAACCGGTGTAAATATGTCGAAGGTCATTAAGAAGAATTATAAAGAAATGGGTCTTGATGCCCTTGTGGTTATCGGTGGAAACGGCACACAAAAAACTGCTTCCAAACTTGCTGCCGAAGGTCTGAATATCATTGGTTTACCTAAAACCATTGATAATGATGTATATGGCACCGACGTTACTTTTGGATTTGATACTGCTGTTTCTATTGCTACAGAGGCTATTGACCGCTTGCATTCAACGGCCAATTCGCATAAACGTATAATGGTTATTGAACTGATGGGCCATCATGCCGGATGGATATCATTATACTCTGGCGTTGCCGGTGGGGGTGATGTGATTTTGATCCCTGAAATTCCTTATGACCTCGATATTATTGCCCGTTACCTCGAAAAAAGAGCAAAAAATAAAAAACCATATTCCATTGTAGTTGTAGCCGAAGGTATTGAAAAACCTAAGGGAATTTCGGCGGCTTCATTCATTTCGCAATCTATCCGCGAAAAAACCGGGCTCGAAACCCGCGAAACCATTCTCGGTTATGTGCAGCGTGGAGGTTCGCCAACAGCTATGGACAGGATTCTTGCAACCCGTTATGGCGCTCATGCCGTGGAACTCATTGCTGCCGGAAAATTCGGACGTATGGTAACGAAAGATGGCGAAACTATTGATTCACTTCCACTCGAACAGGTCGGTGGGAAACTGAAACTGGTACCACCTGATCACTCGATAGTTAAAAAATCGAGGAAAATGGGGATTTGTTTTGGCGACAGGAAAATGTAAAGGAAAGGCTTGTGTTTTTGGGGTTAGAGGTTAGAAAACCGAAACACCTTAAAATCCTTCATCCGGGGAATCCCCGTTACTGTTTTTCTCCGATTTCTTACTGTAATTATTGAGCTTCAGTTGAATACCTGCATATAAAACCCGCGATTCCATGTAGCGGTTGTTTACAGTAACAAAGTTGGTTCCGGTGGTTACCGAATTAAAATTACGGGTATTGAAAATATCGGTTACCCTGAGTGAAACAGTAAGTTTATTCTTGAAGAAATCGTGCCGCAGCGAAGCGTCGATATTGTAATTACTTTCCCTCGTTGATTGCAGCGAACTGCTGGGCGACATATAATTGCCGATCAACTGAAATGATCCATCCTTCGAATACATAAAAGTTGCGTTTAAGCGTCCGCTCCATGTGAAACTCTCTGTGGCAGGTATATGGTATTCGGGCACTTCGCTAACCATGTAATTGTAAAAAGACAAGTTGCCATTAATCCTCAGCCATTTGTTTGGATTAGCCGAAGCAACCAATTCAATTCCGTATGATTTGCTGTTGTTAATATTCTGCGGCATGGTATAACTTATTCCTGTTGTATCAAGCACAGTAATATTTTCTATCAATCCGGCAGTATTACGGAAGAATAAATTGGATGTGAGTGAGGTTTTGTCCCAGTATTTCAAAACGCCTAATTCCAATGAGTTGGTGTATTCCGGCTGCAGTGCAGGATTTCCCTGGCTTATGTTCAGGGAATCGGAATAATCAACATACGGGTTCATTTCACGCGGCGAAGGACGATCGACGCGGCGGCTGTAGCTGAATTGCAATTCACGTTTGTTACCCAGGTCATATTGGGTATGAAGCGAAGGATAGAAACTATAATAGGGATTGGTATATGTTATGCCCGTTTGCTCTACTTTCGATTTGTTATATACCTGCTCGTAACGCAGTCCGGCCTGGTAACGAAGCTTTTTCCATGTATTTCCGTAAATACCGTAAACTGCATAAATCTGTTCCTTGTAGTCGTAATGATTCTTTAACAAAACCTGCTCTTCATACTCGTTCGTGTTGTGATTGTAGGTTGTATAGTCATAATCCATTCCCATATCGCGTACCGAAACTTTATAGCCGGTTTCCAACCTGGCGCCGCTCACAAAAGGATGAATATAGTTTCCCTGAGCCGTAAAAAATATGTTCTTGTTTGACGCATAATTTTTTTGCGATTGCAGGAGACTGGTATTCTCATTTGTAACAGGGTCGATGTTCTGTTGATCAATGAGTTGATCATTGTTCATTTCATTATCATTAAAAACAAAATCCTGTGTGAATTCTCTTCCCTTTTCGGCAAAAGTGTGTTTATAGGACAGGTTATAACCCATAGATTGGATTTTTCGTTCCGAATCGGTGTAGCGGGTGTAGTTATCCATCAGGGAATCAGTGCCATAATAGTTTTTATTAGTAGATAATCCTTCCTGTCCAAATGCCATATTCCGTTTTTGGACTGAGAAAGTTACGTTGTTTCGGGTATCGATAAAATAGTCAATTCCTCCGTTTAAATTCATTGAATTGCGGAAACTTTCACCCTCCTGGGTCTGACGGAGTACATTCACAAAATCACTGTAAGTGCTGGTCCGCTCGCTTTCCGACGATGTTTCTGTGAGGTTGTAGCGTGCGTCGGCACCCACGAAAAAGTTAACTTTATTGGCACGATAATTCAGGTTGAGCGAGCCGTTGTACTTTTCATTTGTACCCACTGTACCCGAAACCTGCCCGTTAAAACCCTGTAAAGCTTTCTTTTTCAATACTATATTGATGATGCCCGAAGTTCCGTCAGGATCATATCTTACCGAAGGATTTGTAATAACTTCAATAGACTCAATGGCGCTGGCAGGTAACTGGTTTAATATATCGCTGCTGCTGATCCCAGCCTGGCTGGCGGGTTTACCATCAATCAAAAGTGTGATGTTCGAATTGCCGCGCATACTCACATTCCCTTCGGCATCTACTGCCACGCTCGGAACATTTTCCATAACATCGGTTGCAGTACCACCTGATAAAGCCATGGTTTTATCAACCGTTATTACCTTTTTATCCAGGTTATTGGTAATCAGCGATTTCTCAGCAATTATTTCTACTTCTTCGAGTCCCGACATCTTTGGTTTGATAAAAAGATCACCCATTTTTATATCGGCACTTCGCTGTGAAATGGTAATACCAGGGGAAAATATATCTTCGTAACCAATAAAACTAGCCCTCAAATAATAATTACCAGCTGCAACATTACTGAACAGAAATTTACCTTTGGTATCAGTAATTGTACCGGTAATCATAGTCGAATCTTTTGCTCTGAAAAGAAGTATGTTACCGTATTCAACATGCTCTTTTGTTGATGCGTCGTGAAGGGCACCGCTTATTACTCCAAATCCCTGTGCGGCTCCATTACCGCCGGGTTTGTCGCCCTGACCTTTTTGAGAATTTTGATTTTGAGCTGTTAAAAAATTGGAAATCAGAAATATAACGATGGTCAGTATTGGCCTGAATTTTGAAACTTGAAGCATGTGTATTTTAGATGGTGTTGGAATTTGACTTAAAACTTTATTAAAAGTTTAAAAGTAATAACAGAAGAAAATGATTTTTGTTGCAAAGTTACTGCTTAGCAAGGTGGGCGTTGGTTCAATTGCGAATAATTAACAACTTTTTAACCGGGGGTATTGTGATTTGCTGATATTCCTAACATTTAGTTGAATATTGAATGCTGAGGAACATTTATATTTGTCAAAAATAAAAATACCGGAACAATGAAATACATATACTTTCTAACTAGCTTTCTATTTTTTTCGGCTCTGTTAAGCGCACAGGATACTGCATTTTTAACTTTTTACGAAAAATCAAATTATAAGAAGACACCACGTTATTCCGAAACCATCGATTTTTGCAAAAAACTGGATAAAGCTTCGCCTATCCTCCATTATACAACTTTTGGAATTAGTCCGCAGGGCCGCGATCTGCCCATGCTTATTGCCGACCGCAACGGTAATTATACTCCCGAGTCCGTCAGGAAAAGCGGAAATGCTGTATTGCTTATCGAAGCCTGTATTCATCCCGGCGAAAGTGATGGAAAGGATGCCGGTCTGATGTTGCTGCGCGATCTGGCCATCAACAAAATAAATATCGACTTGCTTGATCACATAACCATACTTTTTATTCCGATATTTAATACGGATGGCCACGAGCGGTTTGGTCCCTACAACAGGATCAATCAGAATGGCCCGGAGGAAATGGGCTGGCGCACCACCTCTCAAAACCTGAACCTGAACCGCGATTTCCTTAAAGCCGACGCTCCTGAAATGAAAGCCTGGCTTGCCATGTATAATGCCTGGTTACCTGAGTTTTTTGTTGATGTACATTCAACTGATGGGGCCGACTATCAATATGCCATGACATATGCTCTCGAAACCGGGGGCTGTATGGAAAGCAATCTTTCCGGCTGGGTCGAAAACAGCTATGAAAAATATGTTGTAACAGAAATGGAAAAATCAGGATTTCCTGTTTTCCCGTATGTTCAGTTTCGCAACTGGCACGATCCACGCAGTGGTCTGGTAATAGGATTAGCGCCACCAATGCTTTCGCAAGGATACACGGCCATTCAGAATCGCCCCGGACTGCTCATCGAAACCCACATGCTTAAACCATATAAAGTGAGAGTTGCAAGTACTTATGCCATGCTTTTGCATACAATGGAACTGCTTGATAAAGAATACAAAGCATTGCAACTGCTTGAGAAAAAAGCTGATGCGTTTACTGCCAGCCCGCAATTCAGGGGAAATCCGTTCCCGGTAAGTTTTGCAGTATCCTATGCTGATAGTACGATTACCGAATTCAAAGGGTTCGATTACACAACGGATACCAGCGATCTTACAGGTGGTTTGTGGTTTAAATACAACAACCAGAAACCAGCCGTTTGGCAACTAACAACTTTTCCTGTAAACAAACCTGCTAAAATAGTAACGCTTCCAGAAGCATACCTGATACCACCTCAATACTCTTTTGTGATCGAAGGATTAAAGTTGCATGGAGTTAAAATGTACCCTTTAAAAAAGGAAATGACATTTCTGGCGAAGACCACACGCTTCAGCAATGCCCGCTGGCAGCAAAGGTCTGTTGAAGGGCATCACAAACTTACCTGCGATTTAACTGATTCGATAGAGTTATGCACTTTCCCGGCCGGCTCTATGCTTGTGGATATGAATCAACGCGCGGCCAGAGTCATTGCTCACCTGTTGGAACCGGCTTCGCCCGATTCCTATGCAGCATGGGGTTTTTTCGATATCTGCATGGAGCAGAAAGAATACTCGGAGTCGTATGTGATGGAAACCATGGCCCGTGAAATGCTTCAAAAAGATCCGGCACTGAAAGCGGAATTTGAAAAGAAAAAGGTTTTGGACAAAGAATTTGCTTCCAATCCAGAAGCTATATTGAATTGGTTCTACAGTAAAACTCCTTACTGGGACAGTAATTATAATGTATATCCTATCCGAAGGATTGTAGATAGAAGCTTATTGGATAAATTACAGAATTAAGAAATTTCTTAGTCCTTGTCGATTTGCATTTCCAGCTCACAAAGAGTTTGTGCCGGCAAAAAGTCCTTGCATTTGATTACCCATTTCAAACCGGAGCAGAATTTCTTTACGCCATAAACCGCCGCCGTATCCGGTTAGCTTGCCGTTGCTTCCGATTACTCTGTGGCAGGGGACAACTATATTGATTTTGTTTTTACCGTTTGCATTTCCAACGGCCCGCGTATTTGATTCGTTACCGGTCATTCGTGCAAGTTCCAGGTAGCTTATAGTTTTACCGAAAGGAATCAGTTTAAGCTGCTCCCACACTTTGAGTTGAAAATCAGTGCCCTGAGGATCGAGAATAAGATTAAACTGTTTACGGGTTCCTGCAAAATATTCGGTGAGCTGATCAACACATTCGCGCAAGCAGCCTGGTATTGGAGAAGCTTCAAAATCCGACTCCAGGAATAATATCGAACGAATTCCGTTTTCGGAACCGGTAATCTCAATAGTTCCAACTGGGGATTGAATATAAGCCTGTGCAAGATTCACTACTCGTGGGTTTTATCGAAAAAAATCAGCATTTTAACCACTTTCCATTAATCGAAAGTAATATAAATATCAAGTATTTCGGGCCTGTTTCCTGATCGTACTGGTGGTCCCCAGCCGCCATACCCACTCGAAACATAAAAATGGGAATTGCCTTTCTGTTTGTAGCCCCAGCTTACTTCATAAATTGCTTTTGTTATATAATTGAAAGGCCATAGCTGACCGTGGTGTGTGTGCCCCGACAACTGGAAATCAACGCCTGCATCTGCAACCTGTTGCAAGTTAAAAGGCTGGTGGTCCATCATAATCACCGGAAGCGAAAGGTCAACGCCTTTAAGAACTTCGGCAAGGTTTTTACGCTCTTTGGCACTGAAACGTTTCGAATCGCGGTCGTTACGACCAGCCAGATAAAAACTTTCGTTGATTTTTATTGATGTATCTCTTAGCATTTTTATGCCATGTTCCTCCAGGTAACTTACCGCAGCATCGGCGCCTCCGATATACTCGTGGTTGCCGGTAATGGCGTATACACCAAGCGGGGCTTTAAGTTTTAACAGCGATCGTCCCAGGTCGTACTTAATAACCGGTGCTAGGTCTTCATCCACAATATCGCCGGCAAATAGTATCAAATCGGCATTTCTACTGTTTATCATTTCTACGAGTTTTGCGGTTCGTCTCGGTCCGACTAATGTACCCATGTGAATATCCGAGGCAGCTGCAATATGGAGAGTCTTCATTGGACCGGCCTTTTTATCAATCCGTATATCAACGCGTTTTACCCTGGGTGTGAGAGCGTTGATATGTCCGGCCAATACAATTATTCCTGTAACAGCTACAATTGCAAGGAACAGGTATTTCTTAAAATCCGAATAATTAGTAATCATGAATCCGGGTTTAGCCGGGAGGAAGAAAATCACTATCCTTACAATATCAATAACCAAAACGGCCATCAGAAAATAAATCATAAAGGCGAGCCAGAATGATCCTGTAAAAGTAAAAAAGGTACTTACCGGCGAAATCCATACCCGCTCCAAAAATCTGCCGATAATGTATGATGCTGATAAAAACAGAAAAATCCACGGATACCAGCTTTTAAAAACCATTCCCTCAGGCAAAGCCTGCATGCCGCGGATATAGATGTAATAGTTAACTAGGCTGTAAATCAGTATAACAATACTGAAAAAAATAAGAAACTGCACTGATCGCATATTTTAATGATGATTATTTGATTTTTTCGCTGGCCGGTTAAATAATTGAGCTTTTGTGAATACCAGATTCCTTTTTTGAAATTCTATAATCTGAACATTAATTCAGAAACGCTGTAATCATTTAAGTAGATTTAGTTCACCGGAAGTAAATACTGAAATTTTTTCGCTACTTTCAATACGCTCATATTTAAGAGCTATTTAAACAGTATGTCAACACAAATGTTAAGCAAATTAACGTTAAAATTTCCTAATAATAGGAAACTGCCGAAACCTATATTTGTTCAGCACCTTTTTATTGATGCGGAATTTGTAAATTTGCACCTTTCAAACGAACCTGCCAGTTTCAAATTGCCGATAAGTACTTGTTTGTCAAATCAATACATCAGCAATCAATTTAGCAGCGTTTCTCATTTTAACTGTATGATGCGAAAAATTTCTATTGCAGTAATGTTCATCCTGGCAACCTTTGTTTCGGCAAATGCCCAGCAGGTTGTTTATTCCCAGAATTTCGAGGATACCGCCAGCCTGTTTCAAGATTATGTGCTGGTAAACCTTGATAAAGGGATACCAGCCGAAACCGCTTTGGATACCCTTCAAGCCGTTCCTTGGTTTGTTGACCTTGCCGGTACAGGTAATAATCATGCAGCAAAAGCAACATCCAATTACAATCCAGCAGTAACCGCTGACGATTGGTTTATTACGCCGGCCATGAGGCTTGGCGAAAAATCAATACTCACTTTCAGGAGCCTTTCGTTGACCCCGGGCAAAACGGATACCTACGAAATTTATGTTTCGAACACCGAACAGTCGGTAAGCGGTTGTCTGTTTAATCCGATGGCAGGGGAGTTTACTTCTTCTAATTCTGCGGCTTTTGAAGAACAGGAACTTAATCTGGCTACTGCAGGATTTGCAAACCAGGTGGTTTATATCGGATTCAGGCTTACCACAGCATCAGGAGGCGACAAAATAGCTATTGATGATATTGCAGTTACCGAAACGGTAACCCAGTTTCATAGCCTGAATTTTATAGTGAATATGTCGGAATACATTGCCGACAGTTTGTTCTTTCCCCGCACTGACACAGTAGATATAGCAGGAACATTCAATAATTTTGACGGTACAAAACATATTTTGTCTATTGTTCCCGGAACGGACTCAGCCATTTATGCAATAACCATACCAGGCTTTATAACCGCCGACCGTCTTGAATTCAAATTCCGTATCAACAGCACCTGGAACGATTCAATTGTTGAATTTCCTTATGGACAGCCTAACAGGGTATGGGTAATTGAAGAAGGCAAATATACCTACGCTTGTTTTTACAACGACCAGGGAACTCCATTCGGAATTCCTGAAAACGCCCTGATGGACCAGGTAAGTATTTATCCCAATCCGGCCAGGAATATAGTGTCAATCGAAATGCCTGCTAATATCCTCCGTGTCCGCATGGTAAGCCTTACCGGAAGCAAAGTACTGGACCGCGAAACTTCGTCCGGCAATACTTTAACCTTTGATGTAAATTCCTTCGCAAAAGGAACTTATGTCCTGCTTTTTTATACAAAAGAAGGATATGCCGGCAGTAAAAAGCTGATTAGAAATTAACTACAAGCAAACAACCAGTAATGACTGATTTTGAGCAACAACAGGTAGAAATAAAACATTTCTTCGCCTGCTGCTGTTTCTTTTCCGTTTTCTAACAGATGGTTTGTTTCATTATTTATCATTTACAACCGCAACACCCAACCCATGAGTGAACAAATAAAACATGAATGTGGAATTGCCTTTATCAGGCTTCTTAAGCCGCTCGAATATTATTATTCCAGGTATGGCACTACACTTTATGGCATCAATAAGTTACACCTCCTGATGGAAAAGCAGCATAACCGCGGTCAGGATGGAGCAGGTGTGGCAAGTATAAAGCTGAATGTAGCTCCTGGAAACCGCTACATCGATAGGGTAAGGTCGAACACACCGGCTCCGATCGATGATATTTTTAAGCAGATTTATAAGCCCTTTCAGGATATACAGCGCAAAGATCCGGCAAAACTCGATGATGCTATATGGCTTAAGAAAAACGTTCCTTTTTACAGCGAAGTGTTCATGGGACACCTCAGGTACGGAACTTTTGGGACAAATAATATTGAGAACCTGCATCCCGTTGTGCGTTACAATAACTGGATGACGCGCAACCTGGTGTTAGCCGGCAATTTCAACATGACTAATGTTGACGAATTGTTTCAGCGTCTGGTTCAGTTCGGTCAATATCCGGTTGAAACATCCGATACCGTTACCATTCTTGAAAAAATCGGACATTTCCTCGACGAATCAAATGAGGACCTTTACCATCGATTCAAAAAAGAAGGTTTTAATAAACGGGAAAGCACAGAGCTGATAGCTAAAAATCTGGATATCAAAGATCTGCTTGCCGAATCATCAGAGCATTGGGATGGAGGTTACGCAATAGTTGGTATGATAGGTCATGGTGATGCTTTTATTCTGCGCGATCCGAACGGAATACGTCCCGCTTTTTGGTACAAGGACGATGAAATAGTAGTTGCTGCTTCAGAGCGCCCTGTTATTCAGACTACCTTAAACGTGCTTTACGACGACGTTCATGAAGTAAAACCTGGACATGCACTGATAATCCGCCGCGACGGAACAGTTACAGAGGAAATGATCAAACAACCTGCTCCACGACGTTCGTGTTCGTTTGAGCGGATCTATTTCAGCCGTGGTACTGATAAAGAAATTTATAATGAACGTAAACGCTTAGGAAGCGCTTTAACACCGAATGTGCTTGCCGAAGTGGGTCATGACCTGCAGAATACAGTTTTCAGTTATATCCCAAATACAGCAGCATCTGCATTTTACGGATTGGTAGAAGAACTTAACAATGTTTGTGACCAGATTAAATCGGACAAAATCCTTCAGGCTGGACCAACCATTACCCGCGAGCAGTTACAGGAAATTTTTAAACTGAAACCAAGGGCCGAAAAAGTAGCCGTTAAAGATATCAAGCTGCGTACTTTTATTACCCAGGACTCACAGCGAAACGACCTCGTAGCACACGTTTATGATGTTACTTATGGAACAGTGCGAAGGGGTATCGATAACCTGGTTGTTCTTGACGATTCAATTGTTCGTGGTACTACTCTGAAGCAGAGTATTATACGTATGCTCGACAGGCTGGGGCCAAAAAAGATCGTTATTGCCTCATCGGCACCTCAGATCCGATACCCGGATTGTTACGGTATCGATATGGCCAAAATCACCGATTTTATTGCTTTCACTGCTACTATCGAATTGTTGAAAGAAAGTCATCAGAGTGAAATCCTGAACGAAGTTTATAAAAAATGTAAAGCACAGGAAAAACTACCTAAAGAGCAGGTAGTGAATCATGTAAAAGAAATATACGATCTCTTCACGCCTCAACAGATTTCCGCTAAAATTGCCCAACTGGTAACTCCGCCAGGCTGCAAAGCCGAAGTGGCTATTGTGTATCAAACCATCGAAGATTTGCACCAGGCTATACCAAATCATACCGGCGACTGGTATTTTACCGGCAAATACCCAACTCCCGGAGGAAATAAAGTGGTAAATAAATCCTTTATTAATTTTATTGAAGGAAGGAATGAGAGGGCTTATTGAGTGAATAGTGAAAAGTGAATAATGAATAGTGAAGAGTTAAAAGTGAAAAGTGAAAAAGCTGTAGTGAAGCGGATGTTGGAGTGAAACGAAAACCAAGCTTTAGCATGGTGGCGCTCTACGCCATGAAAAGTTAAAAACAAAATAGTCCTCATTAGTTAAATTTTGAGGGTGGAGTCACCCCTCTCCTTGAGGAGAGGGGACGGGGGTGAGGTGATTGAAGTGAAGAGTTTATTAAGTGAATAGAGAATAGTGCTATGCTTAGTGGCAAATCCAATTACGCATCATCGTTACGCCTGCCGGAGTTAAAATTGATTCCGGATGGAACTGTACCCCGGTAATATCCATCGTTCTGTGTCTCAATGCCATAATTATTCCTTTGTGATCCGTTGCGGTTACCTGTAGCTCCGGAGGAAAGTTTTTTGAATCTACAATCCATGAATGATACCTGCCGACAGGCACATTTTCCGGAATATCGCTGAACAAGTATTTTTGCTCCAGTATCCGCAGCGGAGTGGCGGTTCCGTGATAAATTTCATCAGCCTGCAATAAACCAGCGCCAAAAACTTCTGCAATAGCCTGGTGACCCAAACAAATGCCTAATATCTTTTTACGTCCGGCAAAGGTACTGATCATTTCTTTCATACGTCCTGCTTCGGAGGGCAATCCAGGTCCGGGCGAGAAAACCATGGCATCAGCATTAGTAATGTGCACAGGTAGTACTTCATCGTTTTTAACCACTTCGATACCGCCAGCTCCTGCTCTAAGTAAAAGCTGGTGCAGATTCCACGTAAAAGAGTCGTAATTATCGATGAGCAGTATTCGCATTGCGTAGGTTGAAAGCGCAAAAATAGCGATTACTGGCAGTTTATTGGTAATTTTGTAGTTCGTTAACCTTCTTCCCTTGATGCTTCTCCCTGCTGAAAAAGTTTTTGACCTCATGAATGAGAATGGGGGCTACCATAAACCATTCCTCTTTGGAATTGATTTTGAGGCGGAAAACGGATTTTTTTTTGAACCCCAAACAGCCGAAAATGATGGGGTATTATTTAGTATCAATGGCTTTAGTAATTTCAGTACCACTGAGATTTCCGGTAAACCTGTAGTACTCTCGAAAGCTCCGGTGGCAATACACTTGTATGAAAGAGCTTTCGACATTGTTCATAGTAATCTCCGGGCAGGAAATTCATATCTCACTAATCTTACATTTCCGACTCCCATTGAATTAAATGCTACGCTTCCCGAAATTTTTGCCCGGAGTAATGCGCGCTATAAGTTGTTGTTCGGCAATCAGTTTGTTGTATTTTCACCTGAAATTTTCATTCAGATAAACAATGGGAAAATAAGTTCGTTCCCGATGAAAGGCACAATTGATGCTTCTTTGCCCGGCGCTGAGAACACAATATTGAACGATGCCAAAGAAACTGCAGAGCACAACACTATTGTCGATCTTATTCGCAACGACCTGAGTATGGTTGCCCATGATGTGCAGGTTGACCGTTTTCGGTATATCGAGAAAATTGTTACCAACGAGAAAACATTACTCCAGGTCAGCTCCGAAATTTCCGGAACGTTGCCCGAAGGTTACCATTCGGAGTTAGGCAATATACTCAAAAAACTGCTTCCGGCAGGTTCCGTTTCAGGTGCGCCAAAAGCCAAAACACTTCAGATTATACGCGAAGCTGAGAACTATTCGAGGGGTTTTTATACAGGTGTTTTTGGCTATTACAACGGTTTGACACTCGATTCGGGGGTGATGATTCGTTTCATTAGCAACGACCACGGAAAACTTACTTTCTGCAGCGGCGGAGGCATAACGATAAACAGCAATCCGGAAGCTGAATACAATGAATTAATCGATAAAGTGTATGTCCCTTTTATTTGAAACCATAATGCTGCAGGATGGTGTTCTCATGAACCTGGAATATCATAATTTCAGGCTTAACAGGAGCAGGGAGGAACTTTTAGGAGAAAAGAATCAGCTTTTTCTTGAGAACGAAATTGTTGTTCCATCCAATTGCAAAACAGGTATTTATAAATGCAAAGTAGCTTACAGTTCTTCTATCAATGAAATAGAAATTATTCTTTATCAAAAAAGAGTTATTGAATCGCTGATGCTTGTTGAGGATAACACAATTTCATACAGCCATAAATATTCCGACCGCTCGCATTTGCTTGAACTTATGAACATGCGCGGCGATTGCGATGATATCCTGATTGTAAAGGACAGCCATATCACGGATACTAGTTTTTCGAATATTGTTTTTTTTGATGGAGATAAATGGGTAACTCCTGCACAGCCCTTACTTCGGGGCACCATGCGTGAATCACTTTTAAAAAGAAATAAAATAGGAGAGGAGGAAATTACTTTTAATGATTTGAAAAAGTTTAAGGAAGCCCGGTTAATTAATGCCATGCTTCCACTGGAAACCGGAATTGCTTTACGTATTGAAAATATTCGTTATCAGCGCTAATTTGTCATCTTTATATACAAAAAAAATCCGCCTTTTTGGAAAGCGGATTCAGAGTAAGGTGTGAGTTCTATCATTTCCTGAAAGCTTCAGCAATTGCTTCAGCCATCTGCTTCATTTCTTCCGCCGGGAAAGTAAGTTTCGGCCGGCTGAAATTAATATCATTCATAGTGTTTAGTGGCACAAGGTGAATATGAGCATGAGTTACTTCGAGGCCAATTACAGCCACACCTACTTTAATGCAGGGAACAACTTGTTTTATTGCCCTGGCCACTTTCATACTGAAAAGCCAGAGATCCTTGTACATTTCATCTTCAATATCAAAGATGTAGTCAATTTCCTGTTTCGGAATTACCAGCACATGGCCTTTAGCCAGCGGGTTAATATCGAGGAAAGCGAAAAAACGGTCGTTCTCAGCTACTTTATACGATGGAATTTCGCCGGAGGCTATGCGTGCAAATATTCCTGCCATGACTCAATTACTTAACGGTTATTTCAATTATTTCAAATGTAATTGTCCCAGCCGGTATGGTAATTTCCACTTTGCTGCCTTTGGTTTTTCCAAGCAAACCTTTAGCAATAGGCGACGACACAGATATTTTCCCGGCTTTAAGGTCAGCTTCATTTTCCGGAACCAGTGTGTATGCCATTACAGCGTTATTCTTCAGGTTCATGATTTTAACGGTCGAAAGGATCTGAACTTTCGATGCATCCATTTTCGACTCATCAATCAGCCTCGCGTTGCGCAGCATATCCTGCAGCTTCGAAATACGCATTTCAAGCATTCCCTGCGCATTTTTTGCCGCATCGTATTCAGCATTTTCCGAAAGGTCGCCTTTATCGCGGGCATCAGCAATTTGTGACGAGATTGACGGACGTTCGATATTGATCAGATGTTCGAGTTCTGTCTTTAGTTTTTCGAATCCTTCTTTGGTATAATATGTTACCTGGGTCATAACGGTAGCAATTGGTTTTGGTTAATAATAAGAAGAAAAGACCCTTAATTAAAAGGGTCCTTTCAGGTTTAATGTTACTACGTGTGCAGATATTGTCTGCCGGAATTATTTTTAGAAACTAAGCCTTACAGCCATAGTGTGGCTCCCTTTGAAAGGGTTGGTAGCGCGGTAGGAGTAATCAACCGAGAAAACCGATTTCTTTTCCTTATTGATTGGTACCTGTACCGAAACTCCGCCCGAAGGACCTGTAAGAGCAGTGGTGCGGTCTTTGGTAGTTATACCGTCTTCATAAGTGTATCCGCCACGGAGAATGAGGTAGTCTTTTAAGTTGTATTCAGCACCAATAATATACTGGTCCTTGCTGAATGCATTGGAAGTAAAAGCTGCAGCAAGGGTTAACGTATGAATATCGCTGATAAGAAACGCATACGAACCACCAATGTTCAATAACGAAGGCAATTCGAATTCAGCGGAACGATGTTCAACAGTGAACTGGCTTTCCTGACCTGGCAGAAAACTGCGGATCGAAAGTCCGTCACCTGAAAATTTCATGGTTGGCCCTACGTTTTTCAATGAAATACCGAAACGGATATTTTCACGTTCACCGGTTACATATTGAATGCCTGCGTCTACTGCTACGCCTTGGGCACCAACGTCACTTATGGATTCGGAAATAATTTTAAAATTAAATCCCCCGTAAATTGAATTGGAGAATGCTTTAGCGTAAGCAATATTGATATTAAGGTATGATGGCGAAAAAGTACCAATACCACCCTCAGGTATTTCGGTTGTGGTTATTGGCAGGTCGCCGAAACTCATTGCCATAATTGAAACGCCCAATACACTCGATTCTCCTATCTTTTGGGCAAATCCAAAATTGTTGATCGAAATTTCGGATCCTTTCAACCATTGTGTATTGCTGAAGATAAGTTCAGTTTTAGGTGTAAATGCCAGTCCGGCTACATTGGTATAAATACTTTCGAGACCGAAACTATTGGCAATATTTACGCCGCCCCAACCTGAACTGCGTGCCCAGGGATTAATGAGAAGTTCTGATGCTCCTGCCTGACCTGACCTGTCCTTATTACCGGCTATTAAAGCCAGAGGAAGTATCATTACTGCTGCCAGGAGGACTGCTGTTATCGACTTATAGATATTTTTCATGTGTTAAGTCAGTTTTTTAGAGGTTAATTTGCTGTTTTCTCCTGATTGATTAGAATGCGTTAAGGTCAACCGGACGCAGTGAACCAAACCATTTAATAATCTTCTCACCCTGATCACTCTTTACATGAATGATATAAACACCTCCGGCAATTGGAATACCAGCAAAGTTTTTGAGATCCCAGTCAATATAGGTTTTGGTTTCATCCTTGTTATACTGTCGTATAATGCTTCCATTTGTTGAATAAATGGTTACCTCGCATCGCTGTGGTAGATTTACAATCTTAACCCGGTTATCAAGCTGATCGGTTTCATAGTTGGCATAAGCACGGTAAGGATTAGGAACAACATTTATAAGATCTAGATCAGTGGTAGCCTTGGCTACATCATTGAGGTTGGTTGCCACGCCTTTAGTCTCGAAATTGTACATTGGCCAGTAGTTGTTCAGGTTCTGCTCACCAGTCAAACGGGTTGCAAAATACCTGTTGTATGGTTTCGAAATACGTAGTTTTACTTTTGCTTCGTTATCGAGCCATGGTACTTCCTGGTTATTAGTAGGGCCAAGCGGAACAGTAACCCACATACAATTCGAATATTGTAGTGCTTTCATGAATGTTCTTTGGTTAGCTGTTGAGTATTTGGCACTCATTATTTTAACAAAATGCGCTCCACCATCATAAGCAGGGTTGTCATAAACATCTGTAGGGAATACAGGAGTTCCAAGATCAGCATAATCTTTTTTGTTACCGGTATGAGCCATTACATAAATATAATGCCTTCCACCCATAATTGATTTTCCTGAATTGGTAACTAGGGTTGCTGTTGGATTAAACAGCATGTCACGTCCATTGTCCTCTATCAATCTTGAGTCTTCACCGAACATAATGTTAAGGCGTTCGCCTGTTTCAATATTGATGGCATATCCGGGGAACCAGCCCATACCATAAGGAGAAATTAAGTCGGAATTCAAGGCTGGATCGCTGCTTACCACTGCGGTATCACCATCCTGGTTCACTGAACGACCTTTCCTGATTTCGTGCCTTTTTACTTTTCCTTCTGAATCATTCACCGATGATGACTCTTCTATTACAACACTTCTTGTCCATTTCGAGCGGTCTGATGTAAATACGATATCCACGCTGGAGATGTCGTAGAAAAAGTTTTTGGATTTTGACAAATCATTGGCCGGAGCTTCACGATGTGCAATACCAAATATTGTATCATTCGATTGAGCGAAAATGTAGGGAGTCCAGGTCCCGTCCAGAATTTTTTCATAGTTTGCATCAGGGTCGAAATTCCTTACCGGATTCTGCCAGTCAGTAGTAGCTACCCCTGATTTGATCCAGTCTAATTGGGGAATTCCATCCACATCAGGTAAAAAGTTCAGCCATTGACGGGTCGAATCCTGATAGACAACTTCTGCACCCAGGAATCCGTTATTTTCGAGTTGGGTTGCATATTCCGGTGTTCCTTCATTGTTTCGTGCAACAATGTATGGTCCGGGATATAAAGGCTGTTCTATGGTAACCGAAAGTCCGAGATCGAGGAATAACTGTTCGTTTTTAACATTTGTCGAAGTATCGGACACATATACTTTACCTGTTGAATTATCAACCAATGTCCAGTAGTTAACCAAAAGGGTAGTATCCAGTTCACCAACTTTAACACGCATATTATACATCGAATCGAATTTAACCGAGTAACTGGCATCTTTCACATTCAACGGATCAATAACTTTTACATCAATAGGGCCAAGGCCACTTTTGTAAGTAAGGTTATAAGCGATCGGGTAATTGGAGCTGCCCGGAACATTCGATAATGTGTCTGCCATAGGTTTCGAAAGTATTTCGGCTATGGATTCATCGGACAAATCGATAAATCTGCCTCCGTTACCTTGTCCTGCAACGCGGGTAACTACCAGTCCGTCGTTATAGGTACTTGTAGCCGAAACCAGTCCTACCGGGATATGCGGAATCCCTGTATAGCTCTTAATATTCTTGCGACCTGCAAGGTACGGGAGTTTCTGACCATCGAGACCTGTTGGCTCAGTTTGCACATAATCCTTATAGTTATTATGAGCATAAGAAATAGCGAGGTAATAATATTGCTTGTGGTTTACCAGATCTTCACCTGTAAATGCATCTTTCGACATTTTTACAGAGTGTGAAATCCCTTTGTTTGCACCAACAACTTCTTCCACAGGAACGCTTCCTCCGAGGTTTTGATCGTAGTAGAAGTTAACAAGGCGGCTTACGTTATTCTTAACATCAGTCTGGAATACGAGCCTGGCTACTTCAGTATTACTTAAATCAGCTACCGAAACAGTTGAAGTCTTAAGTTGATAAATCTGGTACCCTTCGAAACGATATAATGAATCCCAGCTTTCGTTCTCTGGTCCCTGGATACGAGGATCGTATTCAGTGTAGCGCTCCTGGTAGTTGTTACCGGCGTCATTAGTTTTGCGGTTCGAGATATAAAGAATAAGCTCTTTGTCCAGTTCGCGTATGGTAAGGTCAGGAGCATTGGGACCTGTAATTACTTTAAAACAGTTATCGAACAGTTGCTGACATTTATCATCCACTTGTTTTAAAAGTATAACAGATGCTTCAGGACCGCCAGATAAAGCGCGAGCCCATGGAATACCTACGGTAATATAGTTAACAGCACCAGGTTCGAGTACGAATGGTCCGGCTGATTGCATAAACCGTCGGTCATCAGGAGGGTTACCAGCGGTGACTTCTGTCCATTTTTTGGGTCCATTAGGCAATGCGCCTTTGGTTCCCCAATCATAAGTATCTGTTTCGCCCGGGAACATAAAGTCGCATTCAGGACCGTAACCACCAGCTGTAATATGACCGTTTCCGCCATAAAGCATCTTGGTTCCGTCTTTCCATATTCCGCGTAAAAAGTTATAGTATTCTATAGCTGTATTTGGATCCTGCATATAAAATGGACCTCCGTTATTATGATATACGAACCTGCGCATACCGAAACGTTCGTCATCTTCTATGCCGTTTCCGAAATTTATACCGTTTATAGCAGCTGAGTTAACTACTGAATAAATTGTATCACCAGGGCTAACTGCTTTAGCAATAGTATCGCCATCCCATTGAACAAGTTGAGCAGCCCCCGTATATACCTGATCAGGCGATCCTTTAAGGAACCAGGTTCCATCACTTTTTAAACCTGGGTTATCTCCGTTAAGTGTATTCGATTTATCAGCATCAATATAAGGTCCTTGGAAGAAGTCAACACCAATAGCAGGTGGCTGATTGCCATATGCATAAGCCTGGCCGCTGCCGTCAACTGCTGTTCCGTTGTAACAATACCCTAAACCGCGCATTACGTCGCAACCAACATAATCGTCGCCTGCAAACCCAAGGTCGGTATCAACCCACTGGCTGAAGTAAGTTTGTGTGAGCCTGTAGGTGGAACGGTTGATAATTTCATAACTATAAAAAGTCATGTTATTAATTTCGTCGTTGGTTGAGAACCCAAATGCCTGAGCCCTGATTTCCAAACCGATAGGTTCACCCTTTGTTTCGCTGTGAATATTTCCTTTATCGTTGAATACCCACCATAAGGTAGCATCGCCTTTAAGAACCTGATCAACAAGGTTACCAGTTTTTTCTTTATTATAATAGATGTCTTCAGCAGTAGGTGATTTTGTTCCGCATAATTCATTGCTTAGGTCATAATACGGGTAGTCACCATCATTTAATGGGTCATAATCTCCATTCGGATCAGCTTTGGCATCACTATCGTAGAAAGGAGCCAGGTAATAACTCTGTCCTTTAGCTATTTCGCCATGAGCAGGATATTCAGTAATAGAGGTAGGTGGAATATAATCAGGGTAAGCTGCTTTGTCGTCGAACCAGGCAAGGAAATCATCCACTTCGGCCCGGGTTACATAATGTATTTTATCATACTTAGCGCAAACATCATTAGAGGTTGATGCCGTCCCGTCAATAGTAAGAGGACCGGTTGTAAAGTCGTAACCTACCTGACGAAAGCGTTGTGCTGCCAGTTTTAACTGTCCGTTTGCATCAAGACCTCCAATCCAGAGGGCTGCAGCGAACATTGACATCTTTTTCGAACCTTTCGGTATCTCATACTGGGCAACTTCAAAATCCCACCACATATCGCCACCCGTGTTTATGCGGGTACGAACATTGTTTATCTCAAGCCACTTAAAGTTAGCCCCGGCAACACAACCGGCAGCTGTTTGCTTAACTGCGGGTGTTCCTGATTTATAATGAACCTGCTCCGCCCTGGTTGTATTAACCGATAGCAGAAAGCCCAGTATAATCGCCGGTATAATAAGGAGTATATTTTTCATAGTACTTGTTTGTTTTTCGTTTCTATACTGCATTGAATAACGATCAGAAGTTTAATCCTACTCCAACACGGATCATACGGGGTGAACTGTAGTTGTAAGGAGAGTTAACCCTGATGCTGTACATATCAATATACGACTGTGTGTCAAGTTGAGCATTGATCTGTGATTGGTATTCAGCGGCTGCCAGGTATCCGTCGTCGTCAGGGTTTCCGGTTGCGGCATAAACGCTCATGATATTCTTCGAATTAAGAATATTCAACACCTGTAGATAAACATTGAGATAATAATTCTTTTTGTTTCCATTGGCATCTTTTCCGGTCGAAATGGTGATATCGCGGTCCAAACGTCCATCCATCCTGAATGACCACGGTAACCTTGATCCGTTAATGGATCCCTGAATAATAGTAACCGGTGAAACGAGGCTTGAAATTTTACTCGAACGGGTATATGGTGTTCCTGAACCGCCGTTCATAGTGATGTTAAATCCTGTATTTTTCAATACCTGAACTACACCAATGGTTGGCCCGTTATAGTCAGTTCCTTCTCCGTAACGGAAATCGACATTCATCTGGATGGCATGACGTTGGTCAGCATCAAGAGGTATAAGGTTACGAAGGTTAGGCTGTCCTGAGCGGATAAGACCAGCTGAGGTTTCAGGGTTCGATCCTGTTCCGTTAGCGAACTGCAAGGTATAGTTAGCCCTGATGCGCACGTTGCCTGTACGGCGAAGGTCATATGCTACAGTGAAACCTTTAACTGTTCCAAAGTCGATATTATTGTATGAATAATATGTTTTAGGATAAGCTCCGGTATAGCGGAATGACTGAATCTGGTCGCGCGACTCGATGTAGAAAGCCGAAATGTTTATAGACGATGAATTCGAAAGTTTCTGCTGGAAACCTAATTCATAGTTTACGTTTTTCTCAGGTTTCAGGTCAGGGTTTGCAATAGTTGGATTTCCTTCAACTTCCCAGAAAAGGTAGCTGATAGGATTAAATACTGCGTTTTGTTTAGGCCTTTGTGTAATTACATCGTAGTGAGCATAAAATAAAGCTTCATCCGAAATAGGGAATGAAAACGAAATACGAGGCATTACTGATATCTGTGGTACATAATCAGCAAACGATTGGTTCGAGATTACTTTGTCGCCCGAAAGGTAAGGGATAACTCCATTGCCAGCAGAAAGCTTTAATGAAGGATCCTGTAAAACAGTGCCTTCTGCATCGTACCATTTGTTTCCATCGCGGTAACCCATTATACGTGATGGCTCGGTTGCATTGTCAACATATACGTTAAAATCCTGGCCCATACTTGCAGGATGCTCTCCCAGGTTATCAACCTCAGCAACAGTTTTTACAGGGTATAAGGAATATGGATCGGCTAAAACACTTTGGTTTGCATCAAAACGGTCAACGCGGACTCCAACGTTGAATACGAGGTCGTCGAATGAAAATTTATCAGAAATATATCCTGCCATATAAATAGGCTCAAACGGAGCAACAGCGCGGGTATAATCACCATTTGCATCTTTCTCGTTAAAGAAATCCATGGTGCTTGGATTCGATGAAAGTTTATTTCCGTAATAGTCGTAACCTCTGGCTGCAGCAAACTGGTTGCCGTTGTTCAGGAATTCGTCAGGACTGAAAAAGTTTACTGATAAAGGTTTATTCAGGTTAACGGTATGTCTTTCGCTGTTAGCATCGATGTAGGAGATTGAGTTTGAATTGAGGTCATAGGAGTTTACATCAATCCAGTCAGTGCCGTTACCTGGCAGGCCCATAGCTGCACGAAGATTTTTATCGAAAGTACGCTGCGATTCACCGTCGTATAACCTTTTGTAATCAGTTTGTACAAAATTTACTGTATCTCCGCTATTCAAATAAATCTCACCGGTAGTAACAGTAGGGTTTGCCAAGTCAAGCTGAATAATATGCGAGTTGGTAAGCTGGTACATCTGTGACCAGAATGTAATTGGCGCATACGAATAACTACTCTGACTATATCGTTCAAAGGTGAAACCGAGTTTTATTTCATGGTTTCCGATATCGGCTGAGAAATTCATATTAGCAGTAACCTGCTGAGTAAAGTTTTTTGCATAACCAGCCTGTTGATTTCCAGGTGCCGACCATAAACTGTAAACACCACCGAACACGCCATTAGGGGTATATCCGTTGAGCATTCCACCACCTTGATAGATATCATCAACCCTGTTCGGATTGGGATATAAATCATAAAAGTTGGAAGTATAATTGGCAAGTACAGGATTAAACTCAGCCCTTTGATAAGTAACAAGGGTATCGGCAAAACCGTTCATGTTCAACCTTAGTGTCAGATCACCCCCTGTTGTATCTAGAGTTGCATCATATCCTTTTGTTTTGTAAGTGTCAAATTTTCCTACATAGCCATATGCAAACAGATTATCTTTCAGTTCAGGATCTTCCGTTTTGTTTTCAATGCTGGTATAGTCAGCCTGTATAGAGTAATAAATATTTTTAATAAGGTTATTACCTTCTTTAGATGCAGGGAAACGCTGTGTAAACCTACCGAAAACACGCCAGGTATTACCCTGTGAGTATGAGTTCCGGTTATAATTGAACACTGAGTTATACAAATTATAGTTATTCCCTGAATACATATTATATGATCCCCCGAAGGTGAGGTTAGTATTCTTGCCGGTTTTAACATCTATTTTTCCGGAAGCATTTACATCATAACCGTTAGTGTTGAGTGTTGATTTTAACTCTTCCAGATCGCTCATCCGAATAAATTCAGCATTCTGGAATGTTCCGAAACCAGTGCCTGATGCGCGAAGAGGGTTTTTCTCCAGTTCGGCTAGCTTGGCATCGTTAACCTTATACATTCCCATGGGTAAAGTAGCACCATCTTTATGATAGTTGAAGTCGGCAGCTACAAAGTAACCGAGTAAAGCTTCTGTTTTTTCTTTATTCATAAAAAGCGGTCCGGTCATATTTAAACCTACACGCTGGCTTCCGTAAGGATCGAGGAATTGTGAGGTTTGAAGCTCAAGTCCACCTCCAAACTGACGCGAAGGGCCTTTGGTAGTGATATTGATGATACCTCCGGTAGCATCGCCATACTGGGCAGGAACACCACCAAGGATAACCGATACCTGTTCGATAGCAGATTCAGGAAGACCTCCCGAACCACGAACCCTGATACCATCAATATAGGTAACGTTACCGTCAGTACGCTGACCGCGAACGTTTCCTACTTCACCATCACGTGAAAATACACCTCCGACGCTGGTAGCAACAGCTGCAGCACTACGGTTCGGCATCTTCGAAATTTCTTCGGATGTAACAGTGGCTCCTGATTGTGTTTTATCTTTATCGATAAGAGGAACCCGGTATTTCGTAATGGTAACACCTTCAACCTGAACAGCTGTTGATTCCAGCTCAATATTCAGGTATTCGATAGTACCGGAACGAACAGGCACTCCGGTAATCTGAACCGGTTTGTATCCCAGGAACGATGCTTTTACATCATAGGTACCCGGTGTAATCGGTTTGATTGTGTACTTGCCATCGAAATCAGAGGCGGTTCCGCCTGCCTGTGTCCCTTTATTTTCAATAACAATGTTAGTGAAAGGGATAGGCTCTTTGGTAGCCTTGTCGATAACTTTGCCCTGCAGCGCTCCCGATTGGGCAAGTAATGCTGCGTTTGCTGCCAGAAGCAAAACGAGGAGAAAGAGTAATTTTCTTACCATAAAGATTTGTTATTATGTTGCTGTAAATAGTGATATCCTACCTTCTAAAAAGCGTGTAAAGGTAAAAAGATTTTTAACTTCTGTTAACAAATCATACCTCAAAGGAAAAATTTCCGGTTCAGAAGTATTTTCGATTCAGTAATTCACTGAAAATGACGGCTTCGCGTATGTTAAATTTTCTTGCAAGGCTTTCATTTTTTGTTAGTTGCTTATTATCAGAATGTGTTTTGATGGCTGTTGCAGGCTCTTTTCGGGTATAATCCGCAATGGATTCCCTGATGTTTGGTTGAATTGTTGAACTTTTGTACGTATCGTTTGTTTGCTGATATTCCTCGTAGGTGGGATATTTGGCTGTATTTGCCGGTTTGGTTGCAGGAGCAGCAGGAGCGGGTTCTCCAGATAATTCGCGCAAAATGTCCTCGAATAATGTTTTTGCTCCACTGCCGGGCAAAGTTGTAGATTGCGATGGCTCACCGCCAGGTCTTGTCTGCGCTTGTTTCTTTAATGCTTTCTGCCGGCTGCTATAAATAGAGTATGCTACCCAGGCTATACCTATTATAATATAAAGAAAGTCTTCCATCGCTGATTATTTGTAATTTGTTTGTGTAAAAGTACAAATAATATTCACTTATACTCATTTAAGCGATATAGAAAACAACTTCAATGAAAACTTCTGATATTTTCAATCTGTGTCTCTTAGTTTCGGAAAAATTAAAAATAGAGATAAGATATGCCTGCGTCCAAAAAGTGCATTCACAATTCGGATATCATAATATTTAATCACACTTCGGTTTAAACAAACCTTTACGTTTCATGGGCTTATTATATTTAGCCGCTTTTTTGCTGGTTTTTTTCATCATCTTTTTCGTCTCCTTATTTTGCCGCTTATAATATGCCACACGTGCTTTCTCATATTCTGCACTCGCTTTTTTATCAGCCTGTTCCTGTTTTTTGTCTGCCACCGCTTGCTTGTCTTTTCTCAAAATACTGCATCCTGAACCGGTAAATGTGATAACTGTGAAGAAAATAATTATGAACAGGTATATTAGTCTGCTTCTTTTGGAGTATTTGATCATTGTTGAAATTTCGTTTATTATGGACTGGGAATGAGAAAGGGTTTGTCTGCATTTAAAACAGAATTTTAAAACGATTTAGCAATTTTAATTGCATACAAGCGTTTCTGAAAATGTTATACAGTACTTTTACAACGAAAAATCATTACCTTAATTGTTGATATGCGAATCATTGCTTTAATAATTCTTCTTTTACTTGTGGTACCGGGATGTGATAAGGATAATCAGCCATTGATACCCTACGTTTACGTGAACCTGCAACTTTACCCTGATTCAATGGATTTAATTCCTATCGGAGGATACAGGTATGTGGATGGCGGGTACAGGGGGATTGTTATTTACCGCATACTCCGCGAGCAGTTTGCCGTTTACGAACGCTGCTGTCCCTACGATCCCGAGAAACCCGGTGCGCGGGTAATAGTTGATCCATCAGGAAGCACCTGCGTTGATTCAGTTTGTATGTCGAAATTTATACTTTACGATGGAACGCCATACGGAGGGCCGTCGCCCTATTCACTTATGCAGTACCGATGGAATTACGATGGCGACGTATTGTATATTTATAATTAGTAGTTTTTGAATTGCATATTTAATAAAAAAAAAGGATTAAATTATATTGAAAATCATATGAGTGTAAATACCAATTAAAGCTGGTTCCAAAAACGCTTAAAAATATAAAAGGCTGTCAAAATATTTTCTGACAGCCTTTTACTTTATACACTTAAGCACAATGTGCGTTTAGTAACGGTAATGATCTGGTTTGTAAGGACCATCAGCCGGTACCGAAATATATGCAGCCTGCTCAGGCGTAAGCTTTGTAAGTTTAACACCTAATTGTTCGAGGTGCAGTCGGGCAACTTCTTCGTCGAGGTATTTCGGCAGACGGTAAACGCCAACTTCATAGTTATTTTTCCACAAATCGAGCTGAGCCAAAGTCTGGTTCGAGAAAGAGTTACTCATTACGAACGAAGGATGGCCTGTAGCACAACCCAGATTTACCAAACGTCCTTCAGCAAGCATAAAAATGGAATGTCCGTCAGGAAAAACATATTTGTCAACCTGTGGTTTGATTTCAATTTTTTGAACGTCAGCCATAGTGTTCAGTTTATCAACCTGAATTTCGTTGTCGAAATGGCCGATATTACATACGATAGCCTGATCCTTCATTTTCATCATATGTTCCACGGTAATAACATCCTTATTGCCGGTTGTGGTAACATAAATATTTCCTTCGGTTAAAGCATCTTCAACGGTGGTGATTTCAAAACCTTCCATAGCTGCCTGCAGAGCACAAATCGGATCAATTTCGGTAACGATAACCCTTGCTCCGTAGGCACGCATTGACTTAGCGCTACCTTTTCCAACGTCGCCATAACCACATACAACCACAACTTTACCTGCAAGCATAACATCTGTTGCGCGTTTAATACCATCGGCCAGTGATTCGCGGCATCCGTAAAGGTTGTCGAATTTCGATTTGGTAACTGAATCGTTTACATTAATAGCAGGAATCAACAGTTCTCCTTTTTCCAACATCTGGTACAAACGGTGAACGCCGGTAGTGGTTTCTTCCGAAACGCCTTTCCAATCAGCAACTACACCATGCCATTTCGTAGGATTTTCAACATAAGTGTCGCGGAGAAGGTTCATGATAACCTGCTCTTCGGCATTGGCACCTGCTTCTTCGAGTAATGCGGGGTTTTTCTCAGCAGCAAATCCTTTGTGAATCAGCAAAGTAGCATCGCCACCATCATCAACAATCAAATGAGGGCCTTTGCCACCTTCGAAAGTGAGTGCCTGGTTTGTACACCACCAGTATTCGTCGAGGGTTTCACCTTTCCAGGCAAATACAGGGATTCCGGCAGCAGCAATTGCAGCTGCAGCATGATCCTGTGTGGAGAATATATTGCAACTTGCCCAACGCACTTCGGCACCAAGGTCAACCAGTGTTTCGATAAGCACAGCTGTTTGGATGGTCATATGAAGCGAACCTGTGATACGGGCGCCTTTTAGCGGTTTCTCAGCAGTATGTTTGCGGCGGATGCTCATCAGGCCGGGCATTTCCTTTTCGGCTATTTCAATTTCTTTGCGGCCCCATTCGGCCAAAGCGATATCACGTACTTTATATTTCATGTTGTTTTCAACGGTAAGATTTTCCATTTTTATTCCTTATTTTTAGGGGTGCAAAGGTATGACTTTTTTAAATCTGAGCTTATATAACTGTAAATGTATTATTTTGTTCTTGGTACTTTGATCCGACTGGTTTTTTTAATGATTGTTAACGTTTTCTGATTTGTTTTGGCCAGAGCGGGAAATATTTTTGCTCATCAATTTTATAAATAATTAACGCTATAGTGAGGACTAATTTGTTTAATTTTATCAAAGTAAAACTTTCGACGTATGAAATTTCGTTTACTTATTAGTTTAACAGTCTTGTTATTGATTTTCAGCCAGACAGCTGAAGCGCAGAAAGTTTTATTGCTTCAGAAACCTGGCAAAACCAAGCGCTTTTTATACGAAAAAGGTGATAAAATAGCTATCCGTATTGGTGATCCTGAATTTAGGGTGGCTGGTGAAATCACGTATATTGATGATTCACTGTGCACCATCAATAAAGACTATACTTTTCAGATAGCAAAAGTAAATGAAGTAACCCGTCCGAGGACCTGGTTTTTATATAGTTGGAAAAAACTCTACCTGGCCTCGGCTTTGTATGCAGGTGGCAGTATGATTAATCACGGCATACAAGGAGAGGAACCGGTTTTCGATAATACAATTCCCTGGGTAAGCGGATCGTTTATTGTTTTAGGTACAACGGCTTACCTGTTGCGTTACCGGCATTTTAAAATGGAGGATCAATGGCGTTTGAAAGTGCTTGATTTTGATATTTATAATCAGTAGTATAAGGTTGAAAAATATCACACATTTGCCAGATCAAATATGAAGAATCTTTCAAAAAAATCATTCTTCTGCAATTTAATCCCGAACCGTAACTATTGGCTTTTCCAAAAGCATTTCAGGAAAATGCAAAGCTACTGAGTTGCGATTCTAAAATACTTACTTTTGCACCAATCATATATCATGGCGCATCTTCAAATACTTCAGAAAGCACTGCAGGGCTCACATCTTACTCTTGATGAAGGGCTTACTTTATATTTAAATGCATCCACTGCCGAACTTATGTTTGCAGCCAACGAGGTGCGCAAACGTCTTCATGCGGGCAATAAGGTTACCTGGCTTATCGACCGCAATGTGAATTACACCAATGTATGTGTGTCAGGGTGCCAGTTCTGCAACTTTTACCGGGGTGCCAATCACCGCGAAGCATACATTACAACCATTGAGCAGTATAAAGAGAAAATTGACGAACTTTTTGCACGCGGTGGCGAGCAATTGCTTTTTCAGGGTGGCATGCATCCTAAACTGGGACTTGATTTTTATACAGGTCTCTTCCGTCAGTTGAAAGAATTGTATCCACGTTTGAAACTCCATGCTCTTGGTCCTCCTGAAGTTGTACATATTTCGAAACTCGAAGGTATAACCTACCGCGAAACTCTTGAGCAACTGATTGCTGCCGGTCTCGACAGCCTGCCAGGTGCGGGAGCCGAAATACTTTCTGACCGTGTTCGTGGAAGCATTTCCAAAAATAAATGTACAGTCGGGGAGTGGCTCGATGTAATGCGCGATGCCCATAAACTGGGGCTTACTACTTCTGCAACCATGATGTTCGGTCATATCGAAACCATGGAAGAACGAATTCAACATATGATTTTTATACGCGAAGTACAGGACGAAAAACCAGGAAGTGCCACCGGGTTTATTTCGTTTATTCCATGGCCTTTCCAGGATGAAGGAACCTCGCTGAAAAAGATTTACGGTATTACCAATTCAGTTACTTCCGAAGAGTATATGCGCACTATAGCCCTGAGCAGGCTTATGTTGCCCAATATTCCGAATATACAGGCATCGTGGTTAACGGTTGGAAAGGATACTGCCCAGTTATGTCTTCATGCCGGAGCCAACGATTTTGGATCCATCATGATCGAAGAAAACGTGGTAAGTGTTGCCGGGGCAAATTATAAATTTGATGAAGAGGGAATTCAACGCGCAATAAAAGAAGCCGGATTTGAGCCACAATTGCGTAATCAGCAGTTCGAATCTTTGTTATATCCCTGAACTGATTAATTCATTTACACGTTGAAGAATAATATCGGTAGCTCCTTTGCTGCTGGTGACATAGTTTTTGCTTACCAACGAAGCAACTGAAAGTTTTTCTTTGTCCGATAGCAGTGATTCAGCAATCGTTAGTAATTCTTCAGGTTTATTTATTTCGAAAGCGCCTTTTATTTCAATGAGGTCTTTTGCTTCTTTAAATTTATGATAATTCGGTCCGAAAAATACAGGCAATCCGAATGCGGCAGCTTCCAGTATATTATGAATGCCGACGCCAAATCCACCTCCTATGTAAGCCATTGATCCATACTGGTATAGCTGCGAAAGCTGACCAATAGTATCTATGATCAGTATTTCAGCTTTTTTTACATCCTCAATATTTGTTTGCGAAAAGCGTACTGCTTTTTTACCTGCTTTTTGCATGATCGAATCAAGATGTTCAGGCTTTATTTCGTGAGGTGCAATTATAAAACGAAGGTTATGGGTATTGTTTTTTACAAGGTTAAAGATCATATCCTCATCAGCCGGCCATATACTGCCTGCAATAAAAACAGAGTGTCCCGAAGAAAAAGCCCCAGCTATTTCAACCGGCTGAGGATTTCCGGCGATTGATGCAACACGGTCGAAGCGGGTATCGCCGCTTATTTCTACATTTTCGATACCGATAAACTGCAAAAGTTCTTTCGAATCTTCGTTCTGGACAAAAATCTTTGTAAATCCCTTGAGTATTTTCCGCGGCCATTCGGCATATCCTTTAAAGAAATGCTGATCCGGACGAAACACAGCCGAGACCAGTATGAGAGGTATTTTTTTCGATTGCAGATAACTCAGGAAATTGAACCAAAACTCATATTTAACATAAAAAACGATATCCGGTTTAACGGTATCCACAAACCTGCGGGCATTCGATTGTGTGTCGAGAGGAAGATAAAGTATCAGATCAGCACCAGTATAAGCTTTTCTTACTTCATAACCTGAAGGACTATAAAAAGTAATCAGAATCTGGTATTCGGGATATTGCCGCCTGAAAGCTTCGATAATAGGCCTGCCTTGTTCAAATTCGCCCAGTGAGGCGCAATGGAACCATGTCAGTTTCCGCGAAGGGTTATTGTATTTTGGCGCACGAAACGTATTTTCGAGAATTACCCAGTAGTTTTTACGACCTTTAATCCACAATGCAGCTTTTGGGTCAAACACCGATGCAATCCTGATCAAAAGACCGTAGCATAGTATCAGGAATGTATAAATTTGCTGCATGGCTCAGATGTTTTGATGTCCTATTAATAATAATAGAACTTTTCGCGTGTTTTTTTATAAAAAGGAAGATACCAGCCAACTTTAATACTGCTCAGCATGTCGAAGCGTTTTTCATCCGGACGTTTCATTTCGTTAAAATAATACGATCGGCGGGATACGGTATAAGCCTCGGTGAATTCGAGACCGGCAAAGAAATTTATCTTGCGCGTATTCCCCAGGTGCTGGAAACCAATAAATTGTGATATAGCCGGACCGTTGCATAAGTGATCGTATCCTTTTACATAATCGCCTTTTAGTGCAGGTACTGAGTTGGTTGGGACTTCAATACGTATTTTATGTTGTAACATGCCTCCGCCAAACTGAACCAGTATTCCTGAGTTTGGATTCGGCCAACCAATCGGAAATAGTTTTCCTGCTTTCGCCCAAAGCGAAAATCCCCTTTGAAGTAACATCACATTGGCAAAAACTCCGCCTTCGTCAATGATAAAACCATCAGATGTAGCTATTCCTGACAGAATGCTTGCAGGGTCCTTTATTCCATCGCGGAATATAAAGTTTGCTTCAAAAGCAACACTCCAGCCGCTTGCACCCTTATACATATAGCCGGCGCCAATCTGATGTGAGTACCCGAACCTGTCGGCCATATCGCCACCTGGCATACTAAAAGCATAAGTGGGGTAAATCATACCCACCCGAATGGCTGAATCTTTTACGTTAACCTGCGAACGGCTTAACAAAGGCGCCAGCAAAAGAGCAAATATGATGATGTAATAAGTCCCTGGTATTTTCATGTCACGAATTGGAATATGCCTGCAAAGATACAAATCGAACGGAGCCGACGGTTGCTGACAGGCATATTTCTGCTTTTTTAGGATTCTTAAGCTTTTTTAGGAATTTTAAATTGTCTCAATCTAAGTTTACACGCCTACATTAGATATATTTGCACCCGTAAATTTTTAATTTAATTTTTCAGATAATGCGGAAAATTTCAATGGTTGACCTCAAGGCTCAATATGAGAAAATTAAGCCCGGGATCGACAACGCTATCAGTGAAGTGATAAATTCCACTTCCTTTATTAATGGTCCGGCAGTTAAAGAATTTCAGACTGCACTCGAACAATACCTCGGTGCAAAGCATGTAATCCCTTGTGCCAATGGAACCGATGCCCTTCAAATTTCGATGATGGCTCTGGGTTTAAAGCCAGGTGATGAAGTAATCGCGCCTGATTTTACGTTTATAGCAACTGCCGAAGTCATAGCACTGCTTGGTCTTACTCCTGTGCTGGTAGATGTTGATCCGGATACTTTTAATGTCAGTCCCGAAGCAATTTCTAAAGCAATTACCCCACGCACAAAGGCCATTGTTCCCGTTCATTTATTTGGCCAGACTGCTGATATGGATGCCATTATGCAGATTGCAAAAGAGCATAATCTTTTTGTGATTGAAGATGCCTGCCAGTCGATAGGCTCCGATTACCGCAATGCCGCCGGCGAATGGAAGAAATCCGGGACAATCGGTCATATCGGTTGTACTTCTTTTTTTCCATCTAAAAACCTGGGATGTTATGGCGATGGCGGTGCCATTTTTACTAACGACGATGCGCTTGCTGTTAAACTCCGCTCAGTTGTAAACCATGGCATGACTGTAAGGTATTATCATGACGATATAGGTGTTAACAGCCGTCTGGATAGTATTCAGGCTGCAGTTCTCAAAGTGAAACTTCAGTATCTTGATGAATATGCTCAGGCACGTCAAAAAGTAGCGGATGCTTACGATAAAGCATTCGGCAGCAGGTCAGAACTTAAAACACCGGTTCGTTTTCATCAATCCACGCACGTATTTCATCAATACACCCTTCAGGTTCAGGGAGTTGATCGTGGTAAGCTGCAGGAATTTCTTGCTTCGAAAGATATTCCAGCCATGATTTATTATCCTGTTCCCATTCATTTGCAGAAGGCATACCTTGATCCACGGTACAAATCCGGTGATTTCCCGGTTACTGAACAATTGAGTAAGACTGTGATGTCGTTACCGATGCACACCGAAATGGACGAAGAGCAATTAAATTATATCACATCCTCAGTACTCGAATTTTTAGAGTCCCAAAACAAATAAGTAATTACCCCGGTTTCTTTTTATTGGCGCAGGAGCCAATTAAACCGGCATTAAAATGAAATATATGGTTGATAAAGGATATTTTGCGCATTCCTCAGCGGTAATCGACGAAGGATGCAATATTGGAAACGGAACCCGGATATGGCATTTTTCGCATATCATGCCTGGATGTATTATTGGCGATGGATGTAATATTGGCCAGAATGTGGTGGTTTCGCCTGATGTGGTGCTTGGTAAAAACGTGAAAATTCAGAATAATGTTTCCATTTACACCGGAGTGGTTTGTGAGGATGATGTTTTCCTGGGTCCTTCGATGGTTTTTACCAATGTTATTAATCCCCGCAGCGCTGTAAACCGCAAGAATGAATATGCACGTACTTTCGTTCGTAAAGGAGCTACTATTGGAGCAAATGCAACGATAGTGTGCGGGATCGAAATCGGTGAATTTTCGTTCATCGGTGCTGGTGCCGTTGTTACTAAAAATGTGCCTGCATATGCGCTGGTAGTCGGAAATCCTGCCCGTCAAACCGGTTGGATGAGCGAGTATGGCCACAAACTGAAATTTGACCAGGATGGTAACGCAGTATGCCCGGAAAGTAAAGTTATTTATCACCTTAGGAATGGTGTAGTAAACAAAGAAGAATAAATTACCGGAAAGTTTTTACAGTTAATCAGTCTCCTGGTAGTGGCTTGCGCTACAGCTTAAATCTGGTTTTTACTACTTGAAAATTGTAGTTTCCGCTACATCAAAGCGTGATTTTGCGGCTATATTTGCTTACCGCAAAAAAACTGTGATAAGTTTGATAATTGCTAATTGCAAAAAGCAAATTGATTGTGTTCCGCTTAGCGGGAGCGCTCAAGCCGGATTTTCAGGAGTTCTAAAAATCCCTGGCTGAAGTTTTGTTCTTAAATAGTTAATTGAATTTAATCATTAGGATTGTATGAAAAAAATACTTGTTACCGGAGGAACGGGTTTTATTGGCTCACATACGGTTGTTGAACTGCAGCAGAATGGTTATCAGGTAGTTATTGTTGATAACCTTTCAAATTCTACCATTGAGGTACTTGATAATATTGCAGTAATATCCGGAATAAGGCCTGATTTCCACAAATTTGACCTGGCTGAAGAGGTTCCTACTGCTGAATTTTTCAGTAAGAATCCGGATATAGATGGAATTATTCATTTTGCAGCTTATAAAGCCGTTGGAGAATCAATGGCCAAACCTCTTGATTATTACAGGAATAACCTGCAATCGCTTATCAATTTGCTTGAAGGGATGAAAACTCATTCAATCAAAAATATTGTTTTCTCTTCGTCCTGTACCGTTTATGGTCAGCCCGACGAGTTGCCGGTTACTGAACAGGCACCTCTTAAACCCGCGTGGTCAGCATATGGAAATACCAAGCAGATGTGTGAGGATATTTTGCGTTTCACTGCTCCTGCACACGGATTGCGCACTATTGCATTGCGATATTTCAATCCTATCGGCGCTCATCATACTTCCTTAATCGGTGAATTACCTCTTGGTGTTCCGAATAACCTGGTGCCTTTTATTACACAGACAGCTATTGGCAAACGCGAATGCCTAAGCGTTTTTGGTGATGATTATGATACGTCCGACGGAACAGCTGTTCGCGATTATATTCATGTTGTTGATATTGCCAAAGCACATGTTATTGCTGTCGAACGGATGATGAATAATAAAGGCAAATCAGAGCTCGAAATATTTAACCTCGGCACAGGAAACGGATTTTCGGTGCTGGAAGTCATTAACGCTTTCGAAAAAGTAAGCGGGGTGAAACTGAATTATAAAATTGTTCCCCGCCGCCCCGGTGATATCGAAAAAGTATGGGCCGACACCCGATTTGCAAATGACGAATTAGGGTGGAAAGCCGAAAAAGGTATTGACGAAATGATGCTTACCTCCTGGGAATGGGAAAAGGCACTTGGGCGGAAGTAGTTGTTTTTTTGTGAAGACTGACCCGCGTTTGTAAAAACTGTAATTTTAACCGCTGATAGAGTTCATTCCTGGTATTGGTATCTTGATTGAAATAGTAATGTTCTGAATAAATCAGCAAACAAAGAAGATTTTAAGATCACTTTGGTTTATTTCTTTAACCGGAAAAATATAAATTAATGAAAAAAATACTGATCACCGGGGGCGCCGGTTTTATCGGATCTCACCTCGTAAGGTTGTTTGTAAATAAATATCCGGGAGTACTTATCGTTAATTTCGATAAGCTTACCTATGCCGGTAACCTGGCAAATCTCACCGATATCGACAAACTCCCTAATTATGAGTTTGTTAAAGGTGATATCGTAGATGAGGATTTTGTGATGGCTACTTTTGATGCGTATAAATTCGACGGAGTTATTCACCTCGCTGCCGAATCGCATGTGGATCGTTCGATTACGAACCCGAAGGAATTTATCATGACCAACATTGTAGGTACTGTTAACCTGCTGAATGCAGCCAGGCGCACCTGGAAGGATAATTTTGACGGGAAGCGATTTTACCACGTTTCGACTGACGAAGTTTATGGTTCGCTTGGCGAGGAAGGCAAATTCCTCGAAACCACGCCTTACGATCCGCGTAGCCCTTATTCGGCATCAAAAGCAAGCAGCGACCACCTTGTAAGGGCCTACAATCATACCTATGGTTTGCCGGTTGTAATTTCGAACTGCTCCAACAATTACGGACCAAACCAATTCCCCGAAAAGCTTATTCCGCTCATTATAAACAATATACGTCATAAAAAACCGTTGCCAGTTTACGGTCAGGGAACCAATGTCCGCGACTGGTTGTATGTCGAAGACCACGCTAAAGCCATTGATCTTATTTATGAGAAGGGTATAAATGGTGAAACATACAATATCGGCGGTAACAACGAACGTCAGAATATTGATATTGTAAAAACCCTTTGCCTCATCATGGATCGTATGTTGGGAAGAGCCGAAGGAGAAAGCGAAAACCTGATTACTTATGTTAAAGACCGTGCCGGTCATGATTTAAGGTATGCAATCGACGCCACCAAATTACACGAAACGCTTGGCTGGCAGCCGGAAGTTCAGTTCAACGAAGGATTTGAAAAAACAGTTGCCTGGTACCTCGAAAACGAGAAATGGCTCGACGAAGTTACGTCAGGGAATTACCTGAAGTATTATGAGAACATGTATAGTGGAAGGTAGAGGAGAGTGAATAGTGAATAGTGAAAAGTGAAGAGTGAATAGAACGTAAAGACGCAATGCTTGAGTCTTTGAACTTCACTCTTTTCAACAAATCGCAGTTTTCCGCTTTTTGCCTAATGTACCCCTGTCATGCATTTTCGTAATATACTCAGTAGCAAGAGGTACTTTGCATGCGGTGCCACCCATATCAACCTTTACTTTTCCTATGGTAGCGGCTGCTTTTTGAGCTTCTTGTGTTAGTTGCGGGCAATATCCGCCAACAGCAATCACAAAACCATTTATGGCGCATCGGACCCTGTTTTTCTCTTTGTGAATAGTTTTTGAGACTCTTTCGAGAAGGGTTTTATAAAGTGGGATATCCATTTCTTCATCGCTTTTTAAAGCTGCAATGCTGGCTAATGTTGCCCACCCTGACGAGGCAATATTTTCCTTATCCGATTCAATCCATTCAAGCGCAAGCTCAGTACCGAAAGGACTTTCGGACGCAATCCAGGCAACTGTAAATTCACTGATCATATACCAGTATGCCTTTTCAACCCAATCGTTGAGGTTGGTGCGTGTCATTTTTGCCGGATCGGCAATTAAACCGGCCAGGTACATGGCATCCGAATTCCCGGTTTCGTATAAATCCAGCGAAAGCTGATAATTCTTTTTTATCTTTTTCTGAATCTTTTTCAGGTCCTCGACTTTTACACCATAAAAAGGCTCACGGGCACCATGCTTTACGAGGACGTTTTTGGTGCTTTCGTTTCCCCATTGTTGCAGTTGTTGCATTATTTCGTTGAGTGTCATAGTCTTCGGTTTTTATTAATAACGAAAGAGTTGGATTTTAGTTCAAAAAAAAAATACCCTGCTCTACTTCCAGAACAGGGTATTTCCAATTGGATACGTATTTTAGTAGCCCATGGATTCAACCTGGGGCGCTATTTTGCGGGTCAGTCCCTGCAGTACCATTCCTGGTCCTAATTCAATGATTGTTTTGGCACCGTCAGTTACCATATTTTGTACGATCTGGGTCCACCGAACTGGCGAAGTAAGCTGCAACACCAGGTTTGCTTTAATTTCGGAAGGAACGGAATAAGGTTTGGCGTCAACATTCTGGTAAACAGGACAAACCGGTGTGCTGAAAACTGTAGATTCAATGGCTTCAGCCAGTTCAACACGGGCAGGTTCCATAAGTGGTGAATGGAATGCACCACCAACTTTGAGAGGAAGTGCACGTTTAGCTCCTGCAGCTTTCAAGGCTTCGCAGGCTATTTCTATTCCTTTAAACGATCCGGAGATTACTAATTGGCCCGGACTGTTATAATTAGCCGGAACTACAATTTCATCAATACCGCCAAGAACTTCTTCTACAGTAGTATCATCCAGACCTAAAATAGCAGCCATTGTCGAAGGTTCAGCTTCGCATGCTTTCTGCATGGCCATTGCTCTTGCGTAAACAAGGCGCAGTCCGTCTTCGAAGGTGAGTGATTTATTAGCAACCAGAGCCGAAAATTCGCCGAGCGAATGCCCTGCAACCATATCAGGTTTAAAATCGGGTAATGTGGCAGCTGTAATTACTGAATGCAGAAAAATGGCAGGCTGTGTAACCCTTGTTTGCCTAAGATCTTCATCCGTGCCGGAAAACATCAGATCGGTTATGCGGAAACCAAGTATCTCGTTGGCTTTTTCGAACATTTCTTTAGCCAGGGGATTGGTATCGTAAAGATCCTTACCCATGCCTACAAATTGAGCTCCCTGTCCGGGAAATACATATGCTTTCATTCGATATATTTTCGTTTGTGATGCACAAAGGTAGGGAAAAGTGTTGAGCTGAACTAAAAGAAATCCCTGCTTAATCAGGTTTTATCCGAAAACAATTGGATCATCAATGTAAGCGTGAACCCAGCAAATGGATAAATTCAGCCCTTGTTTTATCAACCAGAAAAGCGCCTGTAAAATCCGAAGTTGTTGTTACTGAGTTTTGCTTCTGAATGCCGCGCATGCTCATACACATGTGCTGGGCTTCAATTACAACTGCTACACCTAAAGGTTTCAGTGTGTTGTTGATGGCATCTTTTATTTGTGTTGTAAGGCGTTCCTGCACCTGCAACCGGCGTGCAAAAGCATCCACTACCCGTGGTATTTTGCTCAATCCTACAATATGACCGTTCGGAATATAAGCTACATGTGCTTTTCCAAAGAACGGAATCATATGATGCTCGCACATCGAATACACTTCAATATCCTTAACAATAACCATCTGTTTATAATCCTCATTGAACATAGCTGAACGCAGCATCTCTTCCGGATTAAGGTCGTAGCCATGTGTTAAAAACTGCAGCGCTTTCGAAACACGTTCAGGCGTTTTCTCCAGACCTTCACGGGTGGGATCTTCACCAATAAGTTTTAATATCTCGCGGTAATGAAATGCAAGTTCTTTAATTGTTGACATATTATAAATGTCGCGCTTCTCGTACCCGTCTTTTAATTCGTAATCGTCCATGTTATTTTCAATCAGCATGGGCTTGACTATTTTGCTACTCATATTTTAGATTTTTTGAAAAGTAAGTGTCGGTAATGATTGGAATATAATGAGCCTTTAGAAATAAGGTTTTAGGCTAACCAAAATATTCCACAAAGTTATTTTCGGTTTCGTACAATTTTATACTATGCAGCTCTGCACCCATTTCTGTTATTGGTTTCGCCAGTTCGTTCCAAATTCCTATTGCAAGGTTTTCTGTTGAAGCCAGTTTGC
Source organism: uncultured Lentimicrobiaceae bacterium (assembly GCA_964420555.1). Classification (GTDB taxonomy): domain Bacteria; phylum Bacteroidota; class Bacteroidia; order Bacteroidales; family UBA4417; genus UBA4417. The sequence continues at coordinate 288,960 of CAYQTT010000003.1, read as the reverse complement.
CGTCCATAAAATCTACTTCCAGGTTAATATTGCGGTGGTCTAGTTTCTCAATAACCCGCTGATCAATCAGATAGCTCAGATCTTTCAGGTTTACGAGGAAACCCGTATCGGGGTTAACATCTCCTTTTACAGTAACAAACAGGGTATAATTATGACCGTGCCAGTTTGGGTTTGAGCATTTGCCAAATACCTGGAGGTTGCGTTCATCGCTGTATTCAGGTTTAAAAAGCCTGTGAGCTGCGTTAAAGCGTTCGCGACGAGTGATGTATATCATGCGTAGGTTAGATTAGGCTGTAAAAGTACAATTTGAATTGATACATTATAAAACATACGGTAGCTAAAAGTGTTTAACGGTTTAAGATAAATAATTAAACAAATAATAATACCAGGATATTTCAAACAAAAAAGAGAGAATGGATTCTTCTCGGAAAAATAGTATAAATCAGTTAGTTATTTTCTAACCAATCTTTAAAACTGCATTAACGAAATTCTCAAGTTTAGCTTGATCGAGCATCCCGTTTGTGCGGACACCGCTGCAAACATCAACTCCAAAAGGTTGCACTTCTTCAATGGCCTGTTTAATATTTAATTGATTTAGTCCGCCCGCAAGAAATACTGGTTTTGTTGTTTTTTCGCAGATGGTCCGGCTCAGTTTCCAGTTATGGGTGCGGCCAGTGCCACCCAGTTCTTTAATAAAAAGGTCCGGATTTCCACTGTCGAGCAATATGGCATCCACATGCATCGATGTTTCAATTGCTTCTTCGAACGATTTTTCATTTTGTACATGTATAACCTGTACAAGTTTTATTCCGGGAAGTGCCAGTCGTAAATCGTGGTAAGTACCGCTGGATAACTTGTCAACAATCTGAATGGTATTGGTTAGTGTGCGCTGATGATGTTTGATAATTTCCTGAATCGAAGTTTCGCTTGTTAACAGAAAAGTACCAATAGGAGGGGGGACAGCTTTTGCGATATCACGAATCAATTCGTTGCTGATTACGCCTGGTCCGCTTGGCATTGCTCCCACAAGCCCAAGGGCCGATGCTCCTGCACCTATTGCGATGAGGGCTTCACTTATACTTCCGATGCAGCAAATTTTAATCCGGGGTGTCATTATGTTTAATAGCGGATTTTTTTCAAATCTATTTTCAAATATAACTTTTTCTTTACCTGTTTTTGAGCTTTTCAACTTTTTGAAGAATCAAATCACCCTTAAACAGAAGTTATGAAACACTCAATTAGTCATTCTCAATATCATTACTGTCAGTATTTTCTTTATCCGAATCCAATCGCTGTAATTTCAGGAGCCAGTATATTTCGAGTGCGAGATAGAGTAAATAATAGATAAGAAGGGTTATTGAAAATGAAATGGCATCGCCCGGGTTTGTAAATGAATATGCTACTATAATCACCAGCAGGAGTAGTATTTTCAGCATACCCGATACCATGAAAGTATTCGAAAACCGGCTGAATTTCTTTTCACTGGCGTTGAAAAGTAGTGCAACAATTATGAGTGTTATTCCTGCAACAAGCATTAAAATCAATGGCCAGTATTGTGTAATCAGCCTGGGGGCAAAAAACGAAATAACAAATCCTGATGTAGCCATAAGAGCTGTAAAAATGGTAAGGCTGCGGATAAACCGGTTTAGTAATTCCTTCATAAAAAGTGGTTCTGGAATTTAAATTCTAAGGGAAAATCAGTATCGATTTTTAATTTGAGTGTGGTGTTAAAGCAACAATCAGGGTTTTCGTAAAAGATCTTTTACCGCAGTGTAAATGGCTGCGGCTACCGAAATAATTGACAGCAATACAGTGAAAACCGGAAAACCTGTTTCAATCCATTGGTCGAGTTTAACGCCGCCGAATATTCCCAGTCCGATAATGGCAAACATCTCAAATGCCAGGCCTGAATATCGGGCATAGCTTTCGAGAGGTGGCCGTTTTTCTCTAACTGGCTTCGGTTTCGGATTGTTTTCCTGATTTTTCATTTATGCTTTCCAGGTTTCCCATTTTACATGCACCTGTAAATACGGCTCCCGGCTCAATGGCTAGTTTGTTTGTAAATATGTCGCCGCTAACAACCGCGTTTGCTTTGAGGCTAAGCAGTTCAGTAACCTTAATATGTGCTTTTACTTCGCCCGATATATCAGCATTCTGGCAATTGATTTCTCCTTCAACCTTGCCGGTTGAACCTACTACAACTTTTCCGGTTGACTGTATAGTACCTTTGATAAAGCCATCAATCCTCAGATCGCCGTTCGAAAGGATGTTGCCTTTAATTTCGGTTCCGTTACCAATAATATTTACTGAAGGTGCTTCGGTGGTAATGATTTTCGACATACTTATGTTGATTTTTTTTAACGGAAACAAAAATAGTGCATTAATTGAATAATGCACTATTTGTTAATTAAAAAGTAAATAGCGAAGTGATGGAGCTTATGTCGCTTCCGACAGTAATTGGTTACTGCAGATAGTATTTTTTAAAGAAATTCAGATAACCATTGTATTTCTTCTCACGATAAAAAATCGGGTAATTTTCCATCGAGATTGCCATCTGCTTAAAGTCACTTTTATTAAGTGTTGCAATTACATATTCGCTTTGGCTTATTGCCTGGTAAAAATCCATAGCTGCCTGGCTATTGCGGAAACTGCTGATGGATATCATCTGCCATCCCCCATCAAGAACAATTGCGTTTACGGCAAGGTTAGCATTGCTGAAATTCTTCGAAATAAAATCGGATATCCTGATCTTGGTAGCATTAACATTCACATTATTGCCGTCAACCATCATGATGTAAAAGTGTGTCTGACTGAGGTTTAGCTTATAAATATCCGGTACAACCGTATCATTTGAAGTTTCAAAAGGATCAGGCGTTGAAACAGCAGACTGACTAACCTGATTACCTGGCTGCGGGCTTCCTGCACCGGTTCCGGTTTGGGCGACTACTGGGCTGTTTTTATCGTATTTCTGAAGAATTTCTTTTGCTAGAGGTGTTATCGGGTGAACCGGATTATTAAGGACAAGTTTGTTGAGTTCAACCACCATGGTATCAATGCTTTCAGTTTTACCAAGCGATAATGCCCTGAGGTATTCAAACCGCGGTATAAGGTCTTTGTCCTTGTATTCGCTTATTGCCTGGTCGCTGTATAAAAGCACCATCCTGTATTGACCGCGGTTAAAAGCCTGGTAAGTTTCCTCGTAAAGGGAAGAAGCCCTGTTTTTACGGGCAAGCACTTCTTTGTTATATTCCGGATCCCTTATCATTTGCGCATATTCAGTTTCACCATACTGACTCAGGATGATTTCGCTGTACTTTGTAATAAGTTCTTCATCAGGTATTTCCTTACCCATTAGGTATAACTGGTAATATATGCGTATGATTTCCTTGTTGGAAGGAAAGCGTTTTATAAGTTCTTCGAACGATTTTACCGAATTTGGGTAGTCTTTAAGTCCGTCCTTGTATATGTAACCCTCATTAAGCAACGCTGAAGCAATTTGCTTGTTCGATGTAGCCAATGCTGCCGGAGTTGTTGGTAATTGAGCTATGTAGGTTTCCGGCTTTTTAGGGTCGGTAGAAGCCGTTTTGGTCGGAGATGCATTAGCCGGATTATTAAGCGAATCTGCCGGATTGGTAGGATCGAAGGTTATTTCATCAAGTTGTACTACTTCTCTTTTATTGCTGAGCCTCCAGTTATCCTCCAGTTTACGCCGTCCCCATTTGCGCATGAACTCCGAAAATCCGAAACTTATAGCGGAAGGGTTGTAGAAATACCATCCCCCGCCACCGATACCGGCAAGATTTTCGTTACGCATGTTGGGCATATTGCTCATCATATTTGTTTCGTTGCGCTGCTGCTCTTCAAGTTCTTTCTGCATTTCTTCTTCCCTGATAACGTCGTCAATTATTTTTTTGATAATTGCTGCCAGCTCTGCTTCCGGCATTCGGGCGAGTTTTTGCAAACTGTCCTCATGCTGAACAATTCGCAGGTTGGTTACTAACTCCGTCAGAGTAAGGGTTTTCTCACTTATCGCAACGTAATTCGGATGATCGAGCGGCAGAGTCTGCATGGTTGTATCGTAATATGCTGCTGCCATCTCGTAATTGCTTCTCTTAAAATACATATCAGCAAGCTGCAGTGATGAACTCGATTTCTGGAAGTCGTTCTGCACACTGCTTGCAACTGACAGTTTCAGGTAGTGCATTACAAGAGTATCATTTTTATCGAGGGCAGCAAGTTCCGAAAGTGCATAATATATCTGATCGTAATAGTCTTTGTTTTTTGTGTCTTTTAGCATCTTCCTGAGCTGCTTTTCGAGGCCTGCCTTATCGCCGGTATAAATATCGAACGACTTGGCCATGTTGATACGGGCATTAAAAATCATTTCGAACGAAGCCGGGCTTTTAATCACTTTTGTATAATATTCAGTGGCTTGAGCAAAATTCTTTTCCTGTTGTGCAATCTGACCCAGAATAAAGTTGAGACGGGCTTTAAGTTTTGCATCGGAGGCGAGCGCAATACCTTGTTTCAGGTTTGTTTTAGCCGATTCATAATTTCCGGTAAGAATATAATAATCAGCATATAATAGCGGAATTTCGCGCTGTATGCGATAAGGTACTTTCTGTTTTGCCAGTCGCGATTCGAATTGCTCAACCTGGGCAACCACATCTTCGTACCGTTTTTGCTGAATGTAACTCCGCATATACCATAATGAAGCTTCGAGTTCGGTTGGCGTACCTGCATATTGTTTCATCAGGTATTCCATGGTGCGGCGCGAATTTACATAATCCTGTTTGTAAAACTGCGCCTTACCGATGAGCAGGTAGCAATCGTCTATCCACTTGTTATACTCCTGATTTCCAAAAAACAACGAATGCCGTGGTATGGCTATACCCGCTTTTTCAATGGCCCTATCCATAGGGGAATATATTTTCCGGGCATCTTCGGGTTTGCCGAAATTGTATACTGTCAGTATGCTATTGTAGTTATCAGGAACATTATCGTGCAACGAACTTTTCCCCGTTTTAAAACTCTCATTCCCATTCCAGTATATATTATAATGTGTAGTAAGGCCATGGTAAGCCCTGCGGGTGAAAGTGTTCTTCTTGGTGGAACAGGAATACAGCAAAACCATACCGGTAATAAGCACCGATACGGATATAAACCGGAAAATTAATTTCAATTTCAACGTGTGTTTGGTTAGCAGGTCGCGATTCTACAATATACTATTAACTCAGGGATTGCAAAAATATTTCATTTTTTTCGATTTAGTGTTAAAAGACTTTATTAAAGGCAGATATTCCACACAGTTCATCGCCCTGACATATAATTAGTTTCGAAATAATGGAAATTCCGGATGCCTGCTCAGAAATTCTGATTATTTGGATTAGAACCTATTTCCCTCCTTGGTAGCGATTTAGGGTAATGTGACCGGATTTATTTGTAAATCAGGTTAAAATTCATAAAATCAATAAATTAGAACGCTTTTTAAGTACTTTTATGAAATTATATTTTGGCATTCTGGTGCTGAATTTTCTTATTTTAGGTAGGTTTGCAAAATATTAGTTGTTTACGGTATAAATATGGATCTCAAATCCGAGCGGACAAAAATCTGGAAGTTACTGGTACGACGCATACGCGATCAGTACAGGCTTGTTATTCTGAACGAGGAAACCCTGGAGGAACGCATCTCTTTCAAGCTTTCGCGGCTGAATGTTTTTGTTGCCATAGGATTGCTGTCAATTCTGCTGGTGTTTATAACCACTTATATTATTGCCTTCACACCGCTCAAAGAATACATTCCGGGCTATACCGATATTACGTTGCAAAGACGTATTTATGAACTTCAGTTGCGTTCTGATTCGGTGGCTTTTGCCATGCGGGCCCAGGAAAAATATCTCGATGGGCTTAAAAGGGTATTGAATGGCGATTTGCCCAACGAGCGCGAAATGCTTCCTGCTGATACGGCAAAAACGCGTGATTACAGGAATATTAAAGATAAGCGATCGGGCGAAGATTCCGTGTTACGTGCTGAATATGAAAAGGATAGCAAATACAATCTTTTTAAATCGGATAAATCGTCATCCAAAGGCTCAAGTATGCGAAACCTCACTTTTTTTACTCCGGTTAAAGGGATGGTTACCAGCAAGTTTGATCCGTTGCGAAAGCATTTTGGAATTGATATTGTAGCCGCCCGCGATGAGGTTATCAAATCGGTACAGGACGGCACGGTTATTTTCTCGGGCTGGACAGTCGAAACCGGCTATGTTATTGCAATTCAGCATCCCGGTAATATAATTTCAATTTACAAGCATAATTCGGTGTTACTCAAAAAAGAAGGAAACATTGTACATGCTGGTGAAACGGTTGCGATCATTGGTGAAACAGGCGAACTTTCAACCGGACCGCATTTGCACCTCGAATTATGGATAAATGGCATTCCGGTTAATCCTATTGATTACATTGTTTTTTAATGAAAAACTTTCTGTTGTGCATGAAAACAGTTGTAATTCTAAGCTGATTATAGCTGGCATTTTTTTGTCAGAACAATAAACTCTTCCAACCACCACATCAAAATTCTTTTAACAATTACCAGAAACTTCACAATTGAAACGACGCATAGCTATACTCGGATCAACAGGATCGATCGGTACCCAGGCACTCGAAGTTGTAAGGCAACATCCCGACAAGCTTGATATTGAAGTGCTTACAGCTCATTCAAATGCTCCTTTGCTTATAAGGCAGGCGATAGAGTTTATGCCCAATGCTGTTGTAATAGCAAAGGAAAGCATGTACGAACGGGTTTTGGAAGCTCTCGATCCTTACGATATTAAAGTGTATCGCGGGTCAGCATCCATTGATCAGATTGTTGAAATGGAAAGCATTGATATGGTGCTCGTTGCTTTGGTAGGCTGGAGCGGATTGAAACCAACCCTGCGGGCTATCGAGGCTGGAAAGCAGATAGCTCTTGCCAATAAGGAAACACTGGTTGTGGCCGGCGAACTGGTTACTAAACTGGCCCGCGAAAAAGGCGTAAATATTTACCCTGTCGATTCGGAACATTCGGCTATTTTTCAATGCCTCGCGGGCGAATTTCATAATCCTGTCGAAAAGATAATACTTACCGCTTCCGGTGGCCCGTTCAGGGGAATGAAACGCGATCAGTTGGTTAATGTTACAAAGGAGCAGGCATTAAAACATCCGAACTGGAACATGGGGTGTAAAGTTACCATCGATTCGGCAACCCTTATGAACAAAGGCTTGGAAGTAATTGAAGCTAAGTGGCTTTTTAACCTTACTGTGGGGCAGATTGAAGTAGTGGTGCATCCGCAAAGCATTATTCACTCAATGGTTCAGTTTGCCGATGGATCGATAAAAGCGCAGATGGGAATGCCCGATATGCGTCTTCCTATCCAATACGCGCTTACATATCCGCAGCGTTTGCCTTCGGCATTTCCAAAATTCAGTTTCGATGATTGCTTACAGTTTACATTCGAAAAGCCGGATAAAGAGAGTTTCCGCTGCCTCAATATTGCGTATGAAGCCATTCGCCTTGGCGGGAATATGCCCTGTATTATGAATGCAGCTGACGAAGTAGCGGTTCATGCATTTTTGCGCGAGGAAATCAGCTTTTTACAGATCCCTGAACTGATTGAGCAGTGTATGTCTAAAACTGCTTTTATTAAAATTCCATCGTTAAATGATTACGAACTAACTGATATTGAAGCAAGGAGTATTGCAATGGAAATTAGCAACAAAATCAGGAAATAAATGAATGGCTTTTATTTGTTGATTTTTGTCTTAGTACTCATAAGTGTTTAATTACATGTCGATTAGACTTAGAAATAATACATTTTCAACTAATTTAATGTATGGTTTTTCAAATAAATTAAGAAAATTCATTTTATGAAAAAACTGATTATTAGCACGTTACTTATACTGATTTCTGTTTGCGGGTTTTGCCAGCAAAAGGGAAATGCCTGCATTGTAAGTACCTTAGAAGATGAAATGACTCATACTCATTACGGAATTACAATTGCAACAAACTATGTTAAAACTTATGATATTGATTTTAATTGTAACGAGTATATTATCAATTATATAAAGCAAAAACTAGCGTATAAATTTAATTTTGTAGAGTTGCCTGCTAATATTCCTGTTATGGGAATTTATGAAAAATTTAACTCTTACGAAATCCAGAAAAAATCACTTTACCTTCTTGATTCACTTAAAAATCACAACATAAGCTATGTAATTCGTATTCAAAATGTGGGAGGTTCTTGTTCTTTGCTCGCAAATGGTTCTTATTTCAATTGGGGACTATTTACTTATGGAAAACTATCCTTTGTTTATGCAGCATTTAGTGCCAGTATAATCAAAGTAAATGAAGCAAAATGCGGACCATCGATTCGGTATCTTTCTGATGAAGATTACATAATGCTGAAAGGAATTAAAGCGCCGAAAAAAGATGAAAGACTATCTCCTGAGATGTTAGCTCTTATTCCCGCTCCGATTATAAGATCAGTGAACAGAATTTTAGATGAGATATTACCTAAGTGGTAAATTGCTGGTGGTGATGCTATGTTATTATAATTACCTCATGCAGACCTATGAAGTATTTACTCAGAATGGTCATTTTAAATAATCAGGATTAAGCTTTAGCGGGAGAGTTACCCTTTATTCAATATACAGGTGATTTTAATCAATAAGAAATTCAATTCAAAAAAGCAGTAAATTTGCACCCCGTTTCGATACGGAACATACCTTAAATTAAAGCAGAATCAACACATGGAAATATTAGTTAAAGTTGCACAATTACTTTTAAGTCTTTCGATACTCGTTATCTTTCACGAATTCGGGCATTATCTGGCCGCACGTGTTTTTAAAATCAGGGTTGAGAAATTTTACCTTTTCTTCGATCCATGGTTCTCGTTATTCAAATTCAAAAAAGGCGATACTGAATATGGTGTTGGCTGGTTGCCACTTGGCGGATATGTGAAAATATCGGGAATGATCGATGAGTCCATGGACAAAGAAGCCATGAAGCTTCCGGCGCAACCTCACGAATTCAGGTCGAAACCATCGTGGCAGAGGCTGATTGTAATGTTGGGCGGAGTAACCGTTAATGTGTTGCTGGCAGTTGGTATTTATGTTTTGATGCTGGCATGGTGGGGACAGGAATATTTGCCCAATTCCGAGGTGAAATACGGTATCACAGTTGATACTCTCGGTCAGAAAATGGGACTTCGCAACGGCGATAAAATACTTACTGTTGATAATAAACCTGTTGATGATTTTTTCAGGATACCTGCTACTATTATTCTCGAAAACGCTAAAACCATTCAGATTGAGCGCGATGGACAGCCTTCGGAAATTACCCTTCCTGCCGGTATGATTTCGCAGATCATCAATCACAAATCACCCGATTTTATAAGTGTGAGAATTCCTTTCGAAGTGGCTGATTTTGCACCCGGTTCGAAAGCAAAAAGCGCAGGGATGAAAGTCGGCGACAAAATAATAGGAATAAATGGAGCTACAACCATTTATTTTGATGAGTTCAAAGCTGTAGTTCAGCAAAATAAAGGCAAAAATGTAGATGTTAAAGTTCTGCGTGGTGCCGATACAGTTGCTCTTGCCGTTGAAGTATCCGACAGGGGACTTATTGGTGTAGCTCCCAAAGCTCCGAACAAGTATTTTGTATTTAAAGAGCACAGCTACAATATTATAGAGGCAATACCTGCAGGCATTTCACTGGCTTACAGCAAAACTGCCGATTACCTGAAATCACTGAAACTTCTTTTCAAACCCGAAGTTAAAGCTTACGAATCGGTTGGCGGATTTATTACAATTGGAAGTATTTTTCCATCTGTTTGGGATTGGGAAGCTTTTTGGGGACTTACCGCTTTCCTCTCATTAATGTTAGCCGTATTAAATATTCTGCCAATTCCAGCTCTTGATGGCGGACATGTGATGTTCCTGCTATACGAAATTATAACTGGTCGCAAGCCAAGTGATAAATTTATGGAATATGCGCAAATAACCGGTATGGTGCTTCTTTTTGCCCTGCTTATTTTTGCTAATGGAAACGATATCGTGAAACTATTCAGGTAACGACTTTCAGGAAAAAATAAAGTATTCAAAAAAAATCCCGGTATGCAAAAGTCGCATTCCGGGATTTTCTTTTTACAGAATTTCAGGTAGTTCAGCTTTTTATCTTAACAGTGTTACTGTTCCTCTTATTTTTTGTAATTCGCCGGCAACCTGATTTTTAGGATCTGATATTTTAAACATGATCAGATAAGTATATAATCCTAATGGTGATTCGTACCCGTTCAGGTTTCCATTCCAACCGGTATGATAATCATTCGATTCAAAAACTTTCTGGCCCCAGCGGTTATAGATGATCATATAATAGTCGAGCAAAACATTGCCTCCCGTTACGGGCACGAAAAATTCATTTATCCCGTTTCCGTCGGGCGAAAAAGCATTTGGAATATAAACATCCTGCGGACAGTAAGTTAACCACACGGATGATGTTACAGCACAGCCGTTTGTGTCAGTCACCTGAACCCAATACCCGCCTTCATCAAATGCCGGAAACGATGATAAAGTACTTCCGTCGTGCCACAGATAGGATGGATAACCTTCGCCGGGACTAAGCATGTATTGGATTCCGGCACACAAAGTATCTGACGGGGCTATGCTGATAACAGAGGCTGTATTTACTGTAATTTCAATACTGTCGCGGTCCGAACAACCTAACAGATCCATTGTCGATAGCACATAAAAGCCGGCATCATTAACAGTAATATTTTCTTTTTCAAAGTTTTGCATGTATTCAGAAGTGCCATCAGGCAATATCCATTCAAAAGTTTGTGCGTTACCGACTGCATTCAGCGCAATTTGCCCTGCAACACAATAGTTTTTATTTCCTTCAATAGCTGCGATATCCGATGGTTCAACTGTTACCGTTACCGGGATTGACGAAATTGAAGTACACAAACTTTCGGTGCAGGTTGCTGAATATGAATTACTTGTTCCGGGTGATATTGTAATTGAAGCACCGGTTGATCCGTCACTCCATGTTACAATTCCGTTGCATCCGGTAGCGGAAAGTACTACAGTTTGTCCCGGGCAAATAGTGTCTTCATTTGCAGAAATCATTGGAACAGTGGGAGAAACAGGATCGCCGACAATAGCAACAATATTTTCCGACCGGCAATCATTATGTTCAGCTGAAATATTAAAATAAATAGCCGGAGCGCATCCTGTAATCTCGAATGTACCTGTCGTACTGCTCAATCCAATAATTGAATCCGCAACTGAACCGTTATTAAAACGTAAAACGTAAACTTCATTAGGAAGCATTCCTGATAGAGTAATTACCCCATCATCAATACACCATGTAGTAGGATTGGTAATACTTTGAATACTGATTTGAGGTTTGGCATTTACAAATACTTCAATCGAATCACCTGGGGCAGAAGTACAACCATTAACTACGCATCTGGCAGTATAAAAGGTAGTTGTGTCCGGCGAAACATAAGTCCCGGAATTGTTTGCCCCGTTACTCCAAACAACAGTTCCCCCGCACCCTGTTATTGATATTTCAACAGAGTCACCCTCACAGATTGAGTAAAAATTAGTATTGACAGTTGGCGCCGATGTAGCACCCGGATCATTCAGATTAGCGTTAACAGGTTGCGATGAGCAACCATTAAAAGTTACAATTATGCTGCTGTAATTTCCGGCTGCAAGTCCCGTTATTGTAAGAATTCCTGAACTGTTGGTATTAATATATTTTGTTGGTACCGGTGTTCCGTTAAACGAAAAATTTACGAGGTACGAGTTGCCTGGTATTAAGCCTTCGAGCGATATGGTTCCGTCAGTTCCACCGCAGATTGTCGGATTGCTCTGGGTTGTTCCGGTTACTGAAGGAGCAGGTTTAATTATGACAGTTACCACAATACTTGTTACAGTCAGAGGGTTGGCGCACAATGCATTCGATGTAATTACGCAACTAATCAGATCATTGTTATCGAAAATACCGGTAAATGTTGAATCATTTGTCCCGGCATCATCACCATTCTTTTTCCATTGATAAACCGGTGCATTGCCTCCGTTGAGTATTTCAGCCGTAAAAGTAATTGGTGACCCCGCGCAAACAGAATTTATATCAGGTGTGATGCTAACAGAAGGTGTTAATACCGGAAGCACCGACATGGTGATTGTATTTGAATAAACCGGGTTCGGAATTGCACATGGCGAACTCGAGTTTAATGCGGCATAAATGGTGTAAGGATTGTTGGATGTGTAGGTAAATACAGGGGTATTCGAGCTGGGTTCAGGAATATTGTTTACATACCAGGTATATTCAGGCGAGGTTCCACCATTTTCAGGTGTGGCAGTATAAGTAACCGGCTGACCACTGCATACGGAGTTGTTATCAGGTAGAATTGTTACACTGGCAGTGGAAGGGGTGTTTACCGTGACGTTAAGAATACCCGGTACTCCATTGCACCCATCAATAGTTGTCTCTACAACAGTAAGCAAATAAGTTCCGGGGGTATATCCCCAATTAATATTTATAGTGCTGCCAGTTCCCGGAGGTTGTATCTGACCTCCACCTGTTAGAGCCCAAATATAAGTAGATGTAGGATTTATTGGATTTATAGAATATGCATATTGATATCCGGTGCAAACCTCCTGGTTTGTACCAATAACATTTTGCGAAAGTATAGCTGGCGCAGCCGGAGGAGCATTAACTGTAATAATGATCTGGTTTGAATTTACTGTTGAAGGACTTGCACAACCTGAATTGGAAGTAAGCTGGCATTGTATTAAATCATTATTTGCCAATGTGTTATCAATATATGTTGAGCTGTTAATGCCAACATTACTTCCATTCTTTTTCCACTGATAAACTGGTGAAGTTCCGCCATTAAGTATTGTGGACGAAAAAAGGACTGTAGCACCAGCACATATAGGATTCTTATCGGAGGTTATTGAAATAGAAGGTGTCAACGTACTGGTTACAATCATAGTAACCAGGTTAGATGTTGCTATCGAAGGAACCGCGCAAGAGGCATTTGATGTTAAAATGCATGATATTACATCATTATTAACCAAGGAATTATCCGAATATGTCGGGCTGTTGCTACCAACATTCAAACCGTTCTTTTTCCATTGGAATAAAGGTGATGTACCTCCGTTATTAATTATAGCTGAGAATAAAACCATTGTCCCGGAGCAAATCGGATTGTTATCAGGAAATACTGAAATAGTAGGAGCAAGTGTTGATGTTACTGTCATGGTAATTGCATTTGAGGCTACTACCGTTGGACTTGAACATAGTTCGTTTGAAGTTAATACGCATGTTATTATATCATTATTAACCAAAGTGTTATCAATATATGTTGAACTGTTTGTTCCAACATTCAGGTTATTCTTTTTCCACTGGAAGGCAGGTGTTGTACCACCATTAGTAATATTGGCAGAAAAAACTACAGAAGTCCCTGTACAAATCGGGTTGTTGTCGGCAGAGATAGAAATGGTTGGTGTTAACGTAAAGGAAACAATCATGGTTACTGCATTTGAAGTAACCGATGCAGGACTTGCACATGATTCACTTGATACTAATACACACGAAATAACGTCATTATTTAAAAGCGAATTATCAACATAAGTCTGACTGTTTGTCCCAACATTATTGCCATTCTTCTTCCATTGATATGTGGGTGAAGTTCCTCCGTTAGTAATTGCTGAAGAAAATATTACTGTTGTTCCTGCACAAATTGGATTAGCATCAGGATTAATGGAAATGGTTGGTAAAATCGAAGATGTAACATGAATTATCGCAGTATTTGTAGCCTGGTAGCATGAATTGTCCTGATTCCATATTTCGCAGTAATACTGATATCCATCGAAACCCGAAGGCGCATTTATAATTGTTAAAGTTGAAGTGTTAGCTCCACTATAATTTGCGCCATTTGCTATTGTTTGCCAAGTTCCTGATCCGGTAAAGACTTTCCAAATATAATTGTATGGTGTCAGACCTCCTGAAGCCGAAACTGTTAAATTGACTGTTTGATTGTTGCAAAAGGTTTGTGATTGCGGATGCTGTGTTATTGAAGGCTGAGAAACTGTACAATTGGTAGTGTGAGAGCGGGGTGTCGAAGGCAAATCTCCGGCATGTGGCACAATGCCTGTGACCGTCCATTCCGTGTAAGGTGAATTATTATTTGGAGAACAAACATCAGGATTGCGGATCAGTGACTTTTCATTGTACCAGTCATTGGCTAAATCAGCTCTGAAAATACCGTCAATCCTGGTAGTGCCAAAGTAAAGAGATGCTCCGTCGCGCTGTTGGCCATTCCAGTTGAAGTAACAGTCGTTTGGATTGGTATTTGTTGGATAGCTTGCCCACCACGCCGGATCTGGAAAGTTGTGCGGTCCGCCGAAAGCAGGATTTGAATGCCCACAGGTTAATGCTTGTCCGGGGGAAATGGTTCCTGATAATGTCCATTGCAAACACGAAGCCGTAATTCCGCCGTTTGAGATAGCTCTTACCGTCCACCCTGATAAATCAATAGTATTGTTCGTTGGATTATAGATTTCTATATAGCGCTCAGTTCCATCATGGAGATCAGGACTACACAATTCGGAAAGTATTAAATTCGTGCCATTTAAAGCACAGCTGGTGTTAATAATTTCGAATGTAGATGTACTGACTCCTGAACACGAATTAAAAACAGATACATTGCCGGAAGAAGCTCCGGCAGGTACAATTGCTTTTATTGTATTATCATTAATTACGCTAAAACCGGATGCCGGAGTTGATTGAAAAAATACTCCTGTAGCTCCTGTAAAATTACTCCCGTTAATTGTAACTTCTGTTCCGGCTGGTCCTGAGTCTGGAGTAAACGAAAGCACCTGCACAGGGCAGTTGGTTGTTCCTTCGAGCGAAAAATCATCAATTCGGTAATTTCCTGAGTTATTAGCACTGTAACTCCACCTGAAACGCAAATTTGGAATATTCTCGGCAGCCGGGGGCAAAAGGATTTTAACATTATTATTCACATTGGACCAGGTTGCATTATTGGGAACTTGTGTATAAGTTACATTATTCCAGTTGGTTCCATCCGAACTCCAGCTAAAATTTACCGTTTGCGCAAAAGTGGTTGTTGCCCTGGCTGCCCATATTACTTTTAAATTCGAATATCCAATAGTTGATAAATTGTTGGAATATGTTACAGTGTGCGTTACACCATTCGCTCCTTGATTTTGTGCAAATAAGTTTGCACCCCCGCTGTATGGAGGTGTGCTGGCATTAGAAGTACTTAAAAGCCATTGTTGTGTTGCTCCTGTTTGTGACCACCCCGGCGGTAATGCTGAGCCTGCCGTAGTACCGAAATTTTCGGAAAATAATATCGTTTGCCCTTTAACAGCAGAAAAACTCAACACCAAGAAAAACAGCATTATAATGCCTTTTCTTAAATGAATGTATTGCAGATAATGAGTCATACGCCGGTAAACAGTTTGGGTGAGTTTTACTTTGATTGAAATAGGTAACTACGGAATTTCAGCACAGCTCTATAATTTGGTAACATGTTATTTGAACGCCACTGACGAATTAACAAAATTAATAAACTATCTCATTTCTCAATTACTGTAGCCTTATAATATCTCGTATTTCTACTTATATCAGTTTTAAATCAGCTATTTATGAGTTTTGTACATGAGTTTATCCGGATAGGTCAGCCCTGACAATTAATCTGAATAAATTGCGCTTTCAGCAGTTCCTGCCATTATGTTGTGAAAAAACTCAGCTGTTTTATTCATAGTAAATTCGGAGGTAAACTCTATTGGCTGGTGGAGTCCGTTTTTAGATAGAAATAATATAGAAATGCCATCCGTAGCTCTTGTTTGACTGTGAATACAAACTGATCCGGAAACCGGAAATGAATTGCATTCAAGCAGATAGCCATGTTCTGCCGGAATCAGGGGATCATTAATGCCATGAAAACTTATTACAGGAATATTGAAATTATCAGAAATAAGATTTGTATCTGTCATAGCACCCCATTTATTGCAAATTCCTTTCACCGAGTACGTTTCAGTGTAATGGTTTCCGGAGTTGTGCAATCCTCCAAGTTTTTGAGCCAGGAGCGGGGAAATAGAGTGAATTCTGTGTTGCGGAGTATAACTGCTGTTGAGTGCAATTGCGGCACCGGCACTTTCGCCGGCAACAAAAATCCAATTGGTATCGATACCATATTCGTCAGCATGAGCAACCAGAAAACGTAATGCTGCGTTGGCATCCTGCATGCCGCGGTAATTGGCTTCGGCAAGCGTATTCCTGGAATCGTTACAACTATTGAATCTCCATCCAAGTCTGTAATTAATTGTGGCTGTAATAAAACCGGCTTTAGCTAACCAATAGCACGATTCCGAAACCCATTCCTTGTCGCCAATCTGAAAACTGCCACCGTGTATCATCAGTACGAGCGGGAATTTCTGAAAAGTATCAGCCTTATGTGCAAGATAGATATCCAGTCCGAGCTGTTGGAATTCTCCGGCTGTGTCAGCATTAATAGCATATTCAATATCCCTGAGCACGAATGGTTTGAAATCGGCCTCCGGCTGCTTGACTTCCTCTTTGGAGCAACCTGAAGAAATAGTGATAACCAGCAATATAAATACCGATAAAAAAGTAGAGTTCAGCTTTTTCATTTGTCGTCCACTTTTTCGCTAAGCGATTTAAATCCTTTGCCTAGAATTTCGTAAGCATCAAGAACAGCAATAAAAGCCTCTGGATCAATACGGTGAATGTATTCCTCCAGCATATAGAGTTCGCGGGGATTCACTACGGTGAAAATAATCTGCTTGCTATCGCCATTATACATTCCTTCGCCATGCAGAAAAGTGCCTCCCCGTTTAAGATCACCGATTATACTGTTGCGTATTTCATCGTGTTTATCCGAAATTATAAAAAGGGTTTTGTCGTACGAAAACCCATGCATAGCTGTATCTACAACCCTTCCCAGAACGAAGATGGTAATCCAGCTGAAAAGAGGTATCCGCCAGTCGCCGAATGCTACAAAACTGAGAATCACGATAGCTGAATCAACCATCATCATAAGCTGTCCGAGTGGCAAACGTGTATATTTCTGCAAAATCATGGCAATTACATCGCTGCCGCCACTTGTTGCTTTTGCTTTAAAAGTAAAGGCAACACCTATTCCTATAAATAGTCCGCCGAAAATGCACGAAACCAATGTTTCATCAGGCACAAGCGGCAGTGAGCCATAAAAGTAGGAAAGCAAATCGACGTAAACCGATGTGAGAACAAAAGCAACTACCGTCTTTGCCCCGAAACGAGGCCCAAGCAGTTTAGTGCCTATCAAGGTAAGAGGAATATTAAATGCCAGCGCGGTTAAACCGATAGGTGTGCCAAGCAGGTGATGCAACATAATTGAAATGCCATAAATACCGCCGGGTACAATTTTGTTCGGACTGATAAAAAGAACATATCCCACCGCAACCAGGAATGTACCCATAACAATCAATGCGTAGGATTTAAACCATTTTAAAGAAAATAGTTTTTCTGTTTGAAAAATGGAACTAACAATCATTGGTTGATTTACACATTTATTACATTTCCGTGAGGTTCCGCTCAATCAGGCCATATGGCGGTCTGTTTTAAACCCTGCCGAATTAAAATTTCCAATCATCCAATACCCTTAATCTTCCAGTTTCTCTTTCAGTGATTTAAATCCCTCGCCAAGTATCTCATTGGCTTCGAGCACGGTAAGGAACGCAGTCGGGTCAATTTCGTGGATGTATTCCTGGAGCACCGCCATTTCTCTGCGGTTAACCACGGTAAAGATAATAGTTTTGTCAGATCCGTTATACATCCCTTTCCCGGGGATATAAGTACCGCCGCGGTTAAGGTCGTTAATAATACGGTTGCGTATTTCTTCAAATTTATCCGAAATAATGAACAGGGTTTTGTCAACGCTCATGCCCTGCAACACAATATCAATAGTTTTACCGGTGATATAAATAACTATCCATGAGTACAATGGAATTTTCCAGTCGGCAAATACCAGTAAACCGATCAGCACAATAGCCGAATCCACATAAATCATCAGTTGTCCGAGCGGAAGTTTTGTATATTTTGCAATAATCATGGCTACAATGTCCGATCCGCCTGAGGTTGCTTTCGATTTAAAAATGAGTCCAAGCCCAAGCCCCACCAGCACTCCTCCGAAAATGGACGAAAGCAAAGCATCATCAGCAACCAGTGGCGCTTCGCCATAGAAGTAAGTAATGATATCCATAAATACGGATGTTAGCACAAAGCCTACCACCGTTTTAACTCCGAAACGTGGCCCGAGTATTTTTATTCCGATAATTGTGAGCGGGATATTCATAATCAAACCCATCAACCCGATAGGTAAACCTGAAGGTGCCCATGTAAAAACACCTTCGGTAAGGTAATGGATAACAATCGCTATCCCATATACCCCACCGGGGACTATTTTGTATGGCGAAATAAATAAAACGAAACCTGCAGCAAGTATTATTGAACCAATAACGATCAGGCTGTAGCTGATAAACCACTTCTTTGAAAAAATTTTCTCTGGGCGAAAGTCCATAAAATCAGTATTATAACTATTTAAATTAGTTTTTTTAACGAGGGTGCAAATTTCGTGAGATATTTCGAGATGCCAATACTATTCCTGAAAAGAAACATTCTAAATTTATCAAACATTATTTTTCAACATACCTGCATATTATGCTGCAATAATATTTTAATGATACCGTTATACCTTCACCAAACATAATATCAACAGGCATTTTGTTAACAACAATTTTAAAGCATTTTAAAAGATAGGTCTTGGCAAAACCTATTTTTTGTTACTTTAGCACGATTTTTCAACAGCACTTATGTACTTAAACCCAATGCGTGTAATACTTCTGGTATTTGTGTTGTCGGCTTTCTCAACAGGAGTAAAAGCACAGCAGGATCCCCAGTTTACGCATAACATGTTCAATCACGCATTTGTTAATCCGGGGTCGTACGGATTAAGCGAAGGTATTACGGTTACTGGGATTTTCAGAGAGCAATGGGTTGGATTTAAAGATTATAAAACCAATGAAAAAGTTTCTCCTGAAACATTTTTAGTTACTGCCGATGCGCCGGTCCGTTTTCTGCGGGGAGGCATTGGAATTGGTATTGCGCAGGATAAAGAAGGCCAGATCAAAAACATGCTTGTAAAACTGGGCTATTCATATCATTTGAATCTTGGCAATGCCAAACTGGGTATTGGCTTGAATGCAAATCTGAATAATAAGTCAATTAATAAGGATAAACTGAACCCTGTTGATGAGAGCGATCCCGTTTTAATGGGGCTGTCAGGAGAAGGAGTAATGATAACGGATATGGCAGTAGGTGCATTTTTTCAGAAACCCCGCTATTATATTGCTTTCTCATCTACACAGATACTTGAAACAAAAAAAACCGCAGCCGATTCCGACGGTGTAACATTTTTTAAAAATCGCCGGCATTATTACCTTACAGGAGGACATGATATTGTTCTTCCGGCCTTTCAGGGATATGTTTTTACTCCTTCGGTTTTCCTCAAATCAGATATGAACACTTTACAGGCCGATATTAATTTAATGGCCCGATACAATAATAAAGTCTGGGTCGGGTTATCATACCGTATCAACGATGCTGTTTCGCTTTTGGTAGGCGTTGCATACAAAGATCTGGAGATTGGTTACTCTTACGATATACCTACCAGCCAGATAGCTGCAACGGGAAGTCACGAAATTATGGTCCGTTACAGGTTCAAAATAGAAAGAGATAAAACACGTACAGGATATCGGAATACACGCTTCCTGTAATAAATTGACTAATAAATCAAGGTTCTTAATGAAAATATTTATGAACTTGAATAATAAAGAACCTAACTTGTCGTTAATTGCATACTGAAATGACGTCAGTAAGTGCCGGGAGGCTTGTTAATTATAAGTTTAAATTTTAAACTTTAAA
The DNA here is from genome assembly GCA_964420555.1 of uncultured Lentimicrobiaceae bacterium. Classification (GTDB taxonomy): domain Bacteria; phylum Bacteroidota; class Bacteroidia; order Bacteroidales; family UBA4417; genus UBA4417. The sequence continues at coordinate 268,898 of CAYQTT010000003.1, read as the reverse complement.
CAAATAAAAATCCTTTAGGATATTGTAACTAACAATTTGACAGGCATTACCAGACTCAAACCAAACAACACAGCAATGAAAAAACTGCTTTGCATTTCTCTGATCGCACTACTTTTTGCCAGCTGCCGCAATAGCGGTAACGGAGAACTTATAGGAGTTCAAAACAGAGAGAAGTTCTATCAGCCCGACCCTTTTGGGATGGCATACGTGCCAATGGGTAGTTATACAATGGGATCGGGTGATCAGGATGTGCCTTATGCACACCTTAATAACCCCCGCACCATCACCGTTACGGCTTTTTACATGGACGAAACTGAAATTACGAACAATGAATACCGTCAGTTCGTATATTGGGTTAAAGACTCAATCGCCCGTCGTATGCTTGGTGAAATCAATGCCGAAGAATTCCTGATCTCGGAAAATAAAAAGACCGGTGAAGTTTACGATCCTCCTTATCTTAACTGGGAAGCCGAAATGGAATGGGACACTGAAGAAAACCGTGATGCCCTTGAGCCGATGTTCCTTCCGGAAAACGAAAGATACTACAGGAAAAAAGAAATTGATTCAAGAAAATTATTCTACGAATATTATTTTGTTGACCTTTTGGCAGCATCAAAAAAAGATTATTCCCAGCCTGGTGATTCGAAAAATGCAAACTTTGCCAATCGTCCGCAAGGTATGAAGGACCGCTCCGTTTATGTTCGTAAAGAAGTAATCAACGTTTATCCCGATACTCTTGCATGGCTTCATGATTATGCATACAGTTATAACGACCCTGTGGCACAGCGCTATTTCTGGCACCCGGCTTATGATAATTATCCTGTAGTGGGAGTTAACTGGAAGCAAGCTTCAGCATTCTGTGTTTGGCGTACACGCTTTCTCGAATCATACCTGTCGCGCAAGAAAACTGCAGTTCCCAATGAATTCAGACTTCCAACCGAGGCTGAATGGGAATGGGCTGCACGTGGTGGCAATACATTTAGCCCATATCCATGGGGCGGACCTTACACACGTAACGATAAAGGCTGTTTTCTTGCCAACTTTAAACCATTGCGCGGTAATTATATCGACGACGGAGGCGCACGCACAGTTATCGTAGCTCATTATCCGGCTAATGATTTCGGACTTTACGATATGTCGGGAAATGTTTCGGAATGGTGTGCCGATGCTTACGACGAATCAGCAAACCAGTTTACCTGGGACATGAACCCAACATACGTGTACAATGCAAAAGAAGATGATCCTCCACTGATGAAACGCAAATTGGTTCGCGGAGGTTCATGGAAGGACATAGCTTATTATCTGCAGGTTTCAACTAAATCCTATGAGTATCAGGATTCATCAAAATGTTACATAGGATTCCGCTGCGTGCAGGATTTCATGGGACGTCAGAAAGATGATAACCCTGCACGTGCTTCACGAATTTATAACTAATCTTTTTCAACAATCGTTAGTTACATTTCCTGAGTTTAGCCATAAATATTAAATCTAATTCATTAATCATCACATAAAATTAAATCAAGTCATGGGATTTGCAAGTTTTGTCAGCAGTAAGGGTTACAAAAACTTTATGTCAAAGATGTATGGTATAGGAGCATCAGTAGTAATTGTTGGAGCTCTTTTTAAAATCGTACACATTCAGGGAGCTAATGAAATGCTTTTCGTCGGTTTGATGACCGAAGCATTGATCTTCTTCTTCTCAGCCTTTGAACCACCTCACGTTGAACCCGACTGGAGTCTTGTTTATCCTGAACTTGCCGGGATGTATCACGAGGGTCCGGGCTCACCAGGAGCAGTAAAAAGGATGCCGGGAGGCAAAAGTGTTACCCAGGAACTCGATGATATGCTTTCGAAAGCGAAAATTGGTCCCGAGTTAATTGAAAGCCTTGGCGACGGTATGCGCAAAATGAGCGAAAACGTTAGCAAAATGTCGGATGTTACCAGCACTGCTGTAGCAACAGAGGATTTTGTTAAAAACGTGAAAGATGCTGGTAAATCAGCCGGTGAGCTTTCATCCTCATATAAAAAAGTAAGCGATGTTTTGCAACAGGACGCAACCACAGTTGGCGAATTTTCGAGCAGTGTTAAATCAGCTGCTGCTTCGGCAGGAACGCTGGCTACAGTTTATAATGATGTTTCAGTTGCGATTAAAAAAGAAATGACTGCAACCGAATCATTTTCCAACAGTTTATCTTCAGCTACTGATTCAGCTAACAAGCTGGCCGAAAAATATAACGTATCAGCCGAATTACTTAGCAAATCTGCTGAAATGCTTAACTTCAGTGCTATCGACAGTAAAGCTTACAACGATCAGTTACAAAAAATATCAGGGAACCTTGCTGCTCTCAATACTATTTACGAAGTGCAGTTAAAGAGCACAAACGAGCAGATAGAGACCACCAACCAACTCAGGTCAACAGTAGGTTCATTCCTTAACAGTATGAATGAGTCGTCGAGCAACATGACAAAATACCAGCAGGAAATCGATCAGCTTACCAAGCGCGTCAGTGCACTCAACCAGGTTTATGGCAATATGCTTACTGCCATGAATGTGAACATGAACAAATAACCTGTATTCAACAAATTATCAATTATACAACACTGAAAACGCTTAATTATGGCTGGATATAAAGAGACGCCAAGGCAAAAAATGATCGGGATGATGTACCTGGTACTTACAGCCTTACTGGCACTCAATGTGTCTGTTGAAATTCTGAATGCCTTTCTGGTAGTTAACGAAAGTATGGAAACTACCAACAGAACTTTCAGCAGCAAAATAACTGATTATTATGACCGGTTTGAAGATGCTTATAAAAATGAACCGGAGAAAGTAGAGCCTTATTGGGTAAAAGCACAGCAGGCACGAAAACTTTCAGAAGAATTGAAAACTTATCTCACTAATGTTAAATATGAAGCAATTGCAGTATCGGAAAAAATACCAATTGATTCAGCCAAAGTACGACCGCTGTACCGGGTAGGAACCAAAGATAAGTACGATGAAACTACTGTTTATTTCATAGGAAATTCAGTAGATGGTTCGAAAGGAAAAGCTGGCGAAATGCAGAAAAAAATTGCCAAATTTAAAGAGGACCTTCTTAGTCTGGTTGACCCCGACGAGCGTGCAAATATAAAAATCGGTCTCGATCTGGAAGGCCCTTTTTACGATGCCGACCACAAACCGCAGAATTGGGCCATGCATAACTTTTATCACACCATTTTAGCTGCTGATGTTACCATCCTTAATAAACTGGTTGCTGAAGTTCAAAACGCTGAGCTGGACGTAATTACTCACCTGAAAAGTAAAGTAGGTGCTGCGGATTTTAAAATTGACCAGGTTGGTGCCACTGTAGTGCCTAAAAGTCAATATGTTTTTATGGGCGAAAATTACGAAGCTGAAGTTTTTGTAACAGCCATGGACTCAAAACAGGAATTTACTGCCAACATCGGCGGGATGAGAACCAGTGAAAATGGAGTTATAAAAGTTACACTTCCTGCTACTTCTCCCGGACCTAAAGTTGTTACCGGCCAGGTAATGTATAAATCGCCCAGCGGCGAAGTAAAACCATACGAAGTAAAATTCGAATACATTGTTGCACCTCCATCATTATCAGTATCAGCTACCAAAATGAACGTGTTCTATATTGGTGTGGATAACCCGGTTTCAATTTCAGCCGGTGGTGTTTCCCCTGATCAGATTAACGCATCAATTACTAACGGTACTATTACCCGGAGTGGAGGAGGATGGGTTGTACGTCCGGCTACACCTGGTAAAACTTCAGTTTCTGTAAGCGCTAAACTTGGCGACCGTATGAAAAGTATGGGTGCTGTTGAATATCGTGTAAAGAATGTTCCCTCGCCAACTGCGTATATTGCAAATACTGATGGTGGTGCCGTAAGCAAGGATATGGTACTTGCATCAGGTGCTATTATTCCCCGTATGCCTGCTGATTTTGAATTCGATCTGAACTTTGTGGTTTTGTCATTCAAATTTTCAGGAAACAGAAAAGGTGATGTATTTGATCTTCCTGGTAATGGAAATAGTCTCACTGGTCCGATGAAAGATTTCATCCGCCAGGCCCGCCGCGGTGATAAAGTTATTCTTGAAGATATTTTTGCCAGAGGACCTGACGGGAAAAGCCGTAAATTGAATTCGATTGTACTTACGCTTCAATAAATCTAACGATTTTTAGCTGATGAAAAAGAATATTTTAATCATAGTAGTCCTGATGCTTTTCATTACTGTTTCGGGTAGTGCACAGCAGATATTGAATACACCTCCCCGCGATGGTGTAGTTGATAAAGGCGAAAGGATGGATAAAAAACCTATAACGTATCCCTGGATCAGGCAAGCTGATTATATTTGGGAAAAACGTTTGTGGCGGGTGATCGACATGCGTGAAAAAATGAATCAGCCCATGTACTACCCCGAAACTCCTCATAACAACTGGCGTAGCTTTATGACCATCATGATGGATGCTATTAAGGAAGGTAGTCTTACGGCCTATGACGCAACGTCGCCTACTGATGAGTTTATTTCTCCAATGTCGTTCAAGGAACTGATGTCGAATGTGGAAAAAGCTGATTCAATGCAATTGCAGCGCCCATATCCTCCATATGATTTCTACGATACCGTAATTGTTAAAAAACTCAATACCACGGATATTAAGAAAATCAGGATAAAGGAAGACTGGTTTTTTGATAAACAACGTTCAATGCTCGAAGTAAGGATTATTGGAATTTGCCCCGTTATTGATGTGTTTAATGATGATGGAACCTATCGTGGACAAAAACCATTATTCTGGATTTATTTTCCCGAGGCAAGGCCGATAATGGCTAAATCAGAAGTCTTCAACAGGTTTAATGGTGCTGCCAGGCTTACATACGACGATTTCTTCTGGAAAAGAATGTTTAGCAGCTATATTTACAAGGTAGATAACCAATACGACCGCAAAATCAGTGAATACGCAACCGGAATTGATGCAATTCTTGAATCGGAACGAATCAAGGAAGAACTCTTTAACTTTGAACAGCAACTCTGGGAATATTAAACTGTTAGACCTTTAAACATATATTTTATACAGGCAACTCTTCAAACATGAAGAGTTGCTTTTGTTTTTATACTTTTGTAATATCAGGAATGTGAGCTAACTCACTATAATCACCTGCTGTATTTTTCCAATGTCAGCCGATCTGCTTCAAACACCAATCGAATACCTTAAGGGCGTGGGACCTAAAAGAGGTGAATTGCTTCGTAAAGATGCCGGTGTAAGCACATATTATGATATGCTGACATATTACCCATTCAGGCATGTTGACCGCAGCAGGTTTTTGCCCATTGGCGAAATAAATTCAGAGAATATTTATCTTCAGATACGTGGGAAAGTCGCTGATGTTCAGCTTGTAGGACAGGGCAGAGCTTCGCGGTTGGTTGTCACTATCCGTGATAATTCAGGTTTTATCGACCTGGTCTGGTTTCAGGGGATCAGTTGGGTGAAAGATAAATTTACTCCGGGAAGCGAGTGGGTGGTGTTTGGCAAACCAACACTTTTCAACGGACGTTACAACATTTCACATCCAGAAGTTGAATCTGTGGCCGAGTTTGTTACTCAACCAGCAGATCCGTTGCATCCGATATACAATTCGTCGGAAAAAATGAAACTGAACGGATTGGCTACGCGTGCGCTTTCGAAAATTACGCGTACTCTTATCTCACAACTCAAAGGTGTTATTCCTGAGACTTTAAGCAATGATATAATCAATGAGTTGAAACTCATGAAGCGGGAGGAAGCTCTCATGAATATTCATTTTCCTTCGGATAGTGAAAAACTTGAAAACGCCAGGGCCCGACTTAAATTTGATGAATTATTTTTTATTCAGCTCCGTTTACTGAGGTATAAGATTAACCGTTCGGAGAAAATAAGAGGAAATATTTTTGGCCGTATCGGAGACCTTTTTAACGGATTTTATAAGGAATGCCTTCCTTTTGAATTAACCAATGCCCAAAAGAAAGTAATCCGTGAGATTCGGGTCGATATGGGCTCGGGAAGGCAGATGAACCGGCTTTTACAAGGCGATGTAGGTAGCGGAAAAACATTGGTTGCCTTAATGTGTATGCTTATTGCTCTCGATAACGGATACCAGGCATGTTTGATGGCTCCTACCGAAATTCTGGCAAACCAGCATTATGCTACAATTAAAAAGTTCCTTGCGGGAATGGATGTTAAAGTCGATCTTTTGACAGGAAGTACCAAAAAGGCCCGTCGTAAGGAAATACATCCCATGTTGCAATCGGGTGAACTTCATATTATTATAGGAACTCATGCGCTTATTGAAGATACTGTTCAGTTTAGTAATCTTGGACTGGTTGTAGTTGACGAACAGCACCGGTTTGGGGTGGCCCAGCGTGCAAAAATGTGGAGTAAAAGCGTGGTTCCTCCGCACGTGCTGGTTATGACAGCGACTCCGATTCCGCGTACATTGGCTATGACTGTTTATGGTGATCTGGATTTATCAGTAATCGATGAATTACCGCCCGGACGTAAGGCAATAAAAACATATCATTTTTATGAATCAGGACGCGAAAAGGTATATAACTTTCTCCGTCAGCAAATAGCTTCAGGCAGGCAGGTTTATATTGTGTATCCACTTATCGAGGAGTCCGAAATGCTTGATCTGAAAAGCCTTATCGATGGTTTTGATCAATTAAAGCAGGTTTTTAAATCGCCTGAATATAGCCTGAGTATGGTGCATGGCCGCATGAAAGCGGACGAAAAGGATGCCGAAATGATGCGGTTTAAGAACGGAGAAACACAAATTCTGGTTGCAACTACAGTTATCGAAGTTGGTGTGGATGTGCCTAACGCTTCAGTAATGGTGATCGAAAATGCGGAAAGATTCGGATTATCGCAGCTTCATCAGTTGAGGGGTAGGGTAGGGCGGGGAGCCGATCAATCGCATTGTATTCTTATGACCGGTTTTAACCTTACTTCCGATGGACGTATCCGGATTGAAACCATGGTTCGGACAACGGATGGATTTGAAATTTCGGACGTTGATCTGAAACTCCGCGGTCCCGGCGACCTGGAAGGTACAAAGCAAAGTGGGATTCTCGACCTTAAACTTGCTGATATTGTGCGCGATGAGCAAATGTTGCGGGCTGCACGCAATATCGCACAGAAATTACTCGACGACGATCCTCATCTCGTAAAACAGGAAAATCAACGGATAGTGCGCTACCTCGAATATTTGAGTAGTAAAAAGTCGGAATGGTCGCAAATCAGCTAGAACATTTGGTAATGTCAGGGTAGATTTGATGTTCCATGATTCCTAAAAGTTATTTCTGTTCAGAAATGATTTAGTCCTTTTCTGAAAAATCAAATCCCTCCCGAATAAACCATTTTCTTAATCTGAATAAATTTTCCGGTATTTAAAACCAGGTAGTACATGCCTGCAGGTACATCGGCTGGAACCCATTCGCAAGTATGATTACCCATTAAAAGCGAATCATTAACCAGCGTTGTTACCAATTGCCCGCTGAGGTTGCGAACTTCTAAAATAACTTTTGAGTTTTCCTTTAAGGTATAACTGATATGGGTTGAAGTTGAAAACGGATTGGGTATATTTTGTTCCAGTACCGCATTGCTGATTGATTCCGGATTTACACCAGCGGCAGAACTTAACGAAGGACTGCCAGCTTGCACCCAGGCTGTATAAATGAGATCGGCCAGGGCATGAGAAGCATTTTTGAAGAGCGGAGTAGTAAAACTCTTGCTTTTATCCCATAACGCATTTTTATAAGCAGATGATGATGTGCTTGTTGAAAATGTTTTGGCATAATTATCAGCCATCAGCACCGAATCAACAAACGGATAGCTCTGGTAAAGAAAATTAAAAATATACTCATTTACATTCGTCACAAGTTCGGCTTCATACCCGGTGTACTCTATTCCCGAAATGTGTTCGTTAATCATAGTAGATTCGTAGCGGGAGTGAATTCCTGTATTTCCTGTGAATTGTCCGTTGTAGTTTCGAGTAATATGCATGGGCATATGACTGTCAGCTACATAATGCCCAAGGTCAGCAGCAAAAATCTGTGCCTTGGCAAAGTCGAGCCTTTCCAGGCAATTGCGCAGCGAATCGAAACTGCGTTCAAGGGCCCAGGGTAAAATTCCGTTATCCATTACAAATGAATATCCATAAAGAGCAACCGCCGAATCGTAGGTTTGCGGTATTCGGCCGGTAGTTAGAAAAGAACTGTAATTATCAATATCAATGTAGTGTTTAGGCCCTTCGGTAGGATCGGAACCTTTGCGGTAATCCGCATCCGAAGCATGATCAGCAATAAAAGTAACCCAGGCCATAAAACCCTGCATTTCCTGATTGAACGAAAGTGATGAAGATTCACTGATTTTCCGGTGACCCGTTCCTCCCCAGCTGATTAATATTACCGACAATGAAAGCAGTAGAATTGACGAGACGATGTATTTTTTCAAGGAAAGTGTTTTTAAATATTTTTGAAGTGAGCAAAAGTACACATTTCTCGGAAGGGATGCTGAAAAAGGATTACGAACATATTTCAAAGTTTCAATATTTCATTTGCTTTTTGATTACCATTAAAATACAGGAATTAAATAGGATATAGATTTACTTTATGCTTTTATTAAAAATTCACTCCTACCTCACATCCCTCATCCCACAGCCCGGAGAAGGAATTTTACAACCGGCAAAACAAATAATCCTTAAATTTGCGCCTCCGTAAAAATTTTATAATGAAAATATCGTACAAATGGCTGAAAGAATATGTAAATATCAGCCTTTCCCCTGTTGAAGTAGCCCGGATTTTAACTGATTGCGGCCTGGAAGTTGAAGGTATCGAAGAATTCGAATCCGTAAAAGGTGGCCTGAAAGGCATAGTAATAGGACATGTTGTTTCGACACAACGCCATCCTAATGCCGATAAACTCACATGTTGCAAAGTTGATATCGGCGAAGGCAAAGTGCTCGATATTGTGTGTGGTGCGCCCAATGTTGCTGCAGGTCAGCGGGTTCCTGTTGCTACAATAGGCACGGTGCTTTATAACGGAGATGAGGCTTTTACAATAAAAGCCGGAAAACTGCGTGGCGAACCCAGCGACGGAATGATATGCGCCGAGGACGAACTTGGGCTGGGCGATTCGCATGCCGGGATTATGGTTTTGGATGAAAATGCAAAAATAGGTTCACCTGCTGCCGAATACTTTAACCTTGAGTCGGATACCTTATTTGAAGTAGCGATTACTCCTAACCGTGCCGATGCAACTTCGCATATCGGCGTAGCACGCGACCTGGTTGCAGCTATCAATAACCGCGAAACACAACACGATAAAGTCTTCCTCTCGCGTCCGTCAGTCGAAGGTTTTAAGGTCGGGAATCAGTCTCTCCCCATATCAGTCAGTATTCTGAGCCCGGAGGCTTGTGCAAGGTATTCGGGAATCACAATAAGTGGTATCGAAGTAAAAGATTCCCCCGAATGGCTTCAGAACAGGTTAAAAGCAGTTGGCTTACGTCCGATTAATAACATAGTGGATATTACCAACTTTGTGCTGATGGAGACGGGGCAGCCACTTCATGCTTTCGATGCAGCTTATGTTGCCGGAAACCAGGTGATTGTTAAGAAAATGCCCGCCGGAACCAAGTTTGTAACTCTTGATGAGGTTGAACGCAGCCTTGGCGCCGACGATCTTATGATTTGCAATAGCGATGAGCCGATGTGTATCGCTGGTGTTTTTGGTGGTGCAAAATCAGGTGTTACTGCAAATACCAAAGCGATATTTCTCGAAAGCGCTTATTTCGATGGAACTCATGTACGTAAAACATCTAAGCTTCATGGGTTGAAAACGGATGCTTCCTTCCGTTTTGAGCGTGGCGCGGATCCTAATATGACAATCTATGCGTTGAAGCGTGCAGCGTTGCTGATGCAGGAAATTGCCGGCGGAGTTATTTCCTCCGAAGTGGTTGACGTTTATCCTGAAGTAATTCAAAATTTCGAAATTGAAGTATCCTATAAACGAATTAATACGCTGATAGGAAAGCAGATAGAAAAGGAAACTGTTAAAAATATTTTGTCATCACTCGAAATCGGTATCCTTTCCGAAACAGATGAAGGAATGCTGCTTTCCGTTCCTCCTTTTAAGGTGGATGTTACCCGCGAAGCCGATGTTGTCGAGGAAATACTTCGCATTTATGGTTACAATAATATTGATTTCAGCGATTCGTTAAAATCATCACTTTCATACAGCCGCAAACCTGATCCTGAAAAACTACAGCAAAAACTTGCTGATTTCCTGAGTAACAATGGTTTCAACGAAATACTTACCAATTCCCTTACAAGTTCGGCTTACTATGAAAAGTCGGAGGCATTCAGCTTTGAGAAATGCGTAAAAATACTGAATCCGCTCAGCAGCGAGTTAGGAGTAATGCGGCAGACATTGCTATACAGTGGTCTCGAAAGCATTTCGCATAACCTGAACCGCCGTATGACTGATCTGCAGTTTTACGAATTCGGAAATGTGTATCAATATAATCCGGCACAGGCCGAAAGTAAAGATGTAACCCGTAAATACTCTGAAAGCAAAAAACTATCGTTGTATGTTACCGGAAATCAACAATCGGAAAGTTGGTATATGCCTGCAAAGGGAGCCGATTATCATTTTCTGAAATCGACTGTGTTTGCAGTGCTTCGTAAAACCGGGATTGCGCTGAATAAACTTGTTGCAACTGAATTAAATGCACATTTATTTGCGGAAGGCGAATCGTTCAGCATAAATAATAAACCTTTGTTGAGTATTGGAAGGCTTAATGCCGGCACTCTGAAACAATTTGATATTAAGCAGGATGTGTTTTATGCCGAAGTGGACTGGAGTACTCTGCTTCGCGAAGTGAAACCTGACAGTGTTCAATTCAGCGAGATAAGTCGTTTCCCGGAAGTCCGCCGCGACCTTGCCCTGCAGCTCGATAAAAACGTTAAATTTATTGATATCGAAACGCTTGCCTATAAAAACGGTAAAGGAATATTACGCGCCGTTAATCTTTTTGATGTATATGAAGGTGAAAAGATCGAAGCCGGAAAAAAATCCTACGCTGTAAGTTTTAGTCTGCAAGATGATAATAAAACTTTGACAGATAATGATATAGAAAAAATCATGAAACGCCTGTCCGAAGTTTTTGAAAAAGAACTAGGTGCGGTAATCAGGAAGTAAATCTAAATTGAAAAGGATTGACAGAGAGAACCGGATATTTTCCGGTTTTTTTATGATTTGACCTCAAACAAAACTTAATTCAGTATATTTGTGTTTGTGTGCGATACTTATAGTAAATTGATCATTTATACTCTTTTAAATCATTTGAAATGAGAAAACTTCTTTTTTTGTTATTGACATTATCTTCTATACCTGGCGTACAAGCCCAGGAATGGCAGCCTTTTCAAAGAGGAGAAAAATATAATTACAGCCTGGCTAACAAGCAATTTTACGCCACAATTTGGGTTGATTCAACTGCATTCGTAAATAATGATTCTGTCTTTTATTTTAACAAAGTACTTAAAAAAGTTAAAACCGGGGCTTGGCAGTATCCGAATTTTTATTTAAACGACCAATCGCAGTTTTTCTTTACACATTTCATCTTTGGTGAAAGCAGGGAATTGAAGTTTACTGAAAACGATACAACTAAATTTCTGATCAAACCTTTAGCAAGCGTGAATGAGCAATGGATTTTTGATGTGCATAACAATATTACTGCAACCGTTATTACTGAGGATGAAGTGAGTATATTTGGAGAAACTGATTCTATAAAGCTGATAACTTTATCAAATTCTGACACTATTATTATTTCAAAGAATCATTCATTTCTCAAATTCCCGCTTTTCGATACCTTAAACCAACATGTGATATTAGCAGGAATTGAGGGACGTAACCTTGGTATCCAGGTGCCTGAATTCAGCGATTTCTTCGATTTTGACCCATCCGATGTGTTTTATTACTCTTATCAATCGAGCATGGGCAACAACGGGCATTTCCTCACATCTGTAAAAGAAAAGGTAACCGTTTTAAGTAAAACAATAAGTAATAATTCCATTATTTATCATTGTTCGTATAACGCTGTTGGGAGTAGGTATGATTACTTATCAATACCACCAAACCGAACTTTTTATTATTCGCAACCCGACACAAGTTTTGTTTATGTAAACAGTGAAAATAACTTTTTAAACAAATATCCCAATGAGATATTACGCAATTCGTCACAAGGTGAAACATACAAACCCGTAATTGTTGACTTTGACACAAACTGGAACACAATTATTAAAACTTATCCAAATAATAATTATTGTAAATATTCAGGTAGCGATACAATTACCGAAGTAGCTGGTCCATACAGCTGCAAAAAAGATAATGAATATCAGGTTTGTGGGGTTAAACTTGGAATAATGAAAACATATTATTGGTATGCCGATGTAATGGGTAGTTCCTCAATTAGCCGATCAAGAACTCTGGTTGGATACATTCATAACGGTGTGGAACTGGGAGTTATTTACAATGATTCGATTTTTAAAGATACAAGCGATATCAATGACCCTGTCGAAGAATCGTATAGAATATACCCTAATCCGGTTAAAGAACTTTTACAGGTTGAAGATTTGGATTATTTTCAAAACGCTCTCTTGCTGATTTATGATAGTAATGGAAAACTTATCAATTCAAAAGCAATTATTTCCACTACTACTGAGATTGATGTAAGAAGTTGGAGAAGTGGTATGTATATATTAAAAATTACATCAGATGCAGGTGTGTTTATCCATAAATTTATAAAAGAGTAGTCTCTGGTATAATTGCGTAAGAATGTGTTTGATATATTGAAGAGTATCTATTTCAGTAACAAAGCAATTACGTTTGCCATTTTGTCAGCAATACTGCCAAAAATCGTTAAAGGGTTTAAATATTTCGCGATAATAGCGTTAACTTTGCGCAGTAAAAGCTGTAATGGCAAGTATAGAAGATGGATATAATTTCGGTAAAACAACGTTTTGGTATAATTGGGAATTCTCCTTTACTCGACAGGGCAATTGATATTGCCAGGCAGGTAGCGCCAACGGATCTGAGTGTTTTGATAACTGGCGAAAGCGGTGTAGGTAAGGAAATATTTCCACAGATAATACATCACCTTAGTGCGCGCAAACATGGAGCATATATAGCGGTGAATTGTGGCGCAATTCCTGAAGGTACAATTGATTCAGAACTTTTCGGGCACGAAAAAGGGTCTTTTACCGGAGCTCACGAAGCAAGGAAAGGATATTTCGAAGTGGCTAACGGAGGCACTATTTTTCTGGATGAGGTCGCTGAATTGCCATTATCAACACAGGTTCGTTTACTCCGGGTGCTCGAATCGGGTGAGTTTTTTAAAGTTGGCTCATCGAAAAGCCAGAAAACAGATGTTCGCGTAGTAGCCGCCACTAATGTTGATGTTCAGGGCGCAATTGATCATGGAAAATTCAGGCAGGATTTGTTTTACAGGCTTAATTCAGTGCCTATCGCTGTGCCTGCCCTTCGCGAGCGCAAAGAAGATATTGTATTGCTTTTCCGCAAATTCGCTTCTGATTTTGCCGAGAAATACCGTATGCCGGCCTTAGAACTTGACGAGGAAGCCAGGCAGATTCTAATGAATTACCGCTGGACCGGCAATATCAGGCAACTGAAAAATTTCACCGAGCAAATTTCGATCATCGAACGAAACCGCAATATTTCGGCTGCCACACTTCAGACTTATCTGCCTGAAACCACACGCCGCGATTTACCGGTACTTTTTAAAGACGTTAATAAAAGCAATGAATTATCCGAAAGGGAATTACTCTACAAAGTCCTTTTCGATATGCGGCGCGATATTACCGACCTCAAAAAACTGGTTGGTGAAATTATAGGTCACGATGAAGTAGCGAATCATTTCGACAACCAAACCACTCATATTTCTGATTATATCAATGAGCCACAGCGTGCTGAAGTAAGCAGGGTTGTTGTTCACGACCGCAATGTGCCGAATGATGATGAGCCATTTGTGCATAGCGAAATTATGGAGGAATCACTTTCGATACAGGAACGTGAACTTGACCTGATCCGGCGCGCTCTGGATAAACACGAAGGCCGCCGGCGCAATGCAGCCAAAGAGCTTGGGATTTCTGAACGCACCTTATATCGTAAAATCCGCGAATATGGAATCATTGGATAAAATCATGAAAGCAATCCGACCTATTTCGACAGGAATTTCTGTTATGCTCATTTTAGCCGTAGTATTTTCTGCCATAAGCCTGTTGCCAGGTTGCAGTTATTCGTTTACTGGCGCAAGCATTTCGCCTTCGGTTAAAAGCATTTCTGTAAATTACCTGCCAAATAATGCACCACTTGTTCAGCCGGCTTTAAGCCGTAAGCTCACTGAAACTATCCGTGACAAGTTTACCAGCCAGTCGGGCCTTTCGCTGGTAAGCTCGAATGGCGATTTGACAATAGAAGGTGAAATTACAGGATATTCAACTGAACCTGTTGCTATTACCAGCGATCAGCAAGGTGCTTTGCAGCGACTTAAAATTACAGTCAATATTCGTTTCACAAATAAACAGGATCCAAAACAAGATTTCGAAACTTCTTTTTCCCGCTATCAGGATTATGATGCTACAAGGCGACTTTCGGAAGTTGAAGAAACATTGATGGATATTATCAACGAAGAACTTGCACAGGATATTTTCAATAAAGCAGTAGTTAACTGGTAGCGCTCTATATGGCGTACTGTAACTATTACGTAATAATTACAGTTTCCGTGATGTGTAAAAAATAAAAATCTGGAACCTAAAATGACACCTGAAGCATTTAACCGATATCTGAAAGACCCTTCATTGATGGATAGCCATTCAGTGGAAGAGTTGTGGATGCTTGTTAAAGATTACCCTTATTTTCAGGTTGCCCGTTTGATGCTGGCACGCAATTTATACAATACCGGTCACGAAGCATATCCGCTTTCGTTGCGGCTTGCGGCAGCGTATGCCGGCGACAGGGGTAAGCTGAAAGCGCTGATTGAAGGAATCCCGGTTATTATCAACGAAGTACCTAAGGAGGAAAGTATTGCTGAGCCATCTTTCTTTCAGGAAGAATCTGACGGATCTGATGTTCTCTCTGACGAAACTTCTGAAATAAAACCTTCTGAAATTGAATCTGCTAAGGACGAAAATGAAGTTCAGCATGAAACGGAAGTGTTAGCTGAACAGCCTGTAGCCGACACGGTTCCCGTTGAAAGTGAGAATATATTAACTGAAGCCGATGAGATTATTGTTGACAGTACAATAGTATTATCTGTATCACCGCAGGACGAAATAGTTGATGAAGTTATTCAAAGCATTGAACACGAAAAACCAACAACTATTCATAATGCATTGATCGACAGTATTTTTTCGCGTTTAAGTGCAATACCTGTTCCGGAAGAGGAGAGCACAGATTCTGATCCGGTGAATTTCGAAACTGAAGCGTTCCCGACATTGAATAAGACTCTTTCCGTTCATAATGAGCTGGTCGAGAAGTTTATAAGGGAAGAGCCGCGGATAAGTTCACCCAAGCGCGAATTCTACAATGCCGAAGATATTGCGAAGCAAAGTGCAACCTTACCCGAGGACCTGGTAACCGAAACTCTGGCATGGATTTATGAGCAACAGGGATATTATAACCTTGCAATAAAAATTTATGAAAAACTCATGTTGCTTATTCCCGAAAAAAGTAGTTACTTTGCAGGCCGAATTAAAGAAATTACCCAAAAGCGTAAGTAACACATTTATAAATACATAAAATCAAAGGAGTATGAATGCTTTTATTTTTGTTTCTGTTTTAATCCTGATCGCTTGTGTGCTCATGATACTTGTAGTATTGGTTCAAAATTCGAAAGGCGGAGGTTTAGCCTCTAATTTTTCGTCATCAAACCAGTATATGGGTGTGCGCAAAACTGCTGATTTTCTCGAAAAATTTACCTGGGGTTTAGCTGTAGCTTTATTGGTTCTCAGCCTTATGTCAATTGTTGTTATCCCTCGCGGAACTGTAAGTAAGGGTGCAGCTGATACAGAACTTCGTCAGAATATTGACGAAAACGCTCAACCTGTTCAGGATTTTCAGGCTCCTCCGAAAGAAGAGAACTAAAAGCATACTAAAATTATTTTTTCGAATGTCAGAATGTCACGTGCATTCTGACATTCTTTTTTTTGTCCGGTATCATTCAAAGTATTCAGAGCTTGTAAATTCAGCGTAACAATTGCTAAGTAGCTTATTATAAATTAGATAAATAGTCTGCCGAAATTTCGTTCTAGTCTGACATTAAATGTTTTGGCACGGATTATGAGTATAGCAAATCACTCAAAAGAAAAATTATCTAATTGTTTAACATAAAAATTAATTCGAAAACATGGCACAGGTAAATGTAAAACCTTTGGCCGACCGCGTATTGGTTGAGCCGGCAGCAGCCGAACAAAAAACAGCAGGTGGCATCATCATCCCCGACACTGCAAAAGAAAAACCACAAAAAGGCACAGTAGTAGCCATTGGAAATGGTAAAAAAGATGAACCGCTTACAGTTAAAGTTGGAGATCAGGTACTTTATGGTAAATACTCAGGAACCGAAATCAACATCGAAGGCAAGGATTATCTGATAATGCGCGAAAGCGATATTCTGGCTGTGATTTAATTAAAAACAAAAAATAAATTCTGATATGAAAGGTAAAGAAATAATTTTCGAAAGCGAAGCCCGCGACCGCATGAAAAAAGGCGTTGACGCTTTGGCAAATGCAGTTAAAGTTACACTTGGTCCTAAAGGACGTAACGTTATCATCGAAAAAACCTATGGCGCACCTCAGATTACAAAGGACGGCGTTACGGTAGCGAAAGAAATAGAAATGAAAGACTCCGTGGAAAACATGGGAGCTCAGATGGTGAAAGAAGTAGCTTCGAAAACTGCTGATGTAGCCGGTGATGGTACAACTACCGCAACCGTTCTGGCTCAGTCGATCATTACAACCGGATTGAAAAACGTTACTGCAGGTGCTAATCCAATGGATTTGAAACGTGGTATTGAAAAAGCTGTGGCTATTGTTGTTGCAGATATTAAAAAACAATCGAAAGAAGTTGGCGACAGCATTGAGAAAATTCAACAGGTTGCCACCGTTTCGGCTAATAACGATCAAACTATTGGTAAACTGTTGGCTGAAGCTATGCAGGCTGTTTCTAAAGAGGGTGTTATCACTATCGAAGAAGCTAAAGGTATCGAAACAACTGTAAAAGTTGTTGAAGGTATGCAGTTCGATCGTGGTTATATTTCACCATATTTTGTTACTGACGGCGAGAAAATGGAAGTAGTTTACGAAAATCCGTTTATCCTCATCCACGACAAGAAAATAAGCAGCATGAAGGACTTCCTTCCTGTTCTGGAAAAAGTGGTTCAAACCGGTCGTCCTTTACTTATCATTGCCGAAGACGTTGATGGTGAAGCTCTTGCTACCCTGGTTGTGAACAAAATCCGTGGCTCACTCAAAATTGCTGCTGTAAAAGCTCCTGGTTTTGGTGATCGTCGTAAGGAAATGCTTCAGGATATCGCAATTTTAACCGGTGGCACCGTTGTTTCGGAAGAGCAGGGATACCGTTTGGAAGATACTGACCTGAGTTACCTCGGACAAGCTGAAAAAATCAATATCGACAAAGACAATACTACAATTGTAAGCGGTAAAGGTGCTAAAGAAGGTATTGTTGCCCGCGTTAGCCAGATTAAAGCTCAGATCGAAACCACAACTTCCGATTACGATCGCGAAAAACTGCAGGAACGTCTTGCAAAACTTAGTGGCGGAGTAGCTGTAATTTATGTTGGTGCCGCAAGCGAAATTGAGATGAAAGAGAAAAAAGACCGTTTCGACGATGCACTTCACGCAACCCGTGCAGCCATCGAAGAAGGAACTATTCCTGGTGGAGGCGTTGCTTACATCCGCGCTATTGCTGCTCTCGAAAACGTAAAAACGGATAACGAAGACGAAGAACTGGGTATCAAGATCGTGAAACGCGCTCTCGAAGAACCACTTCGCCAGATCGTTGCCAATGCAGGTCTCGAAGGTTCAATTATCGTTCAGAAAGTGAAAGACGGTAAAGATGATTTCGGTTTCAATGCACGTACCGAGGTTTACGAACACCTTTACAAAAGCGGTGTTATCGATCCTACAAAAGTTGCCCGCGTTGCTCTCGAAAATGCAGCTTCAATTGCCGGAATGTTACTTACCACCGAGTGTGTGATAGCCGAAATTAAAGAAGACAAAGAACCTGCTATGCCAAATCCAGGTATGGGCGGAATGGGTGGAATGTACTAAAATTCAATCCCTCACTATATGCTTTTGTTTCAAAGCCCTGCTTCGGCGGGGCTTTGGCGTTTATAGAAACGAAAATACCGGATTAAGCTGCAGTGTAACTCACAATGAAGTGTAAAGCAAAACAATCTAAAATTGTAAAATTCAAATTTCAATAGTCATAACCTATCCTTTAAAACAAGGAATTACAGATGTAAATGATAGCGATTTAATGCCTGAGAACTTTACTGTTAGAAATAGAATTAAACTTTACTGATGAAGCCTTTAAACTGATTGCGAAAATATATCTTACTGATTTTACCTATAAAGACTGATGTTATTACCTAGTCATATTTTATTAATTTTCCATTTCCTGAAACTGTGCCGGATAATTCCTTCGGATTACCTTTATAATAAATATTTCCCAGGCTGGTAATTTCATATTCGAAGTGATGTTTCACGTTTACATAACAATCGTTGGTACTCGCATTTCGCATAAAAATAAAACCTGATTCCAGATCAAGGCAATGAAAAGGTCCGTAGCTAGCTGAATATATATAGTTTACGCCGGTTTGCCCACTTATTTTCATATCAACTGAGCCATAAATAATACTAAGTTTACTGGTGCCGGTTTTAATTATCAGATCAATATATCCCGACCCCCCAACGGCTGAGACAGTGAGAGAATCCTCGCGGATAGTATCGGTATTCGTAACGGTACTGGTAGCTTCGTACTTCAGATCAATAATATGAGGCATGGTAACATAAGCGGTAAATTTTTTGTTGTACGAGCGCACCCAGTTAAATTTATTGTTGTTCCTGATTGTCAGCAGGCTGTCGCTGATAGAAGTTTCAATTCCTGAAAGTATGTTCTCGCCTCCTTCGACACGGATACTGTATGTGTTTCCTTGAGTGATTACAAGGTTTACATTGTCATTCAGGTGGATTTTTGTAAAATTTTCGTTTACCGGCCTGGTAACTGTAACAATATCGCCGGTGCTTTTTGCAAAATCCCAGAAATGGTCCTTCTCGCAGGAAGGGAAAAGCACAGCAATAATCAACAGCATAAAAACAGAAATGCTTTTACGATGCTTCAATCTCAGTGCTATGGTAAAGGTTTTTTTTATCATTTCTGCCTCCCGTAATAAACCCATGGAATTTTATAGCCCAAGCCAATCCCTACAAAATCAGCCTGTCCGAAGTGTGTACGCAAGGTAAGGTTAGCAAATAGGCCGGGAGTTATCTGGTATTGCAATCCCAGTTTAAAGTAAGAGTTTGTCGGAGCCATTTTTCCGCTGATATAAAATCCAAGTCCGAAATTGTACGACAGTTTCGACATATGAAGTTGGTAGGCCGGTCCCACTCCAAATCGCAGTATTTCGCGGTCTCGTTCGTATTCAACTTTTTTTAAATCGGCAAAATAGAAGTCGGATTCATCGTATGTAACATCAAAACCAATTCCAGCGCTACTTTTAAACGAGAATTGTTTCATAACATTGCCGAAAAAATTATAAATCATAAAGGAACGGCCATATTCGCTGCCCATATCTTTTAATGCAGCCGTAGCCCCAACCGAAAAATCGATTGATTTTGTACCCGGGAATTCAAAAGTGTAAAGAGAAGGAATTATTTTTTTGTTGAGATAGGAATTTTCCTTACTCAACCTGTATGCAAATGCTACATTTATTGATGGCGTATTGACGCCAAAGTTTGGTGTTTTGGTCGATCCGTTTGAGAAATGCATGAGTCCCAGGCCAATAGCCATATTCATCCGGGGATTGAAGCGCCAGCGGTATTCAGCCATCAGGTTTGCGGCGGCATTTACATGCGAACCGATTGCGATATATTTATAGTTTTCGAGGCGTTCGAAGCGTTTTGTGAGATATGCAAGTCCAAGACCTACGCGGAAATTGAGTTCATGTTTCCTGTTTCGTAAAATCGGGTAGTTTACATATGGAAAAACCGCGTGGGCACTCCCCACAAAATCGGAACCGCCCATATGCGAGTACCAATAGCTAACGCCAACGAAAGGATAACCATACATTGCCTGCCAGCGTTCGCGGCCATAGGTTTCTTTGCCAAGGTTTATTTCGAACGAGGGAAAGTGAGCATTGAAAATCTCCATTTCCAGGTGATGGTTTATCATAAAACCATAATTAACACGACCTTCGAGCAGTAGGTTCGAGCCCCAAAGCTTATGCTGAGCCGATGCCTGTACATTGAAGAGTACAAACATAACTATCAGTAAAACAGATGATTTTATTTTATGAAGGGGCATCAGTTATTCTAATAAAAAAGGCCTGGGAAAGGCCATCACAATAACGCAAAATTACGCCCATTCGTGCACGTGGCAAAGTTTTTATTTTATCATTGTATTTTTTATAGCTGTGAAGCTTTGTTTATCAGGGAGTTACTGGTTTTGTGAGATAGAAATTTAATAGTGATTAAATAATTCTATCCAACTATTTCTCATTTACTCTTTTCCATTTTCCTCAATACTTTCACAAGTTATTAACCTGTTGCCACGAAACCTTCTGCATTGTGTACTTTTGTGAAAAATACCGGAAATGGATCAAAGACTGATTGAATTTGAGAGGCTTTTAAAAATAATGGACGAACTCAGAGCCCAATGTCCGTGGGATAAAGAGCAAACATTCGACTCGCTCAGGCATCTTACTATTGAGGAAACTTATGAGCTTTCGGATGCTATACTCGAAAAGAACCCCGACGAAATACGGAAAGAACTGGGCGACCTGATGTTGCATATGGTTTTTTATGCCAAACTTGGAGAAGAAGCCGGATCATTTGGTATTGCTGATGTGCTGAAAGGAATAAACGAAAAGCTCATTAACCGTCATCCGCATATTTACGGCGATGTAAAAGTGGCCAGCGCCACCGATGTTAAGGACAATTGGGAAAAGATAAAACTTAAGGAAGGACGCGAATCGGTGCTCGAAGGTGTGCCAATGTCGCTTCCCGCAATGATAAAAGCATACCGGATACAGGATAAAGTGCGTGGCGTAGGTTTCGACTGGGATAATGTAACACAGGTTTGGGAAAAGGTAGAAGAAGAGATTGCGGAACTAAAACATGAACTCAACAATGGCCACGACAAAGATCGCACCGAGGATGAATTCGGCGATTTGTTGTTCGCGTTGATTAACTATGCCCGTTTTATTGATGTAAATCCCGAAACTGCTCTCGAACGCACCAACCGCAGGTTCATCAACCGTTTCAAACATCTCGAAAAAGCAGTGAATGCCGATGGTAAAGACCTTCATAAAATGAACCTGGCAGAGATGGATGTATATTGGGATAAAGCAAAAGAAGCGGAATCTGAAAACCAAAAATAACTGAATCAGTACTTAATCATGTTTTCGGGATCAGTATTCTCCATATATTAATTCATAGGTAGTTTCTTCAGCAGTGATTTTAGTAGGGTATCCCTCAGAATTAAAGTCACTGTAACCAAATGGCCCTGTACTTAGTGGTAAATAGTTGAACAGGTTGCTGCTCAAACAATTATTTGCTGATTCGCGGGGACCAGGGTACAGCGATCTTAAAAAGAGCATTTGCTTCGGATATGGGATTGCCTTGAAGAAATTTGAGTGTGTATCGTAAATATAATCAGTTATATACGTATTATATCCACCAGTCTCATAATTTCTTTGTTTGTCAATTCGCCGGGTAAGATTTCCTTCCGGACTCCAAGTATACCAGCTTGAATCATTATACATTGTAACTTCCATGGTCAACCTACCCTGGTCATCACATAAGTAAAAACTCTGATTTAAAATATATTGGTTACGATATATCAAACTTGTTAATTTACCTTCAGAATTGTAGCTGAATATAGCCGTATCATTTTGTGGTACATTATTATTGTTAGTATACGATTGAATAATGTAATCAATTTTATCGGCGGTATAATAATAAGTAGATTTACCATAACGTTCATTATCAGTTTCAAAACTAATAAGGTTACCATCCGGTCCATAGTTGAAAACCTCAATAAAATCCTTATCGTAATCCTTGTATTTAATATCTCTCAGCTGGTTATGGTTATCGTAGTTATAAACTGCAACATCGCGGCTTCCTTCCCATGTGGTCTTAACAATTTTTAATAAATGAATTTTTGATGTATCTGTTTCCTTTGTGCAGGAAGGGCTCAAAAGCATGGTGCAACTTAGGACAAATATTATCAGAAACTGGGGTTTCATAATTACCGATTATTAGTTTTATAAAGATACTAAATAAGGATGGTAGATTTTCAGAAAAGTAAGTTCCAACGTATTATAGTAAGCAGAAGAATTTTTACAACTTAGGAGCAAAGTCCTATCAGGAAGAAATTTTTGTTAAAAGGTAATTTTTGCCGTTTAATCAGGATGGTGTTTTTGAGGTAGTTGTTTTAAAGCTTTTCACTTAGGTTGATATTCCTCATAAATCAGTTCCCAGGAAGTTTCGCCGATTGATATTTTGGTGGGATATTTTTCGTCGTTATACTCCTGAATGCTGATTGGTCCTGAATAAAGAGGCCAATCTGTACTATAAAGACCGTTTTCGAGGCAGTTGGATGCAGATTGATTTGGCGAAGGATCTAATGAACGAATAAAATTATACTCAGCTGGATAGGGTATCGCTTTCAGGAAGTTTTTGCCTGAATCATACGAATACCTTACCCCTGTGGAATCCCAGCCGCCGGTTTCGTAATCTCTTCCTTTCCACGAATGCTGCGTCAGATTTCCTGCTTCGTCCCACCATATCCACTCCGATCTATCTTCAGAACTTTGTTTTGTTTTTATACGGCCTTTTTCGTCGCAGGTGTAGTCGTAGTGGCTCAGATCAGTATTGAAGTTCTGTTGGCTGATATGTCCTGCAGCATCGTAGATGTAAAAAATTGTGTACGAAGCCGGATTATTTTGTCTGTAGTACAACACTACTGCTGAATCCACCCGATCTCCGTTATGATGAAAAGTCATTTTACGATAATTTGTGAAGTTGTATTCATATGCCTGTAGCTTGCCATCGGGATAATATGTAAACCTTTCAATTAACCCATTTTTCTTTATTTCAACCAATTGATTGGCCGCATTATAATGGTAAGTGGTTGTTGTGGTGGTGCCTGCGTAGTTTGTTGTATTAATCATCAGTAGCCGTAATTCTTTTTGTTCATTTTCTTTTTTACATGAAAAGAATAAAAGTGCGATACAAAAGCATGTAAAGCAAAAAAGTGGATTGGTGTTCATATTTTTCCATTTATTGGTTTATAATTTTATCAAGGTCATGAACGCTGGATTTTCAACTGCAATATTTCAGCAATTTATTATTCATTCTATTCCTGTAGTACAAGCATAATCCAGAATCATCAAATAAAGAAAACCATCTTGCTCAATATAATCCAAACGGATCCAACCGTAAAGTATATTTCCCCCTACATTTATTTTTACGCCTACACATTTGTCTTTCAGGTTGTTTCCAATGTTCCAGAACCCGTGAAAGTTCCTTGAACTGTAATCATAAGAAAAACTATAAAGATCGGTAGCTGATGAATGCCAGTTCAGATTCTTATCTATCAAACTGTTGATCAGGAGTGTGTCCACACATGTGTTGTCTGATAGGGGAGCTGCTATCTCATTCAAATTCAGTGGCTTTATTTTTTTATATCCATCGCCAAACCCGGGTTGTTCAAACGAATACGTTTTAAGTTCAAAATCATCAACGCCATCACGATTAATATCAATACGTTTGATAACTGAATAGACCAATGGTTCATTAGGTTCAAGGTCGGTATATAGAATTCCGGGACCTGATATCTGTCCGGCCAGGATATTGTCAGGGTAAGTTTTTGGCTTCTCCTTTTCACAGGCAATCAAAAGAACAGAAATGACAGCAATCAGCAGATTCTTTTTCATGGGCAGAATATTTTGATAGGTTCCGGTAATTCAGGTTTGAGTTCTGTATATAAGACACCTGAAAATGATTTTACCCCTACAAGAGAAAAAAATAAATATTAAAGCTAATACTATATGACTGAATTGTAATGAGATATGAATCAAGGATTTTTATTGAAGCATCACTATAGCCCTGATTGTTTTTATACTTTTACCTTTCAAAAGGAAATACACCATTACGGCGTTCCAGTCTTAAAATTCATTTCATCAATCCATTATAATTGAAGAATCAAACCGATACAAAATTCTTTCAACCGCAACCGTTTACAGTTTTCGTAATCAGTTGTTTTATAGTTGCTTCTTCGCTTTTATCAAGAGCTGCGGGTGCTGATACCGTTGTTTATCCTGAACTCAATAAAACCTACCTGAAATCCTATTACTACGACACGAAAAGTTTTATTGTTTCACCTGCAAAATGGAAGGCCAGGCAATGGATTGAATTTGGCGCGATAACCAGTGCCGGTATACTGGCTTACACCCAGGATGAGAAAATTCAAAAGTATTTCGTTGGGCATCAGTCCGAAACGGCTGATAAGTTTTCAAAATACGTTTTTGAGCCAATCGGCAATGGAATTGGAACCTCAGTTATTATCGGGAGTTTGTACCTCGGTGGCAGACTGGCTAATAACAAGCGGCTGGCAGGAACATCGCTCACTGCGGCAAAAGCTTTTGTTGTATCATCACTGTGTACACAGGCAATTAAGCAACTCACGCATCGCCACCGGCCCTACCAAGACGAAATTCCTGATCATGCCAAATGGGAAGGACCTTTCGCTGATATTCATTATACCAGTTTCCCGTCGGGGCATTCAACGGCGGCATTCAGCCTGGCAACTGTTTTTGCGCTGGAATATAGTCATACGATATGGGTTCCTGCCTTGGCTTATACACTGGCTGCCGGAACAGCCGTTTCGCGGCTGTATGACAATGATCACTGGGCTTCGGATGTGGTAATAGGCTCAGCAATTGGCTTCGTTACCGGCCGGTTTATGTGGAAACAAAGCCGGAAAGTAAATAACAAGCTTGTGATTCTGCCTTCGGTTGGCACTGATTCGGCTTCACTCACTTTTATTATCCGCCTGGCTGAACCTAAGCGGTAAAAAAGTTGTTTTTAAGTAGTAATAATCAATTTTACAAAAATTTGGGATTAGCCAGGGCTGTATCCCGAAACTTCAATAACTGTTTATGCGCATTTTTTTTATTGTTCTAGGTATTTTGTGCGTAATACTTGCTGCGCTCGGAGTTCTTTTACCCGGACTTCCGGCAACGCCGTTTCTCTTGCTTGCCTCATACTCATTTGCACGAAGTTCGAAGCGCATGCACGACTGGCTTGTAAACAACAGGATTTTCGGGCCAATTTTATCTGATTTTCTCGATCGCAAAGGCATCAGGCTTCATATCAAAATAATTTCAATTTTGATGATGTGGGGAATGATGCTGGTATCCGTGTTTTTCCTGATGGAAAATGATGTAGTTAAATACGTTGCGATAGGAGGTGCGCTGATCGGAACTTTTGCCGTAACACGCTATAAGACAATCAGGGACTAAGGTTGGTTTTGGAATTTACGATTTACGAAGTACGATTTACGATTAGTGGCTTGGAATTTGGGGCTTGGAATTTGGGACTTGGAATTTAATTTTCGGATCAGTGCGCATCCAGATTATGCAGCATATAAATACTATGGCGCAGAGTAGGAATAATTTCTGTCATATATTCATCAACGGCTTTTACGCTTCCGGGCAAGGTATAAACCAGTGAATTTCGCATAACGCCGGCAATCGCTCTCGACAGTAATGCGTTTGGTTTCTGACTTCCATACTTAAAACGGATCAGTTCCATAATTCCAGGGATTTCTTTATCAAGAAATGGTTTAACCACGTCGGGTGTTATATCCCTTGGGCCGATGCCTGTGCCGCCGGTAGTAATTACAATATCATATTCTGCTTCGCGGACATCGTTCAATATCGAGTCAAGTTCTTCAGTATCATCAGGGATAAGTTTCCGGTCAATTGCACATTTCCATCCATCGGTTTCGAAAAAGGTTGATAAAAGTTGCTCGATTTTCGGCCCGGAACGATCGGAATATTCGCCACGGCTGGCACGGTCGCTGAGTGTGATAATCATAACTTTATAAACGCGGGGGATATAAATAACTTCGTCACCGGCTTTCACTGTACCGTTTTTCAAAACCCGCGCAAAAATACCTTCCTTCGGCATAACGCAATTGCCTACTTCTTTAAAAATTGCACACGAAGTACCATGGCACTCTTTGCCGATCTGAGTGATTTCGAGCTCAACATCACCGATTATCAGCTTATCGAGCGGATGGGTGTTTACCAGTTCGAGGCCTTTGGTTGTGATATTTTCAGCAAACTCGCCATAGTTTACTTTTCGTCCGGCGGCATTTGTGAAACGATCAAAGCTTTCGTCGGCCAGCAAACTAACCTGCCTGTGCCATTTTCCTGAATGAGCATCGTTGGCAACGCCAAATTCATTTAATTCAATTTCAGAAACCGGTACTTTAATGGTGCCTTTTTTCTCACTTATGTTTACTGATATTATGCTAATGCTGTTTGTCATATTCAATGGATATTACTTTTAGTGTTTGCTCAAGTAGTTTTATAAGTTTCAGTTATGATTTGTAGCGCCTGGGTCAGAGGTATTTTAATTTTCAACCAGTTTCTTTCTTGGTAATTTTTTATGAATATTGATCACAAATTGCACTCCTTCAATAATATAAAATATTGACGAAGCCAGCAGCGAAAGTCCCAGGGAAATTAAAAATGTGCCTTTGTAAATTTCAGGAATGATTTTTAAATGACTTACCGCAATCCCCAGGCCTATCATCAGTGACATCATAATGTATCCGCGCAGGTCGAAAAAGGCAAACAGGCAAGGACGCCGGGCAGGCATATTAATGATTCGTGTTATATATCGTATACTCACTTTCCTGAATACCAAAAGAAAAAAAGGAATAAATCCTGCTATCCCAATCAGGTAATTGACAAAATGATTAATTGCATGTCCCTCAATGTAAAAGAAACCCATTTTCAGGATACGGAAAGCTGCAAAACCCCAGATGGACGCTCCTATGGCGATAAGTACCGTTTTAGGCACACCTGGTTTAAGTTTCTGTATGAGTGCTTTCGACATAGCTGAGATTATATCTCCCGTTCCTGTTGTTCGTTCTGATTCTGCTGCCTGTTACTAAAGTCAATATTGATCGGATTGAAAGCAGATTCGTTATTCAACTCTTTCATTTTCTGCAATCCATGCCGGTACATGAAAATCAGGAATGGAACAAAAATTAGCAGTAGTAATGGGTGCCCCGACATAAGCAGAAAATCATATAGTCCATGCAATAGCCAGGGAATTGTAAATGCCCTGATCAGCCATTTTCTGCGGTTCGTGATGGAGAAACGTGCCAAACCAAGGTAAAATCCCATTACGATTCCGAAAATGGTATGCCCAGGCACGGCGGTAAAAGCTCTTAAAAGCCCGACCTGCATTGAATTGCTGTTTGAGAAAACATAAAACAGGTTTTCGATTGCAGCAAACCCTAACGAAACCGAAACGGCGTAAACAATCCCATCAAATTTTTCATTGAAATTTCGGTTGCGCCAGATCAGGATAAATACAGCCAGGTATTTGAAAGCTTCTTCTGTTGCTCCAGCAACAATAAATCCATCCCAGGCTGCTTTCGCAATTTTGCCGAAATCCTTCCCAAATACAATGATGTAATTTTCAATAAGTCCGACAGGAAAAATAATAACTGCCCCGAGCAGAATACCTTTCAGAATCAGCTTTACAGGCTCTTTTTCGTATTTATCGCGGAAATACACATACATCATAAGTATTATTGCCGGGGCTAAAGCAAGAAGCAGAAGGTACATGCGTAATGGATTTGTAGATTTTTTTAAACTGTTTTTAACCTCCCTGAATATCTGTTTTCGTCTTACTAATCAGTTTTATGTTGCTTATTTCCATGCTTTTATCAACGGCTTTGCACATATCGTATACGGTAAGCAGCGCGGCTGAAACTGCAGTGAGTGCTTCCATTTCTACACCTGTTTGCCCGATGCAATGCACCTCACTGATAGCAGATACTCCCAGCGTTTCGATGGTGAGTTTTACATCAACTTTGGTAATCATAAGAGTATGGCACAACGGGATAATTGAAGAAGTAAGCTTAGCCGCCTGTATCCCTGCAAGTTGGGCTACAGTGAGAACATCGCCTTTCTTCATGTTATTCTCGCGCACGAGTTGCACGGTTTCGGGCTGCAGACTTATGAAGCCCTGTGCTTTCGCAATACGTAACTGGTTTTTTTTATGCCCAACATCTACCATATTGGCTTTGCCTGCATCATCGGTATGGCTGAGTTTATTCATGGATTAGAAGGGTTTCGGGTTTGAAGGGTTTGAAGAGTTTCGGGTTTGAAGAGTTTGAAGAGTTTCGGGTTTGAAGGATTTGGGATTTGGATTTTGGGATTTGGATTTTGGAATTTGAAACACGTTTTCCTTGATTTTAGCCTCGCCTTGTCGCCCCTCGCCCCATCGCCCCTCTCCTTGTCCCCTTGTCCCCTTGTCCCCTTGTCCCCCTGTCCCCCAGTCCTAACTCTACCCCCCAATATTATAAAACTCCCCGTGTTTATTTATCGTTCCGCACGAAGGTTTGTTCCCTAAAGCAAGTTTCAGTGCTTCGGCTGCGCCATGTTCGCGGACATTGTATTCCATATCGTTAAAAAGACATGGTTTTATCATTCCGTTGGCAGTAAGCCGCAACCGGTTGCAGGTGGAGCAATCGCCACCGCTGCCGCCATCCACAATATAAAACTCACCTTTTTCGAGGTCCATCTGCCTGATAAACCGGACCTGTAATCCGAGTTTCCGGCCATATTCAGCAACTTCCAGCGCATCAGGTTCTAAAGGAGATTTCGAAATTACACAATTTATTTTTACAGGTGAAAGTCCTGCTTTTATGGAAGCATCAATTCCGTTCAGTACATTTTCAATATCACCGCCACGTGTAATCTGATGGTATTTCTCAGGATTCATAGTATCGAGGCTGATATTGATGCGATGAAGTCCTGCGGCTTTGAGAGGTTGAGCGAACTGCGATAACAGCTGTCCGTTGCTGGTTAGGCCCAGGTCGCGGATGGGAGGTTTTGACGCAATCATCTGCACCAGGTTTGAAATCCCTTTCCTTACCAGTGGTTCGCCGCCGGTGAGCCTGATTTTGTCGACGCCAAGAGCGATAGCTGCATCCACTACTTCCATAATTTCCTCGAAAGTAAGTATGTCCTTATGCTGCATCAGCGCAATACCTTCGGCAGGCATGCAATAGGTGCAACGCAGGTTGCAGCGGTCAGTTACCGAAATGCGGAGGTAATTTATATGCCGGTTATACGAGTCGAACATTTACAAGTGATCCTTTTTTTATTTCTGTTTCGCCTATCTCTATCGTAACGATACCGTCGGCATGGATATAGGAATGGATGTGAGCCGATCCATGATATTCGGTTGGCATTACAGTACCTTCCGAAGAAAATGTGACAGGGAAAAACGCTTTTCTTGTTGTTCTTTTTCGGGTGTAATCAGCACCCATCGGAACTTTTACCTGTTTCGGTTTTCCCTCATTCCCGGTAACTATTTGTATCAGATGTTTTACCAGCATCTCAAATTGTACGAAAGAGGAAACCGGGTTTCCAGGTAAGGCAACCAGGTATTTACCTTCACGTGTGGCAAAAATCACGGGTTTGCCCGGTTGTACAGCCAGTTGCCTAAATTTAATTTCATAACCGGCCTGTTGAATTACTGCCGGAACAAAATCGAAATCGCCTGCTGATATTCCTCCTGTGAGTATTACAATATCACTTTCGGCCCCGGCCTGTTCAATGATCTGCAGCGTTTCTTTTTCCGTATCGCGGGCAATTCCGAAATAGCGCGGACTGCAGTCAGCAAGCTTTGCCTGAGCCATTAGTTGGTACGCATTGCTGTTGCGTATCTGCGATTCAGCAGGAGTTTCGGATGGTTCAACCAGTTCGTCGCCGGTCGAGATAATGCCAATACGCGGTTGTTTGTATACTTCAGTGAAGGCACAGCCAACGGAAGCAAGTATTGCAATTTCCTGTGGCCGGATCTGTGTTCCTTTCGTCAGTACTTTTTCGTCCCTGCGGATATCTTCAGCTTTAAAACAGAAATTAGACGCTGTTTTGGGAGCCATGAACCGTATGGTATCAGTACCTGTAATTTCAACATCTTCAACCATAATTACAGTATCTGCTCCTTTTGGAAGCATACCTCCGGTCATAAGTTTTGAGCATTCGCCCGGACCTATGAATCGGGTTGGCGATTTTCCGGCAGGTATGGTTTCCAGTACTTTAAGCTCATTCTGCAGATCGTCGCGGCGGCAGGCATAGCCATCAACCGCTGATTTGTCGAATGGCGGCATATCCATATCCGAAAAAACATCGCTGGCAAGCACTCTGCCCAGGCATTCTTCAAGTTTTATTTTTTCTGACGCAAGGGGAACAGCCGATTTGCTGATAATCTCCAATGCTTCTTCAAATAGTATCATTTCAGGTAATTCTATTAAAGTGGCAAAGATAATTATCATTTCGATGCGATAGGGCGAATGGTGCATCTCGCCTTTGTTTATTTGCTGTATTCAGAGATTTTTAAATATGGATGTTTTTCTCTTCCAGAATTAACGAGGGGAGACAAGGAGAAGGGGCGAAGGGCGAAAAAAATCTACCTCTGCGCTGCCCCATTGATTTTGGGACTTGGAATTTGGGTTTTGGAATTTGGTATTTGGAATTTTATCTCCATTTGCTATCTTTGTAAAAAAGAAACTATTATGGCAGATTTTAATCAATCCAAAAACAGCACTCAGCTGGCCCCGAGCAAAACAAAGCTATTCTTTAAACGGATCAGAAAATACATTTACCTGGCTCTGACTTTATTTGTAGTAATTGTTGGTATATATGTTTACTGGAGCTTTTTCTTCACCTTCAGTGATGGTTACCGCGCCGGTTTATTGCAGAAATTTTCGCGCAAAGGCACTATTTTTAAAACCTACGAAGGCGAAATGATACTCAGCAGCGTACAGAGCAGTAAAAATGTTGCCCTGGCTTCGGAGAAATTTCTCTTTTCGGTGGCTGACCACGATGTAGCATTGCAGCTTGAGAAACTGCAGGGTCAGAATGTGGTTGTTCACTATACCGAGAAGAATAACACTCTGCCCTGGAGAGGCGAAACGGTGTTTATGGTAAGCAGTGTGAAGCTTAATGAATAAAGGGATTACGATTTACAAATGATGAAAGACGATGAGGGAGTGAAACGGTCTCTTTCAACAAAAGTATTAGTATTGGAGTTGGAATAAATCGTACTTCGTAAATGATCATTCGTAAACTAATTTACAAAATTTTATCCTTAAAAAACTTATACGTCTCAACCTGTGAATTTAATTTCAGGTTGAGATTTCCTTTTACATACTGGTTCGAATGCGAAGCTGTGATATGCCTGGCTTTGGTATTGTCGCGCAGTTGAATCTGCAGCATGGTCATAATTTCACGTTGCAGGTCGCGGTCGAAAATGGGACATGCAACTTCAATCCGGTTATCGAAATTGCGCTCCATCCAGTCGGCTGAAGAAAGATAGTACAGTTCACTGCCACTATTGGCAAAAACCATAATGCGGCTATGTTCGAGAAAGCGCCCTACGATAGTTATGGCTTCGATATTCTCGCTCAATCTGGAAACACCCGGCTGAAGCAGGCATATACCTCTTATAATCAACTTAATTTTTACACCTGCCGCGCTCGCTTCGTAAAGTTTTTTAATAATTTTTGCATCAGTCAGGTTGTTGATTTTTAATATCATCCATGCATCAATTCCTGCTTTTGCATTGCGTATTTCGTTGTTCAGCAATTTAATAAAATGGGTACGCATATGAAAAGGCGCAACAATAAGTTTCGAGAAACGCGGAGCATTATATATGGATTCGAAAAGGTGAAAAACGCTGTTAACATCGGCAACAATTTCTTTATTGGCAGTAAAAATGGAAACATCGGTATAAATTTTTGCCGTTGTTTCGTTAAAATTCCCTGTTCCTACACCAGCATAATACACGCTTTTCATCCCTTCTTTACGGCGGATCAGCAGTAGTTTGGCATGAACTTTATATCCGGGTATCGATTGTATAACCCGCACTCCTTCTTCCTGCATTTTTCCGGCCCAGTAAATGTTTGCTTCTTCATCGAACCTGGCCTGCACCTCGAGGAACACCGTTACTTCCTTGCCATTACGGGCTGCATTGATTAGCGCATTTACTACATTTGAATTACTGGCAACCCGGTAAAGAGTCATTTTAACAGCCCTTACCTGCGGATCGAGTGATGCTTCGCGCAAAAGGTCGATCAGATAGTGAAACGACTGGTACGGATAATGAAGCAGGTAATCGCGTTCCCTGATTCCCGAAAGTATGCTTTTGGTAACACGTAATCCCTGGTGCTCCAGCGGGGGCAAGCGTTTATATTCCAATTCGGGTGTCCCGATGTTAGGGAAACTCACAAAATCTTTGAAATTATGATAGCGGCCACCTGGAGTAATAGTATCGCCCTGACTGATATTTAGTTTTGCAAGTAGCTGGTTCAGAAGCCGTTCGGGCATATGACGGTCGTAAACAAACCTCACGGGAGGCGCAATTTCGCGCTGCTTCAGTCCTTCGGCCATCAGTTCGAGAAAACTCTTGGATACGTCAGTATCAATATCCATTTCGGCATCGCGGGTAAATTTTACCGCATAAGCTTTGTAGGAATTAAATCCGAAAACCGAAAAAATATCGTTAAGGCAATGCCGTATTACGTCGTCAAGGAGGATGATAAAACGTTTTTCGTTTTCCTGTGGAAGGATTATAAAACGCGAAAGTGTATTTACCGGTACTTCGACCAGCGCGTATTTTTCCTGCGAAGGTTTGCCTTTTACCTGCAATACTACTGCCAGGTAAAGCGAGTGATCGCGCAAGGATGCCGCTTTCAGGTTGCTCAGAATAATTGGGAAAAGGCTTGGCCTCACATGCTCGCGGAAATACTGATCAACAAACCTGCCTTGTTCGGGCGAAAGCTCTTTGTCGTTGATTACAAAAACATTGTTATCAGCAAGTTCCTGAATTACAGAATTGTATATCCGCTGAAACTCTTTCTGCTGCACTTTTGTGATCCGGTTTATTTCGCGCAGGGTTTTGCGGGGATTCTGATATTTATCATGAAAAAAGGTTTTATCCATGCTTATCATGCGGTTAACCGTAGCTACCCGCACGCGGAAAAACTCATCGAGGTTATTGGAATAGATCCCAAGGAATTTTATACGGTTAATCAAAGGAGTTGACGGATCTGCCGCTTCCTGCAAAACCCTTTCATTGAAATACAGCCAGCTGATCTCGCGATTAATAATATTGCTCTTTGTTCTGGCCATAGGAGGATTAGTGATTAAGGTTTTGAGCGTAACTATTATAATTTAACAGCAGCGAAGCAGATTTTGTTATTATAAATGTACGAAAAATAATGTATTCTTCATGATTTTCATCATTTGACACCCGGATGAAACACCTTCGTTCGACAAAATTAGAATAATAGAGGTTACAATTAAATTAAGTTTTCGTTAAATGTACTATTAATGGAATAAGAGATCGAAATAGAATGAAGAGTATTTGTTCAAAAACATCAGCATAGCCTGTCCAATCAAGCGTGAAATAATATTCTTTGTTCGGATTATGGAATTCGCATTTACGGTTAATTACTCCGCAATTTATCATTTCAAAGTTTCCGCGATTGCCTGTTTAGGTAATGATTGCAAAACAGAATCAGGTGGTATCAAAATCAAGAAAAAGAATTCCAACATTCACTCTAACGAGGATTTTAATTATTCTCTCAGACACAGTTTTCAATGCCATCGAAATTCAGAATTACTGCTGATAGTCGAATTCGCATGTTGATAATTTAGATATATTGTCGTACCTTTGAGAGACAAACCCTTAAAATTATTTGCCATGAAACTCAACCAGTATTTAAAAGTTATTCTCGCTTTTTTTGTGATGATCCTTTTTAACAGTACTGAATGCATCAAGGAAAGTAATCCCGATGACAATTGTAATAAGGACAGAAAGGTTGTATATAAGACAGGTGAGTTACTTGTTAATGGAAACCCGATGTGGCAAATGAGTGTGGCCAATCTGAATGGGGCACTTCCGGTCGCTGACAAAAACTGCCACGCGCAATTGACTCTGGAATTCTGGTTTAAGAAAAAAGAGCTGGCAAAAACAATTGTAATGCCTCCAATTTCAATAGTTTTTTTTGGAGGCGGAGGTTTTTTTGATCCGGGTTCGGTTGCGACATACTCAACCCAGCGGATGACGGATAGCACGTACTATTGGACGGCATTTTGCGACCAGGCAGCAAAAAATGCTTCTGAAAATCCAACGGATTTTGGAATTTCCGTTACATGGGATATGAATCAGCTTCTTAACCTTGAAGATGTTCAACTGTCAGGGATAATCGACTATAAAATTTATAAAGAGCCTTAACCCACTAATATTTATATCCATCCTCAGAGTTCTGTTTTTCAAAAAAGACGCTACTGCGAGCGAACCCTCAACAAAGTAATCTTTTCGCCTGTACCTAAATTAAAGAAACCAGAATAAATGATTCTGGTTTCTTTAATTTATACAGCTATTTAGCCCATGTCTTTTGACACGCGCAAGCCATACATATTCAGGAAATGGTGATTCGTCGTGATTACCCTAAAGCATCCCGGGCCAAACCGTAAAGTTCTGAATAACCTTCGCAGTTTTAAGGTCAGCCCATTTTTCTGTTTCCAGATGAACTGAAACAACGCCGGTTGTAGGCAATGAATCCAGTTTTGGACTGGCAAAACGGTTGGCAACCATTGTAATTACAGGGTTGTGTCCCACAATCATTACACTGTTCACTGAATCGTCAAGTGCTTCTATCAACTCAAGAGCATCCGAATCGTCACCGGTAAAAAGTTTTTCATCAGTAACTACTTTTGCTGCCGGAATGCCAAGTTTATCAGCAATTATCAGCGCAGTGGTAAAAGCTCTTTCAGCCGGACTGGCAACGATATGATCAATTACGGGCTTGCTTTCGGCCATGTATTCAGCAACTTTCCAGGTGCGGGCAACGCCGGTATCTGTAAGCAATCTGTCAGCATCAGCAATGTTAGCACTTGCCGGAACAGCTTTTCCGTGACGTACAATATATACAGTCTTCATAAGTGTGGGTTTAAATTTTGGTAAACATACAAAATAACTTCAAACATAAAAGCGATACCTGAAAATATTCAATTTCGCTTTTTACAGGATTCTTTTTTGAGGTTAAGGTTTAAAAGTTCAAGGGTTCAAGGCTTCGCGTTCAAAGGTTCAAGCGAAATCGCTTAGCCTAACCAGAAACAAGAAACCAGAAACAAGAAACTCTTCCAACCCTTCTAATACCCGAACAACGGGAATTCGCTCATCATTTCGTTAACCTGCGAACGGACTTTCGTAATTACTTCCTCGTTATCGTGGTTAGCAATTACTTCGTCAATCAAATCAACAATCAAAGGCATATGCACTTCTTTCAGTCCGCGGGTGGTTATTGCCGGGGTACCTACACGAATACCTGAAGTGGTAAAAGGAGTGCGGCTGTCGAAAGGAACCATGTTTTTATTCAGGGTGATATCAGCTTTAACAAGCAGGTTTTCAACCATTTTGCCGGTAATATCAGGATATTTGGTCCTGAGGTCGATAAGCATCAGGTGGTTGTCAGTTCCGCCCGAAATAACTTTATACCCTTTGTCCATAAAGGCTTTCGACATTACCTGGGCATTTTTCTTCACCTGCATGGCATAATCCATAAACTCATCGGAAAGTGCTTCGCCAAAAGCAACAGCCTTGCTGGCAATTACATGCTCCAATGGACCGCCTTGTATTCCCGGGAAAACTGCGCTGTCGAGCATAGCCGACATCATTTTCGGTTCGCCCTTAGGTGTTTTAATACCCCAAGGATTTTCGAAATCTTTTCCCATCAGGATAAGCCCGCCACGTGGACCGCGAAGGGTTTTATGAGTTGTAGTTGTGATAATATGGCAATATGGAACAGGGTCGTTGAGCAGTCCGCGTGCTATAAGTCCGGCAGGATGCGCGATGTCGGCCATCAGCAAAGCGCCGATTTTATCAGCGATCTGACGCATGCGTTTATAATCCCAGTCGCGGCTGTAAGCCGAAGCGCCTGCTATCATCAGTTTAGGTTTCCCTTCAATAGCGGCAGCTTCCATTTTATCGTAATCGATTGTTCCGGTAGCTTCTTCAACTCCGTAAGCGATAGGATTATACAGAATGCCCGATGAGTTTACCGGCGATCCGTGCGATAAATGCCCGCCATGCGAAAGGTTAAGACCCATGAAAGTATCGCCTGGTTTCAGGATAGTCATAAGCACAGCCATATTAGCCTGAGCGCCTGAGTGAGGCTGAACGTTGGCCCATTCGGCACCGAAAAGGGCTTTGGCCCGGTCGATGGCAATCTGTTCGGTTTGATCCACTATCTGGCAACCGCCATAGTACCTGCGGCCCGGATAGCCTTCGGCGTATTTGTTGGTTAATACCGATCCCATTGCTTTGAGCACCTGTTCGCTAACGAAATTTTCGGAAGCAATAAGTTCGATGCCATGCATCTGACGGTCTTTTTCCTCATCGATGAGGTCAAAAATAACTTTGTCTTTTTTCATAAATCTATATGCAGAAGGTTGTGAACAAATAAGTTAGCATTCGTATTTAGATTGCCACAGCAAAGGTATAAATTACTCTGATACACGCAAAAAGTCTTACCGATTCTTTAGCGTCATGAAACTTTTAGAAAAGAATTTAAAAAGGTCAAAAGCCGGTCTGATTTTTGCTCTGGTTCAACATCAGAAAATTGGGAACTATATATTCATATGGATACAGCCTTATTTTTAGCTGGGAAGTATTTCGGATGAAAGGATTTTAATACTTATACCTGCCTACAATTTTCCATTAACTTTGCACCCGAAAATGTCATTCCAAAACACTCACAAGTATCATCTGCCCTTCGAATCGTTTTTCCTGCTAATTCAGGGTAATGGTTTGTTTATCTGTTAAATACGCTATTATGGTTAAATTTGATCGTTTTACATTGGATAATGGACTGCGTGTTATCGTTCACCGCGATACAAGCACGCCTATTGTTGCAATGAATATAATATATAATGTAGGATCACGCGACGAACATCCTGAACGTACCGGTTTTGCTCATTTGTTTGAGCACCTCATGTTCGGAGGCTCGGTGAATATTCCGCGTTTCGACGAACCACTCGAAAGGGTAGGGGGCGAAAACAATGCATTTACAAATAACGATTATACCAATTATTATCTCACTGTACCGGTGCATAACCTCGAAACAGCCTTCTGGCTCGAATCGGACCGGATGTTAGATCTTGCGTTTTCGACAAAAAGCTTTGATGTTCAGCGTAATGTGGTGGTTGAAGAGTTTCGTCAGAACTACCTGAATCAACCTTATGGCGATGCCTGGATGCTTTTGCGCCCGCTTGCCTATAAAGTGCATCCTTACCGCTGGGCTACTATCGGAATTCATCCCTCGCATATCGAAGAGGCTGCTATGGAAGAAGTCCGCGATTTTTATTCCCGCTTTTATAATCCTTGCAATGCAATAATGGTAATTGCCGGTGATGTTGAAACGGAGCAGATAAGGGAATTATCCGAAAAATGGTTTGGCGTAATTCAGAAAGGCAGTGTTTATAACCGGAATCTTCCTGTTGAACCTGAGCAGACTGAAGCCCGCACGCTATCAGTAAACCGCGATGTCCCGTTTGATGCAGTATATAAAGCCTGGCATATGTGTGGACGCATGGATGCCGGATTTTATGCTACGGACCTTATTTCGGATATACTTTCTGCCGGTCAGTCGGGCCGACTGCATCAGCAACTAGTTAAAAATTTGCGCCTTTTCAGTGATATTAATGCATTTATTTCGGGCGATATCGAAGCCGGGCTGTTTGTTATTACCGGCAAACTGATGAAAGGCATTTCGATGGAGGAAGCCGAAATTGCCCTGCAGGTTGAAATTGATAAAATACTCAGTACCTCTGTGGATGAATCGGAATTGCAAAAAGTTAAAAACAGGGTTGAGGCAATTATGGAATTCAGTGAGATGCGTGTGCTCGAAAAAGCCATGAACCTTGCCTATTACGAATTGCTTGGTGATGCCGCTCAGGCTAATGAACTGCTGGCCCGGTATGCTTCGGTTACAACTGACGATATAACGATGGAAGCCAGGAAATTATTCAGGCCCGAAAACTGTTCAACCTTGTACTACTTTGCAAATAAGTAAGATAAGCCAGCTTCAAAAAAAATCTTATGTACACTTTCATTTAACAGTAAAAAAACGCTCAGCATAATGCCACAAATTCTCAATCGTAAAACACAGCCTTCTATACTGCCACCCGGCCGTATTCATTTTCCTCAACCTGAAATATACCGGTTGAGCAATGGTATTAAAGTGTATCAGTTTAATTCCGGCACACAGGATGTAATTTCCATTGAAATGGTGTTTACAGCCGGCAGCTGGTTTCAGCAGAAGCCGTTTACTGCCATGTCCACCAACCTGATGCTCCGCGAAGGGACTTTGAATTATTCGGCACAGCGCTTATCGGAAACACTCGACTATTTCGGTGCTCATTTCGAAAATACTACCGAGCGCGACAATGCATATGTGACGTTGTATTCCCTTAATAAACACCTGGACAATACGTT
The DNA here is from genome assembly GCA_964420555.1 of uncultured Lentimicrobiaceae bacterium. Classification (GTDB taxonomy): domain Bacteria; phylum Bacteroidota; class Bacteroidia; order Bacteroidales; family UBA4417; genus UBA4417. The sequence goes on along the minus strand of CAYQTT010000003.1, from coordinate 229,723 downwards.
GCCTTTGCTTAGTGAGATAGTGAAAAACCCGCTTTTCCCCGAAAATGAATATGCTGTACTTGCCGGAAAACAAAGGCAATTGCTCGAAGTGAACCGGCAAAAAGTAAATTTCCTGGCCCGCACTCATTTTAATCCAATCATCTTTGGCAAAAGTCACCCGTACGGAATGTTTCTCGAACCCGGCGATATTGACAAAGTAAGCCACACCGATCTGGCTGGTTTTCATAAGAATCAGTACCATTCGGGCAATTGCACCATTGTGGTGGCCGGAATGATAAAACCGGGTCTTATGAAAGCGATCGACGAGCATTTTGGAGGAACTGACTGGAGCGGAACACCTTCACGAAGGGAATACACCAAACCTGAAGCATCGGAGAAAAAGAATCATTTTATCCTGAAAACAGGAGCTATGCAGTCGGCAATCCGGATGGGAAACCTTATGTTCGGTCGCAGTCATCCTGATTTTGCGGGTATGAAAGTACTCAACGCCATACTGGGCGGATATTTCGGATCGCGGCTGATGATTAACCTGCGCGAGGATAAAGGGTTTACGTATGGCATCGGTTCGTCAGTTGTCCCATTGTTACAGGGCGGATACTTTGTAATTTCGGGCGAAGTAGGCGCCGAAGTCACCAAAGAGGCCTTATCAGAAATAAATTCAGAACTTCTGCGTTTATGCAACGAGCCGGTTTCCGAGAGTGAACTTTCACTTGTACGCAGTTACCTTTCGGGCGAAATGCTCAGAGCCGTTGACGGTCCTTTTGCACAGGCAGGTTTGTACCGCGAATTGATTGAAGCTGACCTTACTATGGCTCATTTCGAGGAGTTAATTGATACAGTTCAGCACATCAATGCGCAGCAATTGCAGGATCTGGCTATTAAGTACCTGAGTCCCGAAAAACTGTTCACCCTGGTAGTTGGTCCCGAAGAAATTTAATCACTATATTTGTAAACCACATTATGTTTACACTTCACACGAAATCAGTTATTCATATGCTCCGCACTCTGCTGTTGCTGATTGCTTTCTCGTTTCTTAATGTGTATGCAAATGCTCATAAATCAAATGATGTAGGCACTTTGGTAAGAAATGTGCTGATTTCTGATCCTATTGATTTACAGGATAATAAGTCTGTAATTTCTGGAATTGATTCTCCCGGTCATGCGCTAGCTTCCTTACCGCCTATCATCACCTTAACAGCAAATTTTCCGTTGTTGCAAATGGCCCAGCTCAGCTGGTCAACTAACGATCCTACAATTCCCGGCACTTATTTTGTTGAACGCAAAGAGGCAACTTCAATGTTATGGGACGAACTTGCCCAGGTAGCTTATAACGGTTCATTGTTTTATAATGATACAATTTCTTATCCATACTGTGCCAGCACAAGGTTGTATTACCGGATACGCTTCGAAGCAACTGATCCTGTCAATAATGCAATTTCTAATGAAGTGGATGAGTTTTTGTTCGATCAGACTTTCCCTGAAGATGTTCAGAATATAGTTGTAAGCATAAACGTTGATAGTTATCCGGTAATAAAATGGGACAGATTGCTTAATGATGATATAGCCGCATACCGAATCCACAAGTGGAATGGTTCCATATGGGCATTTTTAATACTACTGCCTTCAGGTTCTGATACTTACACCGATATTGATGCTGACAGCGCATGCGACAGATCATACTCTTACAGGATAATCGCAATTGATAAATGCGACCGCGAAAGCGCACCCATAAACAGTGAGATTAGTCAGCGGACTATCACACTAAATTTACCTCATATTGATGAATGCGAGCGGTTGGCAAAACTTTCGTGGAATCCTTATAACGATATGCCTGGCGGCCTGGGCGGATACAAAATATTCAGAAGGATTGATTATGGGTTACCAGTTGAAATAGTTACAATCCCTCCTTCTGCAACCACCTTGTATAGTGATGCTTATCAATTTGAAAACGGTCAGAATTATACCTATTACATTCAGGCTTACAGCAATTCGGGTAGTGTAATTTCAACATCGTGTCAGCAAACGAGGCTATATTCAGGTTCCGATGTACCTGATTCAGTTTATATTACCAAAGTAAGTGTTGTTAACGACAGTTACGTTCGGGTTGATTTCCACAGTTCACCTGACAGCACCGTAAAAAAAATGATACTTGAGCGTTCGGACGATGGAGGAACAACATTTACTTCTATCGACTCGCTATCGGTTTTGGGTGATTTTGTACCCGAGGATTATTATATGAACGATACCTCCGCCGATGTTCACAGTCAAAGTTATTCGTATCGGCTGATGGCTTATGATTATTGTGGCACAACAAAGATTTATTCCAATATTCCGAAAACTATTTTTCTGCAATGCAGTTCAACACAAACCGAGAATTCTGTGGACTGGAATTTTTATGAAACATGGATGAAAGATGTGGAAGGTTATAAAGTATTCCGTTCTGTAGAAGGACAGGCAACCATCGATTCGAGTTACCTGCTTTCGTCAATAAACAGTTATACCGACCCTTTACTTGGTGTTGATCCAACCAAAAAAGTATGCTACTGGATAGAAGCAGCCGAAAAACCTGGAAACCCATATCTGAATGATGCTACATCAGTTTCAAATACCTGTTGCATTATCAAAGGAGCCACTTTGCACATGCCAAATGCTTTTCGTCCGGGTGGAATAAATAACAGGCTCAGGCCGGTAACTACTTTTGTTGATCCGCAAAGTTTTAAAATGACAGTCATCAGCCGCTGGGGGCAGCAGCTATTCGAAACCACAGATATGGTAAACGGATGGGATGGCGTAATTAACGGCCAACTCGCTCCTCCGGGCCTTTATGCTTATATAATTACTTACAAGTCAATAGGCGGACAGGAATATACCAAACGCGGAACTGTTTTTGTTTTGCGCTAGCAAACTATCTCTTTTAGCACTCATTTTTCTTTGATTATAATGATATTCAAGCAATTATCTATACTCAAAACCTTAAGATTTTTTAACAAGGACTTCCGTTAAAATTAGTAAATTTGCAAATTCAAAAAAAAAGCTATGTTCATTGATAATGAAAAATTTGCAGGTGAAGGTCTTACCTATGATGATGTCCTTCTTATCCCTGCATACTCCGAAGTACTGCCCCGCGATGTAGATACTTCTTCATGGTTTTCACGCAAAATAAAAATCAATATACCTATTGTATCCGCTGCTATGGATACAGTTACCGATTCGACCATGGCAATTGCAATAGCTCAGGAAGGCGGAATTGGTGTACTGCATAAAAATATGACTATCCACGATCAGGCTGCTGAAGTAAGGCGTGTAAAACGCTCCGAAAGCGGAATGATCACCGACCCGATTACCCTCAGGGAAAATGCACTGGTCGAAGATGCTCTCAACATCATGCGGGAGCATAAAATTGGAGGCATTCCCATTGTTAACAGTGATGGAATACTTGTAGGTATTATCACAAACCGCGACCTTCGCTTTGAGCGGAACCCACTCAGGCCGCTTACCGAAATAATGACCAGTGAGAACCTCGTAACCACCAAACCTCTCACTACACTCGAAGAAGCCTCAGACATACTGCAGGAACATAAAATCGAAAAACTTCCCGTTGTTGATGCAAATTACAAACTTGTAGGACTGATTACTTACAAGGATATCATTAAAATAAAAGCCCGTCCTAACGCCTGCAAAGATGAACTGGGCCGATTAAGAGTTGCCGCCGGTGTTGGCGTTACTTCCGATGTGCTCGACCGTGTTACCGAACTGGTTAAAAACGGAGTTGATGCCATTGTAATTGATACAGCTCACGGCCATTCGAAAGGTGTTATTGATACAACAATACTGGTAAAAAAACACTTCCCTGATCTTCAGGTTGTTGTTGGTAATATCGCTACAGCCGAAGCTGCACGTGCTCTGGCTAATGCAGGCGCCGATGCGGTTAAAGTGGGTATAGGACCAGGTTCTATCTGTACAACCCGTGTTATCGCAGGTATTGGAATCCCCCAGTTATCAGCAATTTATTCGGTGGCCAAGGAATTGCGTGGTAGCGGAATTCCTGTTATTGCCGATGGAGGAATCCGTTATACCGGCGATATTGTAAAAGCAATTGCTGCCGGAGCATACAGTATCATGGCCGGATCGCTTTTTGCAGGTGTTGAAGAATCGCCGGGAGAAACTATTATTTACGAAGGCCGGAAATTTAAATCATACCGGGGAATGGGTTCAATCGAAGCCATGCAGAAAGGTTCAAAGGACCGCTATTTTCAGGATGCCGAAGATGATATCAGCAAATTGGTGCCCGAAGGAATTGTTGGCCGCGTTCCCTACAAAGGGTCTCTTTCCGAAATAATTCATCAGATGGTAGGCGGTTTGCGTGCCGGAATGGGTTATACCGGAGCAGCCAATATCGAGAGCCTACAGAGAGCTAAATTTATAAAAATCACAGCTTCGGGAGTAGTCGAAAGTCATCCGCACGATATTACCATTACCCGCGAAGCGCCTAATTATAGCAGGTAGATAGTAGGGGAGTAGTGAATAGTGAATAGTGAATAGTGAATAGTGAAGAGTGAAGAGTGAAAAGTGAAAAGTGAGAAGTGAAATAGTTGGTAGGAGAAAGTTAATAGAGAATGGAACTTACTTGATACCAAATTACTGATCTCTGAAAACCCATTTTTCATTTAGTAAAAGCAGTTACTTTAAACTTCCCAAATTGCCAAATCGCCAATAGCCAATAGCCAATAAACAATAACCATTAACCATTAACCACCCAACCCCCTGAAGTTAATTCCTCAGACGATAATAAAACATCAGACAACTATGAAACGGACACTTCTAAACGCTTCACTCACATTTTTAATAGGCATTATTTCATTATCAGCTTTTAGCCAGGGCACCGACCCTGTATTGCTGCAGGTTGCCAACGAAAAAGTAACAAAAAACGAGTTTGTCAAGGTTTTTGAAAAAAACAATATCAAAGGAGAAAAGCCTGATAATAAGGCAATTGAAGAGTATCTCGATCTGTATATCAATTTCCGCTTAAAGGTTACCGAGGCTAAAAACCTTGGGATGGACACCATTAAATCATTCCGCGACGAACTTGCCGGGTACCGCAAGCAATTGGCACAACCTTATCTTGCTGACAACGAGGCAAATGAAAAGCTTTTGAAAGAGGCATACGACCGTAAGCGTTTCGATATTCGTGCAAGTCATATCCTTGTCCGTGTAGATAAAATGGCTTCTGCCGCCGATACGCTGGTAGCCTGGAATAAAATAATGCAGATTCGTAAACGGATTGTTAAAGGGGAAGATTTTGGTAAAGTTGCAGCTGATGCATCCGAAGATCCATCAGCAAAGGATCGCGAACAGGAAGGACAAAAAATTTCTGGTAACCATGGCGACCTCGGTTTTTTTACTGCATTCGACATGGTTTATCCTTTCGAATCAGCAGCGTATAATGCAAAGTTAAATGAAGTTACAATGCCGGTGCGTACCGATTTTGGATACCATCTTATTAAAGTTACCGAAAAAAATCCGGCCATGGGTAAAGTGCAGCTTGCGCATATAATCCTTGTTTATCCTGTAAAAGGTTCACTCGACGATTCGCTCAAAGTTGCCGATTCAGCCAATATGGCTTATAAATTATTGAAAGGTGGAAGCGATTTTGGCGATATAGCCAAGAAATTTTCCGATGATGTTTCAACCGCAGGCAAAGGAGGAGTACTTCCCTGGTTTGGTGTAAACCGTTTACTTCCCGATTTTACCCGCAACATTCTTAAAATGAAGCAAAAAGGTGATTATTCTGAGCCTTTCCAAACCAATTACGGCTGGCATATCATCAAACTTGTCGATCGCAAACCAATTGGCACTTTTGAGGAAGAAAAAGATGATCTCACCCAACGGATTTCGCGTAGCGACCGCAATACAGAAGTTCAGAGCGCATTTATAAACCGCACAAAATCGAATTACGGTTTCACGCAGAATGCGGCTGCACTTGCCGAACTAACTGCAACGGTCACCGATTCAATTTTCGAAGCAAGCTGGAAGCTCGAACAGGCTGCAGGATTGGATAAAAACCTTTTCACCATTGGTACCAAAACATATACCCAGGCTGATTTCGCAAAACAACTTGCAACCACCCAACGCCGTGGACAAAAATCAGATATCACCACCTATGTTCAGCAGCAGTACAATACTTTTGCTAACGATGCAGTAGTTAAATATGCTGATAGCCAGCTCGAAAATGAGAAACCGGAATTCAAAGCACTTATCACCGAATATCATGATGGTATCCTGTTATTCGATCTTACCGATAAAAAAGTGTGGTCAAAAGCAGTGAAAGATACATTAGGACTGCAGCAGTTTTATGAAAAGAACAAACAGAACTACATGTGGGATTCAAGGTTAGATGCATCCATCCTTATAGTTAAAGACCCGTCAATTATTAAAAGTCTCAAAAAAATGCTCAAAAAAGGAGCAACTGATGAGCAGATACTGGCAAAGTTCAACCGCGACACCATTCAAAAAGTTACCATCGAACGGAAGAAATTCCTGAAAGATGAAAATATGAATCTGAAGAATATTGAGTGGAAGCCTGGTGTATCCGAATTGATTCCTTTGGCGGATAATGAAAATGCCATTGTGGTTGTTCACCAGGTAGTAGCTCCTGAACCCAAATTGCTTAACGAGGTTCGTGGTGCTATGACCGCCGATTATCAGAACTTTCTCGAAAAAGAATGGATTGGGGAGTTGCGGGCAAAATATCCTGTAATTGTAAACGATGATGTTTTAAAATCAATTTTAACACTGCAATAACCTATGCTGCGTTTGCTGGTAATTTCAGCTTTTCTGATCTCTTTGTTGGGATCCTGCAATATACTGCCGGGTAAGGATAAAAACCGGAAGGATGCTATTGCCCGGGTGTACGACAAATATCTGTATGCTGAAGATTTAGAGGGTGTTATCCCGCCAGGAACAAGTGCAGATGATAGTTTGGAAATTACAACTGCCTACATAAATAATTGGGTCAGGCAGGAGCTTTTGCTGAAACAGGCCGAGGATAACCTCGACGAAACTCACCGGGATTTCAACAGACAAATTGAGCAGTACCGTAATTCGTTGATTATCTTCGCATACGAATCGGAACTGGTAAACCAAAAACTGGATACAGCAGTTTCGATGAACGAAATAGAAGATTATTATCAGAAAAATCAGAATAATTTTCATCTTCGCGAAAACATCGTACTGGCTGATTATGTAATTATCAATGCCACATCGCCTTTGGCTGGTAAGGTAAAAACTCTTTTACAAAGCTCCCGAGAAACGGATAAGGAAAAACTGCAAACCCTTTGCCAGGAAAACGGAATTGAACACCTGATTAGCGACGGAACATGGATGTCATTTGCTGATCTGAGCCGCAAAATACCTCTTACTGTTGACGATCAGCTTGATTTCCTGAAACGGAACAGGTATTATGAAGTTAAAGATTCAACCACTATCTATCTGGTGGCCATTGATGCCTACAAGAGTAAGGAAAGTATCTCACCTTTAAATTTTGAGATCGAAAATATACGCACCATCCTTTTAAACAAGCGTAAAGCCGAGTTGCTGGCCAGTATGGAAAACGACTTGTACAACGATGCTGTGAAACGCAATAAGTATGAAATATTCAAGAAATAACTTCCCTGCACAAATGATAAAACGACTGGTAATTCCTGCTTTATTGATCCTGTTTATGGGATCTGTGTTGCAAGGTAAAGCTCAAAATGAAAAAGTAATTGACGAAATAGTAGCCCTGGTTGGAAGCCATCCGGTGTATTGGTCTGACGTGGAAGCTCAATATTCCCAGGCACTTGCACAGGGTGCAAAAGGTGATCCTTTCACTTTCAGGTGCGAGATTTTCGAAAATATTTTGTTTCAGAAACTACTTGTTTACCAGGCTGAAATTGATAGTCTGGTTGTTAGCGACGAACAAGTTGACAGCGAACTCGACCGTCGTCTTCGATATTACATCCAGCAGTTTGGCTCAAAGGAAAAACTCGAAGAATTTTACGACAAATCAATCGATGAGTTTAAGAATGAACTCCGCGAACCGTTACGACTCGAGATTCTCTCACAGCAGGCTCAGGGCCAGATAGTTGACAATGTAAAAATTACACCAAACGAAACAAAGGATTATTTCAACGGCTTAAGTAAAGATAGTATTCCCGTTATCCCAACAGAATATGAAATTGGTCAGATTGTTAAAAATCCGGTGGTAGGACCGGCACAGCTAAAGGAAGCACGCGAAAAACTTGCCTCCCTGCGCGATAGGGTGCTGAAAGGGGAGAAGTTTACAACTCTCGCCGTCCTGTATAGCGAAGATCCCGGATCAGCTTCCAAAGGTGGCGAACTTGGGCTTTTTGATCGGGGAAACATGGCTCCTGAATTTGAATCGGCAGCTTTTAACCTCAAGAACAAAAATGATCTTTCCGAGATCATTAAAACAAAATTCGGGTACCACCTCTTACAACTTATCGAACGAAAAGGTGAGTTTGTGAATGTAAGGCATATCCTGATAATTCCTAAAGTATCGCCTGATGACCTGATTGCTGCGGCCTCAAAACTCGACAGTATAGCTGCAAAAGTAAGGGCCGATTCGCTCACATTCGAAAGGGCGGCTATTATTCACAGCGATGATCCGGGTAAGGTAAATGGAGGATTGATTCAAAGTCAGAGCCATGGCGGCACCCGTTTAGCTGCTGACGAACTTGATCCTAAAGTATATTTTATAATCGACAAAATGAATCCGGGTGAAATTTCGAACAGTGTTCCTTACACTACCGAAGACGGCACCCAGGCTTACCGTGTTTTATACCTGAAACTGCGCACCGAGCCTCACAAAGCCAATATGAATGATGATTACAACAAAATTCAGGAATGGGCTCTCGAAAATAAAAAGCAGAAAGCCATGGCTAAATGGATTGAATCCAAATCGAAAACGGCATACATCCGGATGGGCGACAGGTTCAGGAACTGCGAATTTAAAAACAAATGGACTTTTACGGAGATCAGCCAATAGTTAGTGTTTATTGGAGATTGAACCGCTTTAACCGGTAAAACCAAAAGCCTGATCCCTTAGGATTTATAGTTCCGAAATGATAGGGAAAAAGTTATGGTTATCAAAAAATGATACAAATATGATTCAATATAAGTCAGATACTGAAGCGCTTAACGATTTTACGAATAAATATTCAGCCTTACGTTCAGAAATTGGTAAAGTAATTATCGGGCAGGATGAGGTTGTTAAAAACCTGCTGATTGCTATTTTTTCGAGAGGTCATGCTTTGCTGGTAGGTGTTCCCGGACTGGCAAAAACGCTCATGGTCAATACCTTGTCGCAGGTGCTTGGACTCACATACAGCCGTATTCAGTTCACGCCCGACCTGATGCCTTCCGATATTATTGGTACCGAAATCCTCGATCAGGATCGCAAGTTCCGGTTTATTCGCGGGCCGGTTTTTGCCAATATTATTCTTGCCGACGAAATTAACCGTACTCCTCCTAAAACTCAGAGTGCTTTGCTCGAAGCCATGCAGGAAAAAGCTGTTACAGTTGCCGGTGTGAGCCATAAGCTTGACGAACCTTTCTTTGTACTCGCCACTCAAAATCCGATTGAACAGGAAGGAACCTATCCGCTGCCGGAAGCGCAACTCGACAGGTTTATGTTCAATATATGGCTGGGATACCCGAGTTTTGAACAGGAAATACAGGTGGTTAAAAATACAACCACCATGCATTCCGATAAACTCAACATTGTTCTTACTGCCGACGAAATCAAATACTTCCAGGATCTGATCCGTCGCATTCCTGTAACAGACAATGTGTATCAGTATGCTGTAAAACTAGCCTCAATTACCCGTCCCGGAACACCGATGGCTCATGCTTGGTCAAACAGCTACCTCACCTGGGGCGCTGGCCCGCGGGCTTCGCAATACCTTATCCTCGGGGCAAAATGTCATGCCGCAGTTATGGGAAAATACTCGCCCGATATCGAAGATGTTCAGGCAGTAGCTACTTCCATTCTCAGGCACCGTATAGTGAGGAATTACAAGGCCGAGGCCGAAGGGATTAAAGAAGAACATATTGTTGCGGAACTAATGAAATAAATTATAGCAATTTTCAGAAATATCATTTTTGTGTTCGAACAAAGCTGATCATCTGGTAGTTTTTAATGAACTGATTTACAAATGAAGGATAAAAAGCATTTCTGTTTATCTTTGCAAAAAAATAGTTAAACCAATAAAAAAACAACAAATAAATGGCAGTATTAGTAGGAAAAAAAGCGCCTCAGTTTGAGGCAGATGCAGTTATCAACGGTGGCGAATTTGTTGAGAAATTCTCACTCGCACAGTATATCGGCAAAAAACATGTAGTATTTTTCTTTTATCCACTCGATTTCACTTTCGTTTGTCCTACCGAAATCATCGCATTTCAGGATAAGATAGCTGAATTCGAAAAACGCAATGTACAGGTGGTTGGCTGTTCGGTTGATAGTAAGTTTTCACACTGGGCATGGCTCAATACTGAAAAAAATGCAGGCGGAATCAAAGGTGTTACTTTCCCGCTGGTTTCGGACCTTTCAAAAACCATTTCCGAAAATTACGATGTACTTGCCGGTGAATGGGAATATGATGAGGATGAAGATTACGTTGAATTCAATGGCGAAGCAGTTGCTTACCGTGGACTGTTCCTTATCGACAAACAAGGCGTTGTACGTCACCAGGTAGTTAACGACCTGCCTTTAGGCCGCAGCGTTGAAGAAGCAATCCGTATGGTTGATGCTCTTCAGTTTTTTGAGGAAAACGGCGAAGTTTGCCCTGCCGACTGGCATAAAGGTGATGAAGGAATGAAAGCTACTTCCGAAGGTGTGGCTGAATACCTCAGCAAACACTAAAATTAACCGTACCGAATTTTTAAAGCCGGCCCAGCGCCGGTTTTTTTATGCCCTGTAAGTAATACCTTTACATTAATAGAAATGAATTTATTTATAGAAACTGTCTAAAATTTGAAGAAGCTGCATTATGACACAAATTACTTGTAATCTGTCACATTGAGCGAAGTCGAAATGCACTTGTTTAACCCAAAAACGAGCAATAAAAGTAGATTTAGTTAGGCTTCGACTCCGCTCAGCCTGACAGAAGTACAAGCTGAAATTTATTAAAAAAATGATCCGAAATTAAGACACTCGAATAGATTCGCAGTTTTTCTAGCTTGTTTCTTCTTTTTCGAAAAATAAATATTGTCATCGCAATTAAAGCAATAATTAACTATTTTTGGAAACTGATTAATCATTAAGAAAAAAAATTATGAAGGGGTTGTTCAACAAAGTGATTTCAATTGATCTGAATAAGCAGATTCATAAAATAATTGAAACTGATGACGAAATATACCTTAACTATCTGGGAGGTAGAGGGCTGGGAGTAAAACTTTTTACTGACCGAGTTCATCCCACAGTTGATCCCCTGAGTTCAGAAAATGCAATGGTTTTTACCATCGGGCCTTTAACCGGAACCGCGGTTTCAACCAGTGGTCGTATGTCATTGGTTACCAAATCGCCTCTCACTGGAACTATTTTTTATTCGAATACCGGCGGCATGTTCGGTTTTAATTTTAAACGTTGCGGTATCGATGGCCTCATCATTGAAGGTGCTTCCGACACTCCTGTTTATTTATTAATTGATGGGGATAATGATATTCAGATTAAAGATGCAAGCATGCTTTGGGGTCTCAACAGCGAAGAGACCTATGAAAAAATTACAGAAATAGAAGGGAAAAGTCATAGCCTCATGATAGGGCCTGCCGGTGAAAACCTGGTTTATATGTCGTCGATCATGAATAATGCCGAACGTGCTTTCGGGCGCGGAGGAGTTGGCGCCGTTATGGGTTCAAAAAAGCTGAAAGCAATAGTTGTAAAAAACGGAAAGCATAAAACCGAAGTTCACGACAAAGATCTGCTGATGAAGTATGTTCAGTCAGCTATAGATAAGCAACAGGCTTTGCCGATCACGCGCGCTGGTTTGCCCCTTTTTGGTACTGCCGGAACACTCGAAGTTATTAATGGACTTGGAATGCTGCCTATCCGCAATTTTACTTCCGGTCAGCATAAAGATGCAAATAAAACCGGCGGTGAAGCAATCCGCCACGAATTACTGGATAAAACCGAAGCCTGTTATGCCTGTTCGATTAAATGTGGCCGCCTCACTCATTCGGGCGATATGAAAGGTAAAGGTCCTGAATACGAGTCGGTTTGGGCATTAGGCGCTAATTGTGAAGTATTTAACCTGGCAAAAATTGCCCAGGCCAATTACCACTGCAACAAACTGGGAATTGATACCATTTCGATGGGAGGAACAATTTCATGTGCTATGGAATTGCAGGAAAAAGGATTGTTTCCATATCCGGATGTGGCTTTTGGCAACGAAGATGTACTAGCTGACCTGGTAATAAAAACTGCTTATCGCGAAGGAATTGGCAATGAATTGGCTGACGGATCAAAACGGCTTTCCGAAAAATACGGTTCATCGCAGTCGTCGATGCAGGTAAAAGGCCTCGAATTGCCTGCTTATGATCCGCGGGGGGCAATGGGACACGCACTGGGTTATGCCACTTCCAACCGTGGAGGTTGTCACCTTACAGGATATATGGCAGCTATGGAAGTTTTTTCGGCACCCAAACGGATTCCACGGTTTACACTAGCAGGCAAAGCAGATTTGCTTGTTTTAAAGCAACACCAGAGTGCTGTTGAAGATAGCCTTGTTTGCTGTAAATTTGCCGGATACGCAGTAGGTTTCGACTTCTGGTCGCGGTTTACATCAACCATTACAGGTGTGGATTTTAATATTTCTGCATTGCTCAAAATCGGCGAGCGTATCTACAACCTCGAACGCCTTTTTAATGTTGGAGCAGGATTTACTGATTCAGAAGATATTCTTCCTGAGCGTTTTACTACAATTCCTTTTACCGAAGGCCTTTCAAAGGATCGCACCGTGAACCTAGAACTGATGCTGCGGGATTATTACGCAGTCCGCAAATGGGATAAGCAAGGTATTCCAAAAGCCGAAAAACTTGAGGAACTGGGTTTAGCGATCCATTAAATCTGAATACATTCTCCTGATATTCAAGTGTAAACCCCATTTCTAAATCAAAAAATTATGAATATAGACACTGAAACGTTCAACAGTTTCGACCTGGTAGGAAAGGATTTAAGCAACAGGAAATACAACAGCAGCCATGCAGGAAATCTTTCGATGAAAAGCGGTGGTAAAGTGATTATAACACGTCGTTCGGCCATGCTGGGTTGGCTGAAACCCGAAGATCTTGTAGTAATTTCCCTCGAGGAAGAGGATGCACACAGTGGAATGATAGCCAGCACCGAATCGAATGTTCACCGCAATATTTATCAGAATACCGATGCAATGGCAATTGTTCATGCGCATGCACCTGCGTGTACCGCCTTGTCGATGATCATGGACGAAATAACCTGTATCGATGGCGAAGGGATGTTTCTGTACAAGAAAATTCCGGTTATTGAGTGCGATATTCCTGTAGGTTCATACGAAGTGGCCGAAAAAGTCGCACCCATGCTTAAAAATTACTCAGCTGTTATTGTTAGGGCACATGGCGTTTTTGCAAAAGGCGTAACACTCGAAGATGCGCTGAGCGTCCTCACTGGAGTGGAACAATCCGCCGATATCATTTATCGTATTAAACTAATGGGAGAACCATTGAAAAGGGATTATTCGAAAGAAAAAGGATTTTCGCAATGGTAGTCGGGAAGTGTTAAATGTGGGAAGTAGGATATGAGATGTGGGATGTGGAATGTATGAAGTAGGAATTACGATTTGGTCAAAGGACTTTAGAATTTGGTCTTTGGTCTTTGGAATTTATTACAGTTGAAAAAACAGCACTATGATTGAAATACTCAAACAAAATCCTGAGCTTGAAAAAAGGATTCTGCAGGTAGCAGAAATAGCTCAATACTTATGGCAGAACGGATGGGCCGAGCGAAATGCAGGAAATATATCGGTAAATGTTGACGATCTGATCACGGAAGACGTATTTGGCGATCTTTCGGGATATCCTGTATTTAAGCTTGTTACGCCTTATATCGAATTAGCCGGCAAATACTTTTTTGTTACAGGCACCGGCAAACGGATGCGCGACCTTGCCCGCGCCCCGATGAAAAATGCCATTATTATCCGCATCGCGGGTGATGGTGCTTCGTACACTATGATTTCGAGGTTTAAGTCGGATACATATGAGTTCAGGCCAACTTCGGAATTACCGACACATCTTGGCATTCATCAGCTTATCGCTCAGCGGGGCAGCAAGGAGAAAGTAATAATTCATACTCATGCCAATGAGTTGGTAGCTCTTACTCATAATCCGGAATTCAAGAGTGCCGAAGCGTTGAACGATCTTTTATGGGGCATGCATCCCGAAACAATGGTTTTTGTTCCCAAAGGCCTGGGTTTTGTTCCATACACTTTGCCGGGAAGCGAAGATATCGCAAGAGAAACAATTAAAAACCTTCATAATCACGATATTGTCCTGTGGGAAAAGCATGGTGTTTTTGCCATTGGCGAAAGTGTACTCGATACTTTCGATAATATTGATATCATTTGCAAATCGGCCAAGATTTATTTTATGTGCCGCGGCGCGGGATTTATTCCTGAAGGATTAAACAACAGTCAGCTCAGCGAATTGAAAGAGCTGGTTAAGAAGTTTAATGCCGGTTAAATCTGAGATTTATCCGCAATTACACCTCCTAATTTATCGGCCCAGTTTTCGGGGAAACCTGCGAAATAATTTTTCCAGCGCAAGCCGTGCTTTTTATAATACCAGCGGCTGTAAATTACTCTCGAAACGGAAGGAATACCAACAATCAGTAAATATAACGGCCCTAGCATAACCGATTGCCTGGCATGGCCGTATTCGTGCATACGGCAATCATTCGTATACTGCGCAAACCTGTTTCCCGATGGCGACCAGAAAATAAACCAACCCAGACTAACACCCAGTTTTTTCGTTTCGATAAACCTCAGATGCGACTCCTTTTCAATGCCTGTAACTTGTTTTTTGTATTTCAGAATGAAAAACAGCAGCACTCCAACTATATTTTGCAGAAGTTCCCACATAAAGAGTAAGGCTGTACGCATATTTTAAGATTTATTCACCTAAGAATTATGTGTTAAACGGTCGGAAGACGGAAGTCGGATGTGGAATTGAAATGCATCCTAAGTCGCAGTAAGATAGTTTTTTAACCCCTCTCCTTGTCTCCCAGTCACCCCTCACCTTCTCATTTTAACCCCACTTCCGCATCAATATCTATTTCAAGCCATTTTTCGAGGGTTTCAATTACCAGCTTTCGCTGTTCGGGGTTTAAAGTTGAAATCTGGGCACCGTGGGTTCCTCCCGCCTGCACCATTAAAAGGCTTCCGCTTCCGGGCTTTATTTCTGCTGCGGTGGCTCCCCACGGATCAGCTTCGCCATAAATGTAAATCATGTTTTGTGGATTTCCATTTATAAATTTCTTTAGCTTTTCGATATAGGATTGATCCCATACAATAGCCGCATCAGCCGGAACAAAAGCGGAATTGGGATAATCCTTGTTTTTCAGGTATTTGCGGAAAGGCTTCTCATCGTATTCATAATACCCTAATTGCGTATAAAACTGGTAATTTGCTGCCTGGTATGGTTTTGCGGCTTCGGTGTACCAAAATGGAGGAACTATCTGAAATAAAAATTTTGCCATAAGTTCAGGAGAGGTTGATGCCAGATCGGGTAATTTCTTTTCATCAGCCGTATATTGCCAGAATGAAAATGGAAACTCCAGTACCGAATAATCAAAAGCCGATTCGGTATCAATAAACGTAAATTTATAGCCCACTTTATCAGCTATCTGTTTCCAGGCTGGTAAAACAGCGCTTTTGTTTTTTAGCAGGTAAACCTGGATGTCCTTGATATGTTTTCGCTGTTGTTTTGTGCCAACAGTTTTAAAATGCTTGTCGATGCGTTTATCGAGCCTTTCGTAATTCAGTGGCGCAACATAAGGAATAGTAACATCCACATCCTCAGGATAAAAAACCTTGTAAGCTGTAGCCGTCTGACCACCTTTACTTACCCCGGTTGCAATCCATTTTCCTTTGTAAACCTGTCCGAACAAATTCCGGATGTAATGATAATCAGCCGCATCCTGTTCGATATTCAGGTGCTTCCAGTCAACAGGATCAGGAGTTGAAGGCCCGAAATAACGATGTTCAACATAAATAAGATTGCCGTTAACAAGCCCGGTAGGTTCGGTAACAATGAAAGGATTCATCCAATCAGTGCCATAGCCTTCGGTCTCCATCACGGTAGGCCTTTCGAAGCCCCTGTGTCCGATATAAACCCGTTGTTTAAACGAGGCTCCGCCCGCATTTTTGTGATCAACCAGCTGAGGAAGCATAACAATGTAAAATTCCTTATAGGCAGAGGAATCTATTTTTTTTACTTCAGCGCCCGGAATGGATTTCAGGAATTTGTATAAATCACTATCCTGTGCAACCAGGATGAAAGGCAGCAACAGAAAAGTAAGTATCAGAAGTCGTGCAAATTTCATGGTGTTTCAATTAAAATTAGAAAGGACAAAAATATTCATTTCAACGTAACAATGTTAGATCAAAATGAAATCGGAATTAATAACTTTGCTGAAACAAATTCGAATCGTAATTCATTGTTTATTTGCCTTCCCGAAACAAAACAGAATTTTTAAAGATGATAATAGCCCGGAATGAAGCGCTTGACCTGCTCAATAAATTTGTAAAAAATGAAAGGATGATTGCCCACAGCCTGGCTTCGGAAGCTGTTATGCGGGCATTGGCATTACACCTGGGACGCAATGCTGAAGCCTGGGCACAGGCCGGACTACTGCACGACCTGGATGTGGAAGTTACAAATGCCGATGCAGCCATACATGGACCGGAAGGCGCCAAATGGCTGGCCGAAATGGGAGTGGATGATGATATTGTGGATGCTATAACCATGCATAACGAAATGGCAAGCGGAAAAACCCGTTCCACTGAATTTCAACATGCACTTGCTGCCGGCGAAACAATAACAGGGCTTATTATGGCGACAGCATTGGTTTATCCGGATAAGAAAATAGCTTCCGTTAAAACAAAATCAGTGGTGAAACGTATGAAAGAAAAAGCCTTTGCCGCTTCCGTAAAACGCGATAATATCCTGGAATGTGAGTTGATCGGAATACCCCTGGAACAGTTTGCTGCACTCTCCATTACAGCCATGACCACTATTGCTGACGAGATAGGATTGTAGATCTAAAAAAATGCAAAAGCACTTCTACCTTATTGACCATTCTGCCATCTAAACTACTAAACATCTCAACCCTCAACCACTAATGACCTCTCAAACACTAAACCATCCACTCATCTCAACCCTCTGCCACGAATGACCTACTCAGCCATCCAACTCACAAACTCCTCTCTAACATCAATTCTTCTTTTTCATACCTTTGCTTCATCATGGTCAAAAAGTTTTTCGATAAAATTCCGCCCATTTTAAAGAACAAATACCTGCTTACAGGTGTGGCTTTCCTGTTATTGATGCTTTTCCTTGATCGCAACAACCTGATTTCGCAATATAAAATGCGCAGGGAACTGAACGGGCTGAGGAAGGAGTTGCAGTTTTACCGCGATCAGGCTATGATGGATAGTATAGAACTTAGCCGGTTACTTGGTGATTCGCTTGAACTGGAAAGGCTTGGCCGCGAAAAATATATGATGAAACGTGATAGCGAAGATATTTACATTATTGTGCGAAAACCGGCTGTTAAAAAATAAAAAGCTGACAGGCACGTTATTTGTTATGTAAACAAAAAACTATCTGAATGAAAAATCCCCTTTTTAACATAATTTTCTCTGCATTGTTGCTTTCTGCAATCAGTCTTAGCGCTCAGGATAACTCTTCAATATGCCCTGTAGATCCTGATACAAAGCTTATTACTTACAAAGAAGTAGTTGAGGTTCCCGGTAAAACCGGCGAATTATTTAACCGTTCAATCGAATGGGTAAACACACAGTATAAAAATCCGACCGAAGCAACAAAAGTGCGTAATCCGGCTACCGGATTAATCGAAATCATTCATCGTATTGAGCTTACCAGGGACGAAAAAGGAATTATCCGTCCGGCCGGAATAGTTGATTATTCGATGAAAATTGAAATGAAGGACGGCCGCTACCGATACACGATTACCAATTTCAATTATAAAGATATCTCACGCAAGCCCATCGAATTCTGGATGGATAAAAAAGATAAAGCATATACGCCCGAATGGGATAACTACCTGAAACAGGTTGATGATTTTACCCGCAAACTGATTGAAAGCCTGAAAAAGGGCATGTTGCCACCCGCACCTAAAAAAGTGGATGAGTGGTAAACTTATTTCTGTGAAAGCACAAGCTTACTTTTTTTCAAAGACTCTTTTTACACCTGCATAATTTACCTTCTTTACATCGGAAAGGTAATCGAGAAGCGTTTGCGCAGAGGTGTTATAGTTCGTAGTTCCGGGATCTGTATGATTGAATTTGTAGCTGGCTGAAATATAGCTGTTTACTCCAACTGTATAGGTTTTTGCCGGGTCAATCGGATTTCCGGCCATGTCCTTCATTTCCACATCGGTACACAGGCCTTCGCTATTAACAATAACGGTATAGGTCATTCCTGAAGGAACCAGGTCGATAGATTTTTCGCGGTTGTAAGCATTGCATATCAGCGATTTTATTTCGTCGTATGTCATTTTAAATGTTACCACTTGGTTGCCGAACGGATCGAGGCGGAAAATATCTTTTAACATAATATTGCCTTGTGGCAAGGTTGGAATCCTAATTCCGCCACCATTCTGGAAAGCAAAATCTATTTTCATCCGGGCAGTAATTGCATCAGTCATCATGCAGCCAAGTTCTTCCTCATTGGCAAAGGCTGTTTCGGCATATGCCACTACACGGCTCATTTCTTCATTGCTGTTGTATTTGTCAATCGCGGCCTGAACTTCAGGTTTTGTGCCCTTAATACCAGCAAGGGGAACCAGTTCGTATTTACGGTCAGTAATTTTACCCTTGGTAACCTGTAATGTTGTAATTCCGATATTTTTCAATCCTGACCCAGTCTGCACAATCATCACATCATTTACCATCATGGGTTTAGTCATGGTTGTGTGCGAATGGCCGCCAATGATAACATCAAAATGAGGATAAGCCTTAGCCAGCGGTTCATCAACTTCTACACCTAAATGCGTAAGCCCTATAAGCATACCGTACTTTTCTTTCAGCCACATGAAATCGTTGGCTTTGGCAATTCCGTCAGTAAATTTAATTCCTTCGAGCCGCGACGGATGCGAATCAGGTAAACCGTTCTCCCCTAATTGAATAATACCAAGAAAAGGAATTTTTATCTTGCCTGCTTTAAGGATTACATAGGGTTCAGGTTGTTTAACAAGGGCTTGCGAAGCATCTATATTACAACTTATATATGGAAAGTTTGCCTGTGCACGGCGTTTATTCTGCAATTCCTGCCCCATATCAAATTCATGATTTCCAATAGTAGTAACGTCAAAGTGGAGCATATTCATCAGGTCGATCATAGGATAGCCATTGTCAGGATACATATCCACAATCGGGTTTCCTGTAAAATTATCACCTGCCGAAACCAGGAAAACATACTTATGCATTTTGCGCAAACTATCGGCCAGGTATGCCAGTTTCCCGAAATTATCAATTTTGGAATGCATGTCGTTTGCATGCAGGATTATTATTTCGGTAGATTTACTATGCTTCTGCCCAACAGCATCATATTGAACCGAAAACAGGGTGATAACAAAAAAAAGCAGGAAAAAAGTTTTTAGTTTCATAAAAGTAAGGTGTAAGAAATATTAATTATGGTCTTTGGTTATTCCGGGGAAACAAAGATAAGATTCCTCAATTTATTTAAGATCATTGAAATGAATTTAACAATTAGTTATTTTAAGAAACAGCAGCCTCAGCTTACTTATTCAGCTCGTTTTAAAAAGAATACCTGCCCTTCGTAAATGGGGCCATCGGTTTCAGTTAGGTTGCCAAAGCGGTCGTAAACGCATAGTTTGCCTGATTCTAACATTTTATGGCTCCGTTCCGAATAGGCCAGCACCATGTCGCCGATACGGGCTCCTTTGAAAATAATTATTTCAGTTTTATTTAAAAATACTTTCATAAACCGGCTGGAATTATCAGGCGTGAAGTGCTGTCAGGATTGAGTTTAAGTGTTTGTGAATCTGTGTTTTCAATAAGTACAATGCCTGGCTTTTTCCCTTTTTCGAAACTGCCCAAAGTGGAATCCAAACCTAAAAATGCTGCCCCGTTTAGAGTAGCCCAATTCAGGAGTTCCGGTAATGGAATTTCAGGAAAATGCTGCTGAATAGTTTTCATTTCTTCTAGAATACTCAGTTGGCGATTCGAAGCCAGGCTATCCGTTCCTAATGTGATTTTGCAGCCGTTTGACCGGAATAGATTAATATCCGGCAGTTTTTTTTCGATATATAAATTGGCATTAGGGCAAAAACACCAGTAAGCATCGCTGAAATAATTTTTTACAAAATCAATATCCTGTTGTTCAGTAAATGTATTATGGACAAGCAATAATTTTTGTGAGCGTTCAAAATGGCCGGCAACGCTTTCCATCGGACGCTTTCCTGTTCCCGGGAAATCGGGAAGGTCAGGGTTAAATGCTTTTCGCCGGGAGGCTATCGGGCCACTGCCATCTTTAAAAAATGAATTTTCATCCCCGTTTTCCTGGTGATGAATGCTTAAAAGGTTACCCTGACTGGCAGAGGCAACCAATTTAAATAAATCATTTGAAAGCGAATAAGTTGCATGAGGAGTTATGGAAAGACTGCTATTTTGTTGATTGTTATGAAATTGCGATCTTATGAGTTCTGCTTTCCCGATAATCACTTTTGCAGCTGCCGGATTTGATCCGAACACTTCAACGAAAGTGTGAAAGTATTCCCTGCTATTGCTTTTATAGCCCGCAGTGTAAATGCCGTTGGCAATATCAGCTGTTGCGATTATGCCTGATTGAAACATTTTAAAAGCCTCATTTTCAATTGACTTGAGCAGAAAGGATTCCGAAACTGATTTCCTGAATTTTTCGAGCTGCCAGATGAAATGATCCAGTCCTTCGCCTTCAGAAATCAAGCCTTTGGCCCAGGAAAGTTCAAGGTGACAATGTGTATTTACAAAACCCGGGCATAAAATTCCATTAAAATGTTGGATCTCAGTGATTTGATTTCGTAATTCATTTTTGTTGTATATGCCTTCTATCGCACCTTCGTCAGTGGTAACAAGTACACTGTTGTAACAGGGTTTACCTGAAACGGGAATTATACTGTCGGCCGAAAAGTAGCGCATAGAAAGGCTTTTGATGATACTCTGACAAAGCTATTGATTTTTTGAGATGAGAGGCGAAATATTTTATCTGCAATTGACTCAGCAACTGGATTTCAAACAAAACTGCTGTCAGTATCCCGAAAAATCGCTTTAATTATGCATCGGCGTGTTTTAAATATCTTCAAAAAAAGTAAACAATATACTTCCGGACCTGTTAATTTGAATGCAAATAAGTTATTACACAGTAGCGTTTCACTAACTTTGCCATTCAAATTTTTATAATGAAAAATAATAGTATTACCACCGGGTTTTCGCGTTTGGATAAGGATCAGAAAATAAACCTGGTAGCATCACACACCACTGACCCGGCAATATTCAGCAATACTTTACACGCGTCCTGGCATCGCGAACCACTGGTTCAGAAATTATACGACGAATTCAGCGAAAATACCCTGGGGAATTATTTTGTCCCTTACGGAGTAGCCCCTAATTTCCTGATTAATAACAAAATGTACATGCTTCCTATGGTTATCGAAGAAAGTTCGGTGGTAGCGGCGGCATCGGGAGCGGCAAAATTCTGGGCCGAAAGGGGAGGCTTTAACAGCGAAGTTATCGGTCTCGAAAAAATAGGACAGGTTCATTTTACATGGAATGGTAGTTTGGAATTACTCAAAAGCTATTTTCCTGAGATCCGCAGCATGATGTTTGCCAATACAGCGCGTATTACCGCTAATATGATGAAACGTGGCGGTGGCATACTCGATATCGAACTGGTGGATATGACGGATAAAATTCCTGATTATTACCAGGTAAAAGCGACTTTTGATACACGCGATTCTATGGGCGCCAATTTTATCAATTCCTGCCTCGAGGAATTTGCTGATACTTTGCGCGATTATGCCTCTTCAAAAGCGGAATTTTCAGATTTCAGTCTGCTGGTTATCATGTCGATTTTGTCAAATTATACTCCTAACTGCCTGGTTCGTACATGGGTAGAAGGCGAAATAGTAGAAGGAGCTCATAATTATGACGATCATTATACCGACAGGGAATTTGTAAACCGTTTCGAAACCGGCGTTCGCATAGCACAGGTCGATAGATACCGCGCAACCACGCATAACAAAGGCATTTACAATGGAATTGACGCTGTAGTTCTGGCAACGGGAAACGATTTCAGGGCTGTGGAAGCCTGCGGACATGCTTATGCATCGCGTAACGGCGATTACAGCAGCCTTTCGCGGGTCGAGATTTCGGGCAATACTTTCCGTTTTATTCTGGAAGTACCCATGGCTCTTGGAACGGTTGGCGGACTGACTCACTTACATCCTTTGGCTAAACTTTCGCTTCAACTGCTTGGCGATCCTAACGCTGCACAACTCATGATGATAGCTTCTGCAGCAGGTTTGGCAAATAATTATTCTGCAGTTAAATCGCTGGTAACCAAAGGGATTCAAAAAGGACATATGAAAATGCATTTGCTCAATATCCTTAATGTGTATAATGCAACTGACTCCGAAAAAGTTAAAGCTGTGGAATATTTCAAACATGAAAAAGTATCGCATAGTGCTGTAAATAGCTTTCTTGAATCGATCCGGGTATAGGAAAGTAAAAACAATGCGGAATATAGTGTCTCTGCCCCACAAAATATGCAAACAACTAATCGATTGGTTTTCGACTCATATTATAACGCCAAACTGCTGCTAACCGCTGAATATCTCGTGCTCAACGGAGCCAGAGCGCTAGCTGTACCTTTAAAATTCGGTCAGCGCCTTCAGGTGGAGGGAAATGATCAGGGATTTATCTCATGGCAATCCATTGCGAATGATGGTTCCAGTTGGTTCAGCGGGAAATACGATTTAGACGGTTTTTCTGTTATCGAAAGCAGCAACTCCGAAACAGCAGTTCATCCACAGCGTTTGTTGCTGGCGGCTAGGAGGTTAAATCCTGATTTCTGTAAAGATTCTTCCGGTTGCCACGTTATTTCTACACTAAACTATCCTTTGTTGTGGGGACTGGGCAGCAGTTCGACTCTAATTGCGGCTGTTGCCGGATGGGCCGGAATTGATCCTTTCAGGCTGCATTTTGAAGTATCAAAAGGTTCGGGTTATGATATTGCTTGTGCCATAAGTAATAAACCACTAATCTATACGCTTATCGCTCGTAATCCGCACTTTGAGACCGTTTCGTTTTCGCCATCATTCGCTGATAAAATATTTTTCGTTTACCAGGGGCAGAAACAGGATTCAGCCGCAGGGATTACAACTTACAAAAACCGGAATTCCAATCCTGATAAAAAACTTATAGCTGCGGCCGGTTTGCTTACTGAGCGTATGCTCCGCGCTTCAAATCTAAATGAATTTGAACTGATAATACGTGAACACGAATTACTTATCAGTGAATTACTTGGTGCTAAACCTTTGCGCGATGCGCTTTTCAGCGATTTACCCGGCGAAGTAAAATCCTTAGGGGCATGGGGAGGCGATTTCTGTATGCTCACCTGGCGCGAAGATTTAGCCTTATTACCGGCTTACCTGAAAAGTAAAAGCCTCGAAACATGGTTTAATTTCTACGATATTGTACTTTAGCGCTCAAATTCAGTTTTCAGATGACCAATTCTGATTTCCAAGGTTCCGGATTAACATCAGCTTTAACACAATCAGCAAGTGTTTCGTGGCAATCGCCAAGCAATATTGCCCTTGTGAAATACTGGGGAAAAAAAGGCAGGCAATTGCCTGTAAACGCTTCGTTAAGCATGACTTTGTCAAAAGCTTATACCGAAACAAAACTGACCGCTTTCCCACGTGATATTGATGGCGACATCGTTCTTGATTTCTGGTTCGAAGGCACACAGGACAATGCTTTCGGACAACGAATGAAGACTTTCCTGCAGTCAGTAACCGATATTTTCCCCTGGCTCAACCAGGTAAACCTTAAACTCGAAACACACAATACTTTCCCTCACTCGGCTGGTATCGCCTCTTCGGCATCGGCTTTCAGTGCGCTGGCTTTATGTTTATGTTCGCTGGAAGCTGAATTGTGCGGAATACTTTCTACCGAAAGTGAATTCAGGTTTAAAGCTTCCTATGTCGCAAGGCTTGGATCAGGTAGCGCGTGTCGCTCGGTGTTCCCGGGATTTACGGTCTGGGGATTAACAAAATCGCTCCAGGGATCTTCTGATTTACTGGCAGTGCCTGTGCCTGAGGTACATCCCGTTTTTAAAACCTTGCGCGATACAATTTTAATTGTAAACCAAAAAGAGAAACCTGTTTCAAGTACCGAAGGTCACAACCGCATGAACGGGCATCCTTTTGCCGAAGCGCGTATCAGGCAAGCCGGAAAAAATACAAGCGATCTGCTCGAAGCAATTAAAACCGGAAATAAACAAAACTTTATCCGGATTGTTGAAAACGAAGCTTTTACTTTACATGCACTGATGATGACCTCCGATTCGGCTTTTATGCTGATGTTGCCTGAAACGGTTCGTATTATCAGCCGGATTCAGGAGTTGCGTAAAGAAAAAGGACTAGATATTTGCTTTACTCTTGATGCAGGCCCCAATATACATTTACTTTATTTTGAGGAACAATTTGAACAAGTGAACAAATTAATTGTTGAAGATTTATTAAAAAACAATGAACAAAATATGCGTATTGATGATTTATATGGTAGCGGACCGGTTAAGACCGTCTAGTACCTTATCAAATTTAACGCAGCAGGTTTTTGTAAAAACAATATAATGACTGGTAAAACGGATATTTTTTACGGTAAAGTTTTGTTATTCGGCGAGTACAGCATCCTTTTCAATTCGAAAGGACTAACGATCCCTTATACACATTTCACCGGGCAACTGAGTTACATTAACGACGATAAATATACTGACTATGAGTTTGCTCTGCAATCGAACAAGCAGTTGAAGGAATTTCTTCACTTCATGCTCGAGCTCGAAGCAAAGGGTGAAATGCCCTGCAGTATCAACTTCAAAAGTCTGGCATCCGACATTGAAAAAGGATTGTATTTCGAGTCTAATATACCGCAAGGTTATGGCATAGGAAGTTCGGGTGCGCTTGTAGCTTCAATATATGATAAGTATTGCCTGAACAAAATTGAAGCCTCCGAATCCATTACAGGAAAAGATATCAGCAGGCTCAGGGAAATTTTTTCGAAGCTTGAATCCTTGTTTCACGGGCAAAGCAGCGGTATTGATCCGTTGAATTGCTACCTTCAGCACCCGTTGCTTATACATTCGCGCGAGGACATAGCAATTACCGGAATCCCACGCAGCAAGTTCGAAAACGAAGGTGTTATATTTTTGGTTGATACAGGCAAAATCGGGAAAACCGGTCCGCTGGTAAATCATTTCCTAGAACAGATGCGTTTTAAGGATTACGAAAATATTTTTAAAACCGACTATATCCCTTGGGTAAATCAATGTATTTCGGATATTCTGAGCGGAAATATGCGTTCGTTTTTCGAATCCCTTATTAAAGTTTCAACTTTTCAGCTCAAGCATTTTACAAATATGATCCCCGAAAATTTTATGCCTGCATGGAAATGGGGACTCGATTCGGGTAAATTCCAGCTTAAACTCTGTGGCTCAGGAGGAGGAGGTTTTCTTTTGGGTTTTACCACCGATTACCAGGCTTCGAAAAAGTATTTCGCTGATCTTCATCACGATCTGATTCCGGTTTATAAGTCGGCTTAAGTTTTAAGAATTTCATTTTTATACTCTTCAAGATATTCATAACCCTCAGTGGTTGTGAAATTCTTATAATCATACTAAAGGTCTTTCCGAGAGTTATTTCACTTTTATCATTTTCATTTGATTGGTGAATCCGTTACTTTTGTAATGGTTTCATTTCTGATATGTTAATTAGTATGCAAAATTCATTTTCCCTTTCCGGCCATATTGTTGACGTTGTTTCCGGTTATATTTTCCCCGGAACCATCGAAGTTTTAAACGGCAGAATCGCTTCAATAACTCCCTGCGAAGTATCTGAAAAACATTATATCCTTCCCGGATTGATTGATGCCCATGTGCATATCGAAAGTTCCATGCTGGTTCCTGCTGAGTTTGCAAGGTTGGCTGTTGTGCATGGTACCACGGCAACGGTTTCCGATCCGCACGAAATTGCCAATGTACTGGGACTTGAAGGTGTTGATTTTATGATACATAACGGAAAATTGACGCCGTTTAAATTTCACTTTGGCGCTCCTTCCTGCGTGCCGGCAACCGGTTTCGAATCGTCGGGAGCCGTAATTGATGCCACTCAGATTGGTGATTTGCTTAGGCGGGATGATATCCTGTACCTTTCGGAAATGATGAATTTCCCGGGAGTGATATATGGAGATGAAGAAGTGCATCAGAAATTAAATTTCGCGAAGAAATACAACAAGCCGGTTGATGGCCATGCCCCCGGACTTGATAGCGGGAATATTAAAAAATATGCGGCTGCTGGTATTTCTACTGATCACGAATGCACTACTATCGGCGAAGCAATTGAAAAAATAAATGCTGGCATGCATATCCTTATCCGCGAAGGAAGCGCCGCCCGTAATTTCGATGCTTTGGTGCCGCTGCTGGCCACACATCCTGAAAAAGTAATGTTTTGTAGTGACGACAAACATCCTGACGACCTGGTTTCCGGACATATCAACCTGCTGGTACAACGTGCCATTAAGAGTGGATATGATACAATGGCTGTGCTGAAGGCTTGCACATTGAACCCGGTAAGGCACTATAAACTTTCCTGTGGGTTGCTTCAACCGGACGATGCCGCTGATTTTATTGTTGTGGATAACCTTGCAGATTTTAAGGTGTTGCAAACCTTTATTGATGGCAATCAGGTTGCCGGTAATGGTAAAACGCTCCTTAAGTCACACAGCTACGAAACGCCAAATCGTTTTCTGGCTCAAAAAATTGATTTAAACGAGCTCGGAGTCCCTTCAGTACCGGGCAAAATAAAGGTGATCAGAGCTTTCGACGGCGACCTTGTTACTGAGAAATTCCTTGCTGATCCTTTAATCGGGAATGATAAAATTGTCAGCGATATCGAAAGAGATATACTTAAAATCACTGTAATCAATCGCTATAGTCCTTCGAAACCGGCTGTTGCTTTTATTAATGGCTTTGGTTTGCAACGCGGGGCAATGGCTTCGACCGTTGCTCACGACAGCCATAATATTATTTGTATTGGGACCAATGATGCTGATATGGTGACTGTTATAAACAGCCTGGTTGAGAATAAAGGTGGAATTGCGGTTACCGACGGGCAACTACTTGATGTTCTTGCATTGCCTGTGGCCGGCCTGATGGCTGCTGAAGATGGATATAAAGTTGCCGAAAAATACGAATACATCAACAGTCGCGCCCTGGCTTTGGGCGGCAATCTGAAAGCACCGTTTATGACTCTCTCATTTATGGCCTTGCTGGTAATTCCCGAACTGAAACTTAGCGACAAAGGCCTTTTTGATGGGATAAAATTTTCATTTACAGCCTTATCCGACGACATTATTGCTTGAAATGTGAATTTGCTATATGTGTAGTTTGATTAAGGTATTTTCAGTGTATCCCTTAATTTAAATTGCTTATGTTTTATATGTAATTCAATATTAGGGGTTTATGATAATTTTCAAAAAACGAATGAATAAATTTACATATTTACGATCTGGTAATGTATTTATTTATACTTTTGCAAAAAAAAATATTTTAAAAATGAATGACAATTTGAAACTCGACATTGTAAAACTGGAAGCAGCAGCAAGTAAATTACGTGCAATGGCTCACCCGATGCGTATCGCAATTATTGAATTGCTGAATAATAACAAGAAACTTAATGTGACTGAAATATATGAAGCACTGCATATTGAGCAGGCTGCAGCATCGCATCATCTTAATATTCTGAAAAGCAAAGGAATTCTTGCATCGAAACGTGATGGTAAGCAAATTCACTATTCGCTTAAAAACAGTACGTTACTTGATATTATAACCTGTATCAATAAATGTAACGAAGCTCAGTAATACTGATTTTTCGACAATCTTTAGTGCATAGTCTGTTTCGGACTATAAATCCCAGGTTTCTTCCAGCTCCCAATTGGTGCGCACCTCAAATAATTTGGGGTGCACTAACACCCTTTCGGGCTGGATTTTATTTATAAACTGTCCTGTATCCCAACGGCCATTTTTATTGGTATCCATAATGGCTTTCAGTCCGTATTTTGCCGGAGGAAGAAGTCCGAAATCAACCAGTTTTTCACTAGTTATAATTTTTTCGTCAACCACCAACCCTTTTTCATTCAGCAATTGTATTATTACCGGGAAATCGCTTTGTTGCCGGTTTATTAAAACTGCAAATTCTCCGTATTCTTCAATTGGCCTTATCTGAAAAGCAATCCGTGTTGAATCGCACGAATCGCTGTAAATATCAGTGAATGAGCCTTTCGGGATGTATAGATTATAGGTTTCCGTCTGATTCCAGTTATATGTTACAAGTAAATGCCGTTGAATACTGTCAGTGAATTTTACTATTGGTTTCACAACTGTGGTATCAGTGGCTGAGTTGACGGTCAACGCGATTGAGTCGGTATTGTATTCTTTTACAGGATTAGCAAATGTAAGCAT
Source organism: uncultured Lentimicrobiaceae bacterium (assembly GCA_964420555.1). Taxonomy (GTDB): domain Bacteria; phylum Bacteroidota; class Bacteroidia; order Bacteroidales; family UBA4417; genus UBA4417. Next base: position 200,659 of record CAYQTT010000003.1, on the reverse strand, counting down.
GAGAGGTCTGCCATAACCTATTACCCCTCCTTTGGACGAGGTTGCAAAATCAAGCCGTGATTTTTTCTCGGAATTGCGTTGTGGCCTTCCGGTTACTTTCATAGTAGTAGATATTTCAACGGTATCCAGAACGGTTCCTCCAGTTATTACTTCAAGTTTCAATGTGTCCGGCTTATTCAACAGCCATGCATTAAGGGTATCGATACTTTTATTCCATTCAGTAACAGCCCATGGCAGTGAATCAGGAATATTGAGTGCACGGAATTCCGGAGTTTTCATGCTGTAGCGGAAAGCAACCGACAGCCTGTTATTGGCAGCGATTACACTTTTAAGTATGCGTTGTGTCGAATCCGGTTCCGGGAACATATCAATTGAAACGAGCAGCTGGCTTGATTTGTCAGCTATAACATTCAACGTATCATTCACGTTTACAGCTGAATAATACGGAACTACAGTATCGGAACTAAAACCAATCGTTTCGGAAGGCAGGTTGTACATATAGTCGCTGTTGCCATCTACCAAAGCTACTGCCCGGTATTTCCCCGCGGCCAGGTTGTTCAGATTGAAATCTCCGTTTTTGGATGTACGCGAAACGTATGTCGGGATCTGTTTCATGGGCACCGAGTCGGTAAAATCGGTATAAAGCATAACAAGCGCTCCTTCCGTTGGCTGGCGGGTATAGGCATCTGTTACGTTTCCCGAAAGGCTCAACGAATCAATTTCAGGGCCGGTTGAAAAAGCGAAATTGAAATTTGGAACCGGATTGCTTTCCGTAATATCAACAATAGCTTCGCCAAGGTAAAAGTTATAAGTAGTATTGGCCCTTAATGTATCTTTCATTTTGATAATAATCGATCGTCCTTTGACCCTTATGTCGGGTTCTTTACCAATTGGAGGCGAAATGAGAAGATATTTTTCAGGCGATTTCAGATTTATATATTCGTCAAAATTAAGTATCAGCCTGTCTCCTTTAAAATTCGTGGAGAGGTTTTCCGGTTCGGAATTCAGCATTTTGGGCGGCGTAATATCTTTCGGGCCGCCCGTAGGCGAAACGATAGTTGCGCATGCTACGGCATATAAAACCAATATCGCCGGTACAATGAACTTTAAAATTCGGTAAAAATATTTTTGCAGGCCTGAGGGCATAAGGGGAAAATTTGCTTTTGCAAAGATGGGAAAAATATAGGGAGGAAGTTATAACTTCTTTAGCTGAAAAGGGTTTTTGCAATTCTTAACGTTTACATTTTTACATTCACTGATTTTGAAAATTGTCGGGCATGATTGTCATGGCACCTGCTTTTGCCAGCTTTTTTAAAGCTTTCTTCTTGCTTTTGTCCGATTTTCCTCCGATAGCATCCGGAATCAGGTAAATATCATAATTTCTTGATAATCCGCCTAGAGCAGTTTTATACACGCATTCCTCAGCAAGTAATCCGGTGATAATAATCTCTTTTGCATTATTCATTTCGAAAATATCAGTCATTTCTTTTACTGTAAATGCATCACCTTCTGTTTTTTCAAAAATATGAGTATTTACGATTTTCAGGTTTTTATCGAATTCGTTAGCAGTAAAAGTCTGTTTTTTAACTCCTTTTAAAGAGATGGATAATACAGCGGATTCCCCACTGGATTTAATGTAAATTATTTTAGCGGGATTTGTCTTCTCTATAACCGCGTTTATTGATCTGAGCATTTCTTCAGCAGCTTCAGGTTTTAGTGAATTATCCGTCCAGAATTGCTGAACATCAAGCACAATAACAAACCGCTCATTTGAATAAGTTACCTCCTGTGGAAAAGAGGTAAATGTGCTTGCGGTCAAGATGGCGCTTAGAAGCAATGTTTTGGTAATTACATTCATAGCAGTATTTTTTAGGATTATTGCATGTGCTGCCGGAACGATAAAGGTTTAATTAATTCTGTAGCAACATGAGATTATAAACTTTAGTGGTAAGAACAATTCGGATTATTGGAGGTTTTTCAGTCTGACTTTGATCCGGGTATTGCTCTTCTTAAATCAGTACAAATATATTCATAGATTCCCTGGTTTCCCTTTTTAAGAACCTGATTTTATAAGCTAAAATCCAGTATTTACATGCTTTATTTTGAGTTATGATAAATTCTGATCCTCTTTCTGATATTTTTACAAACTTATCTTTTAATTAAATTGTTAATTCTATTAATTGAGTGCTAATTTTACAATTCAATTCTTTAAAGCTGTTACCATGAAAACTTCTCTCCGCCATATCCTGATGTTTCTTCTGGTTTTATCAAATGTCGCTTTTCTTTCTGCTCAGAAAGCAGCGGTTATGGATAATCTTAAAATTATCTCGGATAGTGATAAAGCGGCGCATCAAAAACTGATGGCTCCCCGCGAACCACTTATCGTTAATAATTACGATCTGAAATACCATCGTTTTCAATGGTTTGTTGATCCTGCACAGTCGTATATACGTGGCGCAGTGACATCGTATTTTATTCCCACCCAACCTTTAATGACGAGTATACAGTTCGAATTATCATCGGGCATGTCAGCTGACTCGGCCTTTTACCACGGATTCAAGTATGGTGTAACCCATACCGGAAATGTGATTACTATTCCATTTGGTGAAATATCCCCTGTTGGTACAATCGACTCGGTAACTGTATTTTATCACGGAAATCCTGCAACTACAGGTTTCGGGTCATTTGGAACGGAAGTGCACAACGGTGCGCCAGCCTTATGGACTCTTTCGGAACCCTACGGCGCGGCAGACTGGTGGCCTTCGAAAAATGACCTCACCGATAAAATTGATTCTATTGATGTATTTGTAATTACACTCCTTGGAAATTCTATTGCAAGCAATGGCGTACTGATGAGTGAAAAACCTTTAGGTGTTAATTTTACCATTACTCACTGGAAGCACCGCTATCCGATTGTTTCGTATCTGATTGCAATAGCTTCAACCAATTATGCACGTTTTTCTGACTATTATATCAAGGATAACGATACACTCGAAATCATGAATTATGTTTACCCTGAAGATTTGGTTTCACTTCGCCCGCAAGCTGCTACCGTTTTGCCAAGCATAGCGTTATTCGAGGAATTATTTGATCCTTATCCGTTTTGGGCTGAAAAATACGGTCAGGCTCAGTTTGGATGGGGTGGAGGTATGGAACACCAGACCATGACATTCCTTGGAAAAGGAGCTTTTAACCCCGACATCATTGCTCATGAACTTGCTCACCAGTGGTTTGGAGATATGATAACCTGCGGATCGTGGCACGATATATGGCTTAATGAGGGTTTTGCAACATACAGTGCCGGTCTGCGCTACGAGTTTATTGATAATTTTTATTGGGATTTATGGAAATACAGTAACATTTCGTATGTATGCTACGAACCTTCCGGATCAGTATATTGTGATGATACAACCAGTGTAGGGCGGATTTTTGATTCGAGGTTGTCGTACAGTAAGGGCGCTATGATTTTACATATGCTCAGGTGGATTGTAGGCGATGAAGCTTTTTTCCAGGGTATGAAAGCGTATGCCACTGATTCGAAACTCATGCATGGTTTTGCTTTCACCACCGATTTTATTACGCATATGCAAAATGCTTCTGGCCGCGACCTGACAGGTTATTTTGCTGACTGGTATTATGGAGAAGGATTCCCGACATACACAGTTGCAGTTGGTCAGTCAGCTGATTTCAGCGCAACGGTGACTCTTTACCAGGCACAATCGGATGCTTCGGTCGATTTTTTCGAATTGCCGGTTCCTGTTCAGTTCTTTGGTGGCGACAAGGATACGGTTATCGTGTTTGATAATACATTCTCAGGTGAAACTTTTTCAATAAATCCCGGGTTTACTATCGACACAGTTATTTTCGATCCCGACTTATGGCTGATTTCTGCCAATAACACGTTTACCTTAGGATCGGATGAATTGCCTGCCGGTAAAAATCTCCTGATTATGCCCAACCCGGCATCTGATTATTTATACATTGAGCATAATCTTGAGAAAATCAACCTGCTTGAAATCATGACATTAGATGGGAAACAGGAACTAGTTCGTTCGTCGGATGAGAGCAATACCCGTGTTAAAATCAATACACAGCATTTAAAGCCGGGGATGTATCTTTTGCGGATTGGTTTTAACGGAGGAAGTGTGGTGAGGAAATTTGTGGTGAAAAGGTAGGAGTGCTATCAAATACAAAATACCAAGATCCAAATTCCAAAATCCAAATATCAATCTGCAATTACAAAGTTGCGAATGAATATCCTTCGGCAATACAATACTCAATATACCTGGGCAGCGCGTATTCCATCCTTTCGAGGGCTTTTATGCTGTCGTGAAAAACGATGATGGAACCCGGTTTTGTATTATTTACAGCATTGGCAAGGCATTTTTCACCTGGCAGGTTTTTGTTATAATCACCAGTGAGTGCGCTCCACATAATTATGCGGTATTCTTTTCGCAGGTGGCGTGCTAACTTCCGGGTAATCTGTCCGTGAGGCGGTCTGAAAAGTTTACTGTTTACAAGCTCCTGGCACTGTGCCACTTCGGATAAATATCTATTGTAATCTGTTTCCCACGCTTTTACGTGATGAAATGTATGATTGCCAACAGCGTGTCCAGCCTTACGAACTGAATTATAAATTTCGGGATATTTCTGTACGTTTTCTCCTACACAAAAAAAAGTGGCTTTCACATTGTATTTTTTCAGGATTTCGAGAACAATCGGTGTAGCTTCAGGCACCGGGCCATCATCGAAAGTAAGAAAAACTTTGCGCTCACCGGTTGATACGCTCCATATCAGGCCTTTAGGATAAAAAGCTCTGAGCCAGAAAGGTGCTGAATAGAAAGTCATTTGTGAGATTTGAATGGCGAAAATACGAATAAATCAAGAGAAAGCGATTTGGATTGCTTTGTAAGGATTATTGAAATAGTATTGTCCGATTTTCCAAAAATAGCAGGCATTATAGATGTTTTCGTGAATAGATATTGAACCGAGATTCTATGATCCGAAACTTTAACAATCTTTATCAAAATCTCCAAAATAGTACTTGTTCAAATTAGCAGGAAATCATACATTTGCAAATTGCTTTTTGCGTCTTAATTTCGCTGACATTCAGATAATTATATCTTTAAAATCATAACAAATGAAAAAATTAGTACTTCTTCGCCATGGTGAAAGCACATGGAACAAGGAAAATCGTTTTACAGGCTGGACAGATGTTGATCTTTCGGAACGTGGCATAAAAGAAGCCTCCGAAGCAGGAAAAGTGTTGAAGGATAATGGATTTGATTTCCGCCTGGCATACACATCCTACCTGAAAAGAGCAATAAAAACATTAAACCTGGTGCTGGAAGAAATGGATCTGATGTGGATCGACGTTAATAAAAGCTGGCGTTTAAATGAGAAACATTATGGAAACCTGCAAGGTCTGAATAAAGCTGAAACTGCTGAAAAATATGGCGATGAGCAAGTTCTTGTGTGGCGCCGCAGTTACGATATCCCGCCCGCTGAGCTCGCTGCCGACGATCCCCGCAATCCACGCCTCGATCCCAAATATGCTGCAATCGGTAACGAAGCACCGGTAACTGAATCGCTGAAAGATACTGTTGAACGCATGGTTCCTTATTGGGAAAGTGAAATACGTGAATCGCTGCGCAAGCATGACCAGATATTGGTTGCCGCTCACGGTAACAGCCTGCGTGCTGTAATCAAGCACGTGAAAGGAATCAGTGATAAGGATATTGTTAGCCTTAATCTTCCAACCGGAATACCTTATGTTTTCGAATTCGACGATGATCTTAATTTTATCAAAGATTATTTCCTTGGCGATCCCGAAACCATTAAGAAATTGATGGATGAAGTTGCCAACCAGGGCAAATCAAAAAAATAAAGAATATTCAGCTCCCTTTTCATTCCGTTAAGGGAGCTTGTTTTATATTTACACTATGAGAACCTGGGTAATTCCCGACGTACACGGTTGCTTGCTTACTCTCCGGACTCTGATCGGTGAGCTGATCGAGTTACGTAAGGATGATGCCCTTATTTTTCTTGGCGATGTAATCGATCGAGGTCCCGATAGCAAAGGTGTAATGGATTACATTATGAAACTGAATCACGATGGTATCAAAACCAATGTGATTAAAGGGAATCACGAAGATTACATGGCAAAAGTTTACCGCGATGAACTGGCAAAGTCGGGATTGCGGAAGATGCTTAAATTGAAATCCGGTACTTACAAGGAATGGATGCAACACGGTGGGGAACCTACTTTGCAGAGTTTCAATACGTTGGATGTTACTGAAATTCCGGAGAAATATATACAATGGATTGAATCACTGGATTTTTACTTGAAATGGAAGAATTTCCTTATCGTTCATGCCGGTTTTAATTTTGAGAAGGAAGATATTTTCAGCGATACTCAATCAATGATGTGGATCCGCGAATATAAAATTGATACCGAAAAACTGGGTAACAATAAAATTATTCACGGGCATGTTCCTGTTTCACTTGATTTTATTTACCAGTCGTTAAATTCGAATTCATTCCATTTTATCGATCTCGATAACGGAGTTTATATTACTGATAAACCCGGCTATGGCAATTTGCTCGCTCTGGAACTTAATACGATGGAATTAAAGGTTCAGCCCAACATTGATTTCTAACCAAAGTTAAGAAATAAAAAAAGCCCCTGAATACTTATATTCCGGGGCTTTTTTGTATAAAGGTATGGACTAGAACAAATTTCCGATATTTATGTACAGTCCTTTGGCGCCATCCTGCTTGTTTGTGGCAAAACCATAATCAATAGCAAGTATAAAGTTTTCATTCAGCGCAATCCGCAATCCGGCACCAAGGCTGGGATGGAGTTTGTCCTTTTCGTACGAAAAATCAAAATATTTCTCCTGGTCGGATGGGCTGATTTTCGATTTATCAAATTTTACCTGTTGCACAACCATTCCAAAATCGGAAAATCCATTCAGTGCAAAGTACAGGTTCTGTTTTCCCAGGCGGGTTTTGAGGAATTTCCAGCGTAGTTCGAGGTTTCCGTAAGCAATTCCATCGCCAACAATTCGGTCGCGCATAATGCCGCGTAATGTTTTGGCTCCTCCCAGTCCATCGGTTTTGGTAATCGACGAATACGAACTCAGCATATACGGTTGCATGAAAAATGGTGCTTCACCACCAATAGTTCCCTGGTATCCAATGCGATAAACAAAAGACAGACGATCCTCGAGGATTGTAAAGTACTGCCTGTGAATCAAAACCAGTTTTGCATACGAAAATTCAGGATTAAAAAGGAATCCCGGAGCATAGGTAATAAGTGCTTCGCTCCACATCCCTTTCATAGGGTTGGCTTCGTTGTCGCGGGTATCATAAATAATACCGGCTTTCAGGAAATTGGCATTTCCACCATCTTTTTCTGCTTCGCTTATTATGCCCCAGCTTACATAATTATCGAATAGTGTTGTGGTGTCGGTTAGTTTATCCTCATCATCTTTACCTTTATTAATAGCGTCAAAATCAACACGACCGGTCTTCATACTCATAATGCCAATGCCGCCAAGCCAGCGGAGATGGTCACCGGCTAACGGACCTTGAAGATCGACTGTAAACCTGAACATTTTACGCAAATCGCGATAAAATACACGGGTGATATAATCGGCTGATTCTTCATCGGCGAAATCAGTAGAGAACCTGCTTTGATACCCGTTAAACCCATAAAAATCGAGTGATTTTTCGGTGAGGTAGCTGAGGTCAGCAATTAAGCGAAGCTTATTCGGAAGTAGATTTCTGGCATCGTAAAACAATTGATTAGTCCCTGAACCCCTGGTATAACGCGAAATTTCAATTTTCATCATTTGCTTGTAGGATGGATACAATGATCCATCGCCGTAATCGTAAAGATTAACAAGTCCGCCATATTGAAATCCCATATCTGCATCGAATGAGATAGTTGGCAGTGCGCCGAAAGAAAAGCCGGTCGGGATTTTAGCTTCTTTTTTAGCTTTCTCTTCCTGAGCTGATGCTGAAAAATGCAAAAGCATGATTCCCGAAAGAGTAAAAAGTAACAGTAAGGATTTTCTCATAGGTTAGCTGTTTATTACGTTTTTTATCAGGTCGATTAGATGGATTCTTTCATTATAAATCGTTTTATACTCTTCTATATTTGTTAACCGAAGCGCGTAAAGTCTTAATTTTCCTGCCAACAGCAGTATGTTTTTGTAATTATAAAATGCGAACAGGCCGGTCACCGGCAGGCTAAGCCCAAATATTAATATGAACAGTGATCCTTCGGTAAATATAGCAAAAACTATCAGTATAATAAGGTAGTAAACCGGAAACAGCAGCAGGCTGATACCAAATTGAACTGAGCTTTTAAAATGCTTGTCCATAATTTTAGCTGCTAACCAAACCGGTATCTTATAGGGTAGGTAATTCAGGATCATTCCATACAAATGTAATGGCAGCAACAAAAAAGTGATGGCCATTTCAAGCAGAACCGGCAAGCCAAGAGGTGCTTTTTGCTGAAGATCGCAGTCTTTTAATCCCTTTTCTTTTAATTTTTTATTGTAAATACTAAGTTCATCTTGCAACTCATCAGCTTTTTCGGGGTATCGCGAAAATGCTTCAGTAGCTTTTTGGACTATATATTGCCGTATGGTGAGTTTGTTGAAAGGATGCCTTTTTACATTACAGGTATTCCAGACATTGGGTTCGTAAATCTCACTTATATTGTAAATAAGCTCGTAATTTTCTTCCGGAATATGAATCATAACACTACGCATGCTTTCGGCAAGTAAATCCATCAGGTTATGAACTGTTTTTTGCTCATTTTCAAGATATTGAGCAGCATAATCGGCTACTTTTATCGGTTTCCCGAATACGACAGTCAGGTCCGACCCGGGATTAAAGTAATCGGAATAGTCGAGCCCGACCGGAATAATATGCAGATTCAATGAAAAATCAGTGCTGGCTTCAGCCTGGAAAGCGATGCGGAAAATACCTTTTTTAAGTGGCCGTAACTGCTTCTTCCCTTCGTGGTTTCCTTCGGGCAGAATACATATGGGTGTATTCGAGTTTAAAACGTCGATGGTATTGTCGAATACTTCCTGGTTGCGGCCCAACATTTCAACTCCATCACGGATCCTGTATATCGGCAGGATTTTAAGCAGGTTTAGAATTTTTGCAATTGCTGGTTTTTTGAAAATATCAGCTCTGGCAAGAAATCCTACCGGTTTACGCGCTGCAAACAGCACTGCAAGAGCATCCATTAAAGCATTCTGGTGGTTTGGTGCAAAAAGTACGGGTGTGTCTGCAGGAATTTTTTCAAGTCCCACAACCGTGATTTTCCTGTAATAGAGTCGGTGAATTACACTGGAGTAAGCGTATATTATTCTGTAAAGCCAGTGCCCCCAGAATTGAGATTTTTTCTTCATTTCGTTGTTTTGATGGTTGTTACCAGGGATAACATAGGGTTAATGCGTCGAAAACATGCAAATGGAAATGATTTATACGGATTTTCCGTACGATTATGAAACCGGTACTTCGCCGGTTGTGCAAATAGTAGAAAGAGTATGGTAACTCTTATTCCTTCTGCACTGACTTTCCCTGATTGACAGCGTAAATCTATGAAAAAAAATAATTAACAAAAACAAGAATGTATATATTTCTGACCGACACTAGAGTTGTTGAGTTTTTAGAGGCATAATTTATGCTGATTTTTGGCCGTTGCGAATGTTTTTATACTTTTGACGAAAATGATTCTTTTGAAAAATTTCGGCGCCGGAAATAGTTTAAAATTGCAGGTAATGATTGCTTTATTTGCTTCATTACTCTTTATCCCTTTTGCCGGCGGTGTGCATCTTTTCGATTGGGACGAAATAAACTTTGCCGAATGTGCCCGCGAAATGATCGTGAGTAATGATTATCTGAATGTTCAGATCAATTTCAAGCCTTTTTGGGAGAAACCACCACTTTTTATCTGGATGCAGGTATTCAGTATGAAAGCTTTCGGTATCAATGAGTTTGCCGCCCGTTTCCCGAATGCGGTATGCGGAATACTTTCGTTGCTTGTTATTTTCAATATTGGCAAAAAACTTTTTGATGTACGTTTCGGACTCATATGGGTATTAGTTTATGCCGGAAGTATTTTGCCGCATTTTTATTTCCGTTCGGGTATTATCGATCCCTGGTTCAACTTATTGATATTTTTATCAATATGGTTTTTTGTCAGGCTTCATGCTGGAGAAACTTTGTCTTCCGGTAGGATGAAATTAGTAAACTCTGCGTTATGGGGTGTTTTTACCGGGCTGGCAATTCTTACCAAAGGACCAACAGCATTGCTTATTGTTGGTTTAGTTTCAGGCATCGCTTACCTGAACGACCTGTTCCGTTTATCCGGCATCAGTCCGCGCTTGCTCAAATTCCTGCCTGATTATAAGCTGAAACTAAGCGATATTGCTGTTTTTCTTTTGTTTACGATACTTGTCGGTGGCTCGTGGTTCCTTGCACAAATGCTGACTGGCAATGCCGATATGGTAATGAAGTTTATTCTTTACCAGGTGCGGCTTTTTACAATCCCTGATGCAGGGCACGGCGGCCATTGGAGCTATCATTTTTTTGTTTTGCTGATTGGTGTTTTTCCTGCTTCATTATTTGCTTTGATGAGGTTCCGGAGAGTTAAAAGTCAACCGGAACAACAAAACCGGTTTCATGGTATTATGCTTGTAATGTTTTGGGTTGTACTTATTCTTTTCTCAATAGTAAAAACCAAAATTGTTCATTACAGTTCCCTGGCATATTTCCCGCTTACATTTGTGGCAGCGGTGTCAATAAATGATTTACTGAACGGAACATTGCGTTGGCGCAAATGGCTCAGTGTGTTGCTGATAGCGTTTGCTTTGCTTTTTGCAATCGCAGTTTCTGTATTGCCGTTAGTCGAAAAATTTAAAGGAAAAATTATTGATTCAGGGATTATCAAAGATGATTTTGCTGTGGCCAACCTGCAGGCAGATGTAAAATGGACGGGGTTCGAATGGCTGCTGGGATTGTTCCTCTTAGCTGCTGTTATTTATTCCGTTATCCTGGCAAAGAAGCAAGATATCAGCAAAGCTTTAAAAGTGCTTTTTACTTCCACAACCATTTTTATTGCGCTGATAATCATCATATTTCCTTATCGGATCGAAAAATATTCGCAGCGGGCAGTTATCGATTTTTATAAATCGAAGGCTACCGAAAAATGTTATGTGCTTAATTCGGGCTATTTCAGTTACGCGCCACTTTTTTACACTCAAAAAATGCCTGATGATACTGCCCGACCAATGTGGCTGCTGACCGGCAATATCGATCGTCCATTTTACCTTATACTCAAAGAACCACAATACAATGAGTGGAAACATATTATTCCGGCTATGACCGTTTTATACAAAAAGAACGGATTTGTTTTTCTGGCACGATATCCGGCAGTCGTAAATAAGCAGGCAGTAACCCCGGGCAGTTAGTTCAGTAAGAGATTTGATGTTATTTCTCTGAAAAACATGTATTAACCCGTTAATAAATACAATAAATTATCAATCATGAAAGCAGGTACGTTAGTTTTTTTGTTTCTTTTTACTTTTATTTTTATTTCAGGTTGCGATTCGGGTCAAACAAGCCGCATTATTGATGTTGACCCTGAGCAGATTCGGGACTCAACCATCAAAGATGGTGAGCAATCTATTTATTATGATGATGGGAAACTCAAATATCTGGTAGAGTTCAAAAACGGGAAAGCTAATGGCAGGGTCAGGCAGTTTTATGGCGATGGCAAATTATATATGGAAGCCGTTTTCAAGGATGGGCACCGACATGGAAAATGCACCTATTTTTTCAAAAATGGGAAGGCATATTCTATTTCGAATTATGTAAATGGCAGCAAAGAAGGTATTGAAACCAAGTATTATGAGGATGGTAAAATATTGTCGGAAAATATCTACAAGCAAGATAAAGTGCAGCCCGGCCTTAAAGAATACAAAAAAGATGGTACGTTGATTAAGAATGATGTAAAAATATTGATTTCAGAAGTAGATCATTCGGCACTCGAGGGCAAGTATTTCCTGCGTGTAAGTTTATCGAATCCGCGTATTGCAGCTAATTTTTATTCGCGCGCAGCATCGGAACAAGTGCCGAGGCAGAAATTAAAAAAATCAGGGAATACAGGCATAATTGAATTTAACCTTTCACCAGGCGATTTTATTATGAAAAAGCTGATTATTGATGCCGAGTATAAAACTTCGAGAGGGAATGCAATGCGACTGCAACGGACTTATAATGTGGCAATTGATTAATTAATCAGTTCAGTTCTTTCAGCTTTTTATTTATTTCCCAGTTATCTGGTTCGTAGGTCAGGCCTTTTTTCAATGAAGCTTTCGCTTTAGATGTGTTCCCCTTCTTAAAATAGTAGGAGCCGGCAAGGCTGTAAACAAAAGCAGGGTTACAATAACTCATTTTTGATGCATCGAAATAGCCCTCGTCATCAAATTTTTTCAGCAAGCGTTCTCCTTCAGCAGCATTTTTCATTTCAAAGGCATTGTTTGCAGCGCTTATTATTACCTGGCACCTTTTATACCTGAACTCGTTGAATTCCATCAGGGCCGGATATTTGGCCGCCAATGTATCATAAGCCTGAACTTCTTCACTGTTGAATTGTATTGCCTGTGTTAACAGGGTAATGCTTCTGTACATCTGATTTTTTATAAAAGTGGTTTTGTTTCCACCGGTATAAGCTGCATACAGAAATTCAAAAGCCTCCTCATCCTTTTCTGAAGTTTGAAGGTAGGCAAGGTATTGCGTTGTGTAAGTTTCTTCGAATACTTTTCGCATATCTTCATCAGGTATTCCGTCGTAAAGTGTTTTATAAACCGGCATCAGCGAGTCGGGTGAAGGGAATGAACTGAAAAGTATAAGGTAAACACTCTGCTTGAATTCGTCGGCAACCTGGTTCTTTTTATTCTCGTTTTTAGTTGTATTATAGTAAGTTACAAGCATTCCGGCGCGTTTGGCTGATGTTTTATTCGCATTCATTATCGATTGTATCAGCAACTCTTCCTGCATAATGTACATCTCATCCATAGGTGCAAGAATAATTCCTTTCGAAATCAGATCGTAAGCTGTGTAGTAATCCTGTTTCAGCATGGCGGCAAAAGCTGCGTTTGTGTACTGGTAGGCTACAAGTCCTTTAAATTCTGTGTTGTTGAGTTTGATATAATACCGGTCGAAAAGATCACCGGCAGGTTTGTTTTTGCCGTTGTCAGATGCTATAAACTGCATCAGCCTCATGCTCTGAATGGCATTCTTCTGAATAGTGCCATTCAATTCAACAAAACCATGAACGGGATCGGTGGTTTCAAAAATATATGGGACATCGTTGGCATACACAATCGGGTACACATGGCCCGGCATAAATTTTATTGTGTATTTTACTGAAAGCTCGTCAAGCAACAATGTATAAAGTATAGTAGCTGTAAGGCAATTATGCTTTCCGCTTACAAACATATCCGAAAAATCAGCATCCAGATCATACTGCTTTAAAAAAGTTGTCTGAACATGATCAAAAATATATTTCAGCCTGGCGGCAGGCTTTTTTATGGTTGGCATTTTTGCCTTTAGTAATTCAGCTTCGGTTTTCACAACCTGCCTGATTGTTGCCAGGTCAGCATCGTTAGTATTTGGATTAACCGCAATAGCCATCGCCAGGTAATCAGGTTTTTGTCCTGAACACAGCAGTTTAAACCCTTCCTGCTCAATGCCGGAATGAAATTTTAGATTACTGCATGAATCATTATTGGATTTCTGAGCAAAAGCAAAATAACTGGTGGCCAGGAGGATACAAGTTAGCGTCAGGGTAAGTGAGAATTGAAATGGGCGTAACATATGAAATGAATTATACATTTAGGTGAGTGGATGGATAAGGCAACCAAATGTATGAAACCAATATAATGTGAGCAAAGAATATTTTATAAAATTTCAGTGTTTATAATCTTAAGCAGTGTGTAGAATTCATGTGCTGGTTTTCTGATTTTAATCAGTTTTGATAGTATTCAGGCAAGTCTGGCAGCACTTCTGACTGGTAAGCATGTATTAACGTTCATTATGTCAAGTGTTTGTGGTGGTTTTTGATAGGAGCAAATTATGGGCTTTTTTTCCTATTTTTGAATGGATGCAACTAAATATTTCTAAACTAAGTTTCTTCTGATTTTTGAAGGTTGCTTTTTCGTTGTACAAATAAAAGTGAAGTTAAAATGATCAATAAGCAATTAATCCGCACTCTGGCTATGGTAATGATTACCGGTGCAGCAAGTTCGCTGAACCTCGACGTTAATGCGCAAGCACCCCTCCTGGGTAAATCCTCCGTGAAAGCGGTTGTAAAAGCAATGACTCTTGAAGAGAAAGTTAAACTGGTGGTTGGCACCGGGAAGGAATTTTCGATGGACTTTGATAAAGATAAAAGCGAATCGGAACCGGTTCCGGTAGTTGGAAGTACGGATCTTCTTGTGCCGGGTGCTGCCGGGACTTCATACCCAATTCCGCGTTTAGGGATTACACCAATGGTACTTTCGGATGGTCCGGCTGGATTACGCATTTTGCCGCAAAGGCCTGATGATTCCAAAACCTACTATTGTACAGCTTTTCCGGTGGCTACTTTACTGGCTTCGACATGGGATACCGAACTGGTTTATAATGTCGGTAGCGCCATGGGAAACGAAGTGCTCGAATATGGCTCGGATGTGCTTCTGGCTCCGGCCATTAACATCCACCGTAATCCGCTTTGTGGTCGCAATTTTGAGTACTATTCCGAAGATCCTTTTCTGACCGGGAAAATGGCAGCGGCTATGGTGAAAGGTGTTCAGTCGCAGGGAGTCGGAACTTCTTTAAAGCACTTTGCCGCAAACAATTCCGAAACATACCGGAATACATCCAATTCTATCATAAGTCAGCGGGCTTTGCGTGAAATATACCTCGAAGGTTTCAGGATAGTGGTGGAGCAGGCTCAACCCTGGACGGTAATGACTTCGTATAACCTGATTAATGGTGTTTATACATCTGAGAGTTTTGATCTGATTTCGAAAATACTCCGCAACGAATGGGGCTTTAAAGGTTTTGTTATGACCGACTGGTATGGAGGTAAAGATGTTGTCGCACAAATGAAAGCCGGTAACGATATGATTATGCCCGGAATGCCTAAACAGATAGAAATTCTCACCAATGCTGTGAATTCAGGTGCTTTGGATGTAAAAGTATTGGATAAAAATGTGGAGCGGATTCTTACTGTTATGTTGCTTTCACCGCGTTTTAAAGGATATGCTTACACGGATAAACCTGATCTGAAAGCACATGCACAAATAAGCCGACAGGCTGCAGCCGATGGGATTATTTTATTGAAAAACTCAAATAATACTTTGCCCTTGAATGCTTCTGATAGAAAAATTGCAGCATTTGGTAATGCCAGTTACGAAACTTTTAGCGGCGGAACCGGAAGCGGCGATGTAAACGAAGCATATACAATTTCAATCAGCCAGGGATTGTTGAATGCTGGACTTGAAGTACAGAAAACTATGGCACATCAGTACGAAGAGTTTATAAACGACGAAAAAGCTAAACAAACTAAACCGTCAGATCCATTGATGGCTTTACTTATGCCACCGCCTCCTATTCCCGATATGACTGTTGATATGCTTTCGGTAAAGCTTTTAGCCAAAGAAAGTGACCTGGCAATTATAACAGTCGGCCGCAATGCCGGCGAAGGTGGCGACCGCAAAAACGTAGAAGGCGATTTTAAACTTTCGCAAAATGAATTCGATTTGATTAAAAGAGTTACATCAGCCTTTCACGCAGAAGGGAAAAAAGTAATTGTAGTATTGAATATAGGAGGTGTTATTGAAACAGCATCGTGGCGCGACATGCCCGACGCAATTCTGCTTGCCTGGCAGGGCGGACAGGAAACCGGAAATTCTCTGGCTGATATTCTTACCGGAAAAGTTAATCCTTCGGGCAAATTAGCTTCCACTTTTCCTGTGAAATATGAAGATGTTCCTTCGTCAGCCACTTTTCCCGGTAAAGTTATTGAACAAGAAAGTGCTAAGACAACCGATAAAAAGGAAGATATAGTTACTGCGTTTTTAAACCCCAAACCAATTGAAGTTACTTATGAAGATGGTATTTATGTCGGATACCGCTATTACGGAACATTTGATGTAAAACCAGCGTATGAGTTTGGTTTTGGATTGAGTTACACCGAATTTGAGTATAGCGCGTTACAGGTTGAATCTCCTGAATTTAAAGGCAAACAATCAGTAACATTTACAGTAAAAAATACCGGAAAAATAGCCGGCAGGGAAGTGGTTCAGTTATATATTGCTGCACCCTTGAGTAAAATAGATAAGCCAAAATACGAACTCAAAGGCTTTACAAAAACTAAAACTTTACAACCGGGCGAAGTACAAACAATTACCCTGCAATTAACAGCCAGGGATCTGTCTTCTTTTAATACCGGTGTTTCGGCATGGGTGGCTGATGCAGGAAAGTACGATGTGTTAATTGCTGCTTCGTCAACTGATATAAAGCTTACCGATTCCTTTAACGTAAAAAAAGCAATAGTATCAGAAAAAGTGAACCAGGTGATGGCTCCTAAAGTTGCAATCAACGAATTGTCTTATAAATAGGGTCTGCTGAAAAACTTAACCGGAATACTGATTGGTTTAATATTACGGTGCTCTGCACCTCAAATGATACTCTATTTTACCTCACTACAAATATTTCGCCACTCTGTGGCTTTATTTGACCTCAATAAAAGCAATAAATAAAGGTGCAGAGCACCGGAATATTTGTAGTAATATGGGAAAATATCATAAAAGGTGCAGAGCACCGAACCCCGAAGGGCTCGACGAAGTCAAATATATATTGCATGGATTTCTGGCAAATAAAAACCCCTTTCCATTCAACCGGAAAGGGGTTTATTATAATGATATCTTTTCGATTTTTACTTTCTGCTGCTGATTAATATTTCCAGCATTTGAATGGCTGCAGCAGGTATTTTTGTTCCAGGGCCGAAAATAGCCACAGCACCGGCTTTATACAAATAATCATAATCCTGCGACGGAATTACACCTCCCACAATGACCATTATATCTTCGCGGCCCAGTTTTTTAAGTTCCTCTATAACCTGAGGAACCAATGTTTTATGACCGGCAGCCAGGCTAGATACACCAAGAACGTGTACATCGTTCTCAACAGCTTGCTTTGCAGCTTCGGCCGGAGTCTGGAACAACGGTCCCATATCCACATCGAAACCTATATCAGCATAACCTGTGGCTACAACTTTTGCACCACGGTCGTGACCATCCTGACCCATTTTTGCAATCATAATGCGGGGGCGGCGTCCATCGAGAGCAGCAAATTCGTCAGCCATTTTACAGGCTTTCATATATTGCTCATCGCCCTGGCTTTCGGAGGAGTAAACTCCTGATATTGATCTTATCACGGCTTTGTACCTTCCATAAACTTTTTCCAATGCACTCGAAATTTCTCCTAACGAAGCACGTTTGCGGGCTGCATCAATAGCAAGTTCCAGCAGGTTTCCTTCTTTTGTTTCGGCACAGCGGGTAAGTGCATCCAATGCCAGCTGTACTTCTTCATTATTGCGCTCCGCACGTAATTTCTCAAGTCGTTTTATTTGCGAAATACGTACAGCGGTATTGTCAACTTCCAGGATATCAATAGGATCCTCTTTTGCCAGGCGATATTTATTGATGCCTACAATCGTATCTCTGCCTGCATCAATTTTTGCCTGTTTGCGGGCCGAAGCTTCTTCGATACGCATTTTTGGAATACCGGTTTCAATGGCTTTCGACATCCCGCCAAGTTCCTCTACTTCCTGAATCAATTTCCATGCGTTGTGGGCCAGGTCATTGGTAAGGGTTTCTACATAATAGGAGCCAGCCCATGGGTCAACGGCTTTACAGATATTTGTTTCTTCCTGCAGGTAGATCTGTGTGTTGCGGGCTATACGGGCCGAAAAATCGGTTGGCAGTGCAATGGCTTCGTCTAAAGCATTTGTGTGCAACGATTGTGTATGTCCTAGCGCTGCAGCCAAAGCTTCAACGCAGGTGCGTGTAACGTTGTTGTAAGGATCCTGTTCGGTCAAGCTCCAGCCTGAAGTCTGCGAATGGGTTCTCAGTGCCAGCGATTTGGGATCTTTTGGATTAAACTGCTGAACGATTTTAGCCCAAAGCATGCGTCCGGCACGCATTTTAGCAATTTCCATAAAATGGTTCATGCCAATTGCCCAGAAAAACGAAAGCCTTGGTGCAAATGCATCAACAGGAATTCCGGCGGCAATTCCTTTACGGAGGTATTCCAATCCGTCAGCAAGAGTGTAAGCAAGTTCGATATCAGCCGTAGCTCCTGCTTCTTGCATATGATAACCGCTGATACTAATGGAGTTGAATTTCTTCATGTTTTTTGAAGTAAACTCAAAAATATCGGCAATAATCTGCATGCTTGGTGTTGGCGGATAAATATAGGTATTACGCACCATGAATTCCTTAAGAATATCATTTTGAATGGTACCGCTCAGTTTTTCCATCGGAACACCTTGTTCTTCTGCAGCTACGATGTAAAAAGCAAGAACAGGAAGTACAGCTCCGTTCATGGTCATCGAAACAGACATTTTATCAAGTGGAATCTGATCGAAAAGGATCTTCATATCCAGGATGGAGTCGATGGCAACACCTGCTTTTCCAACATCGCCGACCACACGTTCGTGATCGCTGTCGTAACCGCGGTGCGTAGCAAGGTCGAAAGCAACGGATAGTCCCATCTGACCGGCAGTAAGGTTGCGGCGGTAGAAGGCATTGGATTCTTCAGCCGTTGAAAAACCGGCATACTGGCGGATCGTCCAGGGTTTCATCACATACATGGTGCTGTAAGGACCGCGCAGAAATGGCGGAACGCCGGCAGCATAATTGAGATGTTCCATCCCGGCAAGATCGGCACGGGTGTACACTGGTTTTACAGCTATCTGTTCGTTTGTCATCCATTCAGTTTGTGCTGAAAGCTGACTGGTGACCGGTTTTGACTGGCCACCTTTTATATCAATATTTTTAAAATCGGGTCGCATCGCAGGATGAGGGATTTTGTGAATTCTAAGTTAGTTGAACGTAAATGCTGAGATTAGAAAATACCAAGTTTCTCCTGGAATTTTTCCAATGTTTCGAGCAGGTTGCTGCGGACATGAATAAACTCTTCCACACCGGCTTGTTTCAGCATATCGAGAATTTCTTTAGGGTATCCGGCAACCACAAGAATAAGTTCTTTGTTAGCCGCTTTCAGCTTCTGGCAGATTTCAGGCGCAAGTGTTGCATATTCATCATCAGAGCTGCAGATTACAATTACTTCAGATTTAGATGCCAAAGCTGCTTTTACACCTTCATCCACGGAGTTGAATCCCATATTGTCAAGGATTTCGTATCCGGCACAACCAAAAAAGTTAGTTGTAAACATGGCACGGGCTTTACGCATGGCTAGGTTTCCGATGTTGAAGAGGAATAAGGAAGGTTTTTTGTTTCCTTCGGCTACATATTGCTCGGTTGCAAGCCGCAATTGATCGAAAGCGTCGGAGCCACCAAATAGAACAAGCTTTTTGTAGGTCGTCGGTGCTTCGTCATCCTCATCATCTTCAACTTCCATATCTTCGTCGGCATATAATTCCTCTTCTTCCATTTCTTCTTCCTCAGCGAAATGTATTTTTTCGAGCATCTGCTCTTCAGGGTTCGGGTATTGGTTGGTGCCAAGCTGTATGATCCGCCTGTTGGCGATATCATCAAGGCGCTGACCAGCTGATTTTTCAACAAGGTCCTGCACAAATCCGGCTTTTACAGCTTCAATCATTCCACCTTTTGATTCAATCAGAAGAAAAACCTTCCAAGCTGCTTCAGCAATTAACTGCGTCAGGTTTTCAATATAATAGGAACCTGCTGAAGGATCAACAACCTTATCGAGGTAAACTTCTTCCTTAAGGATAATCTGCTGATTGCGCGCCAGGCGGTTCGAAAACTCATCAGGATCTTTATAAAAAGTATCGAAAGGAAGAATGCTGAGCGACTGAGTGCCTCCAAGAATTGCCGACATAGCTTCGGTGGTGGTACGCAGCAGGTTTACATAAGGGTCAAATAATGTTTTATTCCATGCCGAAGTGTTGCTGTGTATCCACATTTGCATGGAAGCTGTATTCTCCGGTTTGTATTGTTCAACAATTTTTGCCCAAAGCAATCGTGCTGCTCTCAGGCGTGCAATTTCCATAAAGTAATTGGAACCGACGCCAAACGAGAACATCATGCGCTGAGCAACATCATCAACAGGAATTCCTGCTTTTGCAGCGAGTGTAAGGTATTCGGCTCCCGAAGCCAGGGCAAACCCCAGTTCCTGAACCATGGTAGCTCCTGCACTGTTAAAATAATGGCCGTTAACATTGATCACTTTCATCGAAGGCATAAGTTCCTTGCCAAGTTTTACCATGGTAGCAACTTCAGCCATATCACTCTTTTCCGATTTCCAGAAATCACCGTTAAGCAACAAGTAGCTTATCGGATCGAAATCGAATGATCCATGTATTTTTTCTGCAGCAAGCTTTTGGGATTTGATATATGCCGCAACAACCTTGATTAAAGCAGGGTAGGAAGCTGCTGCCCCAAAATGCAGGGCAACATCGGGTAGTGAAATGCCTTTAAGCAATTCCTCAACATCCTTTTCTGCTGACAGGTCTTCAGCTACCAATCCTAAGCCGGTGGCACCACGTTTAATGGCATCAACAGCAAGACGGTTAGCTTCTTCAATATCATCGGTTTCAATATCCTGGCGGATCTGCCAGTCGTTGGATTTGGTATGGTTGCCACGAACATAAGGATATTCGCCGGGGGCAGCATTCATAAAAGCAATACCTTGAGTATCTTCATCCCTGTAGTAAGGCTTTACTTCAAATCCTTCAGTAGTTTTCCAGATAAGTTTTTTCTGGTAATCAGCGCCTTTCAGATCCTCAGTAATGCGGGCTTCCCATTCGGAAGTGCTTACAGGTGGAAATGTGCCAAAAAGTTTTTCATTGTTCTGATCCATAGTCAATTATAAGTTGGTCAGCTTATTAGCCGGGTAAGCCCGGATATGTTAATTGTGGACAAAGGTATAAATATTTGTAAACATAATTGATCCTTTGTTAATTGATTAACAGAAGAGCTCAAAAAAAACGTTAACTTTACTGGTTTAGGAGTCAGAACATTCTCCTGGTTCAAAATGTTACTTTCTAAATTTTTAATGACATGGTAATTGCAGTTACAGGAGCGGGCGGTTTTATTGGTAAAAAACTGAGCTTATATTTAAAGTCACTCGGCAATGAGACGCGCAGCCTGCCAAGGGTAAATGAAGATACTTCTTCCTCGGTAATAGCGGAAGCCCTTTCAGGTGTTGATGTGGTAATCAACCTGGCCGGTGCTCCGATAGTAAGCCGTTGGACCAAAGAGTATAAGAAAATGCTGTTTGACAGCCGCATCATTACAACGCGAAAAATTGTTGAGGCTATAAATCTGCTTGACAAAAAACCTGAATTATTTATTTCAGCATCAGCTGTTGGGATTTATGCTCCGGAAGGAGAACAAACAGAATTTAAATTCAAAATGGCAGATGATTATCTTGCCGAAATCTGCAATAGCTGGGAGAAAGAAGCCAGAAATGCAGTTCCATTCACCCGTGTTGCTATAATCCGACTGGGAATTGTTCTGGGTAAGGATGGAGGTGCATTACAACGAATGCTTCCTTTGTTTAAACTTGGAGTCGGGGGTAAAATCGCATCCGGCCGGCAGGGTTTTTCGTGGATGCATATAACTGATCTTGTGAGAGCTATTCAGTTCATTATTGAAAATCCGAAAGTATCGGGCGAATTTAACTTCACAGCCCCCGAAGTTGTGAACAACGAAAAATTCACCAAAGTGCTTGCAGGTATTTTAAATAGACCTGCACTATTTGCTGTTCCTGCTTTTGCTTTAAAACTGATCTTTGGCGAAGGGGCTATAGCAGTTACAGGCGGACAGTTTGCTCCGCCGAAACATTTAACCGATGAAGGATTTCAATATACTTTTCCTGAACTTAAAGGAGCTTTGACGGATATTGTGCGTTGATGATTCGCGATTAAATTAAACCTTAAACCAGAAACCAGAACCCCTTCTTGCAACGAATAGTCTTCAGCCTTTCAAAAACAAATCACTGCACTATCGTCATTTCTTCAATCAATCGTCTGGCTCCGGCCATTTTATCAATTATAAAAAGGCAGTAACGGATATCAAGTGAAATATTGCGGCATTGATCGGGATCATACATCAGGTCGCTCATAGTTCCTTCCCAGCACCTGTCGAAATTTATACCAATCAAATGGCCATCAGCATTTAAAACAGGGCTACCACTATTGCCACCTGTTGTATGATTGGATGCTATAAATGCAACATGCATGCTCTGGTCAGCGTCAGCATATCGTCCGTAATCGCGCTGGTTGTATAGTTGCTTCAGTTTCGGTTCGACCACGTAATCGTAAATATCAGGGTTTTCTTTCTGCATAATACCATCGAGAGTGGTATACCAATTATAATTTACAGCATCGGCAGGTGAATATCCTTTTACATTACCATAGGCGATGCGCAGTGTTGAATTTGCATCAGGATAGAAACGCTTATCAGTCTGCATTTCCATCTGAGCTTTCATATACAATCGCTGAAGGCTGTCGTTGGTTGAGTAAAAAGCGTTTACTACAGGGGCTAAAGTATTTTGGAGGTAATCGTAAATGCCTGAAGCTAAGATGTAAGCCGGGTCTTTTCCTATCTTTTTTGCATCGCCGGATTTAAAACTCTTGAGCAACGCATAAAGCTTAGTTGAATCAGCAAATATGGTTTTTTTATAAAAATCCGTTGCCCACGCTTTGGAATCTCCTTTGTATTTTGCAGCAGTTTCTTTAACCACAGGTACCTGCATAGCCGGCTCGCACGAGCTGGTGTAGGTTTTAATCAGTGCTTCAAAAAGCTGTTTGTCAACCTGCGGGTTATAATTCTTGTGAAACCCGGTGGCTGAAGCTTTCATCTGCTCAAGCAATTTCTGGATTTCAGCCTCTGTTTTTGATTTATCTCTGCTTTGTTTTACAAGGTTTTCGTAGCTACGTGCAAACCTGATCAGTTCAATTCCGAGTAAGCCTTCGGTTAAATAGGTATATGCATTGTTAACCGGAACAAAGGCACTGTAGGTTTTGCCAAAAGCAGGCAGTAATTGCCCGTATTTGGTGTTTGTTGTAGCATCTGCCTGCGCCCATTGCTGAAATGCCTTTTCAAATTCCTGCTTCTTTTCAATTCCATCAAGGCGTTTAATGCCGCGGCTTTCGCCTATCATCTTTTTCCAAAAATTTGCTATACCTGCTGCCTTAGCTGAATATTGAATTCGGGTCAGACGGTCACTTTCCATGGCCCGGTCGATAATATCCAAACGTTGCTCACGAAGCCCGATTGCAATCGGATTTTTCTGCATGGCTGTCATATCAACAGCATAGGAGGGAAGATACTCCTGTGTGGTGCCGGGGAAACCATAAACAAACGTAAAATCACCTTCTTTAATTCCTTTCAGCGAAATGCTAAGATGCTTGGCCGGCCGGTAGGGAATATTATCTTTGGAGTAATCTGCCGGTTTATTGTCTTTGTTGGCATAAATCCTGAACATGGAGAAATCACCGGTATGCCTCGGCCACATCCAGTTATCGGTATCGCCGCCGAATTTTCCGATATTTGAAGGAGGAGCGCCTACAAGCCTCACATCAGTAAATGTTTCGGTTACAAACAGATAATACTGATTTCCTGCATAAAAAGGCTTCACCTGGGCGGCATAATGCGTGCCTTTTACGGCATCCTTTACAAGCGTTTTAATATTCGAGCGGATAATGGAATCGCGAACAACCTGACTCATTTTATCGTCAACACCTTTCAGTGATTGCGGGGTAACATCTTCCATCCTGACAAGGAAAGTAACACTTAAACCGGGATTCGGCAATTCTTCCTCATATCGCTGTGCCCAGAAACCGTCAGTTAAATAGTCATTTTCCAGTGAGCTATGACGCTGAATATTTCCATAACCACAATGGTGGTTGGTAAGCAGCAGGCCTTTGTCCGAAACCAGTTCGCCGGTACATCCGCCACCGAAAAGTACAATTGCATCTTTTAGACTCGAATTGTTTATGGAATAAATGTCCTCGGCTGTTATGCGCATACCCATATCACGCATCTCTTTTTCGTTAAGTTGCGATAGCAGCATCGGAAGCCACATTCCCTCGCCTGCATTCAATATTTTGGTCGAAAACGACAGGAAAATACACAGAATTAAAATCTTGCTCTTCATATTGTTTGTATAATAAAGTTGCGACTCAGGTTTTCCTAAATCAATCTTTTAATTATTAAACTCTTTAAATCCAATCAATTACCTGGCAGCAATCGTTTCAATTTCAATCAATGCTCCAAGCGGCAACTTTACTACGGAGTAGGCAGCACGTGCCGGACTTTTTTCCGGATAATACTTGCCGTACACTTCGTTCATAGCAGCAAAGTTGTCCATATCGCTGAGCAGGCAAGTCGATTTAACCACATCATCAAACGTATAACCAGCTTCTGCAAGTATTGCGCTGATATTTTTCATTACCTGTTCGGTCTGTTCTTTTATTCCGCCATCAACAATTTTTGAAGTAGCCGGATCGATAGGTATTTGTCCGGAGATAAACAGCATTCCGTTTATTTCGATTGCCTGACTGTAAGGTCCTATAGCTTTAGGCGCGTTGTCAGTATAAATGACAGTTTTCATATTTAATCTTTAAGGGATGCATCAAAAGTATAGTTTTTTTAAGTTTTAGCACCAAAAAATCATAACAAATACCTTGTGATTTTAATTTCTTTGTAACTTTACATCTGTTTGATATTTGTTTAGATTAAGTATTCATTTATTAAGCCGTACCCGCACCTTGCAACTAATTTCGCTATTGACATGCACAGTGCCTTAAAAATTTTACAATTGTTTGTGGGTGAATATTTTACATGGTAAAACTAAGTTGGATGTATGACTGAAGTTATTGAAAATTCAAATTCGGGACCTGGTTCTGATGTAAATCAACCCATGAAAGTTTCATGTGCAGGTAAGCCTTATTTTTATTTTAATAGTCAGAATGAAATTCTCGATTGTAATGACGAATTCGCTTCATTGATAAAAACATCTAAAAGCAAATTAGTGGGTTCGGATTTGAATCCAAAAGGTCAGAACCATAATTTTGTTAGTGCAATTCAGAAAGCAACTGCCGGAGGGATCAGTACTTTTCGTGGTAATTTATTGTTGGGTAATGATTTATTAAAGATTTACCTCGAAACTGTTTTGATTAATATTGAATCAGCAAATCATCGCGATCAGGGGATAATTTGTTATGTTCTTGAATGTAATGTTCCTGATATTAAAACTGATAAGGAAGCTTCAGATGCTGAGCATGTGATTTCGGGTGAGAACCGCGAACGTGCCGATTTTCTTGATTTGGTAATTAATACCATCAAACAACCCTTCTTCGTTAAGGATGAAGATCATAAATGGGTGATGCTGAACGATGCCGCAGTCGAAATGATGGGTCCGTCGCGTGAAGGATTGCTAGGGAAGTCAGATTATGACCTGTACCCGGAAGCCCAGGCTGATATTTTCTGGAAATACGATGAAAAAGTTTTTGCCGAAGGCAGCAGTATTAACGAAGAGCAGATTACCTGGTCCGATGGTACATTGCATGACATTGTAACACACAAGCAACTTTATATTGAAAAAACTTCAGGTAAGAAATTTATTGTAGGTACTATTCATGACATATCGAGATACAAGAGAATTGAGCATGACCTTCGGGCCAGCGAAATGAAATACCGCGAGCTTTTCGATAATGCCAACGACTTTATCATTACAACCGACCTCGAAGGAAATATAACCAATGCCAATAGAACTCTCCTTAATTATTTAAAAACCGATATCGAAGGAATTACGAAATATAATGTGTATGATTATGTAAGCGATGATAACAAAGAATTTGTTTTCGGATTAAAGGACAAAATTTTATCCGGGCAGCTTGATGGCTCATTTGAAGTAAACGCGCTGGACTTTGATCGAAACCCTGTTACATACGAAATTAAAGCAAGTCTTATCAACGAAGACGAAAAACCGGTTGGAATTCAATGTGTTTTCAGTGATATTACTCAAAGCAGGGAGGCGCGCCTAAAACTCGAAAAGTATAATAAGAACCTTCTTGAACTTAATAAAACCAAAGACAAGTTTTTTAGTATAATTGCTCATGACCTTCGGAATCCATACAGCAGCATGATCGGTTTTTCGGAATTATTACTCGAAGACCTCGAAAAGCTCTCGATGGACGAAATACGGGATTCGTTAAAAATAATCCGAAATTCAGCTAAAAATTCGCTTAACCTACTCGAAAATCTATTGGCCTGGTCGAGGCTCGAAACCGGACGTATGCATTTCGATCCTTCAAAAGTTGCATTAACCGATCTGGTTGACGAAGTAGTAAATGTTCTTTTCAGCCTGGCTTACCGCAAAAAGATCGAAATCAATAACATGGTCGAATCCGATGTGATACTTTCTTCGGATAAAAATATGCTGAATACTATCCTTAATAATCTGGTAATGAATGCTATCAAATTCACCCCGATCGGAGGAGAAATTAACATATATGCAATAAGGATGGCAACTGATTCGGAATCAGGTAAAGATTTCTATAAAATTTCTGTTTCCGATACAGGCATTGGTATGGATGCCGATTTCTGTAATCAACTGTTTAAACAAAATAAGCCGGTAAGCAGCCCGGGGACTGAAAAAGAGCAAGGTACGGGCCTGGGTTTGCTGTTATCGCGCGAAATGGTCGAAAGACATGGCGGTAAAATCTCTGCTGAAAGTACTCCAGGCAAAGGATCAGTGTTTTCATTCCTGATACCTGCTTTTATACCGGAATGATGAGAGAAATCTTCACTGCCTGAAAAGGTCTTATTTTACATTTTTTTTGTGTTAATTTTCATTTCTGTTTGGTGAAAATATTTAACAGAAAAAGGTTTTCATGTGTTTTTAAAAATTCAAAGGATTTAATCACATCTTATAAATTTATACGGGTGTTCCCCGCAATCTGCGGGGTCAGGCAGCGAGATGAAGGCTCGGCATAATATCATTTTTGGTTTGCTATTTATTTTAATCAGGACTATTTCATATGTTGAAAACATTTTTTTGAAATGATATTTTAGTAAATAAAATATCCCCTATATTTACAAAGTTGCTTTTGGTGTATGGGAAGCACAGATACTTTACGAAAAACCGGTTGATATCTCAGGAGCTGCAATTCCATATCATTGTCGGAGTTTTTCTAATTGAGGTAAGCTACGGGTGTGCTTAGCTTGTAAATTGTATTGTGGCAAAAGGGTCTGCCGTTTTATTTCTATACATAAAAAGCTGATTTTGCTGAATTTGGGCCATACGTCCCAATATGGGATTAAGCATATTAGTCCAGCTGATGTTAACAGCAATCAGGTTAATGAAATTATTTTAATGCAAGTAATTGAAAAACAAATATATAGAATTGTGATTGATAATTGTAGAAAGCTTGGCAAGGTTGTTGTATTAAGGTTCCCAACTCTTTCCTGAAAAAGGAAATAACTAGGGAACTCATATAGCTCATGGCATGAACGAACTTTACTATAACAAAGATTTTAACCCGGCATTGGAGATTTCAGTTCACCAATTGGTGAATGTTCTTTCTGATGCTGCTTTTGTTTGCGATCCTGCAGGTCGTATTTTGGAATGTTCGCAGCAGGTTTTTTCTTTTTTCGGACTTATCGATAAAGCGAAAGTTATTGGTAGCAACCTGCAATCATTTATTGCTTATGATCATATTGATGAGGCCTATTTTTTATTGTTAAATGTTGTAAATGAGTTGCCTAAGCGAAAATCGGCAACCATTCCTGTTCGTAAAGGTTTAAAAGAGACATTACTTGCCGACGTTACATTTGCCCCAATTACCGGCGACCACCTTTCAGCAAAATACATTCTTGTAACATTTCGTGAAACAATCGTCACTGATCAGGGAATTGAATTAATTCACAAAAAAGATATTCGCCTTTCGCGTTTATTCGAAAGTATTATAACTCATTCAGGCAAACGTGTCGATAAAATCCAAACACTTTTGTCCCATATTGGTGAAACACTTGGAGCAATAACATGTGCTTATAACCAGGTTGAAAACGGCAGGCTGAATTTCGTGTCTTCGTGGGAATCGCCGTTTAATTCAGGGATTCCCGCACATTTGTGCAGCAAGCAACTTTTCGACTACCTGAATGATCATAAGGAACAAATTACGCTTATTAGGAAGCCTCTGCTAACAACCTTTCTGGAGTCCGAATCACAATATAGAGAAGAATTGGGTGTAAAAGCAATTCTTGCGTTTAGTGTTTTGAAAGACAATGAGATAGAAGGGGTTTTTACAGTAATTTTCACTGTTAATTATACACTTTCCGCACTCGATAAACAGTTTATCCAAACTATTTGCTCTGTTCTCGGTAAGGAAAGTAATTCGGATGTTCAATCCGAAACAAGTCCTGAACTTGCATTTCGCCAACTGATCGATTTCTTTACCGATCCGGTTTATATTATTTCGCCCGATGCCCTGATTGTTGATGTAAATAAAGGGTTTTCGAAATGTTATGGGTATGAATTTACCGGATTGATAGGTCAGGATGCTTTAATTGTTTCAGCAGAAGGTGATAATGAACGGGAACGCTTTTTACAATTGCTTGATAAGGCCATCAAAGGCGAATCGCAGAAATTTGAACGGATGGGCGTGCGTAAAAATGGAGAGATTTTTCCCTCAGAAATAATTTTAAATGCTGGTAAATATTACGGCCGCGATGTAGTTATTGCAATAAGCCGCGATTTAACAGAGCCCAAAAAAGCTGAGCAGGAACTTCTGAAGTCCAATGCCGAACTCACGGAGTCGAATAAAAGCAAAGATAAATTCTTTAGTATTCTGGCTCATGATCTCAAAAATCCTTTTCAGGGTTTACTTGGGTTCATCGATTTATTGTACGAAGACCTCGATGAGCTTAGTAATGCACAGGTCAAAGAATATTTGTCGAATGTACGCACCGCATCATACCATACTTATGCGCTGCTCGAAAATCTTTTGGAATGGTCGAGGATACAAAGCGGAAAAATGCCCTTTACTCCATCGGTTTTCAATATCAGCGATGAAATTAATTCAGTTATTTCTATTCTTGATAATAATGCCACCCGCAAAGAGATTAAACTGTTTAATGAAGTAGATCCTGATTTAATGGTGGAAGCCGATAGAAATATGATCCATTCGGTAATCCAGAATCTTATTACAAACTCCATTAAATTTTCAAATGCAAATGGGCGGGTCGTTTTACGTAGCAGGGTGCCTCAGAATTATTCCAAAAGCATAAGTCAATCCACTCAGGACAACCGCCAATGGCTTGAAATCAGTGTTTCTGATAATGGAATTGGTATTCCTGAGGAAATTCTGCCTAAGTTATTCAGGTTGAATGGGCAGTACTCACAAGCCGGGACTGCCAACGAACCAGGCACAGGGCTTGGGCTGGTGCTTTGCCACGAAATGGTTGAGAAAAACGGAGGACGCATATGGGCTGAAAGTATCGCCGGTCAGGGAACAACATTTGTTTTTACATTGCCAATCAGTAATTAGGCGTTTTTTTACTTGATTTTTATTTCCGGGAAAATTTAGAATTCTTTATATCCTCAGGTTGCCTGAGGATATTTTTGTGTTTTTCGGCATACAAATATTTATAAAGATCACATAGTCAACTTAATAATAGATTTTTGTTTTCAAATATCAGAGGTTGAACAGGCGAATTAATGTCAGCCAAGTTCGGATTTTAAAGCCCCGGTTTAATTTTTACAATGAACATAACAAAGCATTAACAGTTAATACTATGCCGTTTTTATTTTATTTCCGATCTTTGCATCGGTTAGAAGCCCTGCTTGTTATATCAGGAGGCTATTTTTTCAATAATGGTCCGCTATGTATGATCAACCTGACAGCAATATTCCTGCAAACAAAAGTTTGAAAGATATTGATTTTCCTTCCATTTTAGCTCATCCCGATAACAGTGTTTGGGAACTTATTTTCGATTCATTACCCGACATGGTTGCTTTAATTGATACTGATAATGTGGTAGTTAAGGCAAATAAAGCTATGCTTCAAAAGCTTAAAATCGGCGATAAAAGCCTTGTCGGGAACAAATGCCATAACCTGATGCACGACAGAGGATGTGCGCTGGAAAATTGCCCTCATCTGCGCATGATCAAGGATCATAAGAGGCATTCCCTCGAATTATTCGAACCTAAACTTAACCGTTATCTTTTCATAAGCACAACTCCGGTTTTTGACAGTAATAATAATTTGTTAGGCAGTTTGCATATAGCCCGTGATATTACGACTCAAAAGGAATCGGAAGCCAAACTTAAAGAGTACAATAATGAGCTTAAAGAGCTCAATTTTAACAAGGACAAGTTTTTTAGTATTGTTGCTCACGATCTTCGTAGTCCGTTTCAGGGAATGTTAGGATTTACCGATCTTATTCTCGAAGAAATCGACACACTTACTAAAGCTGAAATAAGAGATTATGTGCAAAAAGTGCATGACTCGTCTTATAGTACATTTACACTGCTCGAGAACCTGTTAAACTGGTCGCGGCTGCAAACAGGCAGGATGCAAAACAAGCCAGCAAAGCTGATTGTTAATGAGGAAGTTATTGCAATAATGAGCCTTCTTGAATCCAATGTATTAAGTAAAAATATTCATTTTGTTAATAATATTGAGCCTGTTCACATGGTAAATGCTGATCAGCAGATGGTTCATTCGATATTGCTTAATCTCACCACAAATGCCATTAAATTCAGTTTCCCGGGTGGGAGGGTAACATTTGATGCGAAAATTGTGGACATGTGTGAAGATCATTCCGAGATTGGCTGTTTGAATGATCGTAATTGTCTCGAAATCAGTGTTACGGATAATGGAGTCGGGATGTCGGCTGAAATTCTGAAGAAACTTTTTGCCGTGGACAGCCATTTTACACTTGCCGGAACTGCAAATGAACAGGGAGCCGGATTGGGGCTTATCCTTGTAAAAGAAATGACCGAAAAACAAGGCGGAAAACTGACAGTTACCAGCGAAATAAACAAAGGATCTGTATTTTCATTTACTCTTCCATTGGCTGTAGACGGGAGCAGTTCCTGAAATTCGATATTTTTATTGTTTGCATGACGGGCATCATACTTAGCAAAGTGTTTTCTGCATTTGTTCTACAGATTGTCGCGGAAATCCTTCTTCTTTGTTAGTTTCAAATCCTGAAGCAGGGATGATTTTGCATTGATCTGGAAATTCCAGCTCTTTTGGGTGCCATAAGGAATCCAGCTAAAACGCATTTCCCAGCAGTGCAGGTTGCGGTATATAGTAATCTGTGTAAATGCAAAATCCTTTTGTTCGAAATCGTACCCGGTTTGCATTGAGAATTTCCATTTTTCGGTAACATTCACATCGCCCGCTACCCGGAAGGTTTGAATAATATCGCGTTTTATTTCTCCTGTCGAAAGTACCGGAACACTGGTGTACCTGAAGTTATAGTCAACCCGCAACGACCACGGATTATCCCAATCAATATAAAGTTGCGGATTATTAGTAAGATCTTCAATTTCCTGATCCGATGACGAAGAGGATGTACCCTTTTTATCTTTATCCTTTTTAGGAGAAAGATCATACCCTACACTCAGGTTCCAGCCTGCGTTAAGAAACCGCAGGAATTTTTTATTCAGCGAATATTCCGATTGGTTAATCACTGGTCCAGGTGTTGACGAATAGTAAGGATTATCGTAATAATCGAGAATAGTGTAACCGTAAAATGGCTGAGAGTATAAACCATAAGGACTATAAGAACTTGCGTAACTGATCTGTATTTTTTTAAACAGGGTGGTACGGGCTGAGAGCACAATATTCGACCACTTCAGCGAATCTTTGGCAATATCGTACGAAGTAGATATCGAAAAGTTATCGATGAGCATAACTTTTTTAGTTCCGGTTATAGTATCCTTCCGCGAACGCACTTTCATCTCAAGGTTGTTGGTGATACCCATATTTACAGAACCTGATTTCTGGCTTGGTGCTGAGCCATATAGCGGAGAATCACCGAAAATTGAATATTTCTGAGTATTGCCCAACGCATCAGATTGCACTGTTCTCCAATAGCCAAGCTCTTCCCTGCCAAAATCGGGCAGGAAGTTGAATCCAACCGAAGGCCTTATAACATGGCGGATAGCACGAATGGGTCCTTTTGTGAACTGCCTCATACCATAAATAGTTGTGCTTACTGATGAATTGAAACTGTAATCTCTTTCAGTTTTAAATCCGCTTATCGTATCCACATCAATATACCCATATTTGGCGACCCCGTTTGTTATTATTGTATCGCCTACCCAGGTTTTATTTACAGTTTTTGTGTACCACCGCTCGGTATAATTAATACCATTACTCCACGAAAAATATTTCAGTATTTTAAACGATCCGCTTACAGGAATTGAATGTTTAATCCCGTTTTTAAAACGGTCGGCCACATCAGGCTTGAACACAAGCGAGTCGTAGGTATCGAGCTTATTCTGCAAATTTGAATTGTAGGTAACATTGATCGATTCGTACCATGCGGCCTTACCGGTTTGTATTTTCTTTTTAAATGGATAAATCCTGTTAATACTAAAATCGACCTGTGGTAATGTTATTGTAACCTGTTTGGTTTGTGTATTTTGGCTATGTGTTCCGCTGGTGTTAAGGTTTCCCCAGGTGCCAAGCTTTAAAGCATAGTTTATACTGGAAGAAAAAGTATTTGTCAGATAATCGTTTACTGTAGAAGGATTGTATTTATTAAAACTGCTCGAACCTGCATTTACACTGGCCGAAAATACTGAATTTGGCCTTGCTTTCGGATCCTGACGGTGCGACCAGTTTACAAAGAAGTCGCTTTTGTTGTAGTAATCACTTGCACCTTCGGTTCCGGAAATGGTAACGGCATATTTAAGGCTGAAACTTCCTGAAAATTTATAGCGTTTGCGGTAAGTGAAATTAGGTTTCAGTGCCCAACTTCCGCGCGAATAAATATCGCCGGTTAGTTTAAGGTCGAAATAGTCATTTAAACCGAAATAGTAGCCTCCGTCTTCCAAAAAGAAACCGCGGTTAGCTGACTCACCGTATTTTGGGATAATAAGTCCCGAGCTGCGGCCTTTTTTATTTGGAAAAATTCCGAAAGGAAGTGCCAAGGGCAGAGGAACTCCTTCGATACTCATATAAGCAGGGCCTGTAACAATTTTATTACCACTGATAACCTTGGCTTTTGAATATTTCAGTGCAAAGTGAGGATGATCTTCGAGGTCGCAGGTGGTATATTCGCCCTTGCCTACATTGGTTACACTGTCATTCACTTTTTTAATAACCGAGCCATGTAAATATCCTTCACCTTCTTTAGTAAAGACACTCTGAATCAATCCTTTACGTGTGGTAAAATTGTAAGCTATTTCTTTCGATTTAAACGTTATTGCTCCCTGCTTAAACTCCGGCATTCCAATAAGGTTTCCGGAAGAGTCCTCGCGGGCATAGGCATGTATCATATTTTTATCGAAATCAATCGAAATTATTGCGGCTTTTAATTTAATATCTTCGTATTCGATACTTGCATTTCCGTACATCCATGCCATTTTCTGTTTCAGATCCATGCTCAGCGAATCGGTTGAGGCATAATCTATTTTAGCATTGAGCATAAATTTATTTACTTTTTCTTCAGTCTCCGTAAGGGAATCCGATACTAACAGTGAATCCGCAACGTTAAGGTTAAGTGAGTCACCCTGCTGTTTGTATAAAGTATCAGGTACTTTACTATCTAAGGTATCAGGTGAAATTACATCAGAAAAATATTCAGGCTGATTAGTTGTAAAAAGTTGAAAATAATCATCAGCCTGCACAGAAATGAATACTGCCAGGAGTAATAAAATGGTTATTAACCGGTGCTTTGTTTGTAACTTCGGTACCAATTATGCTGAAAAAGAGGTTAACATGTTAATTTTGTGATAGCGTGTTAAGTTGATTAGTACCTATAATGTCCACAGATTTGAACTTGCAAAGTTAAACAACTGTCAAACAAATACTTCCAAATTATTGTTAAATTCGCTAACAATAGTGCAAAGCTAAACAAATTCAGGTGATGACGGAAAAACGAATTTATATGAGATTTCTTATACTTTGCCTGCTGATTTTTACGGTAAATTTCGCATCAGCTCAAAAATTAAAAACTGTTGTTCTCGATGCCGGTCATGGTGGCCACGATACGGGTGCTTTAGGCAAAAATTCGCGCGAAAAGGACATTACATTGTCAATTGTTCTCAAACTGCGCGATTACATCCAGCAGAACATGAAAGATGTAAAAGTTGTGCTCACAAGGGATGATGATACTTTTGTTGAGTTGCACCGCAGGGCCCGGATTGCCAACGAAAAAAAAGCAGATCTTTTTATTTCTGTTCATTGTAACTCTACTCATTCGCCTGCTGTTTTCGGTGCCGAAACTTTCGTGATGGGGCTTCATAAAAGCCAGGCCAACCTTGCTGTTGCGAAAGCAGAGAATGCCGCAATTCTGCTTGAAGACGATTATGTTGAAAAATACGATGGTTTTGATCCTAATTCGCCCGAAGGGAATATATTTTTTAATATGATGCAGAACGCATTTCTCGATAAGAGCCTCGCCTATGCCAGCAAAGTACAGCATCAGTTTGTTGACAATCTGAAAATGTTCGACCGTGGAGTTAAGCAGGCCGGTTTTCTTGTTTTGTACAAAACTGCTATGCCAGGTGTATTAATTGAAACAGGATTCATCAGCAATTCCCGGGAGGAAAAATTTCTTTTATCAGAAAAAGGCCAGGACCAGATTGCTTATGCCATTTATAAAGCCTTGCGCGATTACAAAAATCAGATTGAGAACAAGCCGGCGGAACAGGAGCAGGAAGATAGCTTATTAGTTTCTAACCAAGGGAGTAATGTTGTTAAAAATCCAGGTACCGAGAATCCTGTTTCAGAAGGAAATATTGTAGAAACAACTGATCCTGATGCTGTTGCGTTTCGGGTACAGTTTGCAATATACCCTGATTCAAAACCTCTTGATTCGAAAATTTTTAATGGAATAAAAGATGTTCAGGTGTATTTTCACATTGGTTCCTATAAATACACATCCGGAAATTTTAATAACATTGATGACGCACTGCTTTTGCGAAAGGAAATGATTTCGAAGGGATATAAAGATGCTTTTATAGTTGCTTTTAAAGGGAAAAACAGAATTACAATAGACGAAGCAAAGCGACTTACAGGAAAAAAGTAGTAAATTTGTCAAAATATCGCTCAGAACAATGAAAATAGGTCGGGAATTAAGAGTTGGTGCATTTGGCATTGTAACATTAACTCTATTTATTATTGGGATTAATTTTATCAAAGGCAAGGATTTATTACATAGATCCCGCACATTTTATGCAGTCTATAATTCCACTTCAGGGATACAGGACGCTGCGCCTGTGTCGATTAACGGGCTGAATATCGGAAAAGTAACTGATATTGGTTTTGTAAATAAAAATTCAAGTAAAATTCTGCTAGAGCTTACCATATACAATCCTATTGCCATTCCTTTAAATTCCGAAGCACGAATTTTCAGCCTCGACCTTCTCGGGACCAAAAATGTTGAAATAATTTTAGGTAATTCAAGCGTTCTTGCTCAGGATGGAGATACATTGGTGGGCAGCACACAAATGTCGCTGACCGAAGAAGTTAATAAACAAGTTGCACCAATTAAGGAAAAAGCGGAAAATCTGCTTTCCTCTCTTGATACTATGGTTACTGTGCTGCAGTCAGTTTTTAATTCGGAAACACGTAAAAGCATCAATGCTTCATTTATAAGTATACAATCAACGCTTAACAATCTCGAAAGTACCTCTTATAATCTCGATACACTGGTTTACGGGCAGCGGAAGCGGCTTGAACGTATTTTATTTAATATCGAATCGATTACCACAAATTTCCGTAACAACGATGAAAAAATTTCAAATATTATTTCCAATTTTTCAATGATAAGCGATACCCTGGCGCGTGCTAATATTGCCGGTACACTTGCAAATCTTAATAATACATTAATTAATGTTGCTCAAATCTCTGAAAAAATTGACAAGGGGGAAGGGTCTTTGGGATTGCTTATCAATGATCAGAAGTTGTACAATAATCTCAATAGTTCCGCAGCTCAGCTCAATGCGCTTATTGAGGATATGAAAATAAATCCCTACCGCTACGTTAATTTTTCAGTTTTCCCACCGTCGAAAAAGAGGATGGGTTATACTGAACCGGAAGTTACGAAGTAATTTTGACTGTGGAATGTTGAATATCGAATGTTGAAGATTGGAATAATGAAAATTAGTGTGGATGCATAATTTGATTTTGCAGCAAAACACATCAAACACCCAACATCTCACATCTCACATTTCACCTTCCTTATTCCATTTCCTGTGTTTCGGGGGTTTCATCAGGATTTCTGAAAACATCATTCTTATGCATTGGCCTGCTCAGGAAGCGCCATTTAAACCCTTTCAGTATGCGTTGATCAGCAGGCACATCTCTATCAGGAAACATATTGCCTGCAGGCTTATCGAAATATACGATACGTTCAATTTTGCTATCCTTTACATACAGCCTCATCTTGCTTCCTGCCGCTTTATTTACCCCGATCAGGGCTTTATCGTCTTCACGCACATAATACACCGTTTCGGCATTACCATTCACATCGATGCTCGAAAGTTCATTGTTTACAAAATTTCCGATCATATTTTTACCCCGCACCTGGTTATACGTTTCTGTAGTGTCCTTCGAAACAATAAAAGCGGTGCTGTACATAAAAATCTGCTTAATCGAATTCTTTCCGGTGAGTATTTTAATGGTATCGGCTGTAAGTTGGTTTTCATCCGACCATAAAACCGGCATTTTGTACATGTTTATAACCGAATCAGCAAAAATAAAATTTAGTGAATCGCATGTGCCCTGTATGTCCTTCCTGTAAAACCGGGTATTGTGATAGGCAAATAATTCTTTGGTTTCGTTTTTAACGGTATCGAAAACAGCCATAAGTGTATCGGCATGCAAATAGAGCGTATCCTTGGTGTCACCCATAATAGCCAGGGCGTTATCAGTTACATAGGTGTATCCTTTTGCCCGCCAGTATTCGGCAAAGTTTCCTTTGATAATAACATCCTGAACTGTATCAGTCATAACTACATTACTCACAGCCTTGCCGTATTTCAGTTTTTCATCATAATATAGACTGTCGCCGGTCAAACGCCTGTCATCATCAACCAGGAGTGCATTTATACTGAACCGCGATTTGCTGGTTACCCTGTCGTATTCGCCGTCTTCGCAGTACATATAATTATCCTTACCCCGCATAATTGTTGGCCCGAGGAAATAGGAGATACGCGAAACCGTATTGTATTTCAATGTATCGCAGTTTATTTTATACTCGGGATTTGTAAGCACAACATCATCTCTGAAATACATCAGTTTTTGATTGGTATGGTAGAAACACCTGCGGCTGGTGAGTACATTATCGCCATTCACCATTTTGCCTCCCGATGTGTAATTCGCTATCCCGGTTTTACGGTCGAAAACCATAAAATCGGTGGTGAGTGTAGTTTGTTTATCAACCAATCGCACATTCTGGCTGACTGTAGCTATTTTACTGTCACCTTCGTAATGAAGTATATTTCCGTAAAGATTTAATGTGTCGCTCGATTTAATGCGCACATTTCCATAACAATCCATGTTGTTTTCTATCTCATTGAGCCATGCGCTGTCGCAATAAAGGTATGCTCCCTCATGCTCAAAAACGGGTCTGCCGGTAACCCGTACAATGTCGGGCATGTTGCTTGAGTGCTTAAGCTCGCCTGCCGAAATAATATTTATCCGAAGCCGCTGAGCCTGCGCTGATTGCGAAGCCAGAAGCTGTAAGCAGATACTGAAGGCAATTAGTAAAAAGTATTGGAGTTTTAACATTATGGGATAAAAATTAGGGCAAAGGTAAGGATTGTTGATTAATAGTAAGTGTTTGGATTTGATCGGAAGCCATCGAGGTTAGCAGGCGTGTTATACCTTTATTAAATTATATTGCCGTAACAACGGAATGCTAAGTCGTTTATATGATTTAATTATATCTTTACCGGCTAATAAACCGTAGCAAAAGTTAATGCATCGCTCATGAAATATTTTTTAATTATCTGTATCCTTTTTGCTGGTATCAATGATTTGTTTTCACAGAACCAAACCGATTCCTTAGAAATGGAAGTCATTGTCGGAACTGTTTTCAGGCAAAATGGCGTAATATTAGCTCCAAAAAATGTATTGTCGGTTATGCAACTAAACGAACAGGCATATAATGAAATGAGTATTGCACTAAGTTGTCGGAATTCAGGCTTTGTGTTAGGAATGGGTGGAGGTTTTGCTGTTGGCTTTGCAATAGGAAGAGTAATTTCGGGTAGAGAGCCGAACTGGGTATTGGCAGGGCTTGGAGTAGCAGGGATTGTGGGCTCATTTGCACTGCAATCAGCTTATTACACCCGCGCCCGGAATGCCATTAATATTTATAACAGTGGACTAAAGCCTTTCTCCGGTTGGCATCCTGCAATTAATCTTGCGATATCAGGCAATGGAATCGGAATTTGTTTGAGGTTTTAGCCGACGTATATACAGGATCAAAACACTATTCGGAAATCTATATTTCCTTAAACAGGAAGCAAACTGACAAATCGCAATAGAAAACCATTTCGCTCCTGTTAATAAATTCACAAAACAGCTTAAAGAATTAGCTTGTCTGACCAAAAGATATTTTTACATTTGAGCCGCTTTAAACTCATTGCTAAAATGGCTCAGAATATAGATCCAAAGCTTAACTACGAACAGTCCAAACTCCGCATCGGCTACGTCCCACGCCGCGAATCAACTCAGGAAACATACGATCGCATCGGTTTTATGTCGGGTTTGGAAGTGCATCAGCAACTCAAAACAACGCAGAAACTTTTTTGCCGCTGCCCGGCTGGTGTTTATCAGAAACCCGACGATTTCGATGCCGAAGTAATCAGGCACATGCGCCCTACGCTTAGTGAGTTGGGCGAATACGATGGCACTGCCCTGATGGAATTTAAAACCAGAAAAGAGATCGTTTACCGTTTGAAAAGTAAAACTACCTGCACTTACGAGGTAGATGATACTCCTCCGTTTCCGCTCAACCGCGAAGCGCTGGGAATTGCGATTGAGATTTCACTTTTTTCGAAGTTGAATATTGTCGGCGAAGTTCACATAACCCGTAAGCAATATCTTGATGGCAGTATCCCTACCGGGTTTCAACGTACTGCAATCATTGGTGTTGAAGGAATGATTCCTTTAAAAAATAAAAATGTCAGGCTTATACAGCTCAGTCTCGAAGAAGATTCGTGCCGCGAAGTCAGCGATATCGGTCACAGGCGCATTTACCGTACCGATCGCCTCGGAATGCCACTCATCGAAACGGTTACATACCCTGATATGACCAACCCCGATGAAGTAAAGGAAGCCTGCAATTATATTCGTTTTCTTGGCAGAAGCACCGGTAAAGTCCGCACCGGTATCGGCGCAGGCCGCGAGGATGTGAATGTTAGCTGTAAAGGAGGTACACGTGTCGAAATAAAAGGTGTTGCACATAGCAAATGGATACCGGAACTGACTCACAACGAATGCTTCCGCCAATGGGCATTACTGGCTATTCGTGACTTACTTATTTCGCGTTTTGCTGATGCAAAATCATGGAAGCAATCACATGTTGTACTTGATATCAGCTCTTTCAACGGGAAAAATGATTTTGTTAAGGAAGCAAAAACCAACGGGTACAAGCTGGTAGCTGTTAACTTACCGGGATTCAAAGGAATACTTTCGCATTTTACGCAGCCCGAAAAAATGTTCGCCAACGAACTTACCGAAAGGCTTAAAGTTATTGCCTGCATCGAACATCCAAACATGACTCATAGCGAGGAATTTGAATCGGTGTTGAATGCTACTGATTGGGAAAAAGTAAATGCGCTGCTAAAACCTGGCGAAAATGATGCTCAACTTATAATCCGCGGACCTGAAGAAGATATAAAAACAGCACTCGAAACTATCGAAGAGCGCTGCCTGATGGCATTTTCAGGAGTACCGCCCGAAACCAGGAAATCTTTTGAGAATGGAACAACCATTTTCGAACGTGTTCTTCCGGGCGCTGACCGTATGTATCCTGATACCGATTCGGCACCAATTCCACTCGAAAACGAATATATCGAATCACTTGGTAAAAACCTTCCCGAAGAAGTAGTTTCGCGCTACAACCGACTTAAAAAATGGAATGTTCCTGAGGATTGCTATACATATATTTTCAAGAAAAATCTGTTCCCTCTCATCGAACGCATTGCTAATGAACTGGAAATCAGCCCAGCTTTTGCAGGGAAATTTTTCGGACATGCTGTGAAATGGGTAGAAGGACAATACAAACCAGCAGCCGAATTCGATTACAAAATTATTTATGCGCTGCTCAGGTTTCTAAAACAAAGAAATCTCGATCTCAGTATCGCAAGGCGCATGTTGCCGCTTGTTTACCAGTACCCTAAAATGGAGTTCGATTCAGTGCTGACAAGCATTAATTACAAAGAAGTGTCCAGGGATCAGATACTCTCCAAAATACCTTTCTTAAAGAAAAAACTAGCCGAAATCCGGCTCTCAAAAGGCGAAGATGTTGAACAAAACTGGATTATGGGCCAACTGCGGCGTCAGGCTGAAGGTAACATGAGTATGGTGGAGCTGCATAAATCTATTCTGGATAAAGGAACTGCGAGAGGCGGGAGTAAGGTAAAGTGAGATGAGCAGGTCAAGGGGGACAAGAAGAGGGGCGACAAGGCGAGGGGAGACAAGGAGAATCCCTTGAACATAGTAGATTGAAATGGGAGATTTCTAAATTCGAAAAAAACTGATTATTGAACACAAAAATAACCGAATAGCCTTTTGAAAAGCGAAATAATAACAACTGAATGAGATTGTTATAAAGCGAATAAAAAAAGGAATTCGAAAAAATGTACATCACAAACCGCACATAAATAATGACCGACGATATTTTTCAAGGATACAAAGGATCCGCGCTTGAAGTACTCAAAAAGTTCAATGTAAGAGTATGGGGCCAGGCTGTTGTTAAAACCACACGTGGTGAATTTATCGGCACTGTGCTGCCTCGTTCCGAAAACGACGACGACAAGCACATTGTGATGAAAATTCCGACCGGTTATAATATCGGTCTCGATATTGCCACTATCACCGGCATGAAGGAAACCGGGTATAAGAAAGCCAATTACAAAATTCCTGAAAAAGAATTTCCTTATACCGAAGGCTTGCCAAAAGTTAAACTAATCGGTACTGGTGGCACAATTGCATCGCGCCTCGATTACCGCACCGGTGCAGTTATTCCGGCATTTTCTCCAGGCGAATTGTATGGCGCTGTGCCCGAACTGGCTTCTATCTGTAACCTGACTACCGAGAAAATATTTGCCGTTTTCAGCGAAAACATGGCTCCCGATAATTACAAGAAGTTAGCTATCGCTATTGGTAAAGAGATAGAAGCTGGCGTTGAAGGTATTGTTATTGGTCATGGAACCGACACACTCCACCACACTGCTGCAGCACTTACTTTTATGGTGCAGAACTCACCGGTTCCTATTGTACTCGTAGGATCACAACGATCGAGCGACAGGCCCAGTTCCGATGCTGCGCTTAACCTCATGCATGCCTGCACAGCTGCCGGACATGGCGATGTGGCCGAAGTAATGGTTTGTATGTTCGGGCCCACCAGCGACGAATATGGTTTCCTCCATCGCGGTACACGGGTACGCAAAATGCATTCGTCGTACCGTTCAACATTCCGCACTATTGGCGATACACCAATTGCGACCATTACCCGTAAAGGCCTGAAACCCATAAAGGATACCTACAACCATCGCCGTAAGGACCGCAACGTGACCATACTTCCGTATTTTGAGGAAAAGGTTTCCATTGTTTATTATTATCCGAATATGCAACCTGATATTATCGACTCACTGGTCGAAAACGGGTATAAAGGAATTGTAATTGCAGGAACTGGTCTTGGGCATGTTAACAAACCTCTATATCCAGCCATTGAAAGAGCCGCAAAAGCAGGAGTTGCTATTTACATGACTGTTCAAACCCTTTGGGGATATGTGCATATGTTTGTATATGATACCGGCCGCGACCTGATGGCAAAAGGAGTTGTGCCTGCCGAAAATATGTTGCCTGAGGTTGCTTATATAAAGCTTGGCTGGGCTTTAGGACAAACCAGCGATCTCGAAGAGGTGAAAAGGATCATGCTTACACCAATCAATGACGAAACCACGCCACGCGAACCTTATAACGGTTACCTGATTTACCAGGGTGGGGTTGAGGAAGTAGAGGCATTTATCCGCAAAGTGCATAAATAATCACCCGCAGTCATTCAGGTTATTCTCAGCTTATTAGTTTCTCTTCCGGAGCAATCGTGTTATGGTTTCCAAAAGCCTGGTTTTGCTGATTGGTTTAACCACATACTCATTACATCCTGCCTGCATGGCAGCTTCTTCATCCTGCGATGAAACGTAAGCTGATAGAGCAATTATCGGTAATTGGGGCAGTATATTCCTGATTTTTTTAGCTGCTTCGAAACCATCCATGCCAGGCATTTTCAAGTCGAGGAGCACTATATCAATTTCGGGATGAGTCCTGCACTTTTCAACAGCTTCGAAACCATCGTTAGCCCTGAGCACTTTATACATCGCTTTTTTGAGAACAATTTCGAGGTATTTGAAATTCGAATCCTCATCTTCAGCGATTAGTACAACATGCTGTTTCGAATCTGATTGAAGCCTGGTTGTTTCATTTATTTCCTGACTGGATGTAGCATCTGATTTTTCAGGAATGGTGAAGAAAAATGAAGAACCTTTCTGCCTGTCCGATTCAACCCAGATGTTTCCTCCCAGTAATTTCACGAAACCTTGTGCAATGGATAATCCAAGCCCGCTCCCTTCGTGTCCGCGTGAAGTTGACAGATCGGCCTGCATAAATACATCAAATATCACAGCCATTTCATCTTGTGATATTCCCTTTCCGGTGTCGCTTACAGAGAATTGGTGCAGTGTTTGCTTTTTCTCATATCCGATTGTAATAGAGCCTTCTTTCGTAAATTTTATTGCATTATCAACGAGATGGGAGAATATTTTAGTTAAAAGATTTTCATCTGTCAAAATCTGAATTTCCTTATCAATAGTTGGTTTAAAAATATTTAATGCAAGGTTTCGCGATTGGCAGGTTTCAACGGTTTGATTGTATATTTTGTCAAGAAAATGGTTGAGGATGAACGAACGCTTGTTAATTTCGGTATTTCCCGATACCAGCATAGAAATATCCATGTAGCTGGTAATAGTACTGACAAGTCTGGCACTGCTACGTTTTATCATTTTACTGAATTCGAGGCGGTCTTCAACTGTATTGTCCATTTGTGTAATCATTTCGCTGAACCCTATAACGCCATTGAGCGGTGTGCGCAGTTCATGCGAAATATTATTTAGGAAAGCTGATTTTAGCTTATCACTTGCTTCTGCTTTTTCTTTTG
The DNA here is from genome assembly GCA_964420555.1 of uncultured Lentimicrobiaceae bacterium. Lineage (GTDB taxonomy): Bacteria > Bacteroidota > Bacteroidia > Bacteroidales > UBA4417 > UBA4417. The sequence continues at coordinate 156,734 of CAYQTT010000003.1, read as the reverse complement.
CTTTTAAAAGTTCTTCGCGGGCATGCTTGCGTTCGGTAATATCGCGAAATACTCCCTGAAGAACTTGCCGGCCTGCAACAGTAATTGAACTTGCAAGAACTTCAACCGGAATTTCGCTACCATCCGACCGCAGCACCGAACTTTCAATCGGAAGTTTTAACTCTTTAATTTTTGAGCTGGCAACATGATTATGAAACATTTCACTAGCGATCTCCTTTTTCTGAGGAGGGTGCAGCATCGTTTGGTGAAACTGTTTTAACTCCTCAAGCGGGCGTGCGAGCATTGCACAGGCTGCAGTGTTAGCATCAATTAGCATACCTGTTTCGGCATCAGCAAGTATGATTGCGTCGGGTGAACTTTCAAAAAGCTGACGGTAGCGCTCTTCACTCTCAATAAGTGCCTTTTCGGACTGTAACTTGTTTGTAATGTCTTCCTTTACGCCAAGGTAATTCGTTATTTTTCCTTCTTTGTCGCGCAGAGGTACTATAAAAGCACTTTCCCAATATAATTCGCCGTTCTTCTTTTTATTGTGAAAAACGCCCTTCCATTCGTTGCCCGATTTCAATGTTTTCCATAATGCCTTGTATGTTTCGGGAGGAGTACTGCCCGAACTGAATATGGATGGATTCCTACCTGTAAGCTCATCGCTTGTAAACCCTGAAAGTGCGCATCCGGCTGGGTTAATGTATTCCATTTTTCCTTCAAGGTTGGTAATGATTACCGTATTCGGACTTTGCTTAACCACCATCGAAAGTTTATGCAATTCTCTTTCTGCAAGGTATCTTTTGGTTATATCGCGGCTCACACCTCTGTAGCCGGAAAGTTTTCCTGAATGGCCATAAACAGGAACACCACTTGTTTCAAAATAGTGGATTTCGCCGTTCTTATGTTTGTATTTATTTACCAATGAGTTGAATGGAGTAGATTTTTCAACTATAGCATCTGATTGTTTAATGATTTTAGAAATGTTGTTGTCAGCAATAAATGCGAACGGTGATTTCCCGATTGTTTCTTCAAATGAATAACCAAGCAGAATTTCGAACTGAGGACTTACATATGTATATAGCCCGTCAATATTGGTTTCCCAAATCATATCAGATGTTGACTCAACCAGTGATTTGAATTTAATCTCACTTTCCCGAAGGGTTTCTTCTGCTTTTTTGCGTTCGGTTACGTCATGATAAATGGATTGATATGTTCCGTCAGGCATTCTTTTGGTGTGCATTTCGATGGGGATTGTAGTACCATCGGGCCGCAGGATATCGCGCTCACTGAAAACGGTTTCGCCTTTCATGAGTAAGTCGTAACGAAGAGGTAAATCTTTTAGTACATTCGGACTGAAAAGGTCATTTACCCTTATGCCGATAAGTTTGTTAAGCGGACGACCTGTTATATTTTGCATATAAGTGTTAGCGCCTATAACAATGCCATCGGGGGAGCCAAGCAAAATACCGTCAACAGCCAGTTCGATAAGTTCCCGGTAGCGTCTTTCGCTTTCCTGAAGTGCAATTTCGGCTTTCTTGCGTTTGGTAATATCCTGTGCAATAGCCAGAACTACTTTTTTACCTAAATAGTTGCCATTAAAAGCGCGAATTTCCTTAGGGAAAATTTCGCCATTCGATCTTCTTCCCCAAAACTCAAATTGTTGAGGTTCGCCTTCGTAAGCAAGTTTTACCAATGATGCCACTTTCGCCAGGTCGTTTTTACCAGGGGCAGCTACAAACAATGGATTTTTACCCACTAGTTCCTCACGGGAATACCCGTACATTTTTAATGCACCATCATTCACATCTAAAAAAGTGCCTTCGGAGTCTTGTATATAAATAGAGTCGGCAACATTGTTGAATAATTCGCGGTAGCTGATTTCATTTTCAGCTTGCAAAACTTCGGAATGCTTCATCCCCGATATGTCGGAAAAGGAGGCAAGCATGCATACCGGTTGCCCGTTAATATCTTTTACAAGGCTGGCAGAGACTTGAATATCAGGTTTTTCACCTGATTTGGTGAAGGCTGTAAGTTCACCTGTCCAGCCTCCGTATTTGTGTATTGCCTCAACAACTTCGGATGCTTTATCGCCTGTGTGCCAGAAACTTACTGCCGGCTTTCCAATTACTTCATCGGGCGAACTATATCCCCATAATTTATAAAATGCAGGGTTTACATAAGTCAGTTTACCATCCAGGTCAGAAATTGCCATTGCATGAATAGCTGATTCAATAGCCCAATCTTTAATTAGGCTTGATTCTTCGGTTTTCAGCCGTTTGGAAATATCTTCTTCATATGCTTTTTTAAGCGAACTATGAGCCAGCTTTAGTTCATCCAGTTCAGCTTTCAGTTTTTCGATCGTAGTCTCCCTTTCTTCCATTTCACGGTGCATAAAAGCAAGTATTTACGCTATGGTTTTGTTATGGTAAAATAAAATGTACTGCCTTTTCCTTCAGTGCTTTCAACCCAAATTTTTCCTTTGTGTTTTTCAACAAACTCTTTGCATAAAATCAGGCCAAGCCCTGTTGAAAGTTCACCTTCAGTTCCTTTGGTTTTATTATTGGCATCAAGTCTGAATATTTCTTGCTGCCTTTCCTTAGATATACCTATTCCGGTATCTTTAACAGCAATGGTATAAAAATGTTTTTCGGACGAATCAGCTGTTATTTGCACATAACCTCCTCTGGCAGTGAATTTAATTGCATTTGAAACCAGGTTACGGATAATGGTTTGAAGCATATGTGTATCAGCTGTAATTTTCATATCCGGAGAAATTTCATTTCTGATTTCTATTTCTTTTTGCGTTGCAGTAATGGTTATTACATCAATACAATTTTCAACCAATGGCATCAGCAACTCAGATTCGGGCTCAAATTTGATAACTTCCCGCTGCAGCAGCGACCACTGAAGCAAATTTTCGAGCAATTGGAAAAGATTTGCTGCTGATGTTCGCAACGATGAAATAATCACCTGCATTTCCTTTTCTGATAGTGAATTTAACTCTTCGTCGAGTATTTCGGTAAATCCCAAAAACGAAGTAAACGGGCTCCGCAGGTCGTGGGCTATGATTGAGAAAAATTTGTCCTTACTGGTATTGAGTGCTTTCAGATCAGCAGCATTTTTTTGTAATTGATCTTCATACCTTTTCTGTTCGGTCATATCGATAATAATACCTCGTGTACCGATGCATTTCCCACTCTCAGTTATGGGTACCATATGAACAGATAACGGAAAGGTTGAACCGTCTTTTTTTATTCCCGAAACAATAGCCCGGCCAGGCTGCAAGGTTTGATGAATTTTAGTAATAAAAGCATCCAGTTCAGTGCTGCTTTCGGGTGCAATCAGGTTATGTATTGTAAGATTGTGTTGCAAATCAGCCACACCATGTCCGAAAAGCATGAACCCAGTAGAGTTCAGATAAAGAAGTTTTCCTGAGCAATCAGTTTCGAATATGGTTTCGGGAAGTAACTCCACAAGATCGTGATACTTTTGTTTACTTTCGGAAAGAGCCTGTGCTATCTTTTTCCTCTCTATTATTTCTTTCTGCAGCGTAACATTGTGATTTTTTTGAATATAGTATCTGAAAATGACATAACTGAAAATTCCGGTTGCGATGATAACAATTAAAATAAACCACCATCGGAAATAGTAGGGTTGAGTAATAGTAATGAGCTCCGACCGGGAAATCTCGCTCCATTTACCGGAAAAATTTTTCGCCATTACGCAGAAAGTATATTTCCCCGGCCTTAATCCTATATATTTAATATTCCCCAGCATCGACTGATTTACTTCCTGCCAGTTTTTGTCGAAACCTTCGAGTTTATATTTGTATTGAATCAAATTTTCATTTACGAAACTAATACCTCTGAAATGAAAAATGAGAGTATTGTCAGTGTATTTAATAGTGCTTTTAGCTGTCAGGTCGTGGATTGTACCTTTACTATCTTCCACACCTATGAACCTGATGTGTGGCTCAGGAATGGTAACTTTTTCATAATCAGGCTCAAAGCAGGTGAGGCCGCGGTCGGTACCAATCCAAATCCGGCCTTTGCTATCGGGCATTCCTGCAGCCCGGTTAGTTTCCCACCCAGCTAAACCATTGTAAATGGTATAAGTAATGATTGTACTGTCGCCATCCCACTTGTAAACACCCTGGTCCGAGCCAAGCCAGTAATTATTTTCTTTGTCCTGAGTAATAAAAAACAGAGGACTATTAATTTCAATTCCATTTTTTCTGTACTTCTCAATTCTACCGTTTTCAATAATCCAGAGCCCTTTTATCGTGCCAACGTATTCATTTCCTTTGTTGTCACGGTAATACGAAAATACATTGTCAGCAATTTTATTGGCAGGTGAGGGTATTTTTTCAACTTTGTTATTATATACATGCCACAATCCCTCAAGGCCTGCAATAAGAATACCCCCTTTCGGAGAAGAGAAAATTTTTCGAATAGTGTTTTTGTCGCTACCAAAAGGTTTAAATTCAATTAGTTCGTTATTTTCAAAATACAGAAGTTTTCGGTCAGCGCCAATCCAGATCCTTCCGGTTTTGTCCTGGTGGATGGCAGTAATTGTAGGATATTTATCGGAATGGTACCAGGTGATTTTTTCATCAGCTGTTAATCTGCCGAGTCCCAGGCTGATTGAAATAAACCAGACATTACCCTTGTCGTCAATAATAATATCCTGAATCCGCCTAGTATTTATTTGAGATTCAGGGAAGTTTATCCTTTTAAATATATTGTTTTCAAGAATTGAGATTCCGGTATTATGTCCCAACACGATTTTTCCATCGTTTGTCTCTACAATAGCGGTTACTTCATCTTCAAGCATTCCGTTTTTCTCAAAATAATTCAGAACTTTCAGGTTGTTAATCTTGTTAATGCCGCGGGTATCGGTGATCCAGATATTTTGTTCGCGGTCAATAAAAACCGAGGTTGCTCCGTTTGACGAAAGTCCATTCGAAATCATCAGAGGCGAAGGCGTATCTGATGTTTCAGAGATAAAATATTTAGACCATATATTGCCAAAAATCACATTACCTCTTTTATCCGTGTTGAGAAATGAATAGTAAAATATGGTTGGGTGCGGTAACCTGAATTTATCCGATACCAGTGTGAACTTATTTTGATGAATATAACCCAGCCATTCTTCGGAAAGTACCCAAAGTTTTTCGTCCGGAGTGTTTTTGTTTTCGAAATGTATTGCTATAACGTTCTTTCCGTAAGGCTCAATCAGTTTGGTTAAACTCCAGTCGGCTTTGCCGTTATCAATTATACAAATACCGATTTTGGTAGCGAGATAGAATTTCTGATTTTTGGCAATTACCGTATAAATGTAATTCAGGTTTTCATCCTCCGAAATTACTGATCGGGTCCAGGTATTATTCTTGTAAATATAATATCCATCATGGCTGCCAATGCAAATAACAGGTTTGTTGTCATGGTAAGAAACAGCAAAAGTGTTAATCAGATAATTCCGGTTTTCTTTTGGTGGAGGTAATTTATTCCATTTGTTGTCCTTAAAAAAAACAATTGTATCTGACTTTAAATCCGGTGTTGCCCATATAACATTTTTTTCATCCAATAAAATTTTCCGGTAATGTTGCATAGGTAAACCACTGGACTCGTCGAAGTTAATAAACCGGAAGCCATCATATTTTGTTATCCCATAACTTGTTGCAAACCACATTATGCCAGAACTGTCCTGGCAGGCATCGTTTATATTGCGGGTATGCAGGCCATCTTCAATAGTATATGATTCAACAAAATATTGCTGAGAAACGCTGCTTTCTGATAGTAATAAAAGCAAGAAAAGAAAAGATATAGGTATAAAATTTGTTCTCATGCTGAGTGTCTTTGAGCATTAAGTGTACAAAAATTAATAAATGATTGATTTCAAAATCCTGTTTCTTTAGTTGTCATTCAAAAAAAGGATTTAGAAAACCTGATGCAAATGGCTGATGAATTTGAATTGCAGATAAGTTTAAAATGAGTCTGAACATAGTTAGCAGTGCCTTACGGAATTTAATGATTCAATGATCAAATTAAACACTTAGCAGGTGTTAAACAGGGTTGTTCATCAAATCAGTAACAAATATATGGAAATATTTATGGAAGGCAAAAATATGCTTGATTGTTGCTGCAAAAAGTATTCGGAATTTTGCTTTTATTCCGAAGTGTGAGGAAGCTAAACTTTCCGGAATTATAAATGTTACTTTTGTCTGTCGGCAATAGTTTAAGAACAAATTGATTTTTCTGATACTTATATGATTACAGGAAATCAATAAATGCCACTTATTAAGTCTGTAATTATTTCAAAACCTACCATGCATCATACCAATCAGCTCATACACGAATCAAGTCCTTACCTTTTACAACATGCCCATAATCCGGTAAAATGGTTGCCCTTCGGGAATGAAGCATTTACTTTAGCACAATGGGAAAACAAACCTTTGTTAATCAGTATTGGATACTCTTCATGCCATTGGTGTCATGTTATGGAACACGAATCATTTGAAAATGAAGAGATCGCAGCGGTTATGAATGCACATTTCGTTTGTGTGAAAGTGGATCGTGAGGAACGCCCGGATGTTGATCATGTTTTTATGGATGCTGTTCAACAGATCCACGGTAACGGAGGCTGGCCGCTGAACTGTTTTGCTTTACCTGATGGAAGGCCATTCTGGGGTGGTACATATTTCCGGCCCGATCAATGGGAACAGTTGCTCTTGAATGTAAATGAATTGTTTCACAACAGGTACGGGGATATCGAAAAAATGGCAACTGAAATAGCTGAAGGAGTAGCCCGGCAAAACTTTTTGCTTAATGATGAAGCCGGAATTGTTGCTTCAGATTACGACTTCACTGATGTTTTTTCCGTGTTACATAATGCATTTGATCAGGAGAAAGGAGGAATGCGGGGCGCCCCCAAATTCCCTATGCCCGCTGTGCTTCAGTTTATTCTTCAGTATGCACTTAGCCGGAATGATGCATCGGCACTGAAATTGGTGGAAATTTCTCTCACGAATATGGCACGCGGAGGTATTTATGATCAGGCAGGAGGAGGTTTTGCCCGTTATTCGACAGATAGCGACTGGAAAGTTCCGCATTTTGAAAAAATGTTATATGATAATGCGCAGCTAATCAGTTTGTATTCAGCAGCTTTCGTGGCAACTGGGAATAGGTTGTATAGAGATGTGATTGAGCAGACTATCGGATTTATAAACCGCGATCTTGCTTCACCCGAAGGCATATTTTATTCAGCGCTCGACGCCGATAGCGAAGGGGAAGAAGGATTGTTTTATACCTGGACTTCTGCCGAATTTAATGATGCCCTTGGCCATTATGCACCGCTGGCTGCCGAATACTTTGGTATTGATGAGCAAGGCTTATGGGAGCATGGACGTAATATTCTCCTTCGCCCGGCCAGCGATGAATTGTTTGCTCAGCGGCATTTTCTTTCAGAGGATGAACTATTATCGCTTACGGCTTTTTGTCGCAACGAATTGCTGAAAGTACGTTCGCTAAGGCCTGCGCCCGGATTGGATGATAAAATGCTTGTAGCATGGAACTCGCAGATGATCAGTGCGTTGGTTGATGCATACATAGCTGTTGGGAATGAGCAATATTTACAAAAAGCAATCGTAGCTGCACATTTTATTCTGAACAATCTGAAGCGGAATAAAGCCGGCCTTTTCCATACCTGGAAAGCAGGCAAATCGCAGATTCATGCTTTTTTGGATGATTATGCTTTTACTATTGAAGCATTTATAAAGATATATTCAGTCACTGCTGATACACTTTGGATCAACGAAGCTGATTCACTTACGCAATACGTGAATGCACATTTTTATGATTCGCATTCCGGATTTTTCTGGTATTCCGAAAATGAGGATAAGCAGGTTTTTGCCAGGAAAATTGAGATTTATGACGGAGTAATTCCATCAGGAAACTCAGTAATGGCAACGGTTTTGAATTCGCTGGGAACGTTTTTGCACAACCCTGATTATGTTGAGAAATCAAGGCAGATGATATTGGCGATGGAAACCAGGTTTACACGTTTCCCTGCTGCATATTCAAAATGGGCATCGCTGGCTTTGAGTGCACCGCAGAATCAAAATATTATTGCTGTGGTTGGTGCAAATGCGGTTACACTTATAAAAGATTTACTATCAGGAAATTTACAGGAAGCATTGGTGTTTGGAAGCAAAACCGAAAGCAGTCTGCCCTATTTTGAACACAGGTATGTTAAAGGTAAAACACTGATATACATCTGTTCCGGCACTCATTGCCTGCCTCCGGTCGAAACGGTTGAAGAAGCAATTAAACTATTGGAGGGACAGAAAAATTAAGTTCAATACCATCGATCCCCTCAATCTCATCAATCCCTTCAATCCAGCTCAATCATTCGAGAAATCCTTCACGAGTTTACGGTAAGCAGAAAAAACATTTGCTCGCGATACGAAACCTACGTATTTGCCATTATTGAGCACTGGCAGGTTGTAATGTGCTGTTTCAGCAAATTTCTGAGCCACATCTTCCATTGTAGCATTCTGGCTCACGAGTGTATCAGGCATATACATCAGGTTACGGATAAAAACCGTGTCGTATTGATCGTGTTCGAAAATAATATGCCTGATATCATTTATAAATATTACGCCGAGGAAATTATTCTCTGCATCAATTACCGGGAATACATTCCGTTGCGATTTCGCAACAACTTTTACAAATTCACCTAATGTTACATCCGGCCCGGTTGTGAGAAAGTTTTTTTCGATAAGTGTTTCAATCGAAAGACGCGATAAAACAGCTTTGTCTTTATGATGCGTAATAAGCTCGCCCGATTCGGCCAATCGTTTGGTGTAAATAGAATGTGGCTCAAAAGGAATAACCGTAAGGTAAGCTATTACGGATGTAATCATTAAAGGAACAAAAAACTGGTAGCCACCGGTGATTTCTGCAATTAGGAATATGGCGGTCAGAGGTGCATGCATTACTGCCGCCATTACACCTGCCATGCCGGCAAGGGCAAAATTACTTTCTGGCAAACGGTCGGTCATGAAAAAATTTACCACTTTACTTAGGAAAAAACCCGTAACACCACCCATAAAAAGTGAAGGAGCGAATACTCCTCCAACCCCTCCGCCTGCTGTAGTTGCTGACATAGCTACTACTTTAAAAATCAGGATCAGCACCAGGAAAAATAAAATCAGGAAGTAATTATTCCCGATTGAAGTAAAAATGCTGCCGTCGAGCAAATTCATTCCATTACCGTTGAGCAGGTTTTTAAGTGTTTCGTAACCTTCGCCATACAGAGGTGGAAAAAGAAAAACCAACAAACTGGTAATTGCTCCGCCTGCCAAAACACGGGAAAAGCCGTTCGGCATCCGCTGAAACTGCTTTTCGATAGATAAATTAGCTCTTGTAAAATACAAGGATACAACTCCGCAGAGCAATCCCAGGATAGCGTAAAACGGCAGGTTTTGCAATGTAAAAGGATGAGCTGTTACTGCAAATGAAAATAAAACGCCGCTACCCATGAAAAAATAAGCCAGTATCGCTCCCGCAGCCGATGAAATCAGAAGCGGAATGAGGCTTGCCATGGTCAAATCAAGCATTAATACTTCCAATGCGAAAATAACAGCAGCAATGGGTGCTTTAAAAATCCCGGCAATAGCACCGGCAGCGCCACAGCCAACCAGAAGAGTGATTGTTTTGTAATCGAGGCGCAGGTAACGACCAATATTTGACCCAATAGCTGAACCGGTAAGTACAATTGGTGCCTCTAACCCTACACTCCCACCAAAACTCACTGTAATAGTACTGGCTATTAGCGAGGTGTACATATTATGAGCCTTGATAATGCTGTTGCTCTTCGAAATCGATTGCAAAATGCGGCTGATTCCATGCCCAATGTTATCTTTAACCAGATATTTCACATAAAGGTACGATATCAGAATTCCTAAAAAAGGAAGCACCAGGTAAAGCAGGTTGAAACTCTTTATTGAGATCACACTCATTAGGATGGAATGGCTGAGGTGGACGGCATTTTTCAGCAAAACGCCTGCCAATCCGCCCAACAATCCGGCTATAAGACTGAGTATCAATATGAAATTCCGTGGTGAGATGTGTCTTAATCTCCACGAATGAATTTTCTGATAAAATTTACTTCCAGGCATATTGATCACAAAAATAGAAATTTAACGCTCAGGTTCACCTTCGTATGACATATGCTGATTTATTTGTAATCATTCTAATGTTAAATTTGGATTTGTTGTTTTAACAAAAGGGGGATTTTTTTTTTTTCTTTTTCTGCATTTAAACTGAAGAGGTGACCAGATACTTAGAGAACATTGCATGATTGAATTCAATGGCGCCTGCAAAGGAACCTATTCAATTTCCGAAGCTTGAAACCCCTGAACTTATCGAAATGAAATCATTCAAAAAAATGTTCAACATTCTGTTATTTTTTAACAAAATCATCTATTGTTTTTTAACTCTATTTAAATCAGTATATTAGATTTTGAAAATTGTTGATTATTTCTGTAAAACTTCTCTTGTACTTGCAATTTTTAAAGTCAATATTCCCATAATTTTACAGTGGAAAAAGTAGCTTGCATGAAAATTATCACATACAATGTCAACGGCATTCGTGCCGCTATAAGTAAAGGATTTATCGAATGGTTGCAAGCTGCTGATCCTGATGTGGTTTGCCTTCAGGAAACAAAAGCTCAGCCCGATCAGATCCCGGTTGTCGAATTTCAGGCACTGGGATATCATACCTATTGGTTTTCGGCTCAGAAAAAAGGATATAGCGGAGTTGGTATTCTGACTAAAACCGAGCCCGATAAAGTTGTTTACGGCATGGGTATTGAAAAATACGATTACGAAGGAAGGCTTATCCGAGCTGATTATGGGGATAAAACAATAATTTCGGTTTATCATCCATCGGGTACAACCGGCGATTTCAGGCAGGCTTTCAAAATGCAGTGGCTTGCCGATTTTCAAAACTATATTCTTGAATTAAAAAAGACGCGTCCCAACTTGGTGATTTCGGGCGATTACAATATTTGCCACAGACCAATTGACATCCACGACCCTATTCGCAATGCAACCAGCAGCGGATTTCTTCCCGAAGAACGCGAATGGGTTACAGGTTTCCTGAATTGCGGTTTTATCGATTCGTTCCGGTACTTTGTTAAGGAACCTCATCATTATACATGGTGGAGCTACCGCGCAGGTGCACGCAGCCGTAACCTGGGCTGGCGGATTGATTATCACATGGTAAGCGATGAACTTGAAAAAAATATGCAACGCGCTGTTATCCTGCCGCAGGCTGTGCATTCCGATCATTGTCCTTCGTTGTTGGAAATTACTTTTTAACTAAATTCTACTTTTGTAATACATTAACCCTGTTATATGAGCCACCCGAATTTTAAAAAAGCAATCAGGCTGATGCTATTTGTAGTGTTGGCAGGAACATTCGCTTCGTGTGTTTCCACGAAAAAATACAACGCGCTTACCGCAAAATGCAATGAGGAAAGCTCGCGGCTGAATGCAAAAGCCGATTCGCTTGGTACACTTGTGAATGAACTTTCTTTTGACAATCAGCGTTTTAAAAAAGAGGTTACTCAGCTGAAATCGGATACTTCGCGTCTGGGTTCACTGTTACGTGTTCTCACTGCCGATTACAACGAACTCGACCGTTCGCACGAATTGCTCAAAAGGCAGTTTATGGCCAGCTCCGATGATGCCGAAAAAATTATGGCTGAGCTGAAAACGGCCCAGGATGACCTTATTGCCCGTGAGGACAGGCTTAGGGCGCTTCAGAGTGAACTCGATATCAAAGGGAAAAACCTGGCTGAACTTCAGTCGGCACTCCGCAAAAAGGATTCCATTACCGATGCGCTTCGCAAAGCAGTTTCCGATGCATTGATGGGTTTCGAAGGCAAAGGACTGACTGTACACATGAAAGATGGAAAAGTGTACGTTTCGCTCGACGAAAAACTCCTGTTCGCCTCAGGCAAATGGGATGTAAGTACCGAAGGTGTTTCCGCTCTCAAAGACCTTGCTAAAGTGCTGGAGAAAAATCCTGATATTAATGTGTTGATTGAAGGTCATACAGATAATGTTCCGCTTACCGGACAGAACCAGGTGAAAGATAACTGGGATCTGAGTGTAATGCGTGCCACTTCTATTGTGAAAATACTTCTTGCAAACGGGAAAATAAGTCCCAAAAGATTGGTTGCTTCCGGACGAGGTGAGTTTTTACCGGTTGAGCCCAATACTTCAGCAGCCAATAAAGCAAAAAACAGGCGGACAGAAATTATCCTTTCGCCAAAACTTGATGAACTGATGCAGATCATCGGAAACAATTAATCGGAGAACTTGATTTTTTTCTCTGACAGCTCATTTGGGATACTTTCCTACAAGTATCATCGGTCAGTAAACACAGGGATTGTTGATGGTATCAGCAATCCCTCATCTTGTACAAAGTTTTAATCATATCAAAATCGAAGGATTTGAAATTTAATGATCAGGCTAAGGCCTGAAAAAATTTTGCAAATCCGGGAGTAACATACAAAATACCCTTTATCCCGCAATTAACAGAAATTCAGCATAATGGCAAAAGAAATCACAGCTCGGTTAGTACTTGAAGATGGCACGGAATTTATTGGCAAATCCTTTGGTTTCGAAGGTTCGGTTGCCGGTGAGGTTGTGTTTAACACTTCCATGACAGGTTATCCCGAAAGTCTGTCGGATCCGTCGTATGCCGGCCAGATAATGGTTGCAACTTATCCGTTGATAGGTAATTACGGTGTGCCCGAAGCGATAACAACTGATGGCGTACCCGATTTTTTTGAATCGGAGCATATTCAGGTTACGGCGCTTATTGTTTCGGATTATTCAGCCGAATACAGCCACTGGAGCGCAAAACGAAGCCTGGGCGACTGGCTTACGGAAAATAAAATACCTGGTTTGTATGGTATCGATACCCGACAGCTAACCAAAATCATACGCGAAAAAGGTGCTATGATGGGTAAAATTATTTTTGGCAATGATGATCCCGGCTTTCATGATCCTAACAACGAAAACCTGGTTGCCAACGTGAGCACCAATAAAGTTATCACTTATGGAAATGGTTCAACCCGCATCCTGCTTGTGGATTGTGGAGTAAAATACAATATCATCCGCCATTTCCTGAAACGTGATACTACTGTGATCCGTGTTCCCTGGGATTATGATTACTCCAAGGAAAATTACGACGGATTGTTTATTTCCAACGGTCCGGGTAACCCTAAAATGTGTGAAGCCACTATAAATCATCTGTCAGTTTCCTTGAAACAGGATATTCCTATTTTCGGTATTTGTCTTGGAAACCAGTTACTTGCACTTGCGTCGGGTGCTGATACCTATAAACTGAAATACGGGCACCGCAGCCACAACCAACCTGTTTTGCAATGTGGTACCAACAAAGCTTTTGTTACTTCGCAGAATCATGGTTTTGCCATTGATACCGATTCTCTTTCAGCCGATTGGGAGCCTTTGTTCGTAAACCTTAACGACGGAACAAACGAAGGAATCCGCCATAAAACCCGCCCTGTTTTCTCGGTTCAGTTTCACCCCGAAGCCTCCAGCGGTCCAACGGATAGTGAGTATTTGTTTGATGAATTTCTTGAAATTGTCAAGAAGTCAAAAACCTGACAAGCAAACCTCTCCTTGCCCCCTCTCTCCTTGTCGCCCCTCATTTTTAATAAATAGAAATCAGAAAATATGAATATCAGGAAAGTCCTCGTCCTTGGTTCAGGAGCCCTTAAAATCGGCGAAGCCGGTGAGTTTGATTACAGCGGATCGCAGGCACTGAAAGCCCTGCGCGAAGAAGGTATTTTTACCATTCTCATTAATCCCAATATTGCTACGGTTCAAACTTCCGAGGGTGTTGCCGACAAAATATATTTCCTTCCCGTAACTCCGTTTTTTATCGAAAAAGTGATAGAAAAGGACAAACCCGAAGGTATCCTGCTTTCCTTTGGCGGACAAACTGCCCTCAACTGCGGCATCGAACTTTTCAAATCAGGAATTCTCGAAAAACACAATGTTAAAGTTTTGGGTACTCCGGTTCAATCTATTATCGATACTGAGGACCGCGAAATATTTGCCGATAACCTTCGGAAAATAAATATTAAAACTCCCCGTAGCATTGCCGTTACCAGTATTGATGATGCCCTTAAAGCTTCCGAAACACTTGGTTTCCCGATCATTGTCAGGGCTGCATTTACTCTTGGCGGACAAGGTTCAGGCTTTTGCTACAACCGCGACGAACTTTTGGCTCTGGCGGCAAATGCTTTCTCCTATTCCTCCCAAATACTTGTTGAAGAATCCTTAAAAGGCTGGAAAGAAGTGGAATACGAAGTTGTGCGCGACTGTTACGATAATTGCATCACAGTTTGTAACATGGAGAATTTCGATCCGCTTGGAATCCATACCGGCGAAAGTATTGTTGTGGCGCCTTCGCAAACGCTTACCAACCGCGAATATCACAAACTCCGCAGCCTTTCCATCGAAATAGTACGCAACGTAGGAATCGTCGGAGAGTGCAATGTACAATATGCACTCGATCCGAATAGTGAAGATTACCGAGTAATTGAAGTCAATGCACGGCTTTCACGTTCTTCGGCGCTGGCCTCGAAAGCAACCGGTTATCCACTGGCCTTCGTAGCTGCAAAACTAGCTTTAGGTTATGGCCTTCATGAACTTAAAAACTCAGTAACCCGCACTACGACAGCATTTTTCGAACCGGCACTTGATTATATTGTAGTAAAAATTCCGCGCTGGGACCTGAATAAGTTTATCGGTGTTTCGAAAGAAATCGGTTCGAGTATGAAAAGCGTTGGCGAAGTAATGGCAATTGGTCGCACTTTTGAGGAAGCCATTCAGAAAGGACTCCGTATGGTAGGGCAGGGGACACATGGTTTCGTCGGCAATACTGATATTGAATTCGACGATATCGACAAGGCACTTTCAGCCCCGACTGATATGCGTATTTATTCCATTGCCAGCGCGTTCGAAGCTGGATATACGGTTGACCGCATCCACGAACTCACCAAAATCGATAACTGGTTTCTGGTTAAACTGAAATCCATTTACGATTACATGGTTCAAATTAAAACGTTCACAAAAATTGAAGATATTTCAGGTGAACTGATGAAAACGGTGAAACAAAAAGGATTTTCAGATTTTCAGATTGCACGTTTTGTATTGAAAAAACCTGGTAATATGCATACCGAAATGCTCCAGGTCAGGAATTTCCGCAAGCAGCTCGGCGTTGTGCCTTACATCAAACAAATTGATACGCTGGCCGCCGAATATCCGGCTCAAACTAATTACCTGTACCTTACATATAACGGTGCGGCTCATGATATTGAACCCGAAAAAGACGGGAAATCGGTTATTGTGCTTGGCTCCGGAGCTTACCGCATCGGTAGTTCGGTCGAATTCGACTGGTGTTCGGTTAACGCACTTACAACCGCACGCAACGAAGGATACCGCGGTGTAATGATCAATTTCAATCCCGAAACTGTCAGCACCGATTACGACACCTGCGACCGGCTGTTTTTCGATGAACTTTCGTTCGAACGAACGATGGATATTATCGAACTCGAACAACCTAAAGGAGTTGTGGTGAGCACCGGCGGACAAATTGCCAATAACCTGGTGATGCGTTTGCACGGACATCATGTTCCTATTTTGGGAACGGCTCCCGAAAGTATTGATAATGCGGAAAACCGCCATAAATTCTCATCCCTTCTCGACACATTGAAAATTGATCAGCCACGCTGGAAAGAGCTGGTTGAAATTCAGCAGATTTACGAATTTGTTGATGAAGTTGGTTTCCCGGTGCTGATCCGTCCGTCCTACGTGCTTTCGGGCGCTGCTATGAACGTTGTATCAAACCGACAGGAACTCGATTATTTTCTTACACTGGCAGCAAGAGTTTCGAAGGAATACCCGGTTGTGGTTTCGGAATTTATTCAGAATGCCAAAGAAATTGAAATTGATGCTGTTGCAGATAAAGGTGAGATAATGGCTTACGCAATTTCTGAGCATATCGAATTTGCGGGAGTGCATTCTGGCGATGCTACCATTGTGTTTCCGGCGCAGAAAATGTATTTCGAAACTGCAAGGCGCATCAAACGGATTTCGCGTGATATCGCCAAAGCACTCAATATCAGCGGCCCTTTTAATATGCAGTTTTTAGCACGCGACAACGACATTAAAGTTATTGAATGCAATTTGAGGGCTTCCAGGAGTTTCCCGTTTGTAAGTAAAGTGTTAAAAATCAATTTTATTGAACTGGCGACTAAAATAATGCTCGGTATTCCGGTCGGGAAACTGAATAAATCAGCTTTTGATCTTGATTATGTGGGAATTAAAGCATCGCAATTCTCGTTTTCAAGGCTACAGATGGCTGACCCGGTGTTGGGAGTCGAGATGGCAAGCACTGGCGAAGTGGGGTGTATTGGCGAAAATTACTACGAAGCGCTGCTAAAAGCCATGCTTTCAGTTGGGTACCGGATTCCGAAGAAAAACATATTACTATCAACCGGTGACGCGCGATCAAAAATTGAGTTGCTTAAAAGTGCCCAGATGTTGATTGAACGCGGGTACAACCTATTTGCGACGCCGGGTTCAGCCAAATTTCTGTTCGAAAATAATATTCCGGTAACTATATTGCATTGGCCTGACGACGAGCACACACCCAATACACTCGACTATCTGAAAAACCGCACCATCGATCTGGTTATTAACATCCCCAAAAACCTCTCTAAAACAGAACTTTACAACGATTATCAAATTCGTCGTGCTGCCGTCGATTTCAATATTCCGCTTATCACTAATGCACGTTTGGCCAGCGCATTTATTTATGCCATTTGCAAACTGCAGCCGGAAGATATTGCGATAAATAGCTGGGATGAGTATTGATAGTTCTTGCCTTCCTAAGTCAAAGAATCAAATTTAATACAAAAGTTCAGGTGCTTACAGATGTCAGGCCGATTGGTTGTCTTCTTGCTTTAGGCTGTAGTCATTACAGTTCGAAAATAATTTTCAATTTCATAATTAACAAAAGATTCAAAAATAAAAATTTCTGTGTCATAAAGTGTTGATATTCATTGTTTAAAAGTTGGCGAACATGCTGCAAAAGAAAAACGTCAGGAGTATAGCTGCTAACTGAATACGAACCTTTTGATTGAGATTAAATTGCTTTCATGCAGTAAGTTCAGAAAGTAGAAACAGATACATTAAATCGCGGATTTTTACTTGAATATGATAACTTTCTCAGACAATTTAATATGATCATTCTGGTAAACAACAATAGTGTAACTACCTGATAATAATTTATTTAAATTCAGAATGGTATTATTTTCCATTTGTGTTTCAAAAGCCAGACTACCCAAGGAATTATAAAACCTGATTTTTGCTTTTCCTGAAATTCCGGTAATATGTAGTTGGTCAGTAACAGGATTTGGGTAAATTAGTATGTTGGATGAAACTGATTTATTATCAGTCAACCCGGTAATTAATTGATCAAGAGGAACAGCAAAAACACTACTGGCAAAAGTGCCGGCAAATAAATGAGTTTCAGATGCAACCAGCGTATTTATTCTTACATCTGTTAATCCCTGACTTTTTTCGGCCCAGCTATTGCCGTTATCTGGACTTACAAATACACCGCCGTAGGTTCCTGCAAACAAATTATTCCCACTCGTGGTAAGGCTGTTTACTAATGTATTGGATAACCCCGAAACAACAGATGTCCAACTTTCACCATCATTGGCAGATACAAAAACTCCTGCAAATGATCCTGCAAATAGATTGTTTCCTAAAGAGGCCAGAGTCGTAAAATCGAATTGTGGATTAAGTCCGTTACTTACTTTTACCCAGTTTTCGCCATTATCACTTGATCGGTATACGGCTCCGTTAAAATTTGATTTCCCTGTCCCTATAAATAAATCGCTGCCAATCACTGTAAAAGCATAAATCTTTGTTATTACATCACCTAAAAAGTTCTTAGGCAATCCGGAATTCACGGCAGTCCAACTCTCACCCTCATCCGGAGAACGATAAACTCCGCCATTCGATGTACCGGCATATAGATAGCTTTCTTTTACCGACAGTGATAATACATCATGATAGTCCAGACCAGCATTCACTGTGATCCAGCTTGCACCGTTATCAATTGATTTGAGCACACCGCCACCGCCACTTCCGGCAAATAAAACATCATTCTTTACCAAAATCGCATTTATCTTGTTTGCCCCGACAAAAGTCCCTAAATAAGATAAGCCCGGGTTTGCAGCACTCCAGGTTGTACCATTATCAGCCGACGAAAAAATATTTGGATTGTATGTGCCGGCATATACAACGTTGCCTTTTATTGCCAGCGATTGCACGTTTTGGGCACTCAATCCGTTATTTACCGTTGTCCAGTTACTTCCATTATTTGTCGAAAGTGATACTCCATTGTATGTAGAAGCAAAAAGTACATTTCCTGATGCTTCAAGATCATAAACAATTTTGCCAGTTAATCCGGTTTGTATTCCTGCACTAAGCGATGTCCAGTTAGCTCCCAAATTCGTGGTCATAAATACCCCTCCATCAGTACCAGCGAAAATAGCATCTCCGATTTTTGCGAAAGAATAGGCAACAAAACTGTTTGATCCGAAGCCATTCGAGAGGCCCGTGTTTACAGGAGTCCAACTTGTTCCATTGTTAGTTGAAAGTGATATTCCGCCTCCATTACCGCTGCCTGCAAATAAATATGAATCAAATGCAGATAATGAATAGAATGCTTGCCCTGATATTCCAGCACTTGCTGGTATCCAATTGTTTTCGCCAATGACGGATTTAAATACACCGCTAAGGGTACCAGCAAATAAATTATTTCCGCTCACAGCCAGAGAATAAACAAATAAATCAGTTAGTCCTGTGTTGATGGATGTCCAGCTATCACCATTGTTGGAGGAAAGAAATACTCCGGAACTATCTGTTCCTGCATAAATGGTTGAACCGCTTACTGCAAGAGCATCCACATTTTGGCCAGCTAACCCCACAGGTGTCCATGAATTCCCTTCATCCATTGATCGGAAAACACCGGACCCACTGCATGCTGCAAACAATCCGGGGCCATTAGTCGCGAACTCCCGCACAGGACTATCAGGGCAAATCAAACCCATGTTAGTCCAATTTTGACCATTGTCTACTGAAAGATGCATTGTTCCGTTCTGGCTGCCTGCAAATAAGTTTGTTCCATTCACAAAAAGTGCGCTTATCGGTCCGCCACCCGGACCGGTTGTTTGCTGCCACTGTGCATAAGCTGTTGTAAAACTTACAATTAATAAACTTGTGAAATATAATCTATATATGGGTTTCATAAATTTTTCTTTGGTGGAAGGATGAAAAATATAATTATTGGAACCGTAGCAATGTGGAAACAGGTTTTATACTGAACAGGCAATTACTACTCAACTAATTCTTTAGATAGGGAAGGAACAATATATTGCTAGTGTATGTTCATTTCTAGACCGGGATATAACACAAATAGCTGAATATCAAATATTCAGAAATGTACTTTAAAAGAGGTTATTAGTTTATTTTCGCATCAAAATACTATACCCGTGAAAATTTGAAAAGATTCAATATGATTTGGTATCATATTACGAAATACGATTCCTCACTCCGGTAGCGAAAATTCAGATTAACAAGCTTTAGTGAGAAATTAACACAACCTTTGCTTTTCTTTTTTAAATAATGAGTCCTGAGTGTTTTCTATAGTTAGCTGATTCTTTCTGGCTAACCAAACAATATCCCGAAAACATCTTCTACTTTCCCAACGCCTGTGACTTTAATCGCCCATTTATCGGTTTTCAGGCCTTTCAGGTTGTGTTTCGAGATCAGGATTTGTTTAAATCCCAATTTTTCGGCTTCGGCAATACGTTGTTCCACACGGTTCACAGGCCTTATTTCGCCTGAAAGACCAACTTCGCCGGCAAAGCATATTTGTTGACTGGCCGGTATATCTTCGTTCGACGAAAGTATGGCACTTATTACGGCCATATCAATAGCCGGATCGTCAACACGGATGCCTCCGGCAATATTTAAAAATACATCTTTTATCCCAAGCCTGAAGCCGCAACGTTTTTCTAGCACTGCCAGCAACATATTCAGGCGACGGCCATCAAATCCTGTGCTCGATCGCTGCGGTGTACCGTAAGCTGCCGAACTCACCAATGCCTGAACTTCGATAAGCATGGGCCGCATTCCTTCGATTGTGCTGGCAATAGCAACGCCGCTTGTAGGTTCTTCGCGCTGCGATATCAGTATTTCTGATGGATTGGTGACTTCACGCAGGCCAGTGTCGCGCATTTCGAAAATACCAAGTTCCGAAGCTGACCCAAAGCGGTTTTTTGCTGCGCGTAAAATCCGGTAGCCGTAATTCCGGTCGCCTTCGAACTGCAATACCGTATCTACCATGTGTTCCAGTATTTTAGGGCCGGCAAGCACGCCATCCTTGGTAATATGACCGATTAAAATAACAGGAACTCCTGTTGTTTTGGCAAAACGCTGCATTTCGGCTGCTGTTTCTCGTATCTGCGAAATACTGCCTGCCGAGGACTCAATCAAATTGGTTTGCAGGGTCTGAATGGAATCAATCACCACTAATCCCGGCTCAACGGTTTGTATATGTTGAAAAATGCTTTGCGTATTAGTTTCGGTAAGTATGTAGCAATCAGGATCTTTATATCCTAGCCGGTCGGCACGCATCCGTATCTGCTGCTCGCTTTCCTCACCCGAAACATACAGTATCCGTATGCCTTCCATATGAAGAGCAATCTGCAGCATAAGTGTGGATTTGCCGATTCCTGGTTCGCCACCGACTAAAATGAGCGAGCCTTCTACCAATCCGCCACCCAGAACGCGGTCGAGTTCGCCGTTGCTGGTTGTGATGCGTTGTTCGTTACCCTGTTCTATTTCTTTGATTTTCCGCGGGCGCGATTCCGTAGTTTTGAAATTTCCTGTATTTTTTGCCGAGGAAGTATCGCGTTGCACTACTTCTTCCACGAAAGTGTTCCATTCGCCACACGAAGTACAGCGGCCCATCCATTTTGCGGACTGCGCACCGCAACTCTGACAGAAGAAAACGGTTTTTGTTTTTGCCATGATGTAAAGGTAGGAAAATGTAAGGATTTGAGAATTTGAGGATTTGAAAATTTGAGAATTGGGAAATTCGAATATTATGTCTCCGGGCTGGATTTGAAGAGCATTTAGCAACCAAAAGGCTATTGAACATTGATCAACTGAACCTTTGAACTCTTCAAACTATTTATACCGTTTATTTCCCGAGTATTTTATTCTCAATCCCCGTCGTCGAATATCCTTCCAGAAACTCAATAGTTACTATTTCGCCGCCTTTATTTTTCACAATATCATAACCAACTATATCCTCGGGTTTGTAGTCGGCACCTTTTACCAGAATATCGGGCTGGGTGGTTTTAATCAGATCATAAGGGGTTTCTTCACCAAAAAAAACCACAGCATCCACAAATCCTAGAGATGCAAGTATCATGGCACGTGAAATTTCGTCCTGAATCGGGCGGTTTTTGCCTTTTATTTTGCTGACTGAAAGATCGGTATTCAACCCGATAATAAGAAGGTTGCCAAGTTCTTTGGCTTTCGATAAATAGTCGATATGACCCAGGTGAAGGATATCGAAACATCCGTTGGTAAACACAATTTTTTTACCCTGAAACTGCCAGATGGTAAGCATCCGGTGGTAATCAGCATCAGTATAAGTGAATATTTTTTTACGGATTTGGTCTGACTTCGACATTTTTGCGGTTGTTAAGAATAGGAAGTAAAAGTAACGAAATTATTCCTACCAACACAATCGTAATGTTTTGCGAAGTCCATATCAGCCATCCCAACGCGTAGCCTTGTGCGCTTGCAACACCATATAATACAAGGGTTTCGGCAACTATTGCAGGATAAATCCCTATGCCACCCTGTACAACCATCATACCTATCGATCCGAAAACCAGTACTGCGAGCCCGGCATCAAGTCCCAGGTGGCTGCTTGCCGGAATGCTGAAGAATACAATGTATGCCATAAGCATATAGAGCGCCCAGATTGACAAGGTATAAAATCCGAATAACCATAAATTCCTGACTTTAATCAGCGATTTTATTCCTTCCACGAAGCCTGAAGCAATGGTTTTGATTTTTATAAAAAATTTATTAGAAGTGATCTGTTTCCTGAAAACCAGGAAAATAATCCCGAAAATTACTATAAAAGCTATCACCAGAATGGTGAATGCACCTGATAGTTCAACGTTAAGGTGGAGTTTGGACTGCAAGGGTTTGTAAATTTTTTCGTCGATATATCCTGACAATCGCTCAGCCTGCAAGGCAAGGTTTAGAAAGAAAAGCACGAAAAAAACCATCATATCCAGTGCTCTTTCAGTTATAACCGTGCCAAACGATTTCTGAAAAGGTACATTTTCGTATTTAGTGAGGATAGTGCAGCGGCTTACTTCTCCAAGCCGGGGCAAGGCCAGGTTAGCAAAATAGCCAATCATCACAGCAAAAAACATATTGCTGTTACGTGGTTTATATCCCATGGTTTCGATAAGCATTTTCCAGCGTATGGCCCTGAGAAAATGACTCAGGATACCAAGTGGAATCGCAAGCCCAATCCACCAGTAATTGGCATTGCCCATGGAATTAAGTATCTCCTGCTTCTGGTCGGCAGTGAGATTGCGTAAAAATATCCAAATAAAAAAAATGCCGATCCCCAGGAATACTGTGAAACGGATTATATTCTTGATTTTTTGGCTCAAAGTATGTTAGCTTAGTCTGTTTTGTGCAGTCGGAAATACAATAGCAGGCTTATGAGATTTGGCTTCTTCAAAATCCATTTGGGCGTATGACGCAATAATTATAAGATCGCCGACATGTGCTTTGCGCGCAGCAGCCCCGTTGAGCGAAATAACGCCTGTGCCACGCTCACCTTTAATTACATAGGTTTCGAGTCGTTCCCCATTATTAATATTTACAACCTGAACTTTTTCAAATTCAATCAGGTTTGCAGCATCCATCAGGTCCTGGTCAATGGATATGGAGCCAATATAATTCAGATCAGCCTGTGTTATAGTGGCTCTGTGTAATTTCGATTTTAAGACTTCAATTATCATAGCGCGGCAAAATTACAAAATATTAGTACAAAACTGACTTTCTGATCAGCTGCTTTTACATTTATCACCATACGGATTTCTTTGGCGGTAAACTTGATATAGGATAGGAGGTGTTTTTGCTGTTGTTTTTGATTCGTCCTTCATGCATTCTACCTTCATAATAATTATGAATAATAGAAGAAAGCAGAAATAGCTGATTTGCGAATATTTTATTTCATAACGAAAATTATACTTGGAATAAATAGCAAAATAGCAGGTTACATAATAGTAGCCTGCTATTCAGAATGATTATTTTTCGACTTTGATTCCTTCTGCTAAAGCGGGAACCACGAATTAGTGGCTGACGATTTCTTTTTCTTGTCAATAAAAAATTCAGGTTTTCCTTTGTAATAGCCTGTTATTGTTGAATTAATGTTGGTACTAAGGTTAAATGTAAACTCATATTCTTCACCGTTTTTAGCTACGGTAACTTTGCCTCCGTTAATTTCAACGTAAGGAGGCTCATTTTGGCCTGCAGCATCAAAACCTATAATTAATCCGGTTTCTTCATCGCCATCAATGGTAAAGACTTTTGATGGATCAGCCGATGGTTTAACGGTGTATTCGCCGGGTGCAATTTCCGACTCTTTGTTTGATAAAAATGTAAGCAGTAATGCATCGCCTTTGCCTGCAAGTGAATCGGGGTAGCCATTCGAATAAAAAACCGTGAAAGTTTTTTCGAAATATTCCATGGCTATCCAATAGACACCGCTAACCTCGGTCTGGCCATAGGCAAACCCGAGAGCTGTGCCAATTTCAGCTTCTTTGTTGTTGTATTTGAATGAATTCTTTTTTACTTCTTCATCTTTATCACATGCACTGAATGTGATTATTACTAAAGCGATTACAGCGATAAGAGTTGTACTGATTTTCATGAATTTTGAGTTTGTTAGTGAATATTTGATACTTATTTTGATAAATGAGTAATGAAAAGTTGGTAAACGTAAGAATAAAAATCAAAATAAAACAATGTTATCAATCAGTCGCACATTTCCTATAAACGCCGCTACACAAATTACGGCATGTTCCGCATCATTCCAGTCCTCAAAAGGTTGCAGCGTTTGGGTATCAACAACTTCAGCATATTCCACTCTGAAGTACTGATTTTCCTGTATTTCGCCGGTAACCAGTTGTTTTACACCTGCAGGAATAAACCATGAATAGTTATCTTTTACTGATAGTAATGCTTTGTAAATGGCCGGAGCCTCGGCGCGTTCTTCCGTTGTAAGCCGTGCATTTCGCGAGCTCATTGCCAGTCCGTCGGCCTCGCGGACGATAGGGCAGGGGACTACTTCAACAGGCATTTTCAACATGCTTACCATTTTTTTAATGATAGCCAGTTGCTGAAAATCTTTTTCTCCGAAATAGGCTTTATGCGGAGTAACAATTTCAAACAGTTTTTTAACCACAACCGCAACTCCCCTGAAGTGCCCCGGACGGAATTTGCCTTCCATAACCTTGTCGAGGTTGCCGAAGTCAAATTCGGTTAAATCGGGTTCGGGGTACATTTCCTGTGCCGAAGGTGTAAAAACCAGGTTGCATCCTGTTCCTTCAAGTTTTAAAAGATCTTCCTCAAGGGTGCGTGGGTATTTGGCAAGATCTTCAGGATTGTTGAACTGTATCGGGTTTACAAAAATGCTTACTGCAACAAAGTCATTTTCAGAAGCGGCCTGCCGTATCAGTTTCAGATGGCCTTCGTGCAAGGCTCCCATAGTTGGCACGAAGCCGATGGTTTTTCCATCAGATTTCTGTTTTTCAATTGCGGATTGGGTTTCGGATATGGTATGGGTAAGTATAATCATGGTTTTAATCAGTTTATATGCTATTGCTGCATCAATATTTTCAGAATATCTTTTTCAAGTAAATCAACAGGAACCTCAATTATCCGCCCGAGTTCTTTCTTTTTCCTGTAAATAATAAAAGTGGGTACTTTTTCAATATTGAGTTTTTCGACAGTCGTTCCGGTTGCTTTCTTTTCGCGGTCAACGCAGATCAGCGTTAGGTTTTTATAATTAAAATTAAGGTCATCCATAATTTTATAAAACCGGGGCACCCAATCTCTGCTGTCGCCGCACCATGTTGCCATTACCAATGTAATTTTTATGCCTTTGAGCTTTCCTGCAAGTTGGGTCATGGTTTCGGCATCAGGATGGTAATTAGCGTATTCAACTTTATATACCGAATCGAAAATACTGTTTACCGTACTAAAACCATCGCGGTTACAGTAACCTACGAGCATTTCATTGTTTTTCTTGGGATCAATGGTTTTTTGATTCAGTTTCTGTGCAAATGTCATAGCAGGGAAAAGAAGAAGTGCAACAAAGACCAGTTTTTTCATACGCTTATTGTTTTCGAATTAATCTGGTAAATTGAAGTTCTTTTAAATTCTTACAACAGTACAATATTATTCCTGATGGCGAATTTTACCAGGTCAACCGTTGTTTTAAGTTCGAGGCGAGCCATAATATGATTTTTATGCGACTCAACGGTTCTGATACTGATAAACAGTTTGTCGGCAATCTCCTGGTTGGTCATCCCTTCGGCAAAAAGCCTGAGCACTTCAATTTCGCGTTTCGAAAGCAGGCTTTCCTTATTCTCGTCGTCGGGAGCATCGGACTTGGCTTTTTTGATATAACTTTTCAAAATGACGTTCGATATGCTTTCGGCAAAATACTCTTCGCCCCGGTGAATGGCGAAAATAGCTTCTATAAGTTCCTTTCGCGAAGTATTTTTTGGCAGGTAACCACGTGCGCCTGAATTAATTGCATTAAAAATAAATTCTTCCGACGTATGCATCGAGAGGATCAGGATGCGGATACCCGGAAAATCGCTGTGCAGTTTTTTTGTTATTTCAATGCCCGACATGCCAGGCAATGCTATGTCGAGTATGGCAATGTCAGGCTGCACAAGTTTGAGCAAATCGAATAATTCTTTTGCATCAGCGGCCTCACCGATGATTTCGAAACCGGGCTCTCCCGTGAGCAGATTAGCAATTCCTGTACGTACTAGTTGGTGGTCATCCACCAAAATCAGTCTGATCTTTTCCATTACCGGTATTATAAGGTATTGAAACTAAAATGGTTGTTCCTTTACCTGGTTCACTGTTTATCGTAAATTCACCCTGTAACAGGTGGGTGCGCTCACGCATATTCTGCAGCCCGTTGCGTTGTGCAAAACAAACCGGGTCAAATATAAAACCTTTTCCGTTGTCGGTTACTTCGAGTGTAACTATATTATTGCTGCGTTTTAGTTTCATTGTAACCTGCGAAGCCCGCGCATGCTTGGTGATGTTGTTGAGCGCCTCCTGGGCAATGCGATACAGGTAAACCTGCGATTTTTTCGACATTCTGTCGAGTGACCCTTCATTTTCAAAAACCGACTTAAATCCTGCCAAAGCGCCTAATTCCGAACATAATGCACGCAGGGTCGATACTATGCCAAACTCATTTAAGGCAGCCGGCATAAGTGCATTGCATACATTACGTACATCTTCGATGGTAGTGTCGATCATATTTTTTGCGGAGTCGATGCCGGCCCGCATCATCGAGTAGTTTTGGGTTTCGGCGTTTTCGAGCTGCAGCTTTATGGCGATAAGCGATTGACCGATACCATCGTGCAACTCGCGCGATAACCGCTGACGTTCCTGGTCCTGGCCATCGATAACCGAACGTAACCTGCGGAGTTTCTCGGTTTGCAGTTCATCCTCCTGTTTTCGGATGCGTTCAAAAATATTTGTAAGAGTCTGATTTAACTGATCAAAAACCCCCTTACCTTTGATCTCCGAATCGGATAGCGAACCATTTTCGATATCAAACAGGTTTTTGTGTAGTTGGTTTATATGTTTCGCAATACGGATACTGAGTAATATCCAGCTAAATATCAGCAGTAAACTGATCAGGCTCCAAAATCCGAAACCTGCATGAAACAAGATAATGCTCCATATAAATATTGAAATTATCAACGGAGGCAAAACAAAATTAAAGTAAAGCTGTTTCATGAATCGGCTTCTCATTATCTGTATTTAAACCAGAAGCCTCAAAATTAGTCAGAAAATTAATGCTGCAACTAAACTCTTTTTTCATTTTCGTTTAGATTTGCACAGTGTATTACAAGAAATTAAAACAGAATATGTCGAAGATTGGAATTTTTTTTGGTGGTAAAGACAATGGAAGCACTGCAAAAGTAGCGCGTAAGATTCAGGAATTACTTGGTGCAGAAGCATCAGTTCACAATGTAAGCAGCGCGGCACAAAAAGATGTCGAAAAGTATGATTTCCTCGTTTTGGGTACTGCTGCCTGGGGAATAGGCGAAATGCACTCGGATTGGGAACGTTTTATTGATAAACTAATCGAAGCTGACCTGGCTGATAAAAAAGTAGCATTATTTGGGCTCGGCGACCAGAAATTATATCCCGAAAGCTTTGTTGACGGAATGGGAACAATATTCTGCCGCTTGCCTCACAAAGAAAACGTAATAGGATATACCTCAACCGAAGGGTTTAAATTTTATTATTCAACCGCCGAAAAAGAAGGAAAATTCGTTGGACTCGCTCTCGACGACGATACGCAGCCTGAATTAACCGAAAAGCGTATTACCGATTGGGTGAAACAAATAAAGAAAGAATCTGGGATTTAGTAATAAAACAGTTTTGTTAAATTCAGATTTGTTCTGTAAATCAGTGAATTGATATTGTAATTCAATTCACTGATTTTTTTTGAGTTTATACTAATTGAGCAACGTACTATTCTTCGTTTTTATCTGTTCTACTGAACCATCAAAACTGAATTTCGTGAATAGTAAATTTTCTGAAAGCTTGTCAGAATTCAATATCTGTAAAGATATCCGTTTCGCTATTTATTGATATATGTCAATGAATAGATTATTTTTCAGATTTTAGCAAAAAAAACTAAAAAAAATGTTTTTATATCCCAAAAAATATACACCTTTGTCCCATATTTCAGATCAAAAACATGAGTTACCTCCGTAAATTCCTTTCCGTAATCCGTAAACTTATCCTTATAGGATGGGCTTTGGCTGTGGTTTGGATTTATATTGGTAACCTGGTAAATTTTCATCAACACCGCATTTGGGGCAAGCAACTTATTCCGGTTGCAGCTTATTCGACGCGTGCTAAAGAAAAGGACGGACTTTTTACTGTTAATAGCGATACGGATCCAAGGCTTGCTTTGCCCGGATTGCATTTCGATTTTTCCGCGCCCCAGCAGCAGGTTTTCCTTTTACCTTATATAGTATTTAATTCCGATTATTTATTTCTTCCCGAATCCCCTGTTCTAAGTCAGGGTTTTAATGCCTTAACTTTCAGAGGCCCTCCTACAGCATAATTTCTGATTACCGGTTGTTGTAACGCACAAATCAAAGTTTTGTGTGTTTAATACCCATATTTTGTTTCGTTCAAGGGATTTGATTCCCTGGCCGGAATAAACTTGTCAGAATCCTACACCTGTTTTAACAATCCTTAATTTCATCCAAAATGAATAACACCATACACATTTTTGTTGCATTACTAGCAACCACTGTAGCGGGTATTTTACCCGTTATGAGTCAGAAAGCTGGCCCTGTTACCGATACCGTTTATATGGGTACTGGCTACGCCAAAGAAATATATTACAGCATGGCTACTGGCAACAAAGGCGCTGTTGACAGAAAACAATGGGATATTGCATTCCGTGCTTCACGTTTAAGTGCCAGTATTCTTACTAACGACGGCGCAAATAATAATCCAATCGGACTTTCGGGAGTCGAGCTATATACCTATCCGAAGTCGGATTCAAGCGGTTGGGCTGCTGTTGACACTTCAGGTTTGTTCGGATGGAAAAAAATGGTCAATTCAACCAGCGATTGGGAAGTTGGCGCTTTTGATCAGAACCAGTTAGGCCATCCCGATTACGGATGGGGTAAATACAATACAGCAACTCATGATGTTATAGGCGATTCGCTTTACATCATTAAACTCCGCGACGGAAGCCTGCGTAAATTGTTCATCAGGCGTAAATTCTCCAGCCTGAATATGATAGAGTTCCGTTATGCAAACATTGATGGTACCAATGATAATACTGTTACCGTTGATTGCAATCCATATGCTACTAAGAACTTCGTTGGATATTCAATAACCACTAACCAGGTTGTTGATTTTGAACCTGTTGTTTCTTCCGACTGGGATATTCTGTTTACCCGCTACATGTACACATATCCTGACGGGGTTCAATATCCGGTTGTGGGAGTACTCAGCAATTACGAAACCAAAGTGAACAGGTTCGAAAACGTTGCTCCTGATTTCAGGATTTTCGATCTCGAATCGATGGACTCAACCCGTTCGCCAATCGGATGGGAATGGAAAGCCCTCGATGCCAATTTTATTTTCCATGTGCAGGATTCACTCGTTCATTTTATCCAGGACAAGGGCGGCAATATACATCGGCTTGTTTTCAAAGAGTTTGTTGGCAGTTCATCGGGCCGCATCGTTCTTGAAAAAGAAATGATTTCAGCAACGGGAATTGGTGAAACCGGTAAAGAGCTTTTTAATGCTGCTATTTATCCTAATCCGGTAAGTGAAGTTATGAATGTTGTTATCAATCCGGAAAATGGAAGTTCGGCGGTAATTTCTGTACTCGATATGTCGGGTCGGACTGTTTTCAGCAGAAAATATGAAGTTCAATCCAAAACGCTTTCCACTCTGCAAATACCGGTTATAGATTTTCCGGCTGGAGCTTACGTTGTTCAGATGCAGGTAGGAAGCAATTCAATTTCACGTAAAGTGATCATTAAGAAATAAAAAATAAGTTTTGTTTATCAGGTTATCAGGGTTTGATGGTATTACTGCCTGCCGGAAGTGATTACTCCGGCTGGCAGGTACCATAACAACATTTGATTGCTGATACAACTCTTTAAAGATAATGTAAATACAATTGTTGATTTTGTGTTTAGCAGATTATAAGGGTAGTTGGTAAGTTGCAGGCCGGAAGTAGGTTCTCCGGCCAGCAATAAACCACATTAAGATTCTAAAACAGCATTGTATTTACTCACGATTCTCACGTAAAATGTTTAAAAGATTGTTTATCAGATTAATAGGGTTGATGGTGCTTGTGTTGACCGGGAATTTTGTTTCCGGTCAGCAGGCAACCATTAGAGTAATTGATGGCAAAACCAGGGAGCCGGTAGCTTTCGCTCATGTGTGTTTCGAAAGCCTTACATCGGCTACATTAAAGCATTTCGTTACTGATATTGACGGTAATGTACCAAACGAAACCAAAGAAAACAGCAAAGTTGCCATTTCGTATGTTGGATATCAAACTCTTCTGGATACAATCCAACCTGGAATTTCAGTCACATTGAAGCTGGTTCCGGCTGTTCTGAATATGAGCGAAGTAGTTGTAACCGCGCAGCTCATTCCCGAAAGAGCCGACAAATCAATTTATAAAATAAATGTAATCAACAGCCGGCAAATAGAGTTGAAAGCAGCCACCAATCTAACCGACTTATTGAATACTGAAAGTAATATGCGGGTTTCGCAAGGCGGTATTTTGGGTTCCAGTTTAAGTATTCAGGGTTTATCGGGCGAAAATGTAAAATTTCTTGTCGATGGAGTTCCGGTTGTTGGCCGATTGAACGGAAACATCGATCTGAACCAGCTTAATCTTTTTAATGTCGATCATGTCGAGATTATCGAAGGTCCAATGTCGGTAATCTACGGAAGCAACGCCATTGCCGGTGTTGTAAATATTATAACCAAAGAAAATAAAAACTCTGCTACATCAGCTTATGCCAGTGCCTATCTCGAATCGGTAGGAGTTTATAATTTTAATGCAGGTGCTTCAGTTCGCCGGAAGAAAAATAATTTCTCGCTGGATATGGCGCGTAATTTCTTTGATGGTTACACCACAGCAGACAGTTTGCGTTCAATGCAATGGAAGCCTCGTTTGCAGTATAATGCCGATGCATATTATTTATACTCGGGCGCTAAGACCAGGGTAAAATTATCAGTTCAGTTTTTTGATGAAATGATACAGGACAAAGGCAATTTACAAAAACCTTATTACGAAACTGCCATCGATAATAATTTTCATACCATTCGCCAGACTTCCAAAGCCGAAGCCTCGTACACGATTTCTGATTTTCGCCAGATCAGTATGGTTGGCGCTTATTCATCGTATCTGCGTAAACGTGAAGTATTTCATAATGATTTGACT
This sequence comes from uncultured Lentimicrobiaceae bacterium, assembly GCA_964420555.1. Taxonomy (GTDB): domain Bacteria; phylum Bacteroidota; class Bacteroidia; order Bacteroidales; family UBA4417; genus UBA4417. The sequence continues at coordinate 125,252 of CAYQTT010000003.1, read as the reverse complement.
ATTCTTGAAAAACAACCTGCAGGCGGTGATACAACCAAAGTAGGAAGTTACTTGCTAAGAGCTTGGTATAATAGAAATTATGAGAACCAAAAATTGAATTACCAGGCCGGATTTGATGGAAACCTCGAAGTTAATGAAGGTGAACGGATCGAAGGCGGAACGCAGCAGATTGGCGATTATGCCGGTTTTGTAAGTCTGAAATACAATCCTTTCAAGCAGTTGTCGCTGCAACCCGGTGCCAGGTTCATTTATAACACCAAATACAACGCCCCTGTAGTTTATTCGTTCAATGTCAAATACAGCCCAACGGTCAATACCTCGCTCCGGGCTACGTATGCACGCGGATTCAGGGCTCCTTCAATAAAAGAATTATACCTCGATTTTGTGGATATTAACCACAATCTGCATGGTAATCCTGATCTGCAAGCCGAATATTCGCATAATGTGAATTTCAATTTTAGTTACAACAGAGAAACATCGAATGCCTACATCAATACCGAAGCCGGGATTTTTTACAACTATGTTGACAATACTATCTGGCTTTTCCAGGTTGGCGATGATATAACAACATATTCGTATGGAAATGTTTCGACATTTATTTCAAAAGGCGTTCAGGCAAGCGGAACAGTTAGTTTTTACCCAAAGCTTACTCTCAAAGGAGGAATATCGCATGTAGGCCGGAAATTCCCCGATAATACTTCAGAAGGCGATGATCAGAGTTTCCATTACAGTACTGATTTCAATGCAATGGCTACTTACAATCTTGTGAAAATAAATACTTCGGTTACGGCCAATTATAAATTTACGGGTCGTTTCCCATTGTTAACTCCTGACGGGAATTTCGACAATGAATACATCGAAGGATATTCGAACCTGGATATAAGCATGATGAAAAGCTTCCTGCAAAACAGTCTTTCTGTTTCCATTGGAGGCAAAAATTTACTCGATGTGAAAGATGTGGAAACTGGAATTGTTAATAGCGGAGCCCATACCGGCGGAGGCGACGGCTCGTCACGCGTTGCATGGGGGCGAACTGCTTTCGTTAAACTCACTTACAATTTTAAGAAATTCTGATGCCTCGACTACTTCTGATTTTTATACTTGCCTCAACGGTTTTCCTGTTTACATCCTGTTTTAAAGATGATGAACGTGTAACCCCTCATGTGGCTGGCGATTATGTTACCGATACGGTTGCACTTACTGATAATTATAAAAACCAGGTTTATTACAGCCTTTTCGATGGTGCAGTAATGCGGACGAACCATAAAGATTCGTGGGACCTTGGATTCGAAAGTAGCCCCAGGGGGTGGCGGGTAATACTCAACAGCAGTTGTTTCATGAAATCAGCTTACCTGCAAGGACAGAATTTTGGATTTCCCGTTGATACACTAGGTGCGGAATGGCTATTTAGTCCTTCCGATGGCAGTGCCGATTCGTTAGCTATCGGGCAATGGTTTACAATAAACGGCGACGATACGGTTGGAACCAATCGCTTACTGATCCTCGACCGGGGAATTGATGTACTCGGAAACCCGCGTGGTTTTAGCCAATTGGTGGTTGATAGCCTGGCAAAGGGAACTTATTATTTCCGGATTGCTGATTTCGACGGTTCAAATGTGGAGTCGTTTTCTGTGACTAAACAAGGTGATGTAAATCATGTACTTTTCTCCATTTTCAATCCAATTGCCATTATATCCGAACCCGCAATTACTTCATGGGATTTGATGTTCACACAATATACCACGTTGCTGTATACTGATGTAGGCGATCCCTACCCATACCTGGTTACAGGCGTTTTATTAAATCCGGTTTTTGTGGAGGTTGCGGTTGATTCAATTACGCCTTTTGCTGATATCGATTTTGATAAAGCTGCGTCAATGACTTTTACAAAGCAGGCTGACCGCATCGGTTACGATTGGAAAATCTATGATTTTGATGAAGGTACATACACCGTTGATTCGGATAAAATATATATAATCCGCGATACCAAAGGGTTTTTATACAAATTACGGTTTATCGGGTTCTATAAATTCAATACCAACAGGCTCGAAAAAGGCTATCCTTCTTTCGAATATCAGAAGTTGTAGCAGAATAAACATTTAGATAATAATATTCAGGTAAACAAATCAAAACGAGGATTTTACTAAGTTTGCCGTCAAAATACACAAACGAAAATGAAACAGATTAATTTTTTCTTACTTCTTATAGGGTTGGCATTTATTACAAATGCTGTCCAGGCTCAATGTAGTCCTGAAATCTCTGTTTCTGATCTGCAAGCGCAGGTAGGTTTCCTTGCCTCCGATTCGTTGCAAGGCCGTAAGCCGGGCACTCCGGGTGAAGTTACCGCAGCAACCTATATCCGCGATTGTTTTAGCAAGGCTGGCCTGAAATTGATGTACGATAAAGGATTTCAGAAATTCGAAATTGTAGCTGATGTGCAGCCGGGAGCCAATAATTCGATTGTTTTCGATGGTTATACAGCGCAGCAGGGTAAAGATTTTACGCCTCTTTCATTTTCGTCATCCGCCACAGTAAAGGCTCCGGTTGTGTTTGCTGGCTATGGCTTCGACCTTGATCTTGACTCGCTTAAATGGAATGATTTTAAAAATATTGATGTTAAAGGCAAATGGGTTATCATATTCCGTGGCGATCCCGAACCGGATAAACCAAACAGTGCATTCCTGGCATACGGGCAGGAGCGAAGCAAGATTCTTACAGCTAAGGACAAAGGCGCCGCTGGTGTATTGCTGGTTTCACCTTCCGACCTCGAAAAATCGGATGTAATCATGCACATGCAGTACGATAAATCTCCCTCCGATGCAGGAATTCCGGTTTTCAGCATCACACGGGCTCTGGCCGACAAACTGCTGGCTTCGATGAATTATACCATCGCAGCCCTGGAGTCGGAGATGAAGGAAAACAAAAAACCGGTTTCCCTATATCTCGATCCTGAAGTAACTGCAACTTCTGATTTAGTGAAAACCAGGGTGATAGCTCATAATGTTGTTGGAATGCTCGAAGGCTCCGATCCTGTTTTAAAGAATGAATATGTTGTAATAGGTGGTCATTTCGACCATCTTGGAATGGGAGGCGAAGGAAGTGGCTCACGCGCTGTAGGCGAAACGGCTGTTCACAACGGAGCTGACGACAATGCTTCAGGAACTGCCGGTATTATCGAACTGGCTCAAAAACTCGCTGCTAACCGCAAGGCTCTGAAGCGCAGTTTTATTTTCGTTGCTTTTACAGGCGAAGAAATGGGACTTCTCGGCTCAAAGGAATTTGTAAATAAACCTCCTGTTGATCTGAAAATGGTCAATGCCATGATTAACATGGATATGATAGGTCGCCTTAATCCCGAATCAAAGACTATCAGCATAGGCGGAACAGGTACATCGGTACAATCCGATTCTATTCTGAGAAAACTTGAGGTGGGACGACCTTTTAAAGTATCTTATTCAACGGATGGTTATGGACCTTCAGATCATGCATCTTTTTATAGTTCAAATATTCCTGTATTCTATTTCTCGACCGGCGCCCACGACGAATACCACACCCCGGCTGATGATTCGGATAAGCTGGATTATGCCGGCGAAGTTGCAGTTCTTGACATGATTTATGATCTCTCAGGCGTAGTGTCTTCAGGCGAAAAACTGATATTCCGCGAAGCAGGTGCCAAACAGGCTACCCGTGGCGGCAGGAATTTGAAGGTAACTCTTGGGATAGTTCCTGACATGGTTTCGAGCGATAATAACGGTCTGCGGGTTGATGGTGTACGCAAAGGCGGACCCGCCGAAGTAGCCGGTATTGTTAAAGGTGACCGTATAGTTACAATTGAAGGTCAGCCTGTTACTAATATTTATGATTATATGGCCAGGCTTGGAAAATTGAAAACCGGACAGGTTGCGACCGTCGAAATTATCAGGGAAGGGAAAAAACAGATTCTGATAGTTCAGTTTTAGGCTGAAATTCAGTAGGTTTATTGCCGATTTTTATCCTGTTTTTTCAGGAAAATGTTTTTCCGTATCTTCGCAGCCTATGTTGCAGTATTTTACCCAGGACATTCTGATCAAGTTCATGAAGTTCGGAGCCGTTGGTGCTACCGGTGTTATTATTGATTTCAGCTTTACATGGTTAGGAAAGGAAAAATTAAAAATCCAGAAATATGTTGCCAATGCGATTGGTTTTACTATTGCGGCCAGCAGTAATTATTTTTTAAACCGTTGGTGGACATTTCACAGCAACAACCCGGAATTAGCAGTTGAATACTCCCGTTTTCTTTTTTTCTCCGTTATCGGTCTTGGGATGAATACTTTGGTAATCTGGTTCCTGGTAAGCAAACGCAATCATAATTTTTATCTTTCAAAACTTTTTGCTATCGGTATAGTTACAGTCTGGAATTTCTTTGTAAACCTCTTATACACTTTTGTTTAAATATCTTAAATCAATATTCCGGATATCTGATTTTCAAACATTACAACTTTGTGTTACTGAATGCTGTTCTCAGTTTTGTAAATTTACTTTCGGGATTTATTCAGATAAACTCAGTCGTTCTGTGATCAAATTTGCAGTAAAAAAATAAATTTCGCCGAAATCCTATTTTGAAAGAAAATAGTTTAGATTTGCCTCAAATTAAAATATAGTATGAATTTCTGATGATACGATATTCGCTCACCATTTTATTGTTTTTGTAAATGCATGATTCATTACCAATCATTTCTTTCACTTTTAAAAGCAATAAATTATTGCATCATTGATTCATGTTTTCATAGTTGCATTGAATTGTAAGCAAACTCATACTACTAAATCCCGACAATTTACATACTCAATTAACACTTAATTACTAATTCAAAAACAAACCACTATGAAAAAATCAATTCTTGCCAGCCTGTTGGCCGTAGCTTTATTAATTACATTCGGATGTAAAAAAGATGATCCGGTAGTTTCATCAGGAATGACTGCCAAAGTTGCCGGAACAGCATGGGCAGCTGATATTGTTACCTGCAGTTATTCGCAAACTATGAACCTGACCCAGATAACAGGTATGAAAGGTCTTATGGCAGAGTCAATTCAATTAAACTTCTTTGGTAACACTACCGGTACTTATACTATTACTGATTCCGAAATAAGTGCAGTTGGAGGATATGTACTGGATGCCACAGCCGAAGGTTTTTATTCCACAATCAGTGCTGATGCTCCTACCGGACAGATAATTGTTACCGAATATGATAAAGCTAACAATAAGGTATCAGGTACTTTTCAATTCGAAGCTTATAACCTCAATGGCGGTAAAAAATCAATAACCGAAGGTAAATTCACTAAAGTATCGCTCATAGTTACTCAGTAAGAACTTGCAAGTTGCCTTGTACTTCCGAACAACAAAAAAGGAGTTCCAAAACCGGAACTCCTTTTTTAATTTCAGGTAAACGACTATTATTTTTCTATAACGAGTTTCAGTGTGCGGGTAATCGAAGTGTTTTGTAAAACTACATTGTAAAGCCCGGCTGAAAGCTTCGAAATATCTATACGAGTTTCCTTATCCATGTTCATTCCCGGTTTCGAAAGAACAACCTTGCCATTGTTATTTACAATCGTCACATCACAAACTATTGCTACAGGAACAAATATTGTTACTGAATTGGTTGCAGGATTCGGAGCGAGAAGGTAAACATTGTCTTGGCTATCAGGAAGCCCGACGCCAATATTAACGCTTGTGGATACTTCGTTCGAGTAGGTACTGCTGCCACAGGTATTTACTCCCTGAACTTTAATTTTGGATGTGCCAATGTAAGCCTGGTTCCATGTAATAAGCGAAGCTGAACTGCTACCTGTTATGGTTCCGGCTTCGGCAGGAGCTAATTCCCAACTGTAAGTGCTGGCAAACTGGCTCGTGGTTACAAATTCCGAAGTTGGGGTTTCGGTTGTTATAATTATTGCAGGACCTGCAGGATCAGCAGGTTTTTCAGGAGCCTGTGGATCGACAGCTATGCTCGCGGTTCCGCTCATATCCGAAATGCATGTGGCCTGGTTCGACGCTTTTACGCTATATGCGCCTGCAGCAAGCTGATTTCCGAAACTGATTGCATTCCCGGTTCCTTGGATAACGGTAGATGTAGCATTTCCATCTTTATAAAGGGTGTAGCTGGTATTAGTCTGCGAACCACTCAGTTCAACCGGCAAACCTGTTCCGCTAGGACCGCAATACGTGCCACCTCCGGTTACAGCAAATGAAGTAGGTAAACTATTAACCGTTATCTGTAAAGGATCAGAATATGTGCCTTCGCAATTTGCATTGTTTGCTTTTACGCGAAGGGAGGCAGTTCCGGTAAAACTCTCGGTCCAGTCAATATCAATTACCTGGCTACCTTGAAAAAATGTTCCTGCCGAAGCCGGAGTTAATTCCCATAGATAGTATGTTGAAGGCACTATTCCAGTTGTAGTGTATTGCGTTGCGGGAGCATCAGCACAAAGAGTTGTAGCGCCTGTCGGCATAGGACACTGACCAGGAATAGCATCAATACTAACTGCCAGTGAATTCGACCAGTTTCCGGTTCCGCAATCATTTGTTCCTTTCACCTTTAACTGCGCTGTTCCAAGCCAGGCATCGCTCCAGTTAATATTACAGGAATTTCCGCTTGGTGTAACAACACCAGCTTCTGGAGGAGTAAGTTCCCATGTATAGGTATTTGTATTCGGAACAGATGCTATAGTATAAGCCTGGTTAGCAGGGTTCTCGCAAAGTGCCGAAGGACCAGCCGGAGCTGCGGGAGCCGCCGGAACTCCAAATACACTAATGAAATTCGGCTTCACTTTCGAATCGTAACATACACCGTTTGTGCCGGAAAGGGTAACATCATAATCACCAATACTTGTATAATTCACTGTTGGACTGGAGCTGGTTGAAGTTGAAGGCGTTCCTCCTTCGAAAGTCCAGTTGTAGGTAACGTTGGCAGCCTGGGTTGTATTGAAGTTAACAGTTACAGGTGCGCATCCTGACGTGATATTTGCAGTAAAGTCGTTGAGCGTAAAAGAAGTCGCAGGCAAGGAATTCAGAGGTGATTTAATACCATTAAAAATTTCTTTTGTGGCGTTATCCTGTACAAAGGCTACCAATTCGCAATGCGAAGCGTCCCACGACGGATCTTTCTGGAAAGTGAGGGTGTATATTTGCGTATTGTTTGAGGCAAAATTTACAGAGGTGCCGTTTACATCAGGAACCATAAGGCGGTTCACAAAATTTACTTCTGTCATGCAGCCCTGCCAACTTACAGGAATATGCGACTCGGTTAGTACCAGGTGAAGTCTTAAATCACTACCGGCGTAAGCATCTAGTTTCGTAACTGAAACAGTTATGGTATAATTATTTCCGCTATTGGTGCCCGAATAGCATATTGTAATCGGCGAAAGTTCGGCATAAGCCGCGTTATAAAGTGGAAGGTAAGTACTATAAGCATTGCCGCTGGGGCAGGATGATCCACCGACAGCATCTACAGTTCCATCAAAAAATGCAGTTGGATAACCAGATATTGCATAATAACTGTTCCGTGTATTTGAGTAATTGTTGGCATAAACATCGCCATTGTGATTCTCGATAACAGCAACATTTTTACCTTCAGCAATTAGCTGGTCAGCTCCATTTGACGCACCAGGACAGTATGTACACCATGTCCCAGTGCCAATCTCGAGTACAACCATATTACGTTGAACGGCTTGTGCAGACACTGCAATCCCTGCAATCAGAAGTACCCATGTGAGAAAGAGTCGGTTTTTTTTCATAATTGGTTTGATTTTTTTTTTTTTGAATTGATTGATTATGTTGATGCTTAACCGGATAGGGAAACAAGAATCTGGTTTTGAGTTTGTAAAGTTAATTAAAAAGCCAAATGAGGATAAATAATTTTCTGCTTATAAGTTCCTGTTTTTTTGATTTGGTAAAACCGAAAAACCGGAATCCTTTTGGGAATATCCGGTTTCTGATTTTGTTTTTCCAGGAAGGATTCGTTTACTGCGATTTCGACATTGTTGTTGGTATCACGAGTATGTAATTTCCCAGACCTTCCGATTCTTTACTCAACTCCTCAACATTGTCTTGTTCAACTGACGAAATGGTAACTATTTTTAACGACGGATCCATTTTCTGCAGGTACCAAATAATACTCTGAAATCTGTCGCTGTGATAAGTTCCGTTATAATGGAGGAAAGTCTTGCCCTTTGCGTAATTTTTGTAAATAAAATGTGCCATTGTAGCATCTTTCATAGCCTGTGCTTTGGCAATATTCATGGTAACATGTGTAGGGGCATCACCCATCATCTTAGCCATTTCAGCATAACAGGCCAGTGTTGAATCGTAAACAACCGGCAAAGGGGCAATGAATTGGAGTGCTTCCTTATCAAGAGTATTAAGTACTTCGAATCCGCTCTTATTAACCATTGCAGCATAGCGTCGGGGTATGTTGGTAGCAATAAACGCAAGGCTGCTGTCGCGTGCAAAATTTATTAACCGTTTGTAATCAGTTTTGTAATTAGGCCAGAGTCTTGCCTCTGCTTCAAAATTTTTATCTTTTATCAAGCCTGCAAGATATTCGTTTACAATAAGTTGGTTGTCCGATTCAAACATTTCGGCACCCAGAATAAGGTCTTTGCCTTTTGCAGCATACAAATCAGCAGTAACTTCGTATTCGAGCCAATGGCAGATCGGATTATCGTGCAACTCGCCAAAAAATACAATATCAGCTTCCGAGGCATCTTTAATGAGGTTATTGTATGAAGTGCTTTTCCCTTTCTCAGTAAAAAGTTTGTAGGCAGGGTTGTCGCTCTTCATCGAAATAAGCGTGGTGATAGCTATACTTAACAGCAGAATTTTTTTCATAAGGATGAGATATTTGATTGATGCAATGGAATTTAGTTTCAGTACTTTTTTATATTGATTCAGCAGTAACTATGCTTCCTGATCAGAGTTTAAATGCAATTTGTAATGATTTTTTTGAATGAGAGCGGAAAATTAATTCATCTAAACTTCTTATTTCTTTAATTCATCGCCATGGAACATGAGTGGTAACAGATTTGCAATACCTTCGAGTATCCAAACCTTTTCGGAATTTCCCTGTAAAATAATCCTGATCGGCACTCCTGAAAGCATTTCGTATTCGGCCATTACCTGCCTGCATGATCCGCAAGGTGTTACAGGACTCGAAATATTGAAAACTTCGGTTTGAGCAACAACAGCAATCGACTGAATTGCTACTTCTGGATGAAGTGCTGACGCAGCAAAAATAGCGACTCTTTCGGCACACAGTCCGGATGGATATGCCGAATTTTCCTGGTTGTTTCCTTTAATTATTAGTCCGTTAGCTAATCGCAGAGCTGCTCCCACATGAAAGTTAGAGTAAGGTGCATACGCTGATTTACAGGCTTCCCAGGCTTCTTTTAAAAGTATTTGATCGTCGTCTGCCAGGTTTGATGTCCCGGTAATTTCGGTGTATGCTATTGATAATGTGTGTGTAACCATAGTGCATTAAAATGTGGCATAAATGTACTTGAAAATTATTGGTTTTCAATTGCTGATTCCCTAAAATAATCAGGAATTTGAATCTGAACAATAAAACTACCTTGAATTTTCCGGTAAAAATGGGTTAACTCTTTTGATATCAATCGAAAAGAGTTTCCTGTTTTTCCTTGTTTTCTCTTCCCAGAAGTAACAGAGCGGTAAACAGAACGTAAAATGTAACACCTTCCTGGCTTTCAATTGTATCTTCCGTAAGCATCGAAATCATGAAGATGATCCAGAAAATGATATAAAAATAGTTGGTAAAATTCCTGGTTTTGATGCCCGGATAAAACATTATGAACATAAACCATATGAAGCCAACACCTCCGAATGCCACCGTAATGGAAAGGTACTGGTTATGCGAACGCAGCCTGTATTGGCTTGAAAGGTTGGAGTTCATACTTTTGTATTGATCTTCAAATGCTTGCGGCACGTCACCAGTACCTACCCCAATCAGTGGATTTTGCCTGATAATCAGCAGCGACGTGCGCCAGTATTCGAACCTTTGTACCATTGATCCTGAGTTGGGATCGTTTACTTCGATATAGCGTTGGAAACCGGCAATAAAATCTTCGATCTGCGATCTGAGTCCGGGCATTTTCGAAAAGTCGTACCGGTTGATCCCGTTTTCAATATGGCGGATATCAGTATCCGAAAGTTGACTGATACCATCTGCATCTTTTCGTAAATCTTTAGAAGCCAGGTAACTTATGAGTGTGTAGCGGCGCAATTGCTTCTTAGGGTCGAGGCTATCGAGCGAAAATGTGCTGCGTTTGGACCACGATTGCCGCAACTCTTTGTCGCAGATATATAAGCCTGTCCATTTTCCGTCCTTACGCTTAAAATTTACCGTATCATGATAATATGAATTTCCCCTTGGTGTGTATTTGTCGAGCTGACTCAGCTCAACCGAAGGTGAATTAAGGTAGGTGTAACCTACTGAAATAATGTATGTTACTGGTAGTATTATAACAGCTGATATCGCAGCTAACATAGCTATCCGGAGGTAAAGATTCCTGATTTTGAATGCGAAATACACACCCATCAAAACACTTATAAAAGCAAAAAGCAGGATTCCGGTTGAGTAATTCATATAAGCCATAAACCCGATCAGCCATAAGGCAACTGCCAGTAAAATGATCCGAAGCCGTAAATCCAGGATTCCTTTTTGATAAACAAAAAAGAAAGTGATAAACACTGCAAATACGGCATTAAGGCTATAACGAATGTGAGAGGTGTGTGCTGCCAGAGCCCTGCTATCGGCAACAGATAGATTCATGAAAAGTATAAGCCTGTAAATGCTTCCGCCTACAACGGCAGCAATAAAAGCTCCCATTATCCAGTAAAAAACCTTTGTGCTGATTCGGGGACCTGTTGCAATAAACAGTGGCAAAATGAAGATCGGAAGCTTGGTGCGCAAATCCTTCATCGCATAATTAAAATCAGTTGTATAAACCAAACCAATAACGTGCAGAAGCAGAATTGACGCTACTGCCATGGCTGGTTTATTCCTGAAAAATGCAATAAACTTGCTGATAAGTGCTGTAAAAACACCTTTTACAGCTTCTCCGCAAAACCGGAAAAGCTGTACGGGGTTTATCAGATTGCGGATTGGGTATTTGCTGATAAATTCCTTATCAACGCCATGCCATAACCAGAAGAACAACGTGCTGAACTGGAAAAGGCTCATGGTGAATTTCGACAGGGGCAAGGATACAACAAGCAAAGCCAGCGATACATAATACATTGTAATGTAAAGCGGGGTGCGTTCCCCTGTGAGTGTCAGCATTAACTATTCAGAGTTAGTTGTTCGATTTTAAGGATTTTGCCTGATTGTCTGCTTTAATGTAAGTTCCATCAAGGATAGAAGTATATGAGACCTGATTTTTTAATACGTCGGTTGCACTTTTCAGTTCCTTATCATCACTTAACGACGATACAATTCTACCTTTCTGGTAATAGTACCTGCTTACAATTTCCTGTTGCAGAATCATTGCAATATCTTCCTTGTTTTCAATTAATTCGTGTTTCTTGTGCCTGGCAATTGCTTCTTTCATTGAGTTGTATAGTGATTCGATATCTTTCCAGCTGTTTTCATAAATAGCCGCTTTTTTCATTGTTTCCAGTTCTTTTTCGGCAACAGTGGTGTATTCAAATGCTTTGTTTTCGGTGAAAGCTACAAACTCATTGTAATCAGTATCACTGATCCTGAAAGTCTCCGCAGCACCAATTAAAGGGTGAGCCACGGCATATTTGGTTGCATAATCGAAAATAATGTATTTCGTTATCAGGTTGTATAAAACAGTACTGAGTTTTGTAGTATCAGTAGCGACATCTGGAGCAATTCCTTTACCATCGTAAACGGTGCGGCCGTGTTTTGTTTTGTAAGCAGTTATAAGTGAATCAGGAATTTCGCTAACGCCGCCTGATGCATTTTTATGTTCGTAATCAATTTCCTGGATGCACCTTCCGCTGGGAATATAATATTTGGCCACAGTAATTTTTACCTGAGTGTTGTAGCTTAAAGGGAAAACATTCTGAACCAATCCTTTACCGTAAGTCCGGCTTCCGACAACAACAGCGCGGTCGAGGTCCTGCAGGGCACCTGCAACAATTTCGGAAGCTGAAGCACTGCTTCCATTTACCAGAATCACCAGGGGCAGATTAACATCAACCGGTTCCATCATGGTCTGATAGCTACGGTTTTTGTCCTTTTGTTTCCCTTTTGTGGTAACCACAAGTTCGTTTTTCTTCACGAAAAGATTTACAATATTTACAGCCTCAGTCAGCAATCCACCACCGTTATCGCGCAAATCGAGAACCAGGCCTGTTAAGGTGTTTTTTTCTTTCAGGCCGAGAAGCGCTTTTTTTACATCTGATGAAGATGTTTGTGTGAAACTGTTCAAACGGATATAACCTATTCCTGAATCAAGCATTCCGGCATACGAAACCGGTTCAATACTTATTTTTTCGCGCACAATTTCAAACGAAAGTCTGTTTGGTTCGCCTTCACGTTCAACTACTAGTTTAAAACTTGTGCCTGGCTGGCCTTTTAAAACTGAGCTTACATCATCAACAGATTTTCCGGCTGCATCCTTATCGTTGATTTTTACGATCTTATCACCTGCTTTAAGACCCGATTTTTGAGCCGGGGAATTTTCGTAGGGCTCCGAGATAACAATATAATCTCCTTGTTTATGAATCAGTGAACCGATTCCGCCGTATTCGCCGGTTGTCATAAAACGGTAATCTTCAATTTCCGATTCAGGAATAAATACGGTGTAGGGGTCCAGTTTATCAAGCATGGCATCTATGCCTGTTTTCATTAATTCGGAGGGGTTTGCCCCATCTACATAATTGGTATTCAATTCTTTGTAAAGGGATGTCAGGATTTCGAGGTTTTTCGATATTTCAAAATCCGACGATGTTTGAGCTTTCAGCGTCGAGGTAAGGCTAAGCATCAGAATTACCGATGCTGTTACCATTAACCTAAGGGATTGGATGCCTATATATTTCATGGTGTTTTTAATTTTATTGATGAGAGATTCGATTTGAACTGAATAAGTTTTGTTCCTGATTTTTTAAAACAATCAGAATTCAGGTTTGTTAAAAAATCTGCTTTGAATTGCTGCCAGTATCTTATGATTTTTAAGGAACCGGGTCGTAACCACTTCCACCCCAGGGATTGCAGGAGGCTATGCGTTTAATGGTTAGCCAACCACCTTTAAATGGTCCGTGTTTCTTCAGAGCTTCGATTCCATAAGCTGAGCATGACGGAGTATATCTGCATGACGGCGGCAAATAAGGCGAGATGACATACTGGTAAAACCGTATGCCTCCGATCATTATTTTATTCAGGATTTTTTTCATTTATAAGTATTAAACGATCCAATAATCCATTTATTGCTGTAAGTGTTTCCTTCTGTGTAATGCACTTAATCCCTGTAAAAATAAATGCTATATCATAATGTTTACCCGATTGGGCAACAACTTCAAGCAATTTATGCTTACTCATGCGATAAGTTTCACGTATAAGGCGTTTCATTCGGTTGCGGTGAACAGCAAGTTTTAACTTCTTTTTCGGAACGGCTATCAGAACTTTTACGGGGGGCTTTTCATTTGCTTCAGTTTCGATGTACAGCAAGCGGAACGGATTCATAGAAATAGATTTCCCTTCGGAAAAAATCAGGTCGATTTCCCTCTGACTGCATAGTTTTTCCGCTTTTCGGAATGTGTTTATTTTAACTGAAGAAGGCATAGTCTTTTTTGAGAACGCAAAATTACTCATTTCCAACCGAAGCTGATTGTGTATCTTTTACTTATCCGGCAGAAATAAAAAACCCTGTCGATATTTTTATATGAACAGGGTTTCATGTATTTAAAAGTATTAATTTTTCATCTTTTGTTACATTTCGACAGATAAGCATCTATAGCTGTTGTCATTGATGGGGTTACCGGGCTTGGAGCCGAAAAGTTTACTTTAATTCCGGCTTCGGTAGCGGCATTGGTTGTGGTTGTTCCAAAAGTTCCGATAACCATTTCGCCTTGTTTAAAGTCGGGCCAGTTGTGAAACAGCGAACGTATGCCTTGAGGACTGAAGAAAACGAGCATATCGAAAGTAGAAATGTCAACCACCTCTTTCATTTCGACCGGAACGGTACGGTATAAAACGGCTTCGTTGAAGCTTATTTTTGCAGCTTCAAGTAAATCAGGAAGTTCTTTGCTATGGTTTTCGGAGCATGGAAGTAAAAACTTTTCAGTTTTATGTTTCTTTATAAGGTCCAGTAGCTGCGATACATCATTTTCCGAAAAGAAAATTTTGCGCTTACGAAACTGCACGTATTTCTGCAGATAAAATGCTACCGATTCCGACATGCAAAAATATTTCATGGTTTCCGGAATCTCCACTCTTACATCTTTGGCAATACTGAAAAAATGATCTACAGCATGTTTGCTGTTAAAGATAATTGCCGTATGCTCGTTAATGTAAACTTTTTCGTCGCGAAACTCACGTACAGTTACTCCTTCAATTTTAAAAAATTTTATGAAGTCAATCCGTACACCATGTTTCCTGATAATGTCACCGTATGGCGATTTTTCCAAATCTGCCGGAACAGGCTGTGAAACCAGTATGTTCTTGATTTTAGTCACGTTACCCAATTGTTTTTTTAACAGATTAAAATAATGATAAGGATATTTTTACATCTTACTTACTACCTTCACAAGGAGTAACAAGGGTAAAATTTCGAGGGTGCAAAGGTATAAAAATAAATAAAGCAAATTGTAATTCTTATTGTCCAGACCTGTTAAAATGCCCCTGAAAAGTCGGTAAACAAATAGCAATGAAGCAATTACGCCACCAATTATCAGAAATGTTGTATTTTCATAATAAAAAGCCATAATGACAAAAGGGAATAAAACTATTCCAGTTATATGGTTGAATATTAATGTATTGAGCTGGTATGATCTGGACGATTCAGCGGTTTTAAAAATAATTCCTGAAGTATAAATAAGTAATGATTTAAGCATTTGGTAACCAATTAAAGCACCTGATATAAGTGCAGCAAAACTCAGGTTATCAAATCCGGCCGGTAAGGTATTAAAAGCCTTGAACAGCTGGAGAATAAATACGGAACCAATAATATAATATATAGCACCCAATCCAAGTGTAATCCTTTCCCTGAAAAGGTTCCCTTCGCGTTCGAGCTGATTAACGGAATGTGGTTGTAAAACTGCCCTGATTATCTGCACAAATCTTTTATGTGATACAGTCTGTATCCATGCAAACAGTACAAGACATAGCAGTAGTAGTATCGTAATCCAGTCGGTCGATTGCCGGTTGAGTGCCACCGGACCTTTATGAACCGGCAACAGCTGATGTTTTCCAAATACTGAGGGGGATTCGGCATACTCTTTTGGCGCCGGAGGAGGCGTAACGAAATTGTAAACACTATAATCGTAATATTTCAGCAGCGAATCAGCAGGCGGGGGAACACTTTCGTTAGTTAACGGGATACAATAATCGTAAAAGCCAACAGTATCGGTTAGCGCTGGATTAAACTTGTATCTGATACTTGTAGTGTCCATGTTTTGTGGCAGCAAAATTAAGAAAATTGGTGTGGCAATAACGTTATTCCGGAAGGTGATATGTCATTATTTAAAAAAGGTATAAAATGCGCCTCATTGTGAAAATACTAACAGTATTCATTCTCTAACCGCCAAATAAATTCTACCTTTGCACCGGATTTAAGCATATTTGAGTTCAATGTCTTGATTCAGAGTGTAGTAAGTCTTTTTTTTGGAATACAATCAATATACAAATATATTTTACAAAAATGTCAGAAATAATCGGAAAACTGGAAGATTTCAGTCTCACAAAAAGTCCCAAACAACATGGATCCATTCATCAGATTGGTATCATCGGATGCGGGTCAATGGGACAGGAAATCGCAAAAACAATCAGCCAGCATGGCTTTGAAGTTATTTGCCTCGATGTAAACGAAGAGCGGGTAAAAAATGCACTCGAAGGGATTGCAGGAATGCTCGATCACGAAATCCGCCGCTGGGGCATGACTGGTGGTGAGAAACGTTTAATAATGTCGCGTATAAAAGGAACAGTTGATTACGCCCAACTGGCTGATTGCGATATAGTTTTCGAAGCCATAAATTCGCGTAAGCCGGGCACAAGCCTCGATATTCGCAAAGAGATACTTCAAAAAGCAGAAAAATTCGTTCGCCGCGATGCTATCCTGGCTTCTAACACAGCAACACTCATGATTTCGGATCTGGCATCAGGACTTCAGTATCCTGACCGTGCTGTTGGTTTGCATTTTATGTCACCCTCCGACAAAGTTAAAGTTCTGGAAGTTGTTCGAAGCGCGCGTACTTCCGACGAAGCTTTCGAACTCGTAAGCCGTTTCGTAAAGATGCTCGAGAAAAAGCCTATCACCCTTATGGAATCGCCGGGTAATGTTACAACACGTATGATTTGTGTTGTGATAAACCAGGCTTGCGAAATGCTGATGGAAGGTATAGCTTCGGCACAGGATATTGATGAGCTGATGAAAACAAGCCTCGGTAACCAATATGGCCCTTTCGAACTTGCTGACCGCATAGGTCTTGATAAACTGCAGAAATGGATGGATAACCTGTACAACGAATTTGGCGAACACGGATACAAAACCTCACCCGTATTGAAACGCCTGGTTCGTGCCAATTATTTAGGAAAAGCCTCCGGACAAGGTTTCTATAAATACGATGCCAACGGCAAAATCATTGGTAGTACTATCACTTGTCCCGAATACAAGTAGTTGTTCAATTCTGTAAAAAAAAAGTACAAATGAAGATTATAGTTCTGAACTGTGGAAGTTCATCCATTAAATATCAACTCTTCGAAATGCCCTCAGCCGAAGTAGTTGCAAAAGGCCTTGTTGATAAAATAGGTCTTAAGGGCGCATCCATAAAACATTATATGGCTAATGGCGATGTGCTGAAACTCGAAGGCGAAATTCTGGATCACCAGGCCGGTATCGAATTTGTGCTTGGCGTTATTACCCATAAGGAATATGGCTGTGTAAGCGATATGAATGAAATCGGTGCTGTAGGTCATCGCGTTGTTCATGCCGGTGAGAAATACAACGGAAGTGTTGCCATTACCAAAGAAGTTATTGAAGCACTCGAAGAATGTATCGATCTGGCTCCTCTGCACAATCCTCCCAACCTCGAAGGTATTTATGCCATCACCAAATTGTTGCCTGATGTTCCGCAGGTTGGGGTATTCGATACCGCTTACCACCAGACAATGACCGAGCAGGCTTACCTGTATGGCATTCCTTATTCGTTGTACGAAAAGTATAAAGTACGTCGCTATGGTTTCCACGGATCGAGTCACAGGTTTGTTTCGCAGCGTGCTGCTGATATCCTTGGTAAAAAGATAGAAGACCTTAAAATTATCAGTTGCCACCTTGGTAACGGAGCTTCGATGTGTGCCATAAAGAATGGTAAGTCAGTGGATACTTCGATGGGTATGACACCTGTTGAAGGGCTGGTAATGGGAACACGTTGCGGCGATATTGATGCAGGCGCACTTCTTTACATTGCTGATAAAGAAGAAACCAGCATTCAGTACACAAGTACTTTGCTCAATAAACACAGCGGTATGCTTGGTTTATCCGGTGTATCGAGCGATATGCGCGATATTGAAACTGCTGCTGCCGAAGGCAATCACAGGGCACAGGTTTCGCTTGATATTTATCACTATCGCATCAAAAAATACATTGGCGCATACGCTGCAGCAATGGGCGGTGTAGATGTTGTGATATTTACCGGTGGTGTTGGCGAAAATGGATGGGAAACCCGCCAGGAAGTATCGCAGGGACTTGAATTTATGGGCATTGAATTTGATGTGGAGAAAAATACGAAACTCCGCGGCAAAGAAGAGGTCATAAGCAAACCAGGTTCAAAAGCCACAGTTATGGTGGTTCCTACCAACGAAGAATTGGTTATTGCAGAAGATACTTACGAGATTGTAACTGCTTAATATCTTTTAGTTTGAAAACGCGAAAAGGCAGCCTGGTTGGCTGCCTTTTCGCGTTTTTGGTGTGTTGAACAACTATTTATCGGCGAGCGCAAATTTAATAGGCATATTAAATTGTACCCTCACTGCCTGTCCTTTTTGTGTGCCTGGTATCCACTTTGGCATCGCACTTACAACTCTCAGTGCTTCATCATCGCAGGCTTTCCCAATGCCTCTGACAACTTTTGCATCAGCAATTTGTCCGTCCTTTTCAACCACAAACGAAATATACACAGTACCTTGCAAGCCTTCCTTTTTAGCCGACTCAGGATATTTTACGTTTTCAATCATATACTTTATTCTGGCTTCATCCCCACCAGGGAATTGAGGCATGTTTTCGACCACAGTAAATACTTCTTCACCTGACACAGATGCTTCTATTGGTGGAGGTGGCGGCGGGGGTGGTGGCGGTGGTGCAACTGGATCAGTTACTTGCTTGCAGCTGATAGCATAAATCATTACTATGCCTACTGCCAATGGTAATACCACGAAAGCCTTTATACGGGCAAATCGTGTGGATTGTTTGTAAAACATGGTTAACCTCCTTTTTATGAGTGAGTAATTGAAATTATTTCCCAAAATTATAGCCTGGGCGGCTTTATCTTGTCCGAATAAAATCCTTGTATAGGCTACAGGATCGGTTCCGGATTGTATCACGGCATTGTCTGCTTCAAATTCGTGTATTTCGCGCAACGCATTTTCAATCAACGGGATAAACGGGTTAAACCAGAAGAGTATCTGCAATAGTTGCGTAAGCAAAATATCAAAACTGTGTAACGAGTTTATATGTATTTGTTCGTGATTGATAATTTCGTTTACATGCCTCGAATCTTTAAGTGCTACAGGTAAATACATAAAACCGAAAAACGAAAATGGCGGAATATCCTTATTGATCCACAGTATACTGGAATTATTTTCAAGCGTTTTTTCGCTCTTTCTATGTAAATGGTAAATGCTTAATCCCCTGGTGATCAGTCGCAACGCGAAAAAAATCATCCCGGCTACATACGCATAACGAACTATATTAACAGTTGAGGGATTACTGAAAGCATTTGAACTTATTTCGACGGGCGAAAGTGTAATTGTTCTTAAAATTCCGTCAGTATCCGATTTCAGAAAGGAGGTGAAAAATGAATCGGGAAGTAATGTAATCAATGGAATAAGATAGGAGAGGAGCAAGCCCGAAAGCAGGTAAATGCGGTTGAAGCGGAACAAAGCTTCCTTGCGAAGCAGTAAAACATATGCGCCGTAAAAAATACCCAGCGATACAACTGTGGTTATAATATAGGTTATGAACGTATTCATGATTACAATTTTTTATGGTTCCTGATTTGTTCTTCAACCAACAATTTTATTTCTTCCAGCTCTTTGATGCTCAGCGTTTCGCTCTGGGCAAAAAAGGATGCCAGCGCTTTGTAGGAATTACTGAAATAATTCTGTGTGAAATTATTCAGGTATTCGCGGGAGTATTCTTCTTTTTGAACCAATGGATAATACTCGTGGGTGCGGCCGTAAGCTTTGTGAGCGATAAATCCTTTTTGTTCGAGTATGCGCACTATGGTCGAAACCGTATTATAGGCAGGTTTGGGTTCGGACAGGCGGCTTACAATATCGTTTACAAATCCTTTCTCCAGTTCCCACAGAACCTGCATGATCTGTTCCTCGGCTTTGGTTAGTTTTTTCATTGTTCATAAAATTACAGTACAAAGATACAACTAAAAACATAGTTATACAACTAAAAAATTAATTTAGACTAAAATATTTTTTTAAATCTCAGATAATGTGTGATTTGTGATTGTGGTTTTTTTACTGGTTTTGAAATTTAAATAAAAAACCCGGATGCTAATAATAACATCCGGGTTTCGACGATGTGTATTTATATTATTATAACGACTCCATAAGTTCGTCCGTCATTTCCAGGTTATGATAAACTGCCTGTATATCATCGTCCTCTTCAAACATTTCAACAAGTCTCATTACTTTTTTTGCGCTTTCCAGATCCAGTTTGGTAGTGTCTTTAGAAATCCGCTGTAGCTGAGCACTTTCCGGTTCAATCTTCAGTGCTTCCAGTTTTTTCATCATGGCGCCAAAATTTTCCATGGCTGTTGTTATGGTGAAATAACCATCTTCAAGCTGCATATCCTCGGCCCCGGCTTCAATCATTTCCATTTCAAACTCTTCGGCATTAATTGTGCCTTCAGGAATGGTAAAAATACCTTTACGGTCGAAAATAAAACTCAGCGACCCGTTTGTTCCAAGGTTACCGCTGAATTTATTGAAATACATGCGAACGTTGGAAATAGTCCGCTGCTGGTTATCAGTAGTTGCTTCGAGGAAAATAGCTACACCGCCGTTGGCATAACCTTCGAAAGTACATTCAATAAACGAAGCTCCGTCCTTGTCAGCTCCTTTGCTGATGGCGCGTTGTATAT
Organism: uncultured Lentimicrobiaceae bacterium; assembly: GCA_964420555.1. Lineage (GTDB taxonomy): Bacteria > Bacteroidota > Bacteroidia > Bacteroidales > UBA4417 > UBA4417. The sequence goes on along the minus strand of CAYQTT010000003.1, from coordinate 104,701 downwards.
TTTCCTTAGGCATACTGGCGCCTTTGGCATTCGAAATAGCAAGCCTCAATCGAGGATTGGCATCAGGATCGGCACCGCTTTCTTTTACGGCAACCGTAATTTCTTTAATGATTTTGGAAAAAATTTTTGACCTTTTGGCATCCAAAGCTCCTTTTTTACGCTTAATGGTCGACCATTTATTATGTCCCGACATATGTTTTAGTTTTCAGTTTATGTATTTCTTCTAATTCTTTCTGATATTTTCAAATCCCTTTCAGATTCACTTTCTTTATTTCCTTCCCCAACCAACCAACCCCTAAACCCCAAATCCTTATTTCTTTCGGGCAAAGTTAATGCTTTGACTGTAAAAAAAAAACTGCCCTTTTTCAGAGGGCAGTCCGGCAACTAACCATAACAATTTATAACAATATGATATAAAAAGTGCTTTTCGGGAGTATAAGTTTCACATAATCAGTAGGATTTAGAATCCTACAAGTGTGATGCCCACTTCGAACGGGTACGCAACTGGTCCTTTATCATGACGGAACATTTCGCTGAAAGAATAGGTTCCATAAAGGTTAATAAATCCCCAACCGATGGTTGCCATGCCGTTTATAATAAATGGATTGACGTAAAAATCACCCTTGTTTTTTGTTTTCGAATCGTTGATCTCGTTTTTGGTATGCGACCACATACGTACTGAGCCTACTGCACCTGCACCTACATGAAAACTATTCGCTTTCATTTTGCTGTTGGTCTGAAATTCAAGCATCAGAGGTATCCTCAGTGAGGCTAACATAAGTTTGCTTTTCTGGTAGCTGTATCCCGGCTCTGCCGAAAAATAACCATCGAGTTTTCCATCATCAGTAAGTATAACATTATCGGCAAAGCGGTAATTATTCCATGTTACGCCTAATCCGGTAACCAGTCCCAGTTTTTGATTGTAAAGGTTTACATTTTGTTCAAAGAGATTAAGGCTCACACCTGTTGATTTATTGTAATTAATATCGAGGTAAGGAGCGCCTGCAGGATAATCAATGAGATGATCTTCATTTAAAAGTCCGTTTACACTTAATCCTAAACCAGCCCAGTGACCATTAAATTTCGGCTTTTTGTCGTGTTTTTTAATCTTCACACCATCATCACTGATTACATAGTCGCGTTGTCCGATATTTACCCTTACCGAATCATCAGTAACAATAATTATTTTTTTATCATTCATTACAACTGTAACTGAATCATCATCTTCATATACTTTCCATGCTCCTTCATTAATATCAACGGATACATCAGCATCAACATCTTCATTTTCTTCGATGATTACGCTTTTTACATTATCCATACCGTCGAAAGTGATCTGGTATTCGCCCTGTTTTGATATGCTTTTGATGTTATCTTTATCGAAGTAAGAAAGGTTGCCAGCTCCCGAAAGGTCTGCTTTGAGCAGTTGACGGGCCATTATTTTTGCGTTGCCAGCTCCCGAAACTTCCGCATTTGTATAATTGGTTACAAATTCTATGGCTTTCAGATTACCGGCACCTGAAACTTCGGTTTCGTGCTTGTCAGCCGATCCTTTGAGCGTCATGTTTCCGGCTCCGCTTATTTCGGTGGTAGCATTTGTAGCAGTAAGGGAAATAGTATTGCTTGCGGCTCCGCTTGTTTCGTTTGTGAAAGTACCGGTTTCGATGGTGAGATTTGTTTTTGCAGCTCCTGAAGTATAGAGTCCAAAAGCCTCAGGGCTCTTTATTGGTGTTTCGCCAGTTACTTTAGCCGCACCGCTTGCCTCAAGACTGCTAAGGCTGACAGCAGTTACATAAACATTCATTTTCGTTGGATCTTTAATGTTATCGCAGTTCAGGTGCAAAGTGCCGTTTGTAACTTTAGTGGTTATACGATCCTGTAGATTTTCGTCGGTTTCTACTTTTACAGATTGATTATCGCCCTGCGAAAGGATTAAATGTATAGCGCAGCCCACTTGTATAGCATCAAAGGACGAAACCTGGCGTTCCTGACTTGTTACATTGCCGTTTCCTTTTGTTTGAGCTTTAACACTTGAGTAGGTGAGTGTAAGGAGCATCATTCCTGCAAGAGCTAATTTCAGAGTTTTCATAATTTTGATATTATGTGGTTTGTTTTTTATTGATTTCCTGATGCTAGACGGAGTATGGTTATGAAATGTTACAGCATAATGTGAAAAATGTTAATTTTCTGTAAAAAGAATATGCTTATCAGGAATTTATTTGTCACGGGTATTGAAATACAGATTGTTATGGTATAATCAGGCTCTGCTAAAAAACTTAACCAGAATTAAGATTGGTTTTATATTGCGGTGCGCTGCACCTTAAATTATTCTCTCTTTCGCCTGGCTACAAATATTACGCCACTCTGTGGCTTTATTATTTTCTCTTTTTCACCAGGAAATAAAGGTGCAGAGCACCGCAATATTTGTAAGAAAAAGAAGAACAATTCGAAAGGTGCAGCGCACCGGGATTTATATGAAACGACCTCTGCTTATGCTAGGCAATATCTATGAAGGTATTAAGAATTCAACTGTCTAATGCTGATTGTTTGGATGATATACAGTTTTCAACAACTCCTGAATGTTATCTGTTTATGAAAAAAAAATCCGGGTAATTCCCGGATTCTTTAAAATACTGATCCAATATGGATTATTTTTTTACTTCTTTCTCAAAATCCAGTATTCCGCCTTCCAAGCCGTAAGCGACAACCTTTCCTTCTTCATCCTTGCGAAGTTTCAGTTCAACTTCTCTCGAAGTGAATGTATTGTATGTCTGAACTCCAAGTTCGGCGAATGTCCAAAGTGTAACATTCTTTTTTTCTTCACGATCGGGAGTATTCCTGTTCAGCGCAAATAAATCCTCGGCTTTGCCGGTTGCAGCATTCATTATAGTTTTAGCCGGGTTCTTATCTTTTGTATTCATACTGGCATATTCTATCTGCTCGGCAAGTTTAAGGTTGTAATAGAACTCCAGGTTCACATTCATATACATCTGGCTTGTTCGGATAAATGTAAACTGAGGATCGACATACTGCCGTGTGCTTACTTTGTGGGCTGACTTTGACTGCAGTGGCTCAACGCTTTGACGGTAGTTTGCCGCAATTTCTGTATTTCTGTCGCTGCCATTGTCTGTTACCACCCCATTGTTTGCTGTTTGAATTTTAGTTTCTGCAACGTTGGCCGATTGACCGGAGGTTGAAGTATTAGCTTTGGGTTTGCTGTCAGTTAAGGCAACCTGCTTATCAGGACCCGCATTTTGCTGAGGTGTAATTGTTTGTTCTGTCGGATTTATTCTGTTACCCTGTTGTGCAATATTTTGGGGAATATCGTTCCGTTCGAGTAGGAAGTATACACTCATGATCAGTGCAAGCGAAGCAGCTGCTGAAAGCGCATAATAAACAATCCGGCGTACCGGGGTTACTGATTGCCTTAGCAGATTTTTGTTTTCGAAAACGATTCCGGTGTCGGGAGCAAGAATGGTATGTTTATACAAACGACGTTCCTGCGCAAGCTGCGGATTGTATTCCATAAATGTGGCAAGCTGAAGTTTTTCATCAGCATTCAGATCGCCTTCGAGTTCGCGGGCAAAGAAAGTTTCGTAAGTATCAGCAGTTATAGCACCAACAGGAATGGCTTTCTGTTTAAGTGATTCTTTGGCTTCGAAAACTACCTCACTATCTGTCGTTAAATGAGCCAGGCCGAAAAGTCGGCGATCGTTTTCAAACTGTGGATTGATGCTGATAAATTCATCAAGTGCTGAAAGTTGGTTCATATCAAGCAGTCCCTCGGTTTCAGCAATCAGGAACTCCTCATAATTTGAATCGTTAATCTGCGAAGTGGCGAATACCTGGTTTTTTTTTAAACCTGCTTTATTCTCAAATACGATATCATCTTCTCTCGTAAGTGTAACCGCTTCGAAATCAGCGAATATATTTTTAAGATCAGGGTTTAGTTCAACGAATAACAATACTTCCTGAACCATTTCCGGGCTCAGTTGCCCTTCGAAATAGTCGAGGAAATATGCTTCGAAATTATCCCTGTTAATTTTCATTGTTGTAATTATTTGTATTCTGTTTTTCTAAAGCACCAGATCGAGGCTTCCAATATATTGTTTCAGGTAAGTACGTGCCCTGAAAATATACACTTTTACCTGCGATTCGCTGAGTTTCAGTATGTCGCCGATTTCTTCGTACGAGTATCCTTCGTAGTCGCGGAGCATAATTACCGAGCGTTGAATTTCCGGAAGTTTGGCTACAGCCTCGTTTATAACTTCTTTAAGGTCGTTATAAGTCCCCGGCTTTTCGTCAAGTACTTCGTTGTAGTTATCGTCGATTGAGCTAAGGCGCTGGTTTTTACGTATATGGTCGATCATGGTGTGATAGGCCGTTGTAAAAAGGTAAGCGCGGGCTTTGTCGTACGAAATTTCTTTTACCCTTTCCCACATTCTCACATACGATTCCTGCACAATATCCTGAGCGGTATCTCTATCCTTTATATTCTTGAGGATAAAACGATACACCCCGTCGGAGTATAGGTCAGCGCACGAATTGTACTCGCTTGTGGTCATTGTTTGGGCTTTCGGTTTTGTGCTTTTCGAAGGTATTACGTTTAAGCAGGGTATAAAGTTACAACAGAAATGAAAATATTTTAAAAATTATTAAATCAGGAATTTCATTCACAATCTGCAATAATGAGAAAATTGTTTATTGATCTTGATTATTGGGGATTCATGTTCTGATACTATAGTCCGCAGGACTTAAATCTCAATAAAAGAAATCCGGTAGAAAACGTTTGCCGTAGCGCATTAACAAAAAAAGGTTTCCGTAAATCTCCAAAAAATCTTTTAGCGGACTTAGGCAAAAATACTGTTTATACATCTGCAGTTGAATTAAAACTCCTTTTTACTGCGTTCAGAATTAGTTCGCCTGATATCTCCACCATTATCATTTCACAATTTTTAAACCAGAAAAAAATTATAATTTTGCAAAAACCTATTGAAGATCATTATCAACCTAAATAACAAATACTTATGAAAAATTTGATTGTTTTAGCTATCGCCGGAACCCTTCTTTATGGCTGTTCGAACTCCGGCACAAAAACCGAACCTGCAGCAACTCCGGCTCAGAACCTGATTGAGATTACTAACGACATGGAAAATGCAACAGCCGTTATCCCTTCGTGGATCAATGAAAAAACTGTAATAGCTATGACTGATCCCCCAGCACATTCGGGCGAATTCGCCAGTGTTACCAACGATACTATCGAATATGGTTATGCTTTTCAGGAGATTTTGAAAAACATAAATACCGGTGTTCCCAAAAAGATTGTTGTTTCCGGATGGGTTTATACCACGGTTGCTTCTCCGAAACTGGGAATTATCCTTAATGTGAGCGAAAACAAAGAACAATACGACTGGAAAGTTTATCCGCTTACCGATAACCTGACCGAAACCGGCAAATGGGTTGAGTTTTCGTGCAATTTCTATTTCCAGAAACCCTTGAACCCGGAACAGGAAATCCGCATTTTTGCATGGAACCAGGCAAAGAAACCTATCTATTTCGATGATTTAAAAATCAGCTTGGAATATTAATAGCGTACCGGAATGTGTTGAAAAGCGTCTCTGATTTCGCAAAAAAAAAAGAGAAGGATTTTACACCTTCTCTTTTTTTTGTGCCCACGCGATTTTAAAACCTTCAATCGTTTTATTTTGCCACAGCAGGTTCCACAGCTTTAAAACTCTGATCCCCGAATTCATCCGGTTTCTTTTCTTCATTGTATTTTGAAGGACATTTTAAAAGCAGGCTGCTTGCAATAAATTCGTTGTTCACCATTTTGCCTATAACAACAACCTGTTCCGATTTCTCGAAATCCTGAGGTTTGGCACCTTTATAGGTAACAAGTTTTTCAGAACCTTTTTGATCCGTCATAAAAAATGTAAACTTATTGGCATCTACTTTTGTATCGTAAACAATAGGTTTATCAAGCGCAAGTTTACCGATAATGTGGAATTCCTTTCCCGGATTGTCAGTAGCCGCCGAAAAATCGGTGTAAGTACTTGTATTGGCAAACAGGCTTAAAATCACGCCTATGGCAGCAACTACAAATACCAGCAGAAAAATATGTGTCTTCTTCATGATTAGTTTTGGTTATTTTTAATTTCTTTCTCCATTTTCGAAACCCGCCTGTCGAGCCAGAAAAGATAGGAGGCCAACCCGATCAGTACAGTTGAAAGAACAGCGATTACTACAAAAATTTTAGTCTCTTCCATTATGATTTATTGTGTTAATTAAACAGTAAAATGTTCAAATTGTTTCTATCAGGTTGCAAAGTTTGAACCAGCTTTATTCAGGATTATCAAGGTGTTGCCTGATATTCGCCATTTTTACCCGTATTCCGGTAATCCAGAATCCAATAATGATCCAGCCGATAATTGCAGGGTAAAAAACCATACGCATCATACTATCGAGGTTGGTAACAGTCATAGGACTTCCGCCTTTACCGGGGTGAAGCGATCCCTGTGCAAGCCTTGGCAGAATGCCTATAAAAACTACGAGCATTACGAATGCAAATATGTTATAAACTGCTGCGATACGGGCACGTTTATGTTCTTCATCAATCGAACGTCTGAGAACGAGGTAAGCGAAATACGCAAGGATGGTAAGCGCGGCACCGTTAAGTTGCGGATCGTTAACCCATGGAGCGCCCCAGGTAAAATTAGCCCAAATCATTCCGGTTATTATTCCGAGTATGCCAAAAAACAAGCCTACATTCACTGACTGTATGGCAACTACATCGTGCTTGAGCTCGAAGGAAGAAAGGTAACGCAGGCTCCGCACAAGCGAAGTGCCGAACATCACCATCATCGAAAACCACATTACGACATGGAAAAACAAATTCCGTATCGATTGCCTTATCACCGGCAAATCAGGTACTTCAATCAGGAAACCGGCTATAATGCTGTATAGGATTAATAATACTCCTAACAGTTTCCACCAGTTATTTTTAAAAAAATCACTCATTTATCTTATAGTTTTCAGTTTTTACTTATTGGTTTTCAGTTCCCTTGATTTCAAGTAAATAAATATTACTATTCACTTTAATCGCGCCACAGGTATGGGAATAAAACAAACGACATGGCAATTACGATGGCATTGAGCATAAATAAAGCTCCGAGGTATTTCATATTGCCCGAAAGGGTTCCGACACTCAATGCTGCAGCCGATACTTTCATCAGGATAAGCAGCAAAGGCATTACAACCGGAAAGCTCAGGATGGCCATCAGCGCAAAATTATTATTGGTACGTGAGGCTATTGCCGAAATCATGGTGAGCGATGATGCAAATCCAAAACTACCCAGTAGCAAAGCGCTTATAAATAATAGATAGTTGGTAACAAAGCTTCCCATCAGCGCAGTGAATACAATAAAGCATAGCAGCGAGAGCACACCCATTAGCATAAAGTTGTACAGTATTTTCGAAAGGATAATTGCCTGCGGACTGGCAATGGTGTAGTAATACAATTGCCGCGAGGTACTTTCCTGTACAAAACTTTTCGAAACCGCGTTAACGGCAGCAAACAACATAATGATCCAGAAAAGGCTGTTCCATGTTGCCGGCTCAATAATCCTGACAAACGAAAGATAACTGACGAATATGGTTGAAACCACATACAGCAATATCCCGTTTATGGCATACCGCTGCTTGAATTCGAGTTTTATATCTTTTAGTACCAGGAATTTGATTTCGGTCAGTAGCATTCGTGTGATTTCAGGGTACAAAGATATAAAAAGGTGCATGTATTTTGAATTATATATTTAGAAGGGTTTCTTGTTTCTTGTTTCAGGTTTCTTGTTTCAAGTTTCATGTTTCAAGTTTCACGTTTGAACAACCACAAGATATTTTTGCTTTTAGATAGTCACCTCGCTATGTCCCCCTTTCAAAGGGGGTGGCCGAAGGCCGGGGGATTTTTTCTAAGCATGAATTGGGTTTGAAGGGTTTGAAGGGTTTGAAGGGTTTCTAGTTTCAAGTTTCAGGTTTGAAGAGTTTGAAGAGTTTGAAGAGTTTGAAGGGTTTGGAATTTGGGACTTGGAATTTGGTACCTGGAATCTGGCCCTTGGAATTTGAAACTAACCTACTCAACAACCACCTTCCTTGAAATCACGCTGCTGCCGGTTTGTACGACAAAAAGATACATACCTCCTGTGAGCGAACTAGTGTTCACTTTGTAAGTGTGATTACCGCTTGTTTGCAAGCCGAAGTTATTTTTCATCACAAGCTTGCCCATGGCATCGTAAACATTTAGTTCGACATTGTCAGCTTTGGCAAGGGAAACCACTACATTGGCAAAATCGTGTGCCGGGTTTGGTGAAACCATCACTTCCAGCCGGCTATCAATCGGTTGAACCGACATTGGCCGAAAAAGAGTCAGGTAATTAACGTAGTTATTACCCGGTTCATCCTGATCAATCCCAAAACGTATTCCGGGCTCAGGATCAAGATGATAAATAATATACAAATATGAAAAAGTTGCCACGTCGGCTGAAAATGCCAGAGATGCATAAACACATTCATCGTAAGAATGCTCAATATCATTAACCAGGTCGATAGGATCTGACCAATCGGGTGACCATGATTCTTTATGGAGAAAATACAGGTGCCGGTATAGTTGTGTGCAAGGCCATGCCAAGGTATTCATCAGATCTTCACGGCAGGAAGAATAGGTTACAAAAATTTCATCGTTATCGTCAATAATGATCTGACCCATGCTGCTTAGCGCGACATTATAAAGTCCGAACGGATAAAGGTCGCCGATAACATCAGGAAATTCAATTTCTGCACTTCCATCAACATCCTCCATCCAGGCAATGAGATTTCCCTGCGACTCAAGGATATCCGTATTTCCAAGTTGTGTAGTATCAAGCTGAGGCATAGTTTCATTCCAGTAAATTAGTCCATCCGAATACGGATTGTACACAATATCGTATGCTAAAATATCTTCTTTTGTAACAAACATTCGTCCAAATACTATATGCGCTATACCCTGGCTATCCATTGCTACAGAAATGGAAGCGTCAGTTGAAGCAAACACCGGTGTTGGTGCAGTTTCAAAAACAGGTACTGTTAATACGGTGGTTTTCGACCAGCTCGAACCATTATCAAAAGATTTCATGATCCATACCCCGCCCATACAATCTGCAACCGCAAATGCAATGGTGTCGCCTTTGGGCGCTGCCCACGAATAGGAATCAGGTTTGAAACCTTTAAAACTTTTATTTTCGCCCACCCCCAGGGAGGCAGCGTCGAGTCCGGGCAGTACAAGCGGAGATTCCCATGTAGTACCTGCATCGGTTGACCTGAAATATAGAATTGCATGGGTAAGTCCCTGATAATCATCCTGAGTGCAGGCGATAATATGAATGATGTTTCCAGTAGTTATAACACGAGGCCATCCAACTCCGGGCCCTGTTGCATTCATTGTATCTGTTATCCATACACCGCTTCCCTTCACTTCTCTTTTTGAAATATGTAAACTTCCTTCCGTATCATGTGCCACGATCATTTCACCATTACCAAAAGGGAAGTAGGATGGCCATCCTGTTGACACAGGTTCAATAGCAACCAAAGGTTCCGGACCCCATTCAACTCCATCGAAATAATTGTAACCTGTACCTCTGTGAGATTGGTTAAGCATAGTCCATACTGCGCCAATTGTCCCATCAGGGTATGCATAAATGCGGTTGGCAACTGAGGCATTCGTCTGGTTATCCCACGAAGTTTCGCCCAGCATCGCTTCAAAAACTCCCGGAATTGATTTTTGGGATTTGATAACCGGATTATAATCAGATTCTGATTCAGCAGGGTTGCCATATTGAGCTGCTGATGTATTCTTAATCAGCAATTTGGCGGAACGTTCATTATTACCGGATTGCTTCACGCAGATCTTTTGCGCCGAAATATTAAAACATACCGAAGAAACCAGGATCAAAAGTAGAAAAGTCTTCATAGTTGCTTGTTTATTAATCGATTAATAGTAAGGAATTTCCAAACTGAAGTTAATACATTTTAATCTAAATCATATTTTTTATCTTGACATATACAAATGTAAGGATTTTGATTCCGATGTAAAAAAAATATTTTCTCAGAGGAATAATCTGCTGCCTGCTTTTAGTTAAGCCCTTTATTACTAAAAACACAAAAGGCCGCCTTACGGGCAGCCTTTATGTGCTAATAATTTAATTTAGTGTTATTTAACAATAACTTTTTTGGATGTCTGACTACCACCAGCCTGTACATTGAAAACATATACTCCTGCTGGAAGTGAAGATGTATTAATTTTGTAAATATGACTTCCGGTTGACTGCTGACCATAGTTGTTAGCCAAAACCAGTTTACCCATAACGTCATATACGTTTACTTCAACTTTACCTGAGTTGTTAAGCATTACCTGAACATTGGTATACTCACTGGCAGGATTTGGCGAAACGGTAACGTCCTTAGCTATATCAACAGGTTTAACGCTGACGAAAGTTGGGAAAGTTATATGGTAAATATAATTTTCATCAAATTCATCACCATCTCCACCCTGAGCTAAAGTTACAACTGCAGTACCAGGTTCTGGGTCAGCCTGAACAACAAAATGAAGTTTATCTCCAGCCAGTGCCATTGAAGCCCAAACGAATTCATCAAAAGTATGTTCAACATCATCTGTCAGGTCGCGCGGGTCGCACCAATTAGGTTCATAGCTAAGTTTCGAAGTAAGATAAAGGTGATGGTACATTTGTGGACTAGGGTTTGAACCGGTATTGGCCAAATCCTCACGAAGTGAAGAATAGGAAACAAAAATGTTGTTTTCATTGTCAACTTCAATCTGTGGCATAGTGGTTGAAGCAGCATACCTGTAAGCTCCCCATGGATAATAATCAGCGCCGGCATCAATCCAGTCAATTTCACCGTTTCCGTTTAGGTCAAGTACACTTCCTACCCACATTCCGTTATTGAAAAGTGAATCAGGATTGTTCAGAAAACTGGTATCAATCTGTGGCATATTCTCATTCCAATAAACAACACCATCAGTATAAGGATAGTAATTCCATGAAAGTGGATTAGCCGTTGAGTTAACTAAAGTCATTTTGTAACGACATCCAACAAAATGAATTTTACCCAGATTATCTAAAGCAATATCCCATGTATCATCAAAAGTAGCTATATCAGGACTAGTATCACCAGTTAAAGTTGGGTAACTGTAAATAGTAGTTTTTGTCCAGGTCAGACCGTTGTCAAATGATTTCATGGCCCAAACTCCACCAAGCATATCACCAAATACAAAAGCAATAGTATCGCCTTTAGGAGCAGCCCATGAATAGGTATCACCACCAAATCCGTCGAAACCTGCCCATCCAGTTAAAATAGAACTGGCTTCCATTCCGGGAAGAATAGCCGGAGTTGACCAAGTTGCTCCATTATCTGATGAACTCAGGTAAACAAGGGCGAAATTGAGTCCTTCGAAAATTGCATTTGTGTTTACAATAATATGCAATTTGCCATTACTTTCAATAGCGCGTGGCCAAGTGAAACCAGCTGTGTTAGGGATTGGGCCTGATGTCCATGCTCCTGAACCTCTTGTAGGTCTGGTTGCAAAATTAAGGTTACCTGCAGCATGTGTAATTACCATTTCACCGTTGCCGTTTGGTGAATATGAGGGCCATCCAACGCGAACAGATTCAATGCGTGCTGTAGGAGCTTCGCCCCAACTTGTTCCGTCGAAATAATTGTAACCTGTACCACGGTCAGCAAAAGAAGACTCTCCAAAACCCATTGTCCAGGTTGCACCAACAGTTCCATCAGGGTAAGCAAATATGCGGTTTTGAACGTTGGCATTAGATTGAAGGTCATAACGAGTGGTTCCGATAATTGTTTCGGTAACACCAGGTGCTGCTTTTGGGCCGTCACCAGGTCTGAAAATTGCATTCGAAAGTTCTAGTTCAGCAACAGCAGGCATTTTATAAGCTTTTGCTGTTTTGTTTGCCTTCTCAGGTGAAACCTTTGCCATTTTTTGTGCTGACAGGGAAACTGCAATCACGATGGCTAAAAAAGTGAGTAGTGTTGTTTTCATTTTTTAAGAATTTGTTAAAACGTGATTTAAATTTGGTGGTTTATATAAGCTTAGTTAAAAAAAAGTAATCACATTGTATTTTAATGCAAATATAATATTTTATTCATTGCAAAAGCAGAAAAAATAGAAATTCATAGTATTTTGAACCCAAGTGATCATAATTAAAGAAAATTGAAAGTAATTTATGAATTTGCAATCATTGTTTAATCATCAATCTGAAACGATTCCAGATACCATTAAAGAATATTTTTGAAAATTGAGCAAAAAATTTAGTATCTATTCATTCAATAGCAATGAAGAAATATCTGATCTTCATTATGGAAAATATTTTTTCATTTTTTTTAGTATTATCAAAATTTTTATATTTGCATGTAGAATGATTTGACTTAAGTTGCAAAAAGAAAATAAAAGTAACTAAGAGTATTGGAGTAGTTTTTTTGAGCATGTTTAGCATTCATCTTTTGAAGACAATTCTGAATCACTAGTCATTAATTTTAAACGCTTCATAAGTTTTAATTTTTAAATGCTTTATTCAATTTGAGTCATGCATTATGTTAAGATTCTAAACTTAGACTGTTCTAATTTAAAATCGCTTCCCATCTTCTTTTTTTTGATCTAATTAATAAAACATATATGAATGCCGACTTAAGAGATAACACAAGTATTATCACTTACTTATTTTTAAAACAGCTAACAGTACCAGTGACCAAAGCCTACTTGAAAAAAGAGCTGCTTTCACATCCAGATTACCCAAGCCTGTATTCTATTAGTGCAACATTAGATCACTATTCCGTAAAAAATACAGCTATAAAGATTACTAATAGTGATTTTGAAAATATCAATTTGCCATTTTTAGCACACTTAAATATTAAGCATGGCCTTTTCTGTATTGTAACAAATATTACAGATTCACATGTTACTTTTCAGACAGATTTTTCACAAACTGAGACACTGCGAAAAGAGGATTTTTTTATTCTATGGGATAATATTGTTTTGATAGCAAATGTTTCAGATAATTGTGCTGAACCTGATTTTAAAAAGAATTTTATTAAGGAAAACCTTAATAGGTTTAAATTGCCTGTTTTCATATTTTTAATAACTCTACTATTAACTTTACAGATTATTTATAATACTTCGATTTCATCAATCTTTCCTTTATTTATAACAAAAGCTGTTGGCCTCTACTTTATTTATTTATTAATAAGGCATGAATTAGGCAAGAATAGTGTACTTACACAGAAACTATGCACCCTATCAAAAAGTGCTGGGTGTAATGAGGTGTTAAACTCAAAATTTAGCACTTTACCAATGAATGTTCATCTCTCAGATGTGGGCCTTATTTGGTTTTTATCTTCATTTGTTTACCTTATAATTCCTAGTAATTTTGAATTTATTCTTATTAAAGTAAGAGTATTGTATTCACTTTCTTTGTTTTTTATCCCGTTCATTTTATTTTCTTTAATTTACCAATTCTTTTTTATCAAAAAATATTGCCCTCTGTGTATTGGAGTTATATCGACTATTGTAATAGATTTTTTATTATACTTATTTTATTTTCAGACTACGTTTATGATACCCGATTTACCCTCATCTTTTTTGTTATTTACTCTTATAGCGTGTGTTAGCTATGTTTGGCTATCAATTAAGCCATATCTTTTAAGTTATGAACATTTTTTTGATTCCGAAATTAAATTTTTGAATCTGAAAAGAAATTCAAACGTATTCAGTTTATTGTTGAATGAGAGTAGAATTTATAACACAGGTGAATTGACTAATCCAATTAAAATTACAAATAACAAGTCAAGTTTTGTAATTACTAAGATAATAAATCCATATTGTAGTCCGTGTGAAAAAGCATTTGAGGAAATGATTGAACTCGTCAATGAGAATATGGGAAATTTACCTGACATGCAATTTGCATTTCTTGTTCCAACTATTGATCAGGAAGATTTTATTACTAAAACAGCTGCACACTTCATAGCATTGCAGGCCCAAATTAAATCCGATGAAATGATTAGGCCCTTAAGTGATTGGTTTGCAATTAAGGATTATAAGAAATGGAGTAAATTGTATCCTTTAGTGCTGAAAAACGAACATTTTACTATGTTGAAGGACCAAGTGGAATGGAGTATCCGGAATCAAATTGAAGTCACTCCTTTCACTATTGTTAATGATCGAAAGCTTCCAGCTATATATAATGTCAAGGATTATAAATACATTATAAATTAATAGAAAAGAATTATGCCTGAATCCTAAACTCTTCCGAAATGCCTGATATGAATTTGTTAGGGTTTCGGGGCATTCACCTGCCAAATTGGTGGTTTTAAATTATTTGTAATTAGTTTACTTTAAAGTTTTTACTGCTGGTTGATTTAAAAAAGCAGTATATTTTATGAAAATGAATAAAGAAGAAATGAAAAAAGTATTAGGCGGGGGAACATTAGATAAAGAATGTATGACCGTTTGTTGGGATGGATCAATTATTAAAATACCATGCCAATCCCCTATTAATTTACATTGCCGTTCCACTCCATCAAGTGTATCTTGTGGTAATATTATGATGCATTGCCCTCCACAGAATTAATCTTACAGCGAAATACGCTATAGTTAGGCTTTTAACCTAACTATAGCGTATAATTCAAAAAAGAAATTTAATCAAAATTAATAACGGATTGTTTTAGAATCTAAAGCTTAATCACATTAATTAATAATTAATATGGGGTATTAATTTGTTAGACTTTGTAATTTCAAATCGCTTAAGAAATATTAAAAATAATTATGCCAATTCAATTTTATCCTCAACTTGACTCTCGCGATTGTGGCGCAGCATGCTTGCGTATGGTTGCAAAGTATTATGGTAAAACTTATAGTTTAAAATTATTAAGAAAAAAATGTTCAATAAGTAGATTGGGCGTTTCACTACAAGGTGTGCTCGAGGCAGCTGAAAGCATTGGTTTTTTATGTTCAGGAAATAGAATTGGTTGGGCTGAAATCGTAAGTGAAGTAGTTTTACCTTGTATTATTCATTGGAATCAAGATCATTTTGTTGTTGTTTATAAAATAGTTTCAAGGGGAGCAGATACATACATATACATAGCTGATCCAGCCCATGGTCTTCTAAAATATTCGAAAAATGAATTTCTCTCTGCCTGGATAAACAATGATAATAAAGGAGGCGAGCAAGGTGTTGCCCTATTACTTCAACCTGGGCCCAATTTTAGCAATATTAAGGGCGAAGAGTACGCTAATAGAGAATTTAAATTTCTTTTTAAGTATTTGCAGCCACATAGACGACTAATGTTTAAGATACTACTTGCAATGTTATTGGGAAGTTTACTTCAGTTAGTTGCCCCATTTCTCACTCAAGCTGTTGTTGATAAAGGTATTAGTAAAAATAATTTGGGTATAGTCAGTGTTATACTTCTTGCTCAAATGGCTCTTATGGTTAGTAGAGCATCTGTTGATTTTTTTAGAAACTGGATTTTATTACATATAAGTGCGAAAATTAATATTGCATTGATTTCTGATTTTCTTATTAAATTGATGAGCCTCCCTATCAGTTTTTTTGAATCCAAAATGTTAGGTGACATTATGCAACGTATTGGTGATCATTCTCGTATCGAACATTTTCTTACTGGTTCTTCTGTTAATATTTTATTTTCAGTTTTCAATCTACTTATTTTTAGCGTGGTATTAGCAATATATAGCTTTAAGATATTATTAGTTTTTTTAATCGGGAGTATCATGTATTTTGTGTGGGTCTGGCTCTTCATGAAAAAACGCCGCGAACTCGATTTTAAACTTTTTTCACAAATGGCTGAAAATCAAAGTAACTTATTCGAGATGATCACAGGAATGCAAGAAATTAAACTTAATAATTGTGAGCATAGTAAAAGAAGGAAATGGGAACGAATTCAATTAAGCATTTTTCGTGTTAACATAAAAAGCCTCTCTCTTAACCAATGGCAACAGGCTGGTGCAATGCTAATTAATGAAACAAAAAATATAATTGTAACTTTTATTTCAGCATCATCAGTGATACATGGTGATATAACTCTTGGAATGATGATGTCAATCCAATATATCCTTGGTCAACTAAATGCTCCTATAGAACAAATGATCAGTTTTTTGCAAGCTGCTCAAGATGCAAAAATAAGTTTGGAACGAATTGATGAAATACATCTGAAAGAAGAGGAAGAAGTCAACTCAAACATACAAATCAATCAATTACCTCTAAATAGGACTATCCAAATACAAAATTTGTCATTCCACTATGAGGGACCAGATAGTGAATTTGTGCTTAGTAATATTAATCTTGTGATACCTGAAGGTAAAACGTCTGCAATTGTTGGTAGTAGTGGGAGTGGCAAAACTACACTTTTAAAATTGATTTTAGGCATTTACAAACCGATTACTGGTGAGATAAAGATCAATGGGGTTTTACTGAATGATTTTAATAACAGTTTTTGGCGGTCAAAATGTGGAGCCGTTTTGCAAGATGGTTTCATTTTTTCCGATACTATTTCTGAGAATATTGCACCAGGTATAGAAAAAATTGATTTGTTAAAATTAGATTATGCAACGAAAGTTGCGAATATTTATAATTTTATTACGAGTATGCCATTAGGTTACAGAACAAAAATTGGTCATGAGGGAAGCGGAATAAGTCAAGGCCAGAGACAACGGATTCTAATTGCTCGAGCTGTTTATAAAAACCCAGATTATATCTTCTTCGATGAAGCTACAAATTCATTAGATGCGAATAATGAGAAAATTATAATACAGAATTTAAATGACTTTTTTCGAGGTAGTAAAGTAAATCAATGCCAATCCTTTTCTCATAAAACCGTTATAATAGTCGCTCATAGACTAAGCACAGTAAAAAATGCACATCAAATTGTTGTATTAGAAAATGGAAAAGTTGTTGAAATAGGTAATCATGAATATCTAACTAGCTTGAGGGGGGTATATTATAATTTAGTAAAAAATCAGCTAGAGCTAGGAGAATAGTAGCAACTACTCTACAATATACACTGCTGATGGTTTCATATTTGAAATTTCTGTAATACGTGATAAATAATTTATTTGTTTAGATGATATCTTTAGGATATTAGATAAGCAAATTATAATATTAGATTGGAACTTTACGAGAATAGGTGAATAATTAGTTATAATAAGCTGAAACTTTATGAAATAAGATAAAATAGTGAATATCATAGATTGGAACATTATTCAAATAGATTAAATATTTATTATAATAGATCGAACATTTGTTAAATTAGACTAATTATTTATACAGTTGGACTGATACTTTATGAAGATAGATTTAAATTTAATATAATTAAAATAATATTTTTAGATATTAGATCAAAACTTTAATACATTAGATCAAGCATGAATTTTGTGACATAAAATATTTATATATAGAGGCAGCATGCATAAATTAATCTGCAAATATGAAGTATTAACTGAAAAAAAACTTAAATAAATATTCAAATTTTATGTTTTAGCCTATCAATTACTTATTTTTGTTTTCGATAACTTAAAATTAAAGTTGTTTTTATGGCTGTAGAAAAATTAAATCCTGTTGCACTTGTAGTGCGGGAATTTAAAGCATCGGGTATTAGCTTTAAAGTTATGGCTGCACGGATAAATCGTGATCCGGGCTCAGTGCAGGTAATGTTTACAAAGGAAAACTTATCTGTCGAACGGCTTATGGCATGTTCCCGGGCTTTAAGATATAATTTCTTTCTCGAAATCGGATATCGGATTCCATATAAAGGACCGGCAAATCAGAAAGAGAACCCGCTTATGCCGCAGGTAATGAGTCTGACAAAACAGCTTGCTGAAAGAGATGCGAAAATCAATGGGTTGGAATCCAGGTTGAATGATGCCAGTGAACATCTCAGGAAGGTTGAAGGCGATGCACTTTTGCAGCAACGTATTCTCGAAACTGAACTTAATACGATCAAACAGGTATTAAAAGATATTTTGGCTGCAAGGCAAATTTAGGAGAGGGAATGGATACTGCATCAAAAGGATTTAAACAGTATAAAGTCTTTATCGCTTTTTGACTAAGTACATGATTAGTTGTAATCTCTTAATTGTATTCCTTAAACGCGTTTACGACTGATTCTTTATTTTCTCTTTCGTATCAACAGGAATAATGGTGGACCGCCCGGTTGCAGGCTCTTCGTTAAAATATTTACGGTAGGTGATATGCCTTTTCGAAAAAACACCACCAACGGCTTCGTGCAGCATCCTCATTTTAGGATTGAAATCGCCGACCCACGAAAGTTCTACTTCATTGTACTGCAGGTTTTTTTTCATCACGCTATCCATATGCCAGAAAAGGGCCGATTCGATTCCTGATTTCTGATAATGAGGTTTTACGCCCATAATGGTAATACGGGCACGGGTAAAAATGCGTTTTTTGCCTCTTAGTCCGACTTTCAGTTTCCCCCAAAAGTTTATTTTCCCGTTAAAAAAGCGGAGCATCTGGTTAATATCGGGAAGCATAACCTCGAAAGCGATAGGTTCGTCGCCGTGATAAGCAAACCATATAAATTCAGGAACAAGCAGCGATTTCATATCGGCAAGCATACGGCGGATAGCTTCGGGATCGGTAGGGGTAAAATTTTCGTGAAACTGCCAGGCATCGTTATACACTTCGATAAAGTCAGAAATAAATTTCTCCGTTTGGTCGTAGGAGAAATGTTTGAAATTGTATTCCGGTTTCTGCCTAACCCAATCGGCAATTTTCCAAAATCTTTCGGGAAAAGGTTTTCGCAGATCCAAAAGGTTGGTTACCTGCTCAAAATAAAGTGTAAAACCGTATTTTTCGAAGAAATCTTTGTAATAAGGCGGGTTGTAGTTCATTCCGAAAGTCTGTGGTATAAAACCTTCGACAAGCAATCCCCAGAAATTATCGTTTTCGCCAAAGTTTATCGGGCCATCCATGGCTTGCATTCCGCGTTCGGCTAACCATTTGCGGCTGGTTTCGAAAAGTATTTCAGCTGCTTTGTAATCGTTAACACATTCGAAAAAACCCATGCCACCCGTTGGCACCTGGAAAGTATAGGCTTTTTTTGTATTGATAAATGCTGCCACCCGACCGGCAAGAGCACCTGATTCATCAAGCAGTATCCAGCGTGTGGCTTCGCCGTGATTAAAGAAAACGTTTTTCGAAGGATTAAAAATTCCTTCTATAACATCATCGGGCGGACAGACAAAATTTTTGTCGCCGTGGTATATTTTGCGCATCACATCATGAAATTGTTCGCTGCTGCGCTTGCTGTCCACATTAATTATACGGTACTCCATTTATGGTTTCGGGCTAAGTGAGGCAAAGGTATAAAAAAAGTTTTGTGGAGATTCTTTGATATCTCTCGAAAAAGAAACTGTTCACTTTACAAACCTCACCCCCGGCCCCTCTCCTTGAAAAAAAGGAGAGGGGTGACTACAACCCGGGGATTGTATGAATTAAACTAGATAGACACTCTTCACTATACAAAACCTCACCCCCGTCCCCTCTCCTTGAAAAAAAGGAGAGGGGTGACTACAACCCGGGAGTTTTATGGATTGAGTTAGCTATTTTAACTCTTCACGATACAAAACCTCACCCCCGTCCCCTCTCCTTGAAAAAAGGAGAGGGGTGACTACAACCCGGGAGTTTTATGGATTGAGTTAGCTATT
>CAYQTT010000003.1:0-84797 GCA_964420555.1 uncultured Lentimicrobiaceae bacterium | reverse complement strand
CTCCTTGAAAAAAGGAGAGGGGTGACTACAACCCGGGAGTTTTATGGATTGAGTTGGTTCGGCACTCTTCACTCTTCACTTTTCACTTTTCACTTTTCATTATTCACTATTCACTTTTCACTATTCACTATTCACTTACACAATTTTTCCCCTTCCTTGTTAGTTGATCTTTAATAATTACCTTTGCGCCATATTTTACTTTAACAAACTTTTAATCAATAATTTTTATGCTTAACGAGATCCTTAAAGATTTAACATCAGCCAAAGCTATCGAGCTGGAAGACAAGTATGGTGCGCACAATTACCACCCGTTGCCTGTGGTATTAGCCAAAGGCGAAGGTGCTCTGGTCTGGGATGTTGAAGGCAAACAATACTTCGATTTTCTCTCAGCTTATTCGGCTGTTAACCAGGGTCACTGCCACCCGAAAATTGTTGGTGCTATGGTTGATCAGGCTCAGACTCTTACCCTGACATCGAGAGCTTTTTATAACAATATGCTCGGCATTTACGAAAAATATATAACCGAGTATTTTGGTTATGATAAGGTTTTGCCGATGAATTCGGGTGCCGAAGCTGACGAAACTGCACTGAAACTTTGTCGTAAATGGGCGTATAAAGTCAAAGGAATTAAAGATGGAAATGCAAAAATCATCGTTTGCGAAAACAACTTCCACGGACGTACGATTACTATTATCTCCATGTCGACCGATCCGGATTCGTATGGTGGATTTGGTCCGTTTACTCCTGGTTTTATAACAATACCTTACAATGATCTGCCTGCGCTGGAAAAAGCTTTACAGGATCCAGACGTTGCCGGTTTCCTGGTTGAGCCTATTCAAGGTGAAGCTGGTGTTTTTGTTCCAGATGCCGGTTATCTTTCGAAAGCTTTTGATATGTGTAAAAAGAATAATGTTCTTTTTATCGCTGACGAAGTCCAGACTGGTATTGCCCGCACAGGTAAACTCCTGGCGTGTGATCATGAGAATGTTCGTCCTGATATTCTTATCCTTGGTAAAGCGCTTTCGGGCGGTGCCATGCCTGTTTCAGCTGTGCTGGCCGACGATGAGATTATGCTTACCATCAAACCAGGCGAACATGGTTCAACTTTTGGTGGGAATCCGCTTGCAGCCCGCGTTGCAATAGCAGCCCTTGAAGTTGTGAAAGACGAAAACCTGGCCGAAAAAGCCGAATCTTTAGGGAAAATTTTCCGCGAAGAATTATCAAACGTAAAAAGCGAAATGATAGAACTGGTTCGTGGTAAAGGTTTACTCAACGCAGTAGTAATCAGGCCTAAAAATGGTTTTGAAGCATGGGATGTATGTGTGAAGATGAAAGATATGGGACTGCTTGCCAAACCTACTCACGGTAATATCATCAGGTTTGCGCCTCCTTTGGTAATTACCGAAACACAACTTCGCGAAGCACTCGAAATTATTAAATCAGCTATTCTTTCGTTCGAATAGTTTTTAAAAGGGTTCAAAAAAAAACATTGATGTCCGGTTAAAATATTATATCGTCCCTACGGGACTTTTGGGACATCTTAAATTGCTTTCTACCAACATTATGTCCCTACGGGACAGTCCGCCTGAGGCGGACGATATATATCAAGCATTGTAGCGTTTTCTGTTATATTTTATCTGACAACAATAAAAAAAACAAAAGCCCGGCAAGGTTTAACAACTGCCGGGCTTTTTATCAATTAACCTAACAAACAACTCTTACTTTTTGCTTATTGCTTTTGAATATTGATCTTCAACAAATTCCCAGTTCACTACGTTCCAGAAGGAGGAGATGTAATCGCCGCGCTTGTTCTGATATTTGAGGTAGTAAGCATGTTCCCAAACATCCAGAGCTAAGATTGGGGTGCCACGTTTTTCTTCAGTATCCATAAGCGGATTATCCTGGTTGGCAGTGGAAGTAATAAATAGTTTGCCATCACTTGCTACTGCAAGCCATGCCCAACCTGATCCGAAACGTTTGGCTCCGGCCTCAGCAAACAGTTTTTTGAAATTTTCGAACGACCCGAATGTTTCATTGATAGCTTTCCCGAGTTTTCCCGAGGGCTCTCCGCCACCATTTGGTTTCATGCAGTTCCAGAAAAGTTCGTGGTTCCAGTAGCCACCGCCGTTGTTGCGGATAACAGCAGGTTGTGTGCTCATTTTGGCAAAAATTGCTTCCATAGGCATCTTTTCCAGTTCCGAACTTTGAATTGCCGTCATGAAATTTTTATAATACGCACGGTGATGCCTGTCGTAGTGAATTTCCATTGTCATCTTGTCGATGTTAGGCTCCAGTGCATCATAGGCATAAGGAAGAGCAGCAAATTTGTGGATGCTTTCCTGCTGAGCCGTTAAAGCCAGTGGAAACACCATCACCATCAGGAAATATACAAATATCTTGTTCATAATACTTTATTTTACAATTGCTTCGTAACGTGCTTCGATAACATCCCAGTTTACTACATTCCAGAAAGCGGTAATGTATTCCGGGCGACGGTTCTGGAATTTAAGGTAATAAGCATGTTCCCAAACGTCGAGTCCGAGGATAGGAGTAGCAGGGCAATCAGCATTGTCCATCAGCGGGTTATCCTGGTTCGCGCTTGAGCAGATGCAAAGGCTTTTGTCAGCTTTAACCGAAAGCCATGCCCAGCCGCTTCCGAAACGGTTTGCAGCAGCATCATTAAATTTTGCCTGAAATTCAGCAAAGGAACCGTATTTTGCATTGATAGCCTCAGCGAGTTTGCCTTTTGGCTCTCCGCCTGCATTGGCAGCCATGCTTTCCCAGAAAAGGGTGTGGTTGTATAATCCACCACCATGATTACGCACGGCCATAGGGAGTTTGCTAACATTGGCGAAAATTTCTTCGAGTGTTGCGCCGTTCATATCCGTTTCCTTAATGGCGGCAACAAATTTGTCAAAATAAGTTTTGTGGTGTTTTGTGTAATGGATCTCCATGGTCATTGCGTCGATATGGGGCTCCAGGGCATTAAATGCGTATGGTAATTCAGGAAATTTGTACTCCATTGCTTTATAGAATTTTTATTGGTTTTAAAATAATTTAGAAACTGTATAAATAACAATAGGGAATATAAAAGGTTCAACGTTTTATAATTCTTTAACATTCCAAAGTTAGGTTACACCTCACCCCAACCCCTCTTCCCGCTAGAAAGCGGGACAGGCTCTCAAGGAGAGGGGCTACATCTCCCGTCAGTTAAGCTTTTTGGCAAAACATTGACTTTTTTATCCTTGAGTATTGATTGTTTAACGTTGTTGATCATTGATTTGATCAACCCTTTAGCACGAGAGAAAATGAAATTGTAAGGAGAGGAAAAATATTGTAGCAGGTAAAATCAGAAATCTGCCCCGATTTTAAAGTTTATCTGCCTCGGCGTAAGATAATTAGGCACGCCATACATATTTCCATTGAAATCTTTCACCCAGGTGTATGAAATTGTATTGTTAACCTGCAGCAGATTAAGGATTTCAAAAGTTACCCACAACGATTTGAATCCTTTAAAGAATCCCTTTTTGGGTTGCATGGCTTCAGGTCCTATAAACTGTTTTGATAATCCGATGTCGACTCTGCGGTAGGGTGGCAAACGGTGTGTATGCGTATATAAAGGAGTGTTGGGAGCTCCCGTTGGCAGGCCACTACCGAAATACAGCCCGATATTCATTTTAAAGGTTGGGTTCATTGGCAGGTAATCCTGGAAAAACAAACCAAATGTTATACGCTGATCGGTAGGCCGGGGAATATAACCGGGGTAAATGGTAGCCGTATCAACCGGCACTTCATCTTCGGTATATCCTTTATGAATAACTTCTCCTGCGGCGTTATAATATTCGATGTAAAAATCATCATAAAGATCTTCCGCCGTTTTCATATACGAAAGACTGACCCATGATTCGGCGCCTTTCACAAATTCGCCATTCACTTTAAAATCAATACCATACGCATACCCTTTTGATCCGTTTATGCCTAAATATTGTATCCGCACATTATCAACCTGGTAAGGCACAAGGTCAGATAAATGCTTGTAATACACTTCGGTAACAAATTTGAAAGGTCGGGTCCAGGCCACGAAATTCCAGTCGCTGCCGGCAACAAACTGTATGGATTTCTGAGCCATCAGGTTGGGATTGATTTCTCCCTGAAGGTTGCGTAATTCGCGGTAAAAGGGTGGCTGATAATAATATCCGGCCGAAAACCTGAGCATTACATCTTCTTCCCATTGTGGTTTGTACGAAATGCTTGCCCGCGGGCTGACGATAAACTGACCGTTGTAATCCCAATAATGGAAACGGACGCCGGCAGTAAATGCGAGGTCGGTTGAATCACCATCGAGCGTCCATGTGTTTTGTAAGAAAGCGGTATAGCGGTTTGTGTTGAGATCAGCCTTGGTTTTCAGGTGATAGTTTAACACAAAATCGGTAAGATTTCCTGCCTGACCGGGTGTTCCCAGGTTAGTCGGCACCGAATAAAATGCCGAATCAATCCGCTGCCATTCGTTGATGCGGTCGTTGATAATTTCCTTCTGATACTTTATCCCCCAAAGGGCAAAACTGTTTCCTTTTGAATAACTATAGCGGTTTTCGAAATTCATTACAGTCATGTCCAACTGGTTACGCGCATGGTCGAAATATCCCCCAATGCCTTTGGCTTCAACTGATTCGTTCAGATCAGTGCCATCCGGTTGGTTTTCGAGCAAGGCAATGTAATATTCCGATAAAATATCGAACGATTCAGTTTCACGTGAGTCGTAAGCCGAAGCTATCCATTTGATCTGTAATTGTTTACTTGCGGTATGTGTTAATGTAAGAGCTCCCATCCGGCTATCATATTTATCTACTTCCTGTCCTTCGAAATACATGGTAAGCCGCAAAGGAGTGAAATAGGTGCCGAAATTCGTCTCACGCGTTTCGGGCACAAACGTATAATTATTGGAAGAGATATACCCCAGAACTGATAATTCCAGTTTTTTAGAAAATTTGTAGGTCAGCAGCGACTGCATGTCGAGAAACACAGGTTTGTAACTTCCTTTGGTTTCGAGGGCATTCAGCAGGTACTGGTTGGTTTTGTAGCGGACTCCGGCCAGGTAGGTAAACTTCTGGTTTTTGGTAGCTCCTTCCACATGGGCCGTGGCTCCCAGCAGACTTACAACTCCGGATGCTGCAAATTTTGTTGGGGTTTTATACCTGATATCAAGCACGCTCGAAAGTTTATCACCGTAGCGTGCTTCGAAACCTCCAGCCGAGAAAAGTACTGACGAAACCAGGTCGCTGTTAAGGAAACTCAGGCCTTCCTGCTGTCCTGACCGGACAAGAAAAGGGCGGTAGATTTCAATATCATTAACATACACAAGGTTTTCGTCGAAGTTGCCGCCACGGACCGAATACTGCGAGCTGAGTTCGTTGTTCGAAACTACCCCGGGCATGGTTTTTATCAAAGCTTCAATACCTCCCGAGGAGGTGGGCAATGCTTTAACCGTGCGCGGATCGATGCGTGTAAGGTTGGTATTCCGGATCTGCCGGTCTTCTATAACAATACTTTCAAGTTCGGTAGCGGTGGAAATAATTGTACGGTTAACCCTGAGTTTTTCACCCGCATTCACTTTTACAATAGCAGTGTCGGTTCTGAAACCAATAAAGGAATAAACGATTTTTAATGTTTTGGCGGCCGGTACCTGTAAGCTGTAACTCCCGTCAGCAGTGGTGGTAGTGCCACCTGGTGAACCGAAAATGCTCACATTAACAAGTTCAACAGGATTGTTCTTCTCGTCAGTCACTTTGCCGGTGATCATTCCTACCTGAGCAACAGCAATATTGCTTATTATCAGTACAGTAATACTGAGGAATGATTTCCAAATAGAAACTTTGTGAAAGAAAAAAGGCTTCAAAATCGGGCAGTAGTTATGGATAAAGTCTGATAAGAATGACGTTCAACAGAACTGATAACGGATTTTATGCTAAAGTAGTATAATTGGGAAGGGAAAATATTGACAGGGTGTTGGGAGGACAAGGGGACATGGAGACAAGGGGAGGAGAGACAGGGCGAAAAGGCGAGGGGCGATGGGCGATGGACGATGGGAGGACATGGGGACTTTTCACTATTGGGAAACCTCACCCCTGTCCCCTCTCCTGAAAAAGGAGAGGGGTAACTACACCCCGGGAAATTTTATGAATGGAATTATCTCTTACCTCTTTTCAAATTTCACTATTCACTATTCACTATTCGTTCTTCTCTATTCACTCTTCACTTTTCACTCTTCACTATTCGTTCTTCACTCTTCACTTTTCACTCTTCACTATCTAGTACTTCTTCTTAAAATCACCTCTCTTCCAGGCTTTTATAAACTTTGCCCAGGCAATTGGATTAAGAAGGTTATTAGGCATAGTTTGACCGTTGTAATAAAGTTTATCGGCTTGGTTGCTGGCGTAGTTACGGTAGCTTTGTCCGGGAGTGTAGCCGTAACGTTCGGGATCGTAATTACGGCCGTAAATCTCGCGCATTTCCATGTATGCGAGGTTGCGGCGGGCAATTTCGATATCATCGTCGGGAATCTCTAAAGTTAAAAATGCATGCCTGAATTGTTCCTTGCTCGGCCAGGGATAAATAACAGTTTCGGTAAGCATAATGGTATCCGACGACATTACCTGTATAAGAGAATAGCGGTTTTCGGTAAGTGTATCCGGTATCCGGAAAAGGCCTGGTTTATAGCCAACTGCCGAAAAAGAGATGAGATCATTTTTGCGCACCACTATTGAGAAAAATCCCCAGTAGTCGGAAGTGGTGCCGCGGCCGGTTTGTGCAACTGCAATATTGGCGAAAGGCACAGGCCGGAGGCTGTCGGCAGTAACCACAACACCCGAAAACTGTACAAGATCGTTGTACCGCTGGGCTGCTGCTTTACCCGCTGCAAGCACTGAAAGTATGATTATGGCTGTGGCTAACGATAGTCTCATCAGATGCAAAGATATTTGTTTTACTTTCCTAATGAATGATTGTCGGTGGTAGTTTTCAAAAATATTGTTAAAGCACTGCCGCCGGGCAACAAAAAAAGCTGTCACCCTTGCGGGAAACAGCTCTGGTAATATGCATTACAAATGTCTACTTATTGATAAGAAAACCTTTTTCGCGGGCTTCCTTCAGGCATGCTGTGATGCCGTTTTTGTTGATTGTGCGGAGTGCTGAAGTTGAAACTTTCAGTGTAATCCATTTGTCTTCTTCAGGGATAAAGAAGCGTTTGGTTTGAAGATTTGGGTAAAACCTACGTTTGGTTTTAATATTTGAGTGGGAAACTAAGTTTCCAACAATCATTTTCTTTCCGGTTAATTCGCAAATTCTCGACATAGTTTTATGCTTTTCAAAATGGAGTGCAAAGGTCTGTATAAATTTGTAAAAATCAAAACATTCGTGGAAAAAAGTTTAAGAATGTTTTCAGTGATATTGGATTGAACGATATCAGGTGTCTATCTGTTTGATGTGTAGTGAATTGCGAAAATTAAAATCGCTTATGAAGTACGACTTTAAATACTTCTGTGCTATTTCAATTTTGTTTCTGTATGCAAAATGTTTCGGGCGTAAACTTATTCGATCAATTTTCCCCTCAACATATTCAATGCCGCCACCGAAGCTTTTCGGATATTTCTTCCTCGGTGATCGCCTAACAGGAATTTTCGGGCAGTAGTTCCGGTGGGTGTTGCAACGGCAATCCAGGTTGTGCCCACAGGTTTTTCATCAGTTCCGCCTCCAGGACCGGCAATGCCTGAAACTGCTATTGAATAATCAGTTTCAAAACGCTTCCTGATTCCTTCAGCCATAGCTATAACGGTTTGCTCACTTACAGCGCCATGATCAACTAAAGTCTGGTGCGGGACACCGAGCATTTTTTCTTTTATTTCGTTGGAGTATGCAACTACCGAACCTTTAAAATAATCGGAACTTCCTGCAATACTTGTAATTAGCTGCGCAATATTGCCGCCGGTGCAGCTTTCGGCTGTGGAAAGTGTCATCCCTTTTTGGCGAAGTAATTGACCTACAACCGATTCGATAGTGTCATCATCGAAACCAAAAATATATTTCCCGGCAAGAGGGTAAAGTTCTTTTTCTGCTTTGTTTACGGCATCCTGCAACACTACACGGTCATCACCATAGGCTGTAAGTCGTAGCCGGACCATGCCGGGCTGTGGCAGGTAAGCCAGTTTTATAAATTCGGGTAATGAATCTTCCCATGTTTCGATGATGGAAGCAAGCATCGATTCGCCCACTCCTTCGGTAAGGATGGTGCGGTGAATGATTACCTGTTTTTGTTTGTGCAGCAGTTGCGGTATAACTTCCTGTTCCATAATGGCTTTCATTTCGAAAGGTACACCCGGCATCGAAACATAGATGCAGTTTTCTTTCTCAAACCACATACAGGGAGCGGTTCCGTTTACATTCGGCAATACTTTGCAGTTGGCGGGAACCATGGCCTGCAGACGGTTTACTTCAGTAACAGCCACTCCCCGGTGATAGAACAGATTCGCTACATTTTTATAGGCTTCTTCGCTGAAAATCAGTGATGTGTCGAAATATTTGCAAAGCGTTTGCTTAGTGATATCATCTTTGGTTGGGCCTAGTCCGCCAGTGATTAAAATAAGCTGAACCCGTGATGACGCTTCTTTTAAGGTTTGTAAAATATGTTCCTGATTGTCGGAAATACTGGTGATCTGATGAACTTTTATTCCAATCATGTTAAGCTGTTCGGCTATCCAGGCGGAGTTAGTGTCGATCACCTGCCCGATAAGCAGTTCGTCGCCGATGGTGATAATTTCTGCAAGCATTTTTTTAGTTTGAAGAGTTTCTTTTTTTTGTTTGAAGGGTTTGAAGGGTTTGAAAGGTTTGAAAGGTTTCAGGTTTCAAGTTTCGGGTCTGAAGAGTTTGAAGAGTTTGGTGATTTATTATTTGTGACTTGGAGTTTGGAGCTTGGGATTTGGGTCTTTTAGGAAAAGATCGAAGTAATTCCCAACTCCTTCGGAATTACCGACATCACCGGAATATCCGAAAGGCGGATGAATTCCTGGGCATGTGATCCGACAAAGTATTCAACAATACCTATTTCCTGTTGCGTAAGGATGATTATCAAATCGACATCACCTTCCTGGTAGGCATAATTGAGAATAGAAGGGACCAGGGTTTTTTCGCCGCCGTTGCTTTCGACAACTTCGAAACTGCACTCGATTCCGGCTGAAGAAATAAAATCAGTTACCTGTGAGCCTTGCTGATACAAACGGCTCAGGATGGCAGGATCATTTTTCGACCATAAAGCGGAAACAGCTTTTATACCGGAACCATAAAATTTGGCTAACTCAATAGCTATCGTTACTTTCTGGCGAGTTTCTTTAGTAAGATCGAGAGGTAGTAAAATATTCCGGCAACCCTGGTGCAGATGCTTTGCATTTATTGTAATTACGGGGCATGGCGCGTTTCGTATTACGCGCGAGGTATTTGCCCCAACGCGCTTTTCACGTATCTCGTCTTCCTCCGAGCTATGAGTTCCCAAAACGATGTACTGAACATTCATTTCTTTAGCCACTTCTGTTATCTTCGAATAAATTCGGCCTTTCTCAATACGGTAAGATATAGGCACTGATGCTGCGAGCGACGATTTTCCTGCAAGTTCAGCAAGTCGTTCGTCAATTTTTGCAAGAATCTCATTATTTTGGTCGTTGCTGAAAATCCCTGTGAACAAACCCGACTGCTCATGAACATATAAAAGTATGATTTCTGCTTTCAGGAGCCTTGCCAGGTTGTATGATTGTTCGATTGCAAAATGCGATTGACGTTGGAAATCTATAGGTATGAGTATTTTATTCATCGCTTGACTGATTTGATTACTTTTGCTTACAAATATACCTTTTTACTCATTCATCCGCTAATTATGGCACCAATTGCTGATTCCGAACTTATCCTTAATCCTGATGGAAGCGTGTATCATCTTCATCTTCATCCCGAAAATATTGTCGATACAATTATCGTTGTCGGGGATCCGGGCAGGGTAAAAGAAATTTCGAAACATTTTGATAAAATTGAGTTTTCGGTTCAAAACCGCGAAATTTATACGAATACAGGTACAATAGGTAACAAACGACTCAGCGTTTTGTCAACAGGCATGGGCACCGATAACCTCGATATTGTTATTAATGAACTGGATGCCGTTGTAAATATTGATCTGGCGAAACGCGAGCCTAAATCCACTCACACAAAACTTAAAATCATCAGGCTGGGAACAGCAGGAGCATTGCAGGCTGATATTCAACCCGGCGATTTTGTGGCGTCGACGTATGGGATGGGCCTTGATGGATTGCTCTATTTTTACGAAAAGAGTAAAAGTGTAATGGAAGCCGATCTTTCCGATGCATTTGAGAAATATGTTTCGTGGAACGAAAAACTTCCGGGCGTATATGCTGTACCATGTTCGCAGATGCTGATGGAAAAGCTGGGAAAAGACCTCGTACATGGAATCACGCTTACGGCGCCGGGTTTTTATGGACCGCAGGGAAGGGAACTCAGGCTCAAACTTGCTTATCCCGAATTAAATCACCTTATCGAAAGTTTTGATTATAAAGGAAATCGTATCGCCAATTTCGAAATGGAAACATCGGCATTATATGGATTAGGAAAAATGCTGGGTCACGAAACACTTACTATCTGTTCCATCGTAGCAAACCGCGTAAACCGTAATTATGCCAAAGACTATCACAGTGATATCGAAAGGTTGATCCGCTTAGTTTTAGGACGATTAACTGAATGAAAAGTTGGCTCAAGTGGTTTAAATGTCTTGTCGGAAGTCAGAAGACGAAAGTCGGAAGCTTCCTAAAAACTACTTTTCGCGTTGTAAATATTTGATTTACTGACTATTTCAAAGGATCTTCCGTCTTCCATGTTCCGTCTCTTGTTTTCCGACTTTCAACTTCCGACCTCTAAGGCTTAGAATTACAATCAACTTGTGGTGAAACTAAATTTTTAAATAACATGTTATCAGTAGTTTGATAAGCATGAGAATATATCATTTCATTCCGGCTGAACCTTTTTTGAAAAGCATTTGTTTTTAGGTAAACAAATACTTAAATATAATGGTAAATACTTCAATGTGGATTAAAGCCCTGAGGGTAATTCCGCAGATATCAAAAGCAGAGTGGAATACACTCGATGTGATTTCGCGATGGCTTATTGCCACGCGCGCCGCAGTTTTTATAATGACGGCAATGGCAGCAGCCATAGGCGGTTTACTGGCTTACCGTGGCGGCAATTTTTCGTGGGATCTTTTTATCCTCTCCTTGCTGGGAATCGTAATGGCTCATGCCAGCAACAACCTGCTCAACGACCTGGTTGATCATAAAAAAGGTATCGATAAGGATAATTACTACCGCTCACTTTACGGTCCGCAACCGCTTGAGCATGGATTGCTCACCATGAGAAGTTTTATGACTTACTTCTACATCACACTGGGAATTGCCCTTGCAATCGGCATTTATCTTTCAGTTGTTACCGGTGTAGGTGCTTTGTGGCTGCTGGGCGCAGGATTATTCTTCCTGCTTTTCTACACCTGGCCGCTGAAATATTATGGATTAGGCGAACCTTCGGTAATCCTGGTTTGGGGACCGTTAATGGTTGGCGGAACCTATTTTGTGGTTTCAGGCGGACAATGGGACAACTGGGTAGTATTAGTCAGTCTTGTTTATGCTTTAGGACCTACCACCGTGCTTTTCGGAAAGCATACGGATAAACTGCCCGAGGACAAAGCCAAAGGCGTACGCACGCTTCCTGTTGTAATCGGCGAAAAGGCAGCGCGTTATTCCACTATTGGTTTTTGGGTTTTGCAATATGCTTTTATTATTGCACTTGTGCTCACCGGCTACCTGGGACCTGCCATGCTGATCGTATTTTTTGCTATTCCTAAATTACTTTGGGCAACCAAAATATTCCTGAAACCACGGCCCGCTGTAAAACCCGAAGGCGCTTCGGGCGAAGGC
This sequence comes from uncultured Lentimicrobiaceae bacterium, assembly GCA_964420555.1. Lineage (GTDB taxonomy): Bacteria > Bacteroidota > Bacteroidia > Bacteroidales > UBA4417 > UBA4417. The sequence goes on along the minus strand of CAYQTT010000003.1, from coordinate 72,783 downwards.
TGGCCGCTGTACCTGGTGTCGCATGCCTTTGTGTACAACCGGGTTTTCGGAATGCTTTTTATCCTCGGTCTTATTGTAGATGTTATTCTGTACAAATTGGGTTTCGTGTGGAATCTGCTTTAGGCAAAACTGATTTTTAAAGGGAGTCTTTAGTCAGGAGTAGGGAGTAAGGAGTAGGGAGTAGGGAGTAGGGAGTAGGAGGGAGGACGTAGGATGTTAGAACCCGGAGTATCGAGGTTTGACGCCTCGCCTTGTCCCCCCTTTAAAAATTAGAATCTATATTTTAGCAAACTAAAAAGCCCCGTGGGAGAATTCCTGCGGGGTTTTTATTGTTTTACAGTGCTTTTTTTATTCATCCCACTCTTATCATTTAACAAGTAAGTAAGAGTGTATATTTTAGCTAAAGCGCAGATATTCAATTTTTAACGCATAAAATGATTTCAACCTTCCTTTGTTGAAAAGTAATTCAGGAGTGAACATCGGCACACCGATAAGCGCCGTATTTTTAAGCAAGCCAAAAACCCATGTCCGAAGTGCCTAATATTGATCAGCTTAACCTGTTAATTCATCTGCTTGACGATCCCGACCAGGAAGCGTTTCAGCAGGTTTGTAACGATATTCTGGCAATCGGGGCCAGCGCAGTCGAACCTCTCGAAGAAGCCTGGCTTAATGCCAGCGACCAGCTTACACGACTCAGGATCGAAGAAATTGTTCATAACATACAATATGACAGTCTGTTCGACGAAATGAAAGATTGGGTGGTCGACGGGAGCCGCGATTTATTGCATGGTTTTATGATCGCTACCAGGTTTCAGTATCCTAACATGGATAACGAAAAGATGCTGGCTGAACTAAATAAGCTTACGCGAAGTGTTTGGCTCGAGCTCAATGATAACCTCACGAGCCTCGAAAAAATCAAAGTCCTGAACCACGTTATCTTTAATGTTTACGCGTATGGGGGCGAAATTGCCGACATACATGTTTCGGATCATTACTTTTTAAATAACCTGCTGCAGTCGAGGCATGGCAATGCTGTTTCCATTGGAATTCTATATATTATTGTTGCCGAAAAACTGATGCTACCAGTAAAAGGTGTTGATCTTACTGGGAACTTTATTGCTTGTTTTACTCATGTTCCTTCGGATTTTAAAGAAGGCTACAAGCCGCTTAATGAAGTTAAATTTTATATCAATCCTTTCTCAATGGGTGCTGTTTTCACCAAAAAGGAAATACTATTGTACCTCGACAAAGCCGGAATTGAAATTACCGAAAACTGTTTTAAACCAGCGGATAATAAAACCGTGCTGAAACGCTGGTGCTACGACCTGATGAATGCTTACCATGAAGAAGGCAAGCTGGCTAAAGTGAAGGAGCTGAAGACTTTGATCAGGATTTTACGCTGATTGTTAAATTCCAAAAACCAAATTCCAAGCCCCAAATTCCAAGATCCAAATCCCAAGGCCCATTCTCCTAAATTGATGACGCCTAAGGAAATTGTGTGTTTTGAACCCTTGAACATTTAACGCCGCAGGCAATTGAACCATTCAATCCCGAAACAATTCATTACCACTAAGGCACTAAGAGCACAAAGAAACACGAAGTTGTGTCTGTAACCAGAAACAAGAAACTAGAAACAAGAAACCCTTCAACCCCGAACCCTACCTATAATACGCTTCCAAAAATTTAGTAATATTATTTTCAACGCGGGCTAATACGTTGCTAACATCGGCGCGTTCGAAATTCTGTCCGGTGATATTTTCGTAAAGTTCGATGTAGCGTTCCGAAACAAGGTTTACAAAATCATCGTCCATAACCGGAATTGTTTGTCCATCCTTGCCCTGGAAACCATTGGCCATAAGCCATTCGCGTACAAATTCTTTCGAGAGTTGTTTCTGTGGTTCGCCTTTCGCCTGACGTTCTTCGTATCCTTCTTTATAAAAATACCGCGACGAATCAGGCGTGTGAATTTCGTCGATAAGGAAAATTTCGCCGTTGGCTTTTCCGAATTCGTATTTGGTATCAACCAAAATCAATCCCATGCCCGAGGCAATCTGAGTTCCACGCTCAAAAACGGCCATAGTATATTTTTCGAGCATTTCGTAATCTTCAGCACTTACGAGGCCCTGTTTCAGGATTTCTTCCTTCGAAATATCTTCATCATGACCCACTGATGCTTTGGTGGTTGGTGTAATGATAGGATTCGGAAACATATCATTTTCTTTCATTCCTTCGGGCATCGGAATCCCGCAGATGCTGCGTTTTCCAGTTTTGTATTCGCGCCAGGCGTGCCCGCTGAGGTAGCCGCGGATTACCATTTCCACTTTAAACGGTTCGCAAAGGCGACCGACGGTAACCATAGGATCAGGAGTAGCGATTTTCCAATTGGGAACAATATCGGAAGTATCGTCGAGAAATTTGGCTGCTATTTGGTTCAAAACCTGTCCTTTGTAAGGAATAGCGCGGGGCAGAACCACGTCAAAAGCCGAAATGCGGTCGCTGGTGACCATAATCAGCAATTCGTCTTCAATATTATATACATCGCGGACTTTTCCGATATAGGTGCTTTTAAGTCCTGGAAATGTGAAATCGGTGCGTGTGATGGCGTTTTGCATATGATCTGTTTTTTTACTGAAATGAAACCCTTAGCGGCTGATTTTTAGAGCTGCAAAATTACAAAGGATTTAAATTAAAATATGTTAAAATCCTGTTACTGATAATGATTGTTTTCAACAAAGATGTTAATAAGTTTGGATGCAACTTGTGATGGCATTCCTATGAGTGCGATGATGTCAAAATAGCTTCCCCGGATCATTTTAAACATGCGAATCAAAATTGCATATCTCAGCTTAAAAATACATATCGTCCCTAACGGGACTTAGAAACAATCTGGAATTCGCTTTCTACCAATATATCGTTCCTAGCGGGACTATGAATCAACTTGAGATTTGCCTGCTACCACAAGCTACTTGTTTGATCAATATTTTCCCGGACAGTCCCGGAGGGACTGGATATTGGTAGAAATATTGTTCCCGGTATGAACACTAGTCCCGCTAGGGACGATATAATTATCAAAGGGTAATTTTATTAAATGAGTCATTACTGGAGTTCATTTATTATAAAATAAAATCTTAAAGAATAAATATGAAAGCTATTTCGAATGTTTTGCAAAATCTGTTTTGCTTACATTTTTATAAACTTCGCCTTACCCATCCTGCCAATATCAAATATGGTTAAAAAGTACAATCCTGCCGGAAGATGTTTAACATTTATTGTGGATGAACCCATTTCAGGAAAACCCTGCCAGACGAGAGCCCCGTTGCTGTTGCTAATCGAAACCAACGAATTTGAACCGGGGAAATCGCAGTGTAAAACATCAGTAACCGGGTTTGGAAATATCTTCAATCCGGTGATTTCAAATTGATCAATGCCAAAAACACCGGGATTAAGCGAAATAGTTTTAACCGCATCCACAGCCACCGGAATTTCTGCCGCATTCGAAACACGGAGGTGAAGCAGGTATTGGCCTGGTTTCAGCCCGGTGGTATTCCATTCTGCCAAGGTATCGTTTCGTTTTTCGAGATTGATTCTCGGCGTAATAGCAACCAACGAATCATTTTCCGGTGTGGAATAAAACAACTGGTACCAGTCCATATCGGGGTGAGTACATGCCGGAGCGCAGTCAATAAGCGCCCAACCTTTTACAGGAATTATTGAATTGGTGTTACCTGACGAAGGCGAAGCGATATTTACATTCCAGACACTTGCTTTATGAAGGGAAAGTGGTTCTCCGGGCAGGGACGATTGTATAGCCATCAGCGTTGAATTTCCGATGGCAAGAGCCGTACCCATGGTAAGAGGCGAATAGGCATAAATCATTATCCCGTTTTTCTCGCTACGCACATATGTTGTGAGTGGGGTTTGAAACGCCATAAAAAATGTAGTGTCATTAGCCCACATAAATCCTCCGCTACCATCAACAAATACCGAAGTTGTCGATACTTTCGATGTTCCCATTGAGCCTATTTCACCCAGAATGCAGCCTGTAACCGAAATTTCACTTTCTTTCATCGAATACAGGCTCCAGGTTTGCACCGAAGAGTTTCGCAGACGCAGGTTTCTGTCGCTGAGTGAAGCTGTAAAATCCTGATAATCTGTATTGTTAACCAATCCATTTACATCCACAGGATCTGGATCGAGAAACCATAATCCTATTGCGCGGATTTCGGAATCTGAAATATCAACATCCGAACCGTTGGCAGGCATTAGAGCCCACATAACATCGGTACAGTTTTCCAGTTTTATGCGGTAATCGATATTGCTGATGCCCGGCACCCCCGGATTGAAGTTATACGCCGGAACATTGCCGGCAGGAGGGAAGTTAAAATGAAACACGCCTGTTTCGGGTACCTGATGCCAAAGCAATACGGTATTTGCATTCCTGAAATCAAGCTCACACTTGTCGCCGATTACAAATTCGCCGGCCAGGTTGGTGCCGTTGATATAATATTTTGCTTTTCCGGATAATCCGTTAGTAGTGAAGCCGATTTTTTTAACATCAGTAAATTCATACGTTGAGGAATCTGCTGCTACCATATTGTGCGAAAGTCCGCTGAAATCGAGAGTAACATGGCTGAATTTCACTTTCCCGGCGCCGGCTGCTACTATCGAGCGTTGATAAAAATATTGTTGCGGAATGTAAAGTGTTGATGAGTCGGCTGTGATTTCGGCTGTTTCGCCCCACACATATAAATCGCCTAACAAGGTAACATTGGCATTTATAAAACGGAGTTTTCCGTCACCAAAAACCAGTATATCGACCTCACATAGCCACTCTCCGGTTATGATAAGCGAATCGCCGGGTGTTGCGCCGATAATAAGTAAACTATCGCTTTCGGGAGATTTTCCGGTAAGCTGGGTTAAAAATTGTGGGTTACTGAATTTTTCGAGGTATTGCTTAACGCCACTTTGCATACCACTGGCAGATCCGTTTTTTGAAACCTGGCTGCCGGCATTCCATGGCTGGATTTTATGTGCTGCGGTATTGAATTGTTCCACAGCGTTTAAAAGTCCGGTTTGCTGGGCGAAACATGCATCGGCAGTTAAAAGTACAATCAGTAGAAATAAAAAGATTTTGTCTCGCATAAGCCAATTCAATTTTAAATTTTTAACGAAAACAATACACCTTTCATCAAGAATATATCGTCCCTGACGGGACTTTTGCTTTCTTATGAATCGCTTTCTACCAACATTTCGTCCCTGACGGGACTTTTCTTGCTTATACATTGCTTTCTGCCAACAGCTATTTGATATCGAAAATAAACTACTGGGACAGTCCCAGAGGGACTGGATATTGGTAGAAGAATTATTCCCCGTTTGGGTTAAGTCCCGTCAGGGACGATATAATAATTAAAGGGTAGTTTTTATTATTTGAGTTTTTAGAACCCGTTGATTTTAAAACAAAATCCTATTGATATAGTGAGGAAGTTATTTCAGGAACCATTGCTTATTGAAATTGTTGATTCATCATCCGCCAAAGCAATTACCCCGCAAACTAATCACGCCTTTTTCTCATACGCATTAATGATCCGTGTTACCAGTTTATGCCTTACCACATCGCGGATATCGAGGGTTATAAAATCAATGCCTTTAATGTTATGCAATATTTTCATGGCTTGCACCAGTCCTGAGTTTTGGTTGCGCGGAAGGTCGATCTGCGTGATATCGCCAGTGATAACAAATTTCGACGAGCGTCCCATGCGGGTAACAAACATTTTAAGCTGTCCTTCGGTGCAATTCTGGGCTTCGTCGAGGATGGCAAACGCATTTTCGAGCGTTCGTCCACGCATAAAAGCAAGCGGCGCAATTTCGATGGTTCCGTCCTCGAGGTACCCAACCAGTTTCTGTGTCGGTATCATATCGCGAAGCGCATCGTACAAGGGTTGCAGGTACGGATCGAGTTTGTCCTTCAGGTCGCCGGGCAGGAAACCGAGGTTTTCGCCTGCTTCCACAGCCGGGCGTGTGAGTACAATCCTTCTCACTTCCTTGTTTTTCAATGCTCTAACGGCCAAAGCAACTGCGGTATAGGTTTTTCCCGTTCCGGCCGGACCGACGGCAAAAATCATATCGTTATCGGCAATGCTTTTAACCATACGCTCCTGGTTCACGGTGCGGGCGCGTATCATCATGCCGTTTTTGCCGTGCACAAGCACATCGGCATTGGCTTCGCGAAAAGTGGAAATTACTTCGCCGGCATTGCCGTTGGCGGTAAGTTTACGAATATCGTCCTCGTCGAGTTTGCCGTAATTATCAAAAAACATCAGCATGGAAGTAAACAGCTGCGAGAAAGATTCAATATCCTGATCGTCGCCGTTAATGCGGAGGATATCGTCGCGGGCAATGATTTTTAATTTAGGGAAGAGATCGCGCAGCACAGTGATGTTGCGGTCGTTGATGCCAAAAATTTCGAGCGGGCTATATGATTCAAGTGAAAAAGTGCTTTCGGTCATGTATTATTTCAGGGTAAGTTAAGGGTGGTTATTGTCACACAAAATTAATGTTAATTCCACATTATACGCGGATATTTTTTACTTTTGATGCTTCGGACAGGGGAGGGGAAGTCAGTATTCCAATAGTCATGTACTATTCTGCAGGCCGGCTTTAAAACAGACACAACATTAGAATATTTATACATGCCAATTATTACTTTGCTCAGCGATTGGGGACTAACCGATCATTATGTGGCATCGGTGAAGGGAGCCATTCTCAGCCGGGTGCCCGGAGCAGTAATAGTTGATATTTCGCACCAGATCAGGCTTTTCGATATTAAACATGCTTCGTTTGTAATGCGCAACGCATGGCGGAGTTTCCCTGAAGGCACTATTCATATTATTGGCGTCGATTCTATCGAATCGGACAAGCACCCGCATGTAATTGTTAAATCCGAAGGTCATTATTTTATTGGCGCCGATACCGGGCTTATCTCCATTATTCTCGACGAAACGCCCGAAGCCATTATTGCTATTGGCGTAAACCAGGATTCGGGTTATTTTACATTTCCGGCCCGCGACCGTTTTGTGAAAGTTGCCGCCATGCTTATACAGGGAACAAAAATGGAAGACCTGGGCGAAGCCATTCCCGCGCTGAATCCAAAAACGCTGCTGCAACCGGCTTTCGACGGAAAAACTATTTTCGGAAGAGTGATTCATATCGATAATTACGAAAATGCATTTGTTAATATTACCGAAACATATGCGCGCGAATGCATGGGCAAAAACCAGTACAGGATAGTGTGTAAAAAAGATGTTTTCCCTTTGGTGAAAGCCTACGGCGATGTGCGCGAAGGACAGCATTGCGCGCTTTATGCCTCAAACGGGTACCTGCAACTCGCCGTAAACCGCGGCAAAGCGGCTTCGCTGCAAGGCATTGCGGTAGATAATGAGGTTTTGGTGCAGGTAGGTGAGGATTAGAGGCCAGTAGTAAGCCAGAGTTATTAAATGCAGAAAAATCCCTAAAGGATGAAATTATTAAATCAGCAAAAGCGGATTTGGAAATATAATCAAATCTTTATCTTCACATAATTATTCGTTTTCTCAGGCTGTTGCGCAATATTTTAATCCCGTTCAAGTTATAAAGTTAGCCGTAAGGCATATGTGTGAAAACCCAGTATTAACTATTTAAATTTAACATCATGAAGACAAAACTCTTTTTAGCTTTTATTGCAATCGTGGTAATCAGTAGTTGGACAAATCCAACAAAACCGGAATTTTTGTATTTGAATTCTGATCAATTAAAGCCTTTAGGTATAGTGCTTAACGATCACGGCGTGTTTTACAAAAACTATAATCCTGAGTGGGAAAATGACAATCTGCCGAACTCTTATTTAAGCTTTTATTGCAGCAGCAACAACTATTTAACAACAATGCACTACACCGCGAAAGATGTAATCGAGGCTAAAAATAAGCATGAGCGATTATTGCTGAACCTGGAAACAACGAAAAATGATTTTTATCCTGTGTTAATCGGTAATGAGAAAGGAAAGCTAAGTCTGGATGACGAGACTTTACCGAAAGAAATCAAACTTTTCCCGGTAGCAATCTGCATGAGTGAAACAAAACTCCGGAGCAGAAAAGATACTGTCGTTGTTTGGTTCAAACCAACAGAAGCACTGCAGAAAGCTTTACCCGCGAATATTAAAATTGAAGACTATTTAAAAGTGCGACCGATAGACAAAAATAACAAGCTATAAAAAGATAAGAACAATTGACTGGTTTCGGATTATATTTAGCACCTGGTTGCCGGTCTAAACTATTGTGTTGATTAGCAGCTGACTGCCACAAAACCAACTATGCCTTAACGACTCAACCTATAACTAACAATTACACAGCAGTCAAAATTAGGGCTGACCACCCAAAGCGAAAGAATCAGAATAATAAAGAGTGGAGTTCAGAAACCACTATAAAAAAAACGAGGTGACACCGAAAAACCTTATGAGTAGGAAAACCAAAAATTATATATAATGAAAAGCAATTATTTTAAAATGTTGATGCTTGTATTTGTAATCAGTTTGTTTTCAAATACTCTTTTTGCCCAGGGAGCATATGTAAAAATTAATGCCGGCTATGGGTTTATTATTAGTTCTTCTGTTGCTCAAAATTATTCGCAAACAACAACAAGTTCACCTCCCTATACTTATACAAATACCATTGAAGCAGTAAATCTTTCATTGGGAAAAGGTTTAAATTTTGGCGGAGCATTTGGATATATGTTTAATAAAAATATCGGAGCCGAATTAGGAATTTCTTATTTGTTAGGTGGCACGACCAAATTTTCGAATGAGTCAAACTTTGGTGCTACACATACCACATATGAACAAACGGTGCATTCGAATATGCTGCGTTTTATTCCTTCTCTTGTTATTGCTTCTGGTTTTGAAGGAATTAATCCGTATGCAAAATTTGGATTGTTAATTGGTACTGGTTCTTTTTTTATTGATGATGATTCTGATATTGATGGAGACATAAGGGTTCAGAAAAGGAAATATAACGGAGGATTTGCATTAGGTCTTAATTCAGCATTAGGTGCTATTTATACTATTAATGATAATATCTCAATTTTTGGTGAAATAGATCTGGTAAATTTATCCTATTCGCCAACTAAAGGCGAATTGACTGAATCAACCCTTAATGGAGTTGACCAGTTGCCATTTACAACAACAAGTGTAAAAGAAATAGAATTTGTCGATAGTTATACATTCGATTCTGCCAATCCGCCATCAGAATCGGAACCATCAAAAGAATTAAAATTTAAGATGCCATATGGCAGTGTTGGTCTTAATTTTGGATTGAAGATTAACTTCTGAGAAAAATTTAAACCAGACTTAATTATTCGTTAACAAAGGCGGGAATGCTGATCCGTTGAAATCATTAAAACTTGTATTTTTTACAAGTTTTAATGATTTAATCAATGTCTTTACCAGATCAAAATCACATTTTTAACAACTTATAACTATACACTTACTTTTGATACAAAACAGGTATTTGTTTCATTAAATATTACCTTTTTAATACCCGATCAAAATCATTAATTTTGCGCCTCCGAACCGAAAGGCACATAAGCATGTACACATTATTACGTAAAGAGATCAGCACATTTTTAAGTTCACTGATAGGGTATGCGGTTATTATCGTATTCCTGCTCATTAACGGGCTGTTCCTCTGGGTTTTCCCGCTACAATTCAATATCCTCGACTATGGATACGCCAGCATCGACAACTTTTTTATGCTCGCGCCCTGGGTTTTCCTTTTCCTTATTCCGGCCATTACTATGCGGTCGTTTGCCGAAGAGCACAAAACCGGCACTATGGAAATGCTGCTCACCAAACCAATTACCGATATCGAAATTATTCTTGCTAAATACCTGGCAGGATTGATATTGGTGGTTATTGCGATATTGCCAACGCTTATTTATTATATCACTGTTTATAATCTTGGAATGCCTCCCGGAAACCTCGATCATGGCGGAACCTGGGGCTCGTACATCGGTTTGATATTTTTGGGAGCAGGGTTTGTGGCAATAGGGATTTTTGCTTCAGCCATTTCCAATAACCAGATTGTTTCCTTTCTTATCGCCGTTTTCCTCAGCGGGTTTATGTATATAGGGTTTGAGTTTATTTACGACCTGGCATTTTTTGGCTCCTTCGGATTGCTGGTAAGCCAGCTCGGCATCAATTATCATTACACCGGAATGAGCCGGGGCGTGATCGATACGCGCGATGTAATCTATTTTTTAAGTCTGATAGCTGTTTTCCTGATGCTTACGCGCTTCAGGCTCGAACGAAGAAAGTGGTAACCCTGATAAAAGAAGAGACATGACAGAGAACAGAAAAAATATCAGGCGCAACAGTTTCGTGCAACTTGCCATAGGATTAGCCATAATTGTAATGGTGAATATTATAGGCTCATTTGCTTTTTACCGCCTCGATCTTACAGCCGAAAAACGCTATACCCTTACACCTTCGACACGTAAAATGCTCAAAGATCTCAAAGACGTGGTGTACTTCAAAGTGTATCTCGAAGGCGAATTTCCGGCAGGTTTCAAACGCCTGCGCAACGAAACACGCGAAATGCTCAACCAGTTCCGCGCGTATTCCGATTATATTGAATACGAATTTATCGATCCCACCACAGGCAAAAGCAAAACAGATCTCGAAGCAATGTACACTAAACTGGCAGAGTCGGGATTAAATGCCACTGAACTTAATGTGCGTGAAGATGCCGAAACATCCAGCAAAATTATTTTTCCCGGCGCTCTTGTAGCTTACCGCAGCAGGGAACTGCCTCTCGACCTGTTGCTTACACAGGTAGGCAAACCACCTGAAGAAGTTTTAAATAACTCGGTTCAGGCGCTCGAATTTCAGCTTATCAACGTGATCAGGAAACTCACCGTATCGCAGAAACCAAAAATTGCGTTCATCGAAGGACATGGCGAATTAACAGCTGAATATACTGCCAGCATTGAGGAAGCTTTAAGCGAATACTACGAAATTGACCACGTTCGTATCGACGGACGACTATCGGCACTCACCAACCGCGTTGCAAAAGGAAAAGATTCGACTGAATATACAATCAAAAATAAATACAAAGCAATTATTATTGCCAAGCCCGATTCCATTTTCACTAAGGACGAGCGCGATAAATTTATCATCGACCAGTATATTATGCATGGTGGCAAAGCGCTGTGGTTTATCGATCCGGTATATGCCGAAATGGACAGTCTGCAGAAAACCGATAAAACTGTCGCTCTCACGCACGAAATGAACCTCGACGATATGCTTTTTAATTACGGAGTGAGGCTTAACAGCAACCTGTTAGTGGATGTAAATTCGCTTCCGATTCCTGTAGTTATTGATCAGAAAGGCAATCAGAAACTTATACCATGGATATTCTTCCCGGTGCTTATACCAACTTCCTCGCACCCGATAGTCCGCAACCTGAACGCTATAAAAACTGAGTTTGTAAGCAGTATCGACACACTCGATACACCTGGCGTTAAAAAGACCATTCTGCTGGCAACATCGCGTTACTCCAGGGTGCTGAATACACCGGTTATGATCAGTTTGAGCTACCTGTATCAGAAACCCGATGTTCAGATGTTCAACCAGCCTTATCAGCCGGTAGCTGTTTTATTGGATGGGGAATTTAATTCGTTGTTCCTCGACCGTGTGCCACAGGAAATTGCAGAATCTCCCGAAGTTGGCTTTATCGGGAAAAGCCCTAAAACACAGATGATAGTAGTGGCCGACGGTGATATTATCAAAAATCAGCTTCAGGCAGGAACTGCAAGCCCTGTTCCATTGCCACTGGGATACGATAAATATACCGGGCAGCGTTTCGGTAACCAGGATTTTGTATTGAATGCAGTTAATTATTTATGCGACGATTCAGGATTGCTTTCGGTGCGTTCGCGCGAAGTGAAATTACGCATACTCGACGCTGCACGCGTGGATGCTGAGCGCACAAAATGGCAGATAATCAATACATTGGTGCCAATATTGCTGGTGCTGGTATTTGCATTTGTTCAGGGTTATCTCCGGAAACGGAAATATACAAAAGTCATTTAATCAGGGCATCCGCAAAATAATTTCAAATTAAACCACACGTGCCCTGGCCATTAAAGCAAGGTTAAAAATCCGGATTTTTTAAAGAAAAATACCTAATGAAAAGATACAGAAATTCTATAATTCTACTGGTAGTACTTGGTATTATTGCGACTTTCATGCTGTTGCAAAACCGTAGCGGTACATTTCGTAAGGATAGTAATTCCTTTGCTGTTGAAGATACATCGTCCATTACAAAGTTTTTCCTCGCCGACAAAAAGAATAATACAGTAAAAGTTGAACGGACTGAAACAGGCAAATGGCTTCTGAATGATAAGTACGAAGTAAATCCTACCATGGTGCAGGTGATGTTGCAAACATTTATGAGTATTGATATTAAGGAACCTGTCGCAAAAGCAACACGAAATACTATCATTCGCGTTATGGCTGGAAAATCGGTCAAAACCGAAATTTACCAGAAAGTTTATCGCATTAATCTTTTCGGGAAAATTAAACTTTTCCCTCACGAGAAGCTTACACGCACTTATTATGTTGGCGATGCAACTATGGATAACAGCGGAACTTTTATGCTTATGGAAGGCAGCGAAGATCCATATGTGGTTGATATGCCGGGTTTCAGGGGATTTGTTACGTCGCGGTATTCGGCGCTCGAAGGCGACTGGCGTAGTCATTCGATATACAAATTCAGGGTTCCTGATATAAGCAGTGTAACGATAAAATTCAATGAAAAACCGGAACTGTCGTATTCAATAACCAACAACAATAACAAGGAGTTTATTTTGACAACCTTAACTGATAACAGCGCTATCGAAAGTTTTGATACTGGCAGGGTTGTGCAGTATCTTGGCATTTTCAAAAATCTGAATTACGAAAGTATCCTCGATGAAATGACTAAGGCAAAGCGGGATTCCATTGTTGCTACTTTGCCAACTTATGAAGTCATCCTGGTTGACAAACCAGGTAAATCGCACACTCTCAAAGCCTGGAAACGGAAAGCCGATCCCGGCCAGTTGGACCTCGACGGAAACCAGGCTGAATATGATTTTGAGCGGATGTACGGACTAATTGATAATTCCGAACAACTCGTTTCGATTCAATATTTTGTGTTTAGCGAAGTTTTTATCCCCATACAGTTTTTCACACAAAATGTGACAAATAAATAAGCCTTTGGCAGATTGAGAAAACTAAATCTGCATTTAAAGGTTATAAATTAGAGTTAATGTTACCGGATTGCTTTATTACAATGGGTTTAATTCTGTTTAAAGTAAAGTCGGTATATGAGAAAAAGGTAAATGATTAAATTTACAAATCAGGAAAAAGTATTATGGATAAGATATTGACAAACAGCAGAGTATTGGTAACAGGCGGTGCTGGTTTTATCGGTTCGGCATTGATTGAAACTTTGTTGGCGACTGATAATGAAGTTGTATGCCTCGATAATTTTGCCACCGGAAAACGCGAAAACCTTTCTGAGTTTATGGGAAACAAGCGCTTTCAGTTTATTGAAGGCGATATCCGCATTATTGATGATTGCCGCAAAGCAGCTGACGGAGTTCAGTATGTTTTGCATCAGGCTGCTCTGGGTTCAGTGCCACGTTCGGTTAAAGATCCGGTAACTTCGAACGATGTAAATGTTTCCGGTTTCCTCAATATGATTACCGCCGCCCGCGATGCCGGCGTAAAACGCTTTGTTTATGCATCGAGTTCATCGGTTTATGGCGATCATCCTGCTTTGCCAAAATTTGAAGAAAATACTGGGAATCCCCTTTCGCCTTATGCCGTTACCAAAAAAGTGAATGAGCTATACGCAAAAGTATTTGGCGAACTGTATGGAATGCAGACGTTAGGACTGCGTTATTTCAATGTTTTCGGACGTCGTCAGGATCCTGATGGACAGTATGCAGCTGTAATTCCCCGTTTTGTAAAGGCATTGATACGTCACGAAGCGCCGATGATTTTTGGCGATGGCAGCCAGACACGTGATTTTACCTATATCGAAAATGTAATTCAGGCTAACCTGAAAGCTGCTGTTGCCGATAATCCAGAAGCATACAATACGGCATATAATGTTGCCTGCGGCGATCGTGTAACACTAAATGAACTTTATACTTTCCTTCGCGACGGGCTGGCAAAGTTTGATCCCGAAATCGGAAGCATTAACCCTGTTTATACTGATCAACGTCAGGGCGATATTCCTCATTCGCTGGCATCCATCGAAAAGACTTCACGCTTGCTTGGATATAATCCCCGGTTTGACCTGAAACAGGGTTTAGAGCATTCAGTGAAATGGTATTGGGAGCACCTGAAGTAATTCACAAAAAAAAGAGAATCAGAAATGATTCTCTTTTTTGTTATAACTAAATCCGAATTTAAAACTTTATTCCGACTGTCAGGCTTAAAGCCTTTGTGCGGTAGTCGGTCGGCTGTTGTGCTATTTCTGATAATCCCATATCGTAGCGGAGGTCGAAACAAATATCCTGTTTGAAAACCGGCGTTTGAAAACCAATTCCCATTGTAGCTCCCCAATCGGTGTTTTTACTGTTATCAGTCTCAACTTCAGCAACATTTTCATTGTTGTCCGATACTTTAGTCTTTGTGTTAAGCACAAAAGCAGCGTACGGCCCGGCATGAATATAAAACACTGAACCTGATTTGTTCAGCAACTGATCATTACGGTATTGAAAAAGGACAGGAACCTGCAGGTAATCAAGCAGGAAATCGGTTTCTGTTGTTGTATTTAACTCAGTAGTTTCGCTGCTGCGGCCTTTACGAACGTAATTAATTTCCGGTTGTATTGCCAGCGATTTGCTAAATTGAATGGTTGAAAAAACTCCGGCAGTGTACGAAAAAGTAACGTTATTGTCGTTGTAAAGATCGCCTTTTGCCGAAAGTGTAGTAGCCGCAACTCCATTACGAAGTCCGAAAGTGGTTTGTGCAAGCAATGCAGCAGGAGCCAACAGGCTGATTGCTACAACAAGTAAAAATGATTTTGTTTTCATGATTTCTGAATTTTTAGATTAATGTTTTTAGTTTTGTTTTTTTATGATTCTGTTTGAAAAAAAATTCTGTATCGTTTTAAGTGTGCAACTATTAGTGCGGTATAATTAGCTTTTTACGATTTAATCTTCAATTTTTTTAGTGTGTTTCCTGAAATTTGGATTATCTGTTATTTCAAACTGCTAATCCTCCGAAACCTGGTTATTTCCGCTGATTCTCTCCCGGGTCAGCTTATATGGCATACTCCTCAATTCATCCCTCAGATGTTCCGCGTCATATACCTGGTAACCATAAGCTATGCAGGCTGTAATAAAATAAACACCGGTCTGTATCCAGAGTGAGGCGATTTCTTTGCTTGTTTCGGAAACGGAAGCGCCAAGTGAATTCGTTTTAATAAATCCGAAAATTGCGTTCGACGAGGGAAATATTTCGCGAACAACCATCCAAACCGGGCTGAAATTTGACAATGGCCATATTATCCCTGAAAGAAAAAGCAGAGGAATGGACGTAAAGAGATAAAGCATCATCGCACTTTCCCTGTTTTTGAAAATCACCGAGAGGGTAAGTCCGAAAAAGATTGAGGCAAGCAGAAAAGGTGTGATCAAGGCCATAAGTTCCGGTAAATCCGCTGATTGTGAGTAGCCGAACCATTGTGGTATCATACCCAGCATATACACACAAAGCATGGCATAAATTGTAAAATAGGCAGCTGTTTTTCCAAGAACCATCCGGAGCGTACCCATACGCTTAGGATCGAAAGGAATAAGTGTGCCCAGCGGATGACGCTCGCGGGCGGTGCCGGCAAGGATACCGATAGCAAGTACCAGTGTTTGTTGTATGATTAGAATTAATGCCGCAGGAATACCGTAACTGGCAAAACCACCCGACTGATTAGCCATGGCATTATCAACCAGTTTTAAAGGCTGTGCTGTAACTTCCGCCTGTTGAAACGATAGTCCGTCGTTCATCAGATTTTTAACCTGTATATCATTACCTGTTTGCAGCGCAACGAAATTGGTGCCGGTCATTAGTGCCTTGTAATAAAGGAAGAAACCCATATTGGCGTAAGCAGAAACGGTTGTCTGTCGTTTTAAGGCGATATCAGCACTGAAAGTTTCAGGGATCTGAACGATACCGCGAACCTCCTGTTTTTTAAATAGTTGAATGGCTTCGTTCATTGACAAAGTGCTTTTTACCACACTCAGATCAGGCGTGGCATCCAGGTTACGGGTAAACTGCCTGCTAACAGCAGAATTCGATAAATCAACAACAGCTATTGGCAGATCGCGCACCACTTCGGGATAGTAAATAAAAGAGTAGAGCAAGGGATAAACTAACGGGACTGCGAAGATTATCACCATCACACCCACATCTTTAAAAATGAGTTCAAACTCCCTGATCCATATCCGGAGCATACTCATAAACCCTTCCTTTATCTGCGCTGATATATTCAAGAGCTTGTGTTTCATTGTATTTGTATTTTGAAAATTAGTGGAAAGTGGGTTTATGCTCAGTTTCTTAGCTGGCTGTTTGGTGAATCTCACCAGCTTGATGATGCGATTTTTCGATAAAATTCTGGTAAATCAATGCCGACTTTAACCTGTTTATAACCAGTAATGGCAAAAACAGGAACAAACCGATGTACAGGTACGATAGTATCGAATATTGTAGTTCGAAGCCTGCAAGTACCTGGTTTTGAAAAATATGCATGAAGTGTCTTACAGGGAAACCGCTGGCCCAATACCTGAAAACAGGGGGCATGGCTTCAATAGGAAATGAAAATCCGCAAAGTGTAAGAGCCAGGATTCCGTAAAATGCCGATAGGTTGAGCGCATGACGCATCAAAGGCAACAACCCGATACAGAAAACACCAATCGCCTGGTATGCAATAACAAAGAGAAATGAGCTGAACAGAATCCAACCTAAACCTGCATTCATTGGTACCTGCATAACTTTGTACAGCATGAAATTCTGAAACATCATTATAATAAAGAAAATCACGGTGTAAGGTATTAGCTTGCCAGTAAGTGCAATGGCAATTGACTTATCCGAGAGCTGCAGCCATTTTCGTGATGTTCGTTCCTTGATTTCGATTCCTATGCTGTAAACGGTCATCATCAGGATAAAAAGCTGCAGCATGATAGGAAGTATGATGGTTGTGATATAAACCGGGTAGTTGGACGTAGGATTGAAAAGCTGGTGTGTGCTTACCTGTATGGGTTGTATTTGTGCCATACTCAAAGCTTCCGGTTGGCCCATGGCTTCGCGTTTCTGTAAATTTATCCCCGACGAAAGTGTGTGAAGGATCAGCGTGAGATCGTTCTGCATGAGTCCGCCGGCAATCAAAAGCCCGTTTTGGTAATAATAACTGACAGTGGCTTGTTTTGAGGACAGGATATCGGCCTGCAGATTTTCGGGTAAAACCACGAAACCATAAATGGTACCCTGCCGTAATTGCGACATGGCTTCCGTTTCCGATTGCAGGTTCATGGTTACCATACTTAATTGAGTAACATCAATATTGTGGGCTATCTTGCGTGAAGTAACCGTATTATCGAGATCGACAATGGCTATTGGCATTTTTGTCGGAACGCCTTCCTTAAAAAGGGAAGCAAAAAACAAAATGCTTAGCAGCGGGAATACAACTACTGCCAGAATGTATAACGGACGCGTCGACATGCGGTAAACTTCCCGTTTTGCAACTTCCCAAATGCTTTTGATTATTAGTTTCATATTTAATTTTGTATTCTGAAAAATTCCCGGTATTAATTTTGTTGGGTTTGTAATTTCTGTTCCCAACTGGTGTTGGTCGTTTCGGTTTTCTCGTAAGAATTTTATTCTACTTTTAGTTTTTTACTATTCACTGTGATTGCGAGCAAAGCGAATCAGCGCTTTTCACTTTTCCAAAGCTTCACCCCCGTCACCTCTCTAACCTCATCCGCCCTTCGGGCACCTTCTCCTTGAAAAAAGGAGAAGGGAAAAGGACTTTTTGCTTTGTGTGAGAGGGGTGACTTCACCCCGGAAGTTTTATATAAATCAACTCAACACTCACCTCTCCATTCATTTTTCTTAACTATTCACTATTTCCTCTTCACTCTTCACTCTTCACTCTTCACTCTTCAACCCCTCATAATCAACCATCAAACTCATCCCGGGCCTTAGTCCTTCGATGGGGGAAACCGGTACGGCCTTAACTTCGAATGACTTAACATCGAATCCGCCGTTGGTTTTGGTAGCTTTAAACGTGGCATAACTTGCCATTGCTTTGATATGATTCACTTTAAGCATGACTTTTTTATTTCCGAGGGCCGGAACCGTGGCTTCGAATTGTTTCCCTGTTTTTATGTTCGAAAGCAGGTCTTCGCGGATATTAAAAACTACCCAAATATCTCTGAGGTCAACGATGTTCATGATAGGGGCACCGGAGCCGACGAGTTCGCCGCATTTGGGAAAAACATCCGAAACTTCGCCATCGATAGGGGAGAGCAGCACCGTTTCCGAAATATAGGATTCAACTTCCGAAACAGCTCCTTTTGCCCTGTTAACCATGGCTGCAGCTGCAAGTTTATCTTCGTTTTCGGCACCGTTCATGGCCATATCATACTGCGATTTTGCCGCTTTTGAGGTGGCAACGGAAGCCTGGTAGTTGGCTTCAGCCTCGTCGCGTTTTTGTGCCGGAACTA
Source organism: uncultured Lentimicrobiaceae bacterium (assembly GCA_964420555.1). GTDB lineage: Bacteria > Bacteroidota > Bacteroidia > Bacteroidales > UBA4417 > UBA4417. The sequence continues at coordinate 53,988 of CAYQTT010000003.1, read as the reverse complement.
CTCCTTCGTTAAACATATTCTGAACCCGGTGAAAAGTTTTTTCAGCAAGCTTTACGCCGACTTCCGCTTTCTGCCATAGTTCGTAAGCTCCGGCTATCTGTTCGGCCCGGGCGCCTTTAATTGCTTTGCTGCTTTGTGCATTAGCTGCATCTTCGGCGGAGGTAGCCTGCATGAGTTTTGCCTGTAATTCAGGGCTGAAAAGCAATACCAACGTGTCGCCTTTTCGTACTGTCATCCCCTCGCTGGTTTTAAATGCTTCAATCCTTCCGGGTACTTTGCCCGATACACGTATTTCGTTGGCTTCGGCCTGACCTTGCAGCACGATCGGTTGAGGTTTCAGCACTATCCAGCCAATAAAGCTTACAGCGGCAATAACCAGAAGTAAGAGTAGGAATGCGGTAAGAAGTCCTGAATGTTTTTTGTTTATTGTTTTCATTGTGATGCTTTTTGATTGTTTTACGACTGTTACTGTATAAATTCTTTATTTTACCTGATGTTTGCCAATTCCAGCTTTCCTGTGGCTTTGTAGCAATCAAGTGCCGATTGCCGCTGGGCGAAAATTGCCTGCAGGTATTCGAGTTCTGTATTCTGCATTTCGGTTTCGGTTGCCAGGCGTTCTGTAATAGTTATCATTCCCTGCTTGTAGGATTTTTCAGCCAGGTCCAGTGCCATACGTGCTGCCAGGCGTTGTTTTTCTTTAAATGTTATCTGCGAAATGCTCACCTGGTAAGTGGTTTGGGCTTTCACCTGGTTGAGCTGTAGTAATTCAAAAGCTTCGTCGCGTGCATTTTCCGCCTTCTTTATTTCCAGGGTTGTCTGTTTTACTTTCGACGACCCGCCCGAGCGGTCGAAAAGTTCCCACTTAAATCCTACACCTGCCATTAAAGTAGGCCCTAATCCGATGTTATTGATATTCATATTAATCGGTAAGGGTGCGCTGAAGTCGGCATTGGCATTAAAAATATTGTCGTACCTAACCGATGCCAGTGCCTGAACTTTTGGCAGGTAATGCGATTTTTCTGCTTTGAGCATGTGTTTTTGTGCTTCCACACCGGCGCTTAAAGCACGCAATTCGGCACGGTTGCTGATATCCGAAATGGTGTCAGCATAAATCAGTGGTTGCAGTTCCGGTTTCAGAGTTTCGAATGAGGATACAGGTTTACCGGTCAGCTGCGAAAGCTTTTGAAACAACATCGTCCTTTTGCTTTCGTATTCCGAAATTTTCGCTTCGAGGCTGGCATTGGCTACAGCAATTTTTAACGTATCAAATGAAGTTGCAAAACCATTGTTAAGGGCCGAGACAGCATACTTTTTTTCTGCAGCCAGTCTTCTTGCCGATTCGTCAAGCACCGTTTTCGACTGGTTAAGCAGGGCAAGCTGGTCGTAATACAAAATAACTTCGCTTATCGCATCCGATGCATATTTCTCGCTCATTGCATCCTGGATTTTGATTTTTTCGGAAATTGCTTTCGATACATTCGGCACCTGGCCGCCACTGTAAAGTAGCATTTTAGCCGTGGCATCAATACCGAAATAGTTCCCGTACATATTGCCATCCAGGTTGTTGCCAAGGGAAGGCATTTGCATACCCTGCTGAGCCATAAGCTGTTGAAGCTGCATTAATTCGTTGCTCAGGCCGGCCAAATTTGGAAACATAACAGGGAAAGCAGGGTTTTTCATAAATTCCTGCAGTTTGCTGATGCTTTCAAAACCTTCCACCTTACCGATATCAGAACTTACGGAGGAATAAGCAAAAACATATTTGCCGCCGAGTTCAACTTTCGGGAGATAAGCGGATCGTACCGCCGTTTTCTGCTCCTCTGCAATCTGTTTGTCAATTGCTTTTTCAGCAATTTTGTGGTCCCTGGCAAGAGAAAGCTCAATAAGCTCTTTTAATTCCGGCGAAAGCTGTAGCGATTGAGCTTGCAACTGCATTCCTATGCAGCTGACTGAGATTAACAGGATTAAAAATTTTGTCTTCATTTTGTACTTGTAATTATGAGTTATGCGTATTGATAATCAGGTTTTAAGCATTTGTTTGTTGACAGACTTATTGATTTCCTTTCGGGTTTTATTCTGGTGTTACCTGTTTTGCTTTCTTTCTTTTTTTATTTTGATTATTAGTCAAATAGACTAAAAAAGTAAAAAGGTCGAAAATAGGGCAAAAAAATTATCGCTTCATTATTCCATGAAAAAGAATTTGAATCAGGTTGTCAAGCCTTAATTCGATATCTTTTTCTTCAACACCCCAGAACAAGGGAATCTCCATTCCTTTTAAAGCTGTAACAATGGCAATAGCTGCAAGAGGAGTATCATTGATTTCGAACATATTATTCTGTACTCCTTCATTCAGGATATTTTCCATCATCTGAATTTCTTCCAGGTCGTATTTCTTCCGGATTTTTTCTACAAAATCCAGGTGACTCAGGTAATCGTCTTTAATAGCGCTGTAAAAATTTGCCAGTTTCTCCATCGTTTGCATGCGTACCAGAACGTGTGCCTTGAGTTTCTGTGCCGGACTGTCGGCTTCATTTATAGCGCTTATAAGCTCCTGTTTTAAAATGGACGCTTCCTTTTCAACAACAGCCTGAAAAATTTCTTCCTTACTTGCAAAGTAGTAATAGATAGAGCTTTTGCCTTTGCGGCTTGCAATGGCAATTTCGTCCATCGTGGTTTTCCTGAACCCGAACCTCGAGAAAATATGGCGTGCCACATTTACTATCGCTTCTTTTACTTCGTCTTTGTCAAGCATGGTTCGATGGATCTGTTAACTTTTATATGCGTTTGAAGCGACAAAATTAATACCGTAACGGCAACAATGCAAATAAAATTCGACTAATTTAGTCTATTATTCGAAAATATTTTTTAATGTGCAGTATGTTAGCATTTTATGTATCTCAAAAATTTGACCAGTATTCAGGATAAGTTAAATTTGTGATGAGGTTTTATGACTAAACAAACAAATGCAATTATTTTACCAGTATTTTCCCTGGTTTAAATTCGTTACGAGTAAGTATTCTGCAGAAATACAATCCAGAAGGTACTCTCTGCCCTGATTGGTTGCAAAGGTTCCATTCAGTATAATGCATTCCGCTGGTGCCATCGGAAGCAGTGTTTAATTCTGTGATCAGGTTTCCGTTTATATTAAAAACACTGACTTTTGCTGCCGAAGTTTCGTCTGACTTAAAAGTAATATACACTTTTTCCGAAGCTGGATTGGGATAAACTTCGATATTTCCATTCTGCGCAACTGATTGATTTTCATTTATCCCAACCGAATTGCGCTTAATGTTAAAAAAATCGAGGTATTTCTGCATAAGAGTGGTTTGTGACAACGAATCGTTGACGATATTCATTCCGCTGAGTGCAAATAAACTTCCAATGGTTTTATATAATCCGGCGTCGTTTGCTATTGAACATCCAAACCCTTCGTCGTGAAACAATGTGAATGCATTACCTAAGGGGAGCATGTGGTACATACTCACCTGGTAGCCTGTATTCAGGAAATTATCGCCTTCAACAAACGAACCTTGCGCACCTGTAAGTGTATCAAATTTGTGAAACTTGTTCTTTGTATCAATATTAAAGCGAGGTTGCAGGCTAGTTTTCGGGTCATCGCGCCAAAAATTCAGGCTTTCGATATACAGATTCCCGCCTTGATCGAGATAGTCGGTTAGCAGCCTTCCTTCGGAGTAACTTAAGATATACCTGTCGCTGAATTTTCCCGGGCACAGAAACACCGATTGACTTTCGTTAATGCGCGGATTTATTTCACCCACGTTTTCAGCAAGGTAGCCCAGATCAATAATTTTCTGATATATAGCTGGCGCTGATTCGTGTTTTATATCAAGGTCAATCACCATCACAGGTATTTTCCCGATCCGGATGTAAAATGTATCACTCAAAACAATTTTGGATGCCTCTGTAACATTAACTTTAACAGGGACTTGTGTCCCAAGTAGTGAGCTATCCGAAACTTTAACCTGAAAATCGAAGGCTACCTGCTGCCCGGGTTGAACAGATCCGACTGATTGCGTAGAGGACGAAATCAACTTCATTTCCTGGCCGCCTATAACTATATCTGTTTGTATAACTGTTGAATTACTATGACCAATATTGGATAAGGTATAACGTAGTGTACCTGCTTCGCCGGGAAGCAGCAATTGGTTATCGGGTTTGGTGCATTTTAATTCATCACTCTTTAAAAGGGATGAGTTTATCCTTGCCGGAAATCTCTGTTTCCACATCAATAAATTACTGCTGCTGTTTACATTTATAATGAAATTTTGTCCATCAATGGCTTCGGGTGAAATACTGAAGCGGAATGCATCAGGGATTGTCAGCTTTGCATAAGGGCCAATTCCGGCAATAGTTTCCACCGTGTCAGTAAGCGAGATAAAAGTACCGTTAATACTTAATACAGATTTGATATTTGCGAAGGCATTCCCACTTAGGTTGGTAAGGATAAGATCAGCGCGAACGTCCTCGCCTCTGTCAATAATTGTGTCGTTGCCGGCATGAAATTTTAATGAAGCTACAATCCCTGAAGAAAGTAAAAATTGTTTCGTGTCACTGATATTCCGGTAATCGGTAACCTTACAATCAACAGTATAAACCTGTTGTGCTGAGGTTGGCGTGCATTCCAGAAGCCCATTCTGGTTAATTTTCAGTTCATCGGGATAAGCTTGTGGTGAAAACATTACCTGGCTATACCTGTTGGCATCGTATTCGTTCAGATAACCTGTTATATCGAAATTCTTTTTATCGCCATCCGAAATTCCCGAAAAATACTGGTCGGGAGTAATTACCGGAATATTCCTGTAATTAAAAGTGATAGTCCCATCAGCGGCAAGCGTTGCCTGAAATTCGTAGGGATAATAGGTGTCGCCGATTTTTTTTCTGAACATCCACCGGAATTTTGCCAGGCCTGCTTTCTGTTCATACCATGCCCCTTCATCAGGAAGGTTGTTGGAATAAGCAATAGTGGCCAGCGGAGCGATGGTTTTGAAGCTTTGCAGCAGCAAATCTGTTTCTGCATTATACGGCCAGGGGATTAAATCAGGAGTAAACTGAAGGAATCCGTTTTTCAGGTTCACATATACGGTATCGTATTTTTTTCCATAGAAAGGGAACCCGAAATCAAGTGCAACAGCACTCATCGTATCTGTTTCCGATAAGGGGAATAATCGTATTCCTTCGAAGTTCGTATAGGGCGAATCAGAAGCAATTCGTGTATAATCATAATTCAGGCTCCAGGTGTATGGAGGTTGCCCGCCGGAAGCATTGAGTTGCATTGTTAAAGGCTGTCCTTGCGTAAAAGCGGGTACACTGTTATTGCTGATTTTTACTTTATTAACATCAGTGGAAACATTTACTTTGCCGTATGTAACTGAATTATTAACTATTTCAACAGGGGTAGCTGTGCATTCGCTAACCTGGGGAGAAGCATTACTGTAATCAATTATAGAGAAAGATTCAATGCTCCCGTCAGCCAGCGAGTAGGGATCATTCTCTTCGATACTAAGAAAAAACGAAGCCGTTTTATTATCCTGAATATAGCTCAGCAAAGGTGTAATATCCAATCCGAATTCAATGCTCTTGAGTGTATCGTGGCTACCGGGACCTTGCATAGGGAAATCGCCTCCCTGGAAATTAAAAATCGGGAAATCCATTGTATGGTCAGGCAAAAGAGAGGCAGCATCAGCTGACACCCCTGCCTGCACCCGTAATGCTGACCGCCTGATGTGTTTCAGCCGAATTTTCATGGTGAGCAAAGGTTTATAATCGGGCTTCACTTTCACAACATGAACGGCATTATTCCATATGCCTCCTATATTGTAACCTTCGGCCAGGGTACGGTACATCATATAACAAAAACCGCTGTCGTAATCGGTTATTCCATAGCTGTTTGCGAATTTGCAGCCACCTATTTCCCAGTCCCTTACATCTATAATGCTATCGTTATTCAAATCAATAGTATTGGTATAAAGCCCGTCGTTGTTATAATCGTATCGGATACTATCGTTATAACCAACAATCGTCATGGCATGCGAAGCCGGAGCATAGAAATCAGTAACTATATGTTTGCCTTGTTCAGGTGTGCCAGCTGGCAATGTTTTTACATCCCTCCACCCAATATAAAAACTGGCAATTCCGCCTGTTAAGGATTCCCCCAAATGATTATAAATCCAGTTTTTAAGAGTTAGAATGCCTTTTGACGTATTCGTTTTAATAGTGTAAACATCTTCAATACGATTTTGCATTCCGTTGTAATACAAATCGTACCCGGTAATCCACCGGCTGCCCCCATCAAAATAGTCACCGTAATCCATAACATTCATGGTGCCACATTTTTTTAATACTTCGAAGCTGTGGAAATAGCTTACTCCGAAATATTCGTAACCGGTATTGGCGAAATTGTATACAAAATGGGTAGGGTATTGGTTTATTGATGTATCGGCCGAAACTCCACGGGCATGATCCATTTCGTAAGTGAAATTATAGCCAATTGCTGAAGCCTGTCCGCATGATGCACCAACCTGCGTGAAAACCGGCCTCAGATAAGGTAATTTTGAATTATCGACGCTGGAAGGAGGTGTAAAGTTTTTCAGGTTATCGGGTAGCAAGAGCTCTTGCAGGTTTTGCTGATAAATGTTATCGTAAAAGTTTGGTTCAGATCCTGCCGGAAATGTATCAGTGATTGTTTTATGCGGTTCATAGATAAGCTGTTGAGCCATGGATGACAGCGTAGCAATCAATACAAGTAAAGCAAGTAAAATCTTTTTCATTGACTGGTTTTAAGGAGTTCAAATTTACTAAATAAAGAAACCGTAATGGCATTTGGTTTAACAGGATTAAATGAAAAGCCTTACAATACCCATTACCGCCGCAAATAGCAGGTATCCTGCCCCAAAACCGCCCAGTATGTAAATAATCATTTGTCGGCGATCAGCAAAGAGTGGTTTATTCAGTTTCAGAAGCAGGATACTGAAAGGAAGATTCAACAGAACAGCAGTTATCAATCCCGGCGTATATTTTAGTGTTAAAGCTGCAGCTGCCACATGAGGCACAAAAACATTAAACAGCAATGCCGCGGCAATGGCGGTTGATATAAATAGATACGTTTTGCCGTTTTGCGTCCGCATGGCAGCAATATATGCGAAAAGCGCTGCGATTGTAAGTATTGCAACTGACAATAAAAACTGGTTGTATGTCGGCAGTTGTAAGAAACTAACCTGACTAACGCTCTGTTGACCCGGCATGGTAAGCGCTTCCTCAACATTATGAAGTACAAAACCTGCTGTTAATATTGTGAATGCTTTACGCGGAGTGAATCCTGTTATTCTCATGAAAATATGCTTATGAAGCGGTTACTATTATGCAAATATATTAATCACGGTAATATGACTTAGTGTAAAGTGCCTTTTTATCAAAAAAAAGGCCTCCTTCCGGAAGCCTTTTTTAATGTGTTTTTTATAAAATCAGGTTTGAAGATAGTCCGTCACTCCTCTTGTCTCCCCTCGCCTTGTCCCCCCTCGCCTTGTCCCCCCTCACCTCGTCCAACACTAACTGCTCGACCTTCTAAACAAGCCCCTGCGCCAGCATAGCCTCAGCTACTTTTACAAAGCCTCCGATATTGGCACCTTTTACGTAGTTGATGGTTCCGTCAGCTTCTTTACCGTATTTTTCGCAGGTATGGTGAATGTTGATCATTATAGTGTGCAATTCCTGGTCAACCCGTTCGCGGGTCCAGCTCAGGCGCATGCTGTTCTGGCTCATTTCGAGGCCTGAAGTGGCAACACCGCCGGCATTGGCAGCTTTCCCGGGACCGTAAAGAATTTTTGCTGCAACAAAAAGATCGGCAGCCTCATTGGTCGAAGGCATATTGGCACCTTCCGAAACAACGAAACATCCGTTGGCAAGCAAAGTTTTGGCATCATGCTCGTTCAATTCGTTTTGGGTAGCGCAAGGAAGTGCAACATCGCATTTTACCCCCCATGGAGTTTTGCCTTCAACATACTGGCAGTTGTATTTCCTGGCATATTCGCTCATGCGGCCTCGTTTGATGTTTTTGAGTTCCATCACATAGGCAAGTTTATCGGTATCAATGCCTTCCGGATCGTAAACGTATCCGTCGGAATCGCTTAAAGTAACCACTTTACCGCCTAACTCGGTAACCTTCTGGCAGGCATACTGGGCCACATTGCCGGACCCTGAAATAACAACAGTTTTTCCTACAAAGCTTTGTCCACGGGTTTTCATCATTTCTTCAGCAAAATAGGTACATCCGTATCCAGTAGCTTCCGGGCGAATGAGACTGCCGCCCCACTCAAGACCTTTTCCTGTGAGCACGCCTGTGAATTCGTTACGGATGCGTTTGTATTGTCCGAAAAGGAATCCGATCTCACGTCCACCAACTCCTATATCTCCGGCAGGAACATCGGTATCCGGACCGATATGTCTTTGAAGTTCAGTCATAAACGACTGGGTAAATTTCATTACTTCATTGTCGCTCTTGCCTTTAGGATCGAAATCGGAGCCTCCTTTGCCACCGCCCATTGGAAGTGTGGTTAGACTGTTTTTCAACACCTGCTCAAAAGCAAGAAATTTTAGAATACCAAGGTTTACAGTCGGGTGGAAGCGCAGACCTCCTTTATAAGGTCCGATGGCGCTGTTCATTTCGATGCGGAATCCGCGGTTGATCTGGTATTCACCTTTGTCGTTAAGCCAGGGAACACGGAACATGATTACTCTTTCCGGTTCAACCATACGCTCCAGAATACCTTTGTACTTAGGATTATCCTCAATAAAAGGCATGAGCGACTGAACCACTTCTTTTACTGCCTGGTGAAATTCGACTTCTCCGGCATTCTTGGCAATTACTTTTGCCATAAACTGTTCAACCTTTTGGTCAATAATACTGTTCGACATAATGTTGGAAATTTAGTTGTTGATTACAATATTTTAATGAGGCAATATTAATACTATTGATATGAATAGCAAGTTTTTTGAGGTATTTCTGCTTTTGTATAAGTGTTTGATATTCAGTAATATGTAATTTGTATAGATAAAATAAGTATTTTACTTATAAAATTCGGTAAAACACTTAATAACGCCTGCCGGATTTCAGGCTTCTAACCTATTAGGGAACAATTGTTTTGGCTTCATAATCTTTTAATAAGGGATTAAATATTTTTATCCGGTTAATTCTTTAAAGTGGTAAGATTTGGCATCACTTTTTTACTCATTTTTGTTAAAGGTTTTTGAAAGATAAAAGAAGTTTGGTTATGACTGATGAAAATGATTTACTGAATGATCCGCGTGAGATCAAAAAACTGATTTTCGAACGTACAGAGCGACTTAAAGAGCTGGCGGCAATTAACCAGACCAACGACATACTGCGCGAAGGAAAACCTGTGGATGAAACTCTGCAGCAACTGGCTAAATTATTCCCGGGCGCATGGCAGTACCCCGAATACACCGTTTGCCGGATTGCATACAGCGATAAGGAATACACATCGCCAGGTTTTCAGGAGTCGCGGTGGATGCAACGCCAGGCTTTCGATCTCATTGACGGAAGCTCTGGATATATTGATATTTTTTATACCCGGGAATTCGTTAAGCTCGATGAAGGACCATTTTTAAAAGAAGAAAGAGACCTGATTTCGAACCTCGCAACTGCAATAGCAGGATATCTTAATAGAATAGCCGCCAGGGAATTAATAAAGAAAGCACGGACAGCTGATAAAAGCAAAAGTGTTGAGAATCAGCAGCGCGAAGCCCCCGTTAGCGGCAAACAATTGCTGCAACGTTTTTTGAATAAAAATAATTATGACCGTGATGTTTATCACGATCTGCAGCCGTTTAAAGTAAAGGAAATATTGCTGGTTGCCAATCTGTACGATGCCTATACCATTGAAAAGGAAGGGCGGTTTTCGGAATATGTGCTTGGCGAGTACCATCAGCTCAGCCTGACTTCGGTTCCCCGAATTACAGGGGTTTCATCTGCCGAAGAAGCTCTTAATCAGCTTAATGCAAAGCATTATGATCTCGTTATTTTTATGGTTGGTGTTGATAAAACGCTCCCTGTAAGCATCTCGGCGCAGATCAGGAAGGATTTTTCGTATATTCCTATTTATGCTTTGCTTAATAACAATTCGGATGTGGCATATTTTACTTCCGTAGCCGAAAAGTATAAAACCATCGACAGGGTTTTTGTTTGGAATGGCGAAAGCAAAGTGTTTTTTGCCATGATCAAACTGCTTGAAGATAAAATTAATATCGAAAATGATACGCGTGTCGGACTGGTAAGGGTTTTGTTGCTGGTGGAGGACAGTCCGCAATATTATTCGCGCTATCTGCCTTTGTTGTATGGAATTGTGATGGATCAAACTCGCCGTATTATCGACGATGTAAGCACCGATGAACTTTATAAAGTGCTGAGACTTAGAGCTCGTCCTAAGATTTTGCTCGCTGCCAATTACGAGGAGGCGCTGGAAATTATTAACGATTACCAGGATTTTTTACTTTGCCTGATAACGGATGTTAAGTTTAATCGCAACGGAAAAGAGTATGAGGAAGCCGGGTTCGATTTGGTGAGTTATGTGCGCGATTTCAATTCGGAAGTGCCTGTAATTATTCAGTCGTCGAATCCTGAAAACGCGAACAGGGCGTATGATTTAAGGGCGACTTTTATTGACAAGAATTCCGAAAGCCTCTCGCAGGATTTTAAGAGTTTTATTGCTCACTACCTGGGATTTGGAAATTTTATATACCGCGATAAAGAAGGTGTTCAGATTGCTGTTGCCAAATCGCTACGCGAATTTGAAAACCACCTCCGTACCATCCCCGACGAATCACTGATGTATCATGCACGGAAGGATCATTTTTCGTTATGGTTGATGGCACGTGGTGAAATTCAGGTAGCTAAAATCATCAATCCGGCTAAAGTAACTGATTTTCAAAGCCCTGATGAACTCAGGTTGTACCTGATTGATGTTATCCGGCAGTTCAGGAATGAGCAGAATAAAGGAAAAGTCATTCCTTTCGAAGAATCGGCACTGCTCGACGAGCATAATGTAGTTACGCTGGTGCCAGGTTCGCTGGGAGGGAAGGGACGTGGACTGGCTTTTATAAATACGCTCATTTATAACTACGATTTTAACCAGCACGTACCAGATATTAATATTAAATCGCCGCTTACTTCAGTAATAGGAACCGATGAATTTGAGTATTTCATCGAACGCAACCGTATAAGGGAAAAAATTACCGATTTCGAAAACTTTGGCGAAATACGCAAAATATTCACTTCGGGAGTTCTTACAGATACACTGATCAGGAGGCTTCGCATCTTACTGAAACTAATTGATAAGCCCTTGGCCGTGAGGTCTTCCGGACTATTCGAAGATTCACTCTCGCAGCCTTTTGCAGGGATTTTTGAGACGTATCTGTTGCCAAATAATCACCCTGATATTAATGTACGCCTCACACAGTTGATGGATGCGATTAAACTGGTTTATGCATCAGTATTTTCGCCCGAAGCCCGCGGGTATATAGAAGCCATTAATTACAAACTCGATGAGGAGAAAATGGCGATTGTAATTCAGCAGGTTGTTGGTAATCAATACGATGATGTGTATTATCCGCATATCAGCGGCGTAGCTCAATCGTATAATTATTATCCGTTTGCACATATGAAACCCGACGAAGGTTTTGCTGTTGCAGCCCTTGGTTTGGGGAAATATGTTGTTGACGGAGGCAGCGGATACCGTTTTTCGCCTATTTATCCGGATGTGGAAATATTAACGCCAAAAGACTTATACAAAAACTCCCAGGTCAAATTTCTGGCTGTTGATCTTGCAAAGAGTGATGTAAATCTGCTTGAAGGCGAAATGGCAGGCTTGCGCGAAATGGATATTGATGTTGCCGAACAACATGGAACGCTTCGCCATCTTGCCTCGGTGTACGATCGTGATAATCAGAGAATGGTGCCTGGGATTACAACTCCAGGGCCGCGTGTTGTCAATTTCAGCAATGTGTTGAAATACGACTATTGCCCGATGGCTAAAACAATTGAAACCGTGCTGGATATTGTAAAAGAAGCAATGGGGACTCCTGTTGAGATTGAATTTGCCATTGATCTTACCCGCGACGAAAACTACAAAACAACGTTTTACCTTCTGCAAATAAAGCCACTGATAGGAGCTGAGCTTGATTACCAGGTTAATATGGATGAAATCCGTCGCGACGAAATAGTGCTCTTCTCCGATAAGGGAATGGGCAATGGCCTGGTTCCAGATATTACTGATGTGATTTATGTGGATAAGGACGAATTCGACAAAAGCAAAACACAGGAAATGGTGGTTGAAATTGAAAAACTCAATAACCTGATGAAAAAGGAAAACCGTAAATATATTCTTATTGGTCCGGGACGCTGGGGCACCCGCGACCGCTGGATAGGAATTCCTGTTAACTGGCCACAGATCAGCAATGCAAAAACGATTGTCGAAACAAGTCTCGAAGGATATCCTCTTGATGCATCTTCAGGATCACATTTTTTTCATAATGTTACCTCAATGAACGTGGGATATTTTTCGGTACAACCCGAAATGGGTAAAAGCTATATCGATTACGAATTGCTGAAAAAACAGAAACTCATTAACAAAACGAACTTTTTCAGGCATGTAAGGTTTGATAAAGCATTGAAAGTAAGAATGGACGGACGCAAACGGATTGCAGTTGTAACCTGGGAGAGCCCGTAAAAACATAAAGATGTAAAGACGCAATGCTTGCGTCTCTACCCTCTCAACCGGCCACTGTGACGACGCAATGCTTGCGTCTCTGCCCTCTCAACCGGCCACTGTGACGACGCAATGCTTGCGTCTCTGCCCTATCAACCGGCCACTATTACGACGCAATGCCTGCGTCACAAGAAGAAAAAAAGAAACCGAAAACAAAAAATAACATGCCTGAAACCAAACTCATAAACAGGAAAACATCTCTTTACCTGATACTAGCAAGTTTTTTTATCACCAATGCACTTATAGCGGAGTTTGGCGGGGTTAAAATATTCTCGGTGGAGAAATTGCTGGGTATATCGCCTCTTCAGATTAATTTCTTCGGAATGATCACCAGTTTGAACCTGAGTGTTGGCGTGCTCATCTGGCCGATAGTGTTTATTTTTTCAGATATCATAAACGAGTATTTCGGTAAAAGAGGAGTCCGTCGTATCAGTTTTATTACGGCAGGAATGATAGCTTACGCTTTCTTAATCATTCTTTTATGGACGGATATGCCACCAGCTGATTTCTGGCTGCAGCTGAACGGACAGGATGCACAGGGCAGGCCTTTTGATATCAATTTTGCTTATACCACAATTTTCAGGATGGGACTGGGGATTATCGTTGGTTCGCTTACAGCATTCCTGGTTAGCCAGTTAGTGGATGCTTATGTGTTTCATTATTTCAAAAAAATAACCGGGCATAAATACCTTTGGGTGCGTGCAACTGGATCAACAGTAGTTTCGCAGCTTATCGACAGTTTTGTAATACTGATGATCGCTTTTTATTTTCTTGGTAACTGGAGTTTCGCCCAGGTTTTAAAGGTCGGGATAGTGCAGTATTCGTATAAAGTGCTGCTGGCTATTGCGTTAACGCCGATAATTTACCTGGTTCATGCTGCAATTGATGCTTACCTGGGTAAAGAATCTTCCGAAAAATTGATCGAAGAAGCTGACCGGCACTGGGAAAAGAAGTAGCCCCATTTTTTTGAATAATCCCTTATTGGTGCAATAAGTGGAATATCTGTTATTTTTTCTCTCTTGGTCGGAGCTGACAAACACAGGGTCCTGACAATCTTTCGTTTATATCAATTACAATCGGCAAGCCCGAATGTTCCCAGTCAACCAATCCGCCCGAAAGATTAGCGCATTTACCTTCAAAACCATTTTCCATCAGCCATCGTACAGCTTCCGGACTATGTATTCCGCTGGCATCAGCAACAATAAGCGGCTTATCTTTTGGAAGGTCTGCAGATAGTTTTGCCAGTTGCGATTTCGGGCAGAAAAAAAGTCCTGGTACATCAAATATTTTGTACCGGTTCAGGTATTCTTCACGTACATCCACTATTACAGCACCTTCGCTGCACATCGTAAAAGCCTGATTTGGCGAAAGATTGTAAATTCCGTTTGATACTATAGCTTTTCCCTCGAAGAAATTTTTCATTTTTTTAGAATAGAATGATGTATTAAAAAGCACAAAGGTAAATTCTTATTTATAAAACCACTGGCAATTACATAAGTTTACTGTATGATTCAGTTAATTCTGAAGTTTCGGTTCTGAATCGGCAATGTCCGTAAAGGAATCTGATGTTTTGAGCCCTGACTCTGAAAATGAACAGTATGCCTTACATATTGTTGGAACAATAAGGTTTCTTTGTATTTTTGAAAAATGATAAGTTCTGGTTGACAGGTTGAAATGATTAAAATTCAAACTTTTAAATTTTTTGACTTTGCTAAATCATTATTATATAGTGGTTTACATAAAAAATAATTAATAGCGATAATTGTATGACTATAACAACGATTCTCGACCGTACAAAGTCTGTTCGTATATTGATCTTCAGTGCCGCTGTTATAGCTGTAAATTTATTGGTCAACTTTTTATTGCCCTCAAAAGTAGAAGGAATTTTCAATGCTGTATTCGGTTTAAGTATTGCAGTAGTTGCCTTTTCGGTTATTGCCACAATTTATTTCGTTTCTCGAAAGCGGAACTACATTTTTACCCGTACTATACTCATTATTGGTTTAAGCATGGCAGCCTGGGTGCTGGGCGATGCATCATATCTGGTATTGCTAAGCATGAAAGTAGATCCGTTTATTTCTTTTGGCGATATTTTTTATGTATCTGCAACACTATTATTAATAGCTGCCGTTTTAACGATTCCGGGCTCGCAGCCGCCCTCGCGACGTCGGAATATGGTGTTTATTGAAATTAGTATTTTGTTTCTATCAGCAGTTGTCATTTTTTTAACACTGTTGTTTATTCCCGGTAACGCTGACCTGAATCACGACAAACTCACCATGCTTATGGTGTTTATCTATCCGGTTCTTGACGTTATACTCCTTTGGGTGATAATGATACTATTTTTTACCTATCAGAATAAAAGTATACAGAAAGTGTTGAGTCTGCTGCTGGCTTCATCATTTCTGATTTTATTAAGCGATTCGTTTTATATTATCAGTAGTTTGTATTCGCCTGTAATTGAAAATTATATCGTTGATATCGGGTATTATTTCTTTTATGCTTTTCTGATGGTTGCCAGCATGATCGGTTATAAAGAAATCAGGTTCCGGCAACCCGAACCGGAAAGTGAAAAAAAGATTGCCGCTTTTAAACAGGGAAACTGGATTGTGTATCTGCCTGGCGTTTTCCTTATTACTGTTATAGGCCTGTTACTGGCTTTTGTTATTAATCAGTCGTTTGTGCTTTTTCATGGCTCGTTGGTAATGATTGCTCTTGTAATTATCCTCTTTATTATCCATCAATACCTTGTTATAACTGATAATATCAAACTAACAAAGGAAATGCGGATGATAAACGCTCAGCTCGAAAGCAAGGTTGACAAAAGAACTGCTGAGTTAAGTAATGCCAACGAAGGATTACAAGCCGAAATGCTTGAACGGAAAAAGGCAGAAGAACTCCTGGCCCGTATTAACCAGGAACTGGCACTTGTAAACAGGGAAAAAGATAAACTTTTCTCAATTATGGCGCACGATCTGCGAAGCCCTTTGGGTTCGATGATGAAACTTTCGGAACTCCTGGTCGATAATATTAAAGAATTTGATGAAGACGAACTTATAGAAATCTCAACCACACTTCATACCTCGGCCACTCAAACATTTCAGTTGCTGAATGATTTACTCGACTGGTCGGCGGTGCAGATGGGACGTGGCGAAAGGAAAAAAGAACTGTTTTCACTTGCCAGGGTGATTTCCGAAATTGTTACCGCGCATACTGATGATGCTAATACTAAAAACATTACTATTCAATACGAATGCCCGGAAGAAATTAGTGCTTTTGCCGATAAATTTGCGATACAAACCGTATTGCGTAATCTGGTGAGCAATGCGGTAAAATTTACCCATGCAGAAGGAACCATCAGGATTATAGCCGAAATAAAAGATTCATTTGCAATAATTTCAGTTATTGATAACGGAACCGGTATAGCAAAAGAAAAACAGGATAAAATGTTCCGGATCGATGCGGTGGGCTCTTCTCCGGGAACTGCCGGCGAAAAAGGCACAGGCTTTGGTTTACTTCTCTGCAAAGACCTTGTTCAACGAAATGGAGGACAAATTTGGCTTAAAAGCGAAAAAGGAGAGGGAAGCACTTTTAGTTTTTCACTGCCACTCAGCGAAACAGAAATTATTCCCGTTTCGCAGCCTGAGATTACTAAATCAGGCAGGATAGAATATAAATTTATCCAGTCCAGAAAAATTGCGTTTGCAGCCCTGATTGGCAAATTCACAAAAGAGATTATGCAATCGGAATTAAAACTCATTTGGAGCAGCAGCGACTACCAGCCTGAACATCCTGTGCTGATCGACTTACGACAAGCAGTTTTTAGTCTGGAGGTTAAAGAACTTCCTGAAATTATAGGAATTTTCGAAGCAATGCCCCGAAGCAACAGCTTACGCAAGTTTGCATTACTCACTTCAACCCCACAGCAAGTTGCTTTTTCAACCATGTTCGGGTTGCATATTAAAACTTTTTACCCGGTAAGTGTCGAAGTTTTCAGTACCTACGATGCTGCTATAAGCTGGATTGAAGGATAGTTTGTGTTAACAGATTATCTGATGGAAAGACAGACTTATAGTCAAGTGAAATTATTCCCGGGATTGCAGTATCAAATGTAAGTGTAACAGCCTAAAAAAATGTCCGCCTCTGCACCCACAAAGACGGACATCACCCTATAAACAATAACCCGCTTAATTATCTCCTCATTCATATCGTTGCGAAAGAGCGGGGTATTTTTCGACTGACAGTTCACAATTTTAATTATGTTTTTTAGTCAGTCAGTAGATTAATAAGCTGGTAACTATTCGGTTTTAAAATTCAGGCCCAACCAGATATGTTGCTTTTACCATGTTGTGGTAAGCAACACCAGCCATTGTTTTCGCATACCCGTCGGAGGTATAACCAAGAACCATTTTTCGATCGCTCATCATTAATGGGTCTATACGTGCAAATGGAGCCCAAAGAAGTTTGTTGTCGCAATAAAACTTAGCAAACCTTGCTTCAGTAACTTCAATTTTAAAATTATGCCATCCATTAGCATACTCATTAGCTGGTATATAACCCGATGATAAAACATCCCCATTTTCGGTTAATAACTCCATTACAAACCAGGTATATCCTCGGATATCTTTTGGAAACCAGGTGGCATTGTATCCTGCAAATACGATTTTCATGGAAATGCTGGTGGGAATTTCATTGTTCGAATTAACTACCGGATTATTTTCACGAGAAACTGCTATGCCAGGGCAAACGCATGATCCGTATGAGTTTGTTATTTGAAGCATTACTTCTCCCTCTAAGGTATAGCCCTTGTATTTACCTACAATGCGGTTCGATATTGCATAGTTTTTATAAGGCGAAGGACCGTTGTTATCAAAAAGTCCCTGCCTGTTATAGCCGGAGGAAACCCATTTCGGACTGGGTTTACCGAATAGTTTCCAATTGGTAGTTAACGAAGTTGAAGATGCAAAATTTTCAGTCCAGGATTGGATAGGATTTACTTGATTATCAATAGCATATGGAAGGGCTGGTAAGTCCTTTAATTCCGGGGCAATGCTCTCTTCTGCCTCATACTTTGAACAACTGATGCACGCAATACTCACTATTGCTGCAATCAACAACAGTAATCTGATTGTTTTCATGATTTTTGGTTTTGTGTTATTCTGTGCCTGTTTTATTAATACAAGCGGTAATAAATAGTTTAAAATCAGTATTATACAAACAAGCGCAGCGCAACGGATTAATGAATGAGATTAATTTACAGCTACAAAGTTAGAAGCACTTCGTTGTACCGGGAAACTGATTTCCGCAAACATGAAGCATGTGATTTGTATAATTTGAGGTAGAATGGTCTTTTTCACTATTTCCATTCTTATGTTTTTGCAATTTTTGCGAGAGCATCCAATAGGTAGTTGGTATTTAATAAAAATTGTAATCAGTTTCAGTAAAAATTATTGATATTTAATAGAGTGCATATAACCGGCATTGCACACATCATAAACTATTTCGGCGCGGTTTACGAGGAATCAAAATTATAAAGTTGTTGCTTTCAGGTTTCAGATTTTGTACCTTTATATAATGTTACTCCAGGCTTACTTATTTCCCGAGAATTAATTTTCTGTATCAATATTCCGGGATATAGGTGTTCTGTTTCTTACAGCGCAGTAGTCATTGAGGTATAAAATGTAGTTGGCTTTGGTTTTTGTAGATCATTATTATCTTCCTGCGCAAGTATTACTTCGAAAAGTGACAGAAAGGATACCCTTGTTTGCACCTATTTATACTGTTTTTTGGTTTACTATCAATTCTAAATTCCTATTAAGCTGCACTTTACTCATTTCAAACGCTTTTTAGTTCTTTCAAACATTATTTGCGCCCCTTTGGGTAACTACAGTGTCCCTTTTCCCTGGCTGATAATGAATTTGAAAAGCGTTGTTGCAACACAGAGGTTAAACTCATAAGGTGATTTTCTGATTTGTAATGTATTGAATATTAATAGAATGAATAAGGGAAAAGTTATACAGCAATTATTTTTTGAATCAATCAGGCAGCGCTTGCCAGGTCATATTTCTGTTGTACATGAAATTGCAGATATATTGGAACTTAGTTACGACAGCGCATACCGGCGACTACGTGGCGACAAGGAACTGTCAATCGAAGAAATGAAGGTACTGTGCACCCGGTTTGGGATATCAGTCGATTCGCTTTTCGGTAATAATAATGCTGATGTTTTGTTTCAACCTTTTAAGCTAAGGTCCGAGGACAATGGGTTTGAAGAATGGCTTCGGTTAAGGATTGTAGAGATAGTAAAAGTAAAAGAAGCCCGAGCCAAAGAAGTGATTATGGTGGCGCGGGACTTACCCATATTTTATTATTTTGATTTCCCTGAACTGGCCGCGTTTAAGATCTATTTCTGGAAAAAAATGCTGCTCCATTATCCTGAATATCATGAAAAGTTATTTGATATCAACGGTATGCCTGTTGATCTGCTTAATTTAGGTAAGCAGGTGCTTTCTTCGTACAATACAGCTAACGTAATCGAAATATGGTGTCAGGAAACATTTACCCGCCTGATGCAGCAGATTGAGTTTTGCCGCGTTTCGGGTTTTTTCGCTAATAAACAGGTCGCGACCACACTTTTCGAAAAATATGAAGCTCTTATCAGGCACATGCAGGATCAGACCGAGCAAGGGTGTAAATTTCATGTGGGACAAACTGTTACAGTTGACGGAGACGAAAACATGAAAATTTTCTTTAACGAAGTGCTTCTTGTCGATAATACCGTTTTTATACAAAGGGATGGGATAAAAAAAATATTGATGACGCACAATTCCTTGGATTTGCTAACAACAACCAATCCTGTTTTTTGTAATCAGGTTGAGAAGTCGCTGCGCGTAATAATGAAAACGGGAAACCATATCAGTGGTACTTCAGGGCTCGAATGCAACCGGTTTTTTACACCGCTCTACGAGAAACTTGAGGAATTTAAAAAGGAATCCTATTCGTACCGGTATGTGCTGTAAGTATAATTGATCTGTCTTTCGGCGAGTCAGTCTATCCTCTTCTTACCCTTCATGGCATAACACTGGTGAATAATTCTGATTATAAAGTTGAAATTTAAACATTATATACGAACTTTGAGAATGATTTAGGATGCATCGTTCATTAAGTTTGATTATTAGTTATGAAAAAACTCTTACTCACAGTAGCCGGAAGCATTATCTTCTTTTACCTTTCTGCCCAGGATGCAAAGAAAACTTCATTTGAAATATCGGGTCAGATCATGACCGATGTGGGGTACAATTTTGATCAGGTAAATCCTGATTATTTTGATGTTATGCGTCCGACTCAATTGCCTTCGTACAAAGGCGAATATGGCTCCAATGGAAATGTTTACTTTTGTGTACGTCAGTCGATGCTTAACATAAAGAGTTTCACACCGACAAAATACGGTGAACTGATGACACGCTTTTCATTCGACTTATTTGGTGCAGGAGCTGATGCCGGGCGCACAACATTTCACATGATATATGCATATGCCGAATTAGGTATGCTTGGTGTTGGGCATAACTGGAGCTTGTTCTGCGATTCGGATGGATTTCCTAATACTGTTGAATATTGGGGGCCTGTGGGTATGTCGCTGGCTAAAAATGTACAGGTCAGGTTTATACCACTACAGGGAGAAAAGCGGCTGGCTTTTGCTCTCGAACGTCCGGGTGCCAGTGCCGACGAAGGTGTTTACCGCGACAGGATTGAACTTACTGATGTGGCACCAAAGTTTTCGTTGCCCGATTTTTCAGCTGAGTTTCGCTTAACAAAGGAATGGGGATATGCAGAAATTGCTGGTATTGTGCGCAAAGTAGGTTGGATTGACCAGGGAAATGAACCTTACGATTTGAGCGGCAGCGCCATTGGATGGGGATTTAACCTGAGTACAAAACTCAAACTTGGTACAAAAACCGATTTTATCGGACAGACGATTTATGGCCGGGGCATTCAGAATTATATGAACGATGCTCCTACTGATATCGCTATTAAAAATGATTTCGGAAATACCACTTCGCCTATAAAAGGGGTGGCTTTGCCGCTCTATACTTTCTCCACTTACTTAAATCACAGGTGGAACGAAAAATTCAGCAGTTCCATGGGATATTCTGCTATTTATACTGAAAATACTGATGGTCAGAATACTGATGCCTTCCGGAATGGAAAATATGCCAGCGCAAACCTGTTATTTTACCCGGTACCTTCTGCGACAGCAGGCGTGGAGGTTATTTGGATCAACAGGGAAAATTTCAGCGATGGGTGGAAAACTTCGGCAACCAAAATTCAGTTCTCCTTCAGGTATTATTTCAAACAGGAGTTTTTTAAAAATGAACGTTAAGTATGAAATATCTATTACCAGTCAATTAAAAATATACAATTCTGAAAGTGCCGGGTTATTCCCTGCTGTTATTATTTAGGTCTGAAATAGCTTCAAGTTGTAACAGTAAAACAAAAATAGCGATTTTATGCTGCATTATTTTTTCTTCTGCTTTTTTGCTTTTACACGTTCATGGTTCTCCAAAACCCTGAATTTAACAATTTCAGCTATAAGTTCCAGCGGCATGGGTTTGTCAATCGGAAACTGAACTGAGCCTTTTGCTCCCTTGTAAACAGATAGTTCTGTTTTAAAAGCGTCAATCCCTGATGGAGCCGGGTAAAAACCAATATGCTTTTTATTGGCAGCAAAATGTACCAGGTTGCCATGGAAAACGAAAGTAGGTATTCCATAGCTTATTGCTTCCTGAGCTTCAGGCGCTGCATGCCTTATGGTTTTCCTGATTTCTTCGAGTATAGTCTGAATGTTTTCAGGGAAACCACTTATGTAAACATCAATGCTGTTACTGAAATTGTCCATTGTAATCAAATGTTGGTGAATCTGCAGTTATAGTCAGAATATTATTCATTAACATTTTATACTTTAATAATGTTCTGAGCCATAAATTTTTAGTGTGGTTTTCTATTATGGTAATTTACGATGATGAAATTTAAACTACTAATTCAGATATTTCAGGAGAAATTAAATTTTAACCTGGCTTCTGTATTATCAGCATTTGTACCTTTATTGCGAAATTGAGTTACCCGGTTTTAACATTCAAAACTATGAAACTTTTAGGACTTGCCCCGATGCTCTGGACGAAACACCTTAATCTTACGGTTGGGTTTTATACCAGTGTTTTAAAATTTAAATGCGACGAACTGCACGAGGATATTGGCTGGGCTTCGCTTAGCCGTGATAATATACAGATAATGCTGGCTGTGCCCCGTTCGCACCCCGAATTTAAGGAAGCGCAGTTTACCGGCACCATTTATATTCATACCGATGATGTGGATAAATTATGGAAAGAGCTGAAAGACAGTGTTGAAGTAGTATATCCTATCGATAATTTCGAGTATGGGATGCGTGAATTTGCCATTTACGACAACAACAAATATATACTCCAGTTCGGGCAGGAAATTGATTTAAACAACCTGAAATGAAAAAGGCCTGGTTCGTCCGCACACGCAGATTTTACAAGCCAATTTCATTTTATGGATGGGTGTTTACTATAGCGGCTTTCGCATACATCGTGTTTTCGGTAATCCGGATTTTACGGCAATCACTCGAACTGAACGAAACACTCGCTGATATTACGTTACATGTTATTTTAACAGCTGCAATTTATGTGTTGATTGCTTATCTGACGCAAAAAAGATGAAAAGGATTAGTGTCATTTTTAATATGACGATGAT
Source organism: uncultured Lentimicrobiaceae bacterium (assembly GCA_964420555.1). Classification (GTDB taxonomy): domain Bacteria; phylum Bacteroidota; class Bacteroidia; order Bacteroidales; family UBA4417; genus UBA4417. The sequence goes on along the minus strand of CAYQTT010000003.1, from coordinate 31,417 downwards.
GTAAGAAAATTAATCCCGGCTTTTCACTTTATTACGAACATCCACAATTACATCCGCAACCTTCAGGTTTGTCGCCTGTAACAGTGATGCTGAAAATACCTGTGCTTCCGTTTTTAAATTGTTCTAATTCATCTGCTGACATATAAGTTAGCAGCAATTCGTCAGGAAGTTCAATTTTCTTTTCTTTTTTGATCTCAACATTCTTAAAACCTGCTTCGGAAATTATTTTGAGATATTCGCTACGTTCCAGCGCTCCTGAAACACAACCAGCATACATGGTAGCATCTTCTTTAAGTCCCTGTGGTAATTCGCCTTCAAGCACTACATCTGATATACAGAAATGACCGCCTTGTTTCAGCACCCTGAAGATTTCTGAAAAAGCTTTTGGCTTGTCAGGAACCAGGTTGAGCACACAGTTGCTTACAACCACATCAACAACGCCAAATTTCACAGGAATATCTTCAATATCGCCAAGTATAAAATCAACGTTCGAATAACCCAGTTTGCGGGCATTTTCGCGAGCCTTTTCAATCATAGCTTCCGTAAAATCAATGCCTGCAACGTAACCGGTTTCGCCAACAAGGGCACGGGCTACAAAGCAATCGTTACCGGCACCCGAACCCAGATCGAGCACAGAGTTGCCGGGTTGTATTCCTGCAAATTCGGTTGGCAGTCCGCAACCCAAACCAAGGTCAGCATCCGGGTTGTAGCCTTCTAATTTATCGTAGTTTTCGCTAAAAACGGTATAATCGACAACTGAACAACATGAAGTTGCACCACAGCACGACGATTCATTTTCCTGTTTGGTTTGTTTCGCAATTGCGCTATACTTTTCTTTTACGATGTCTTTAATGGTATCCATGAGATTTTATTTTAAGGTTTCTATTATTTTTTCAGTCAGTCGAACAGCATCACTTACATATTTCCTGCAATTGTTATGAAAAAGATTCTGTTCGTTAATGGTGTCTAAATCCTTGGCGTCGTTCATGTTAAGGTCATTCAGCAGGGTGCGGCAATTCGTTGATCCATGCAATCGTGTAAACTCATTGAATAGAGTTACCGTTTTTTCATACGTTTCTGCTTTATTTTCGTCGCTGTCATTTTTGCCTTTACCGAATTTTAACCCTATTGCCATTGATGCTCCCGTAACGGCTCCGCAGGTAAACTGCTGCCGGCCCATACCGCCTCCGAAGGCACATGCTACGCGAAGAGACTCGTCTTCCGACAATCCCAGTTCATCAGCAAAAGCAGTTAATACAGATTGTGAGCAATTAAAATGGTTATCGAAATAATTCAACGCTTTTTCAGACCGATCCATACATTTATTTATTTAAGTGATTTAATCTGGTGCTTATTAACAATTACATGTTTTTGATTTTTCGAGGGTAGCTATCATTTCCTTCAGTGTTTTAATTACGTTTTCCACTCCTTCTGGGTCAATACAATAGTTGACTTTTACGCCGTCAACCGTTCCCTGAATGAGTTTACATGTTTTTAACTCGTGCAGGTGCTGACTTACTGTAGTGCGGCTGAGTGGCAATTCTTCGGTGATATCGCCGTTGATGCAGGTGCCGGTTTCAGAAAGGTAATTGATTATTGCCAGCCTCGCAGGATGCGACAAAACTTTAAAGTAAAGAGCCGTTTGCTGTAACGATTTGTCAAATAATTCTGTTTTAGCCATTCTTTTGTATTTTGATGACGCAAAAATACGACATAATTTAATACGACGTTAAAATACGTCATATTTTTTTTCAGAGATGATAAATTTTATAAATAAAAGAAAGTTAAGCTTTATCATAAAGATAAGAATTATAGTTAAATTGTTTAAAAACAGATACTTGAACTGACTCTTTCTGTGTTTAGCTTAAATGTTAGAGTTTAATAAAATGATTAATCAATATTGCGTGAAAATAAAAAATCCGGCAAAAGATTGAACCTTCACCGGATTTTTCTCATCAAAATTCATTGGAAGATTCTAAATCTCCCTGTGACTTAAATTATAAACTTTTAATTTCTGCAACCAGTTTTTGCAAAGTAGCCTTGGCGTCGCCAAACAACATACGGTTTTTCTGGTGGTAGAAGAGGTTGTTTGGGATTGCGGCATAACCTGCAGCCATGCTTCGTTTCATTACGATTACATTTTTAGCGTCCAGGGCTTTAATGATCGGCATTCCGTAAATAGGGCTCGATGGATCATCCTCTGCAGCGGGGTTAACAACGTCGTTGGCACCAATTACAATCACCACATCGGTATTCGACATTTCGTTGTTGGCATCTTCCATTTCAACGAGTTTTTCGTAAGGAACATCGGCTTCAGCAAGTAGTACATTCATGTGTCCCGGCATACGACCGGCTACAGGGTGAATGGCATATTTTACTTCAACGCCTTTGCTGGCCAGGAGGTTATCGAGCTCGTGACAGAGATGCTGAGCCTGTGCAACAGCAAGACCGTAACCGGGAACGATAAATACTTTTTGCGAGTAGCTCAGCAGAACTGCTGCATCGCTGAGTGAGATTTCCTTAACCGTTTTGTCGCTGTCTTCGGTTCCGGCGGCACCGGCAACGCCAAATGCACCGATAATCACATTCAACAGCGAACGGTTCATTGCATTACACATCAATATGGTGAGAATGGTTCCCGACGATCCGACAAGAATACCGCCGGTAAGCATAGCCTGGTTTCCGTAAAGGAATCCACCCATAGCAGCCGCAACACCCGTAAAGGAGTTCAGCAATGAAATTACAACAGGCATATCCGCTCCGCCAATGGGCATTACGAAAGTTACACCATATATAAGCGCTGCTACAGCAAAGATGTATATCGGCAGGTTATTGCCTTCTTCGGGTTTCATGAAAAGTATTAACACCAGGGCAACAAACAATCCAACCAGAAATGTGAGGTTTACAATCCGAAGTATTGGATGTTTAAAATCGCCAATGCGTCCATCCAGTTTCCCGAAAGCAATCATACTACCGGCAAACGAAACGCCTCCGATCATAAGCCCCAGCAGAATTGCAATTCCTTCGCCGGTTAGCATATGTGCTGCTCCGGTTTCGGCAAGGTGATTTTGCATATTCGGAAATTCCATAAGCGAAATAAGCGCAGCGCAGGCACCGCCCATTCCGTTAAAAATGGAAACCATCTGCGGCATGGCAGTCATTTTAACTTTTATGGAAGCATACCAGCCGATAAAGGAGCCAATGGCAAGAGCAATAACAATCCATATTACATTACCAATTCCTTTGGAAATGATGGTGCCGTCGGGCTGCTCAATATTTGTTTTGTGAAAAAGAATAGTGAACAGGATGGCTGCTCCCATACCTGCAGCGGCCCAAAGGTTTCCGGCACGTGCTGTTGCAGGATGGCTGAGTTTTTTTAGCCCTAAAATAAAAAGTATGGAGGCTAAAATGTAAGAAATCTCAAGAATGGAGATTTCGCTGGAAAATTCAATGAGTTTTGTAATTGTTTCCATGATTTATCTCCTTATTTTTTCTTTTTCTTAAACATTTCGAGCATGCGGTCGGTAACAACAAATCCACCTACAACATTCAGTGTACCAAGTATTACGGCAACAAAACCGAATATCAGCGCAAGAGTACTTTCGGCATGGCCCATTACAATAATGGCACCGATAATTACAACACCGTGAATAGCGTTACTTCCCGACATCAGCGGAGTGTGAAGTACCGCAGGAACGTGCGATATAACTTCTATTCCAAGGAATACAGAAAGTACAATGATAAAAATCATGTCTTTGTATTCGAGGAAAAATCTTAGGACATCTTCCATAGTTTCTTTTAATTATGAATTGATTACTGATTTAACTCTTTCGTGAACGATCTCTTTGCCATGTGTAACTGCTGTGCCTTTTACAATATCATCGTCCCAGTTCAGGTTCATCGCACCTTCCTTGGTGATAATAAGTTTCAGGAAATTGATCATATTTTTTCCATACATGCGGCTGGCATCGGTAGGCATATCGGTTGGCAGTTGCGAGTTTCCGATAATTTTAACACCATTGTGAACAACAGTCTGATTGTCCTTTGTTAATTCACAGTTTCCACCTGTTGATGCTGCAAGGTCGATAATAACCGATCCTGGTTTCATTGCTTCTACTGTTTCTTTTTTAAGCAGGAGCGGAGCACGCCTGCCCGGAATTTGTGCGGTACAGATAACGACATCCGATTTAACAGCCTGATCGTGAATAGCCTGTGCCTGCCGGGCTTTGAATTCATCAGTTTGTTCAACGGCATACCCTCCGGCAGCTTTGTCGTCGATTGCGCCTTCTACTTCAACAAATTTCCCACCCAGTCCAACAACTTCTTCTTTCACGGCAGCTCTCACATCGAAAACATAAACTACTGCTCCAAGTTTCCGCGAAGTGGCAATAGCCTGCAAGCCTGCAACGCCTGCTCCTAAAATAAGCATATTGGCAGGCTTAATGGTTCCGGCAGCGGTCATAAACATCGGGAAGAATTTCGGTAAGGTGTTGGCGGCAGTAAGTACTGCTTTGTAACCGGCAACCGTTGCCATCGACGACAAAATATCCATCGCCTGGGCGCGGGTGGTACGCGGAACCACATCCATACTGAAACCCGTAATGTTTTTGGCAGCAAGCTGTTTTACAAGGTCGAAATTAAAATACGGATTCAGCACCGCCATAATCACTTGTCCATCTTTCATAATGGCAAGTTCATCGGCAGTAGGAGGCTGGATTTTGATCAGAAGGTCAGCCCCCGCAATAACTTTTTCTTTGGTATCAATGGTTGCGCCGGCTTCGGTATATTCTTTATCCGAAGCAAAAGCGGTAAGCCCTGCCCCGGTTTCGACGAGCATGGCAACATTCATTTTTACCAGCGTAGCGACACTCTCCGGAAGCATCGCCACCCGGTTTTCGCCTGTAATTTCTTTAAGTATTCCTATTGTCATAACAGTAGGTTTTTTTAGGGATTTGTTTTGAGCAAATGTAAAGGAATTTTATCCATTTCCCTGATGCTTTTTGTGTACTTTTTTTTAAATTTCAGTAAAATACGGAAAGCAAATCTGATTATTATCCGTTGACTGGAATGGTATTGCTGATTATTGTCCGGATCAGTCTGTAAGATGGTTCCGGTATACAACTTTCACGCTTGTTTTTATATATTTCGTTACAATGGATACAATGTTGAAAAATATTTCTGATTTTTGTATTACTTATACCCTGTAAGAGCTATTAAATCTCATACAACAACTAAAATTCTTCCTTGTAACAATCGAAAATATTCTCATTCTATCCCTATAAACAACTACAGTCAATTTGTACTTCATGAAAAAACTCTTTCTTTTTCTTTTGCTTTCGGCAATCGTATTTGTTCCTTTTTCAAAAGCGGCATATGTCAAAAATCAACCGTACCAGGTTACACAACCTGATGGTCGCATTATCAGTTGTTTCGTTACCGGCGACGAATATTTCAACTGGCTTCACGATGCCGAAGGATATACCATAGTACAGTCATCGGACGGGTATTATTATTATGGCATACGAAATGGCGAACTGGTTGTTCCTTCGCAGTATAAAGTGTATGATGTTGATCCTCGCGCGGCGGGTTTAACGAAATGGGCTAAAGTATCGAAACGGGAATACCTGCGCCGTAAAAGTGCTTACGTTGTGCAAAATGACAACAACTCTTCCGTTTCAGCTCCTCATCTGGGGACAATGAATAATATTTCCATCTATATCAAGTTTTTGGGAGATACCGAATTCACAACTACCCGGCAAGTATTCGACGACAAGTTTAATCTTCCAACTGGTGTTTCACTGAAATCATACTACAACGAGGTTTCTTATACACAATTTACTATTGGCACAACCGGATATCCGGCATGTGCAATGTCAACTAATTATTCCTATACCGACACGCACCCCCGCAATTATTTTGAACCCTATAATGCTACTTCCAATCCAAATGGCTACAATGGCGACGACGAAAGGACTTTTCGCGAGCACACTTTGTTGCATGATGCGGTAGAATGGGTAAATGCTAATTCACCGGTTCCTCCTGCTTTGGTTATTGATGGCGATCTGGACGGACGGGTTGATAATGTATGTTTTATCGTTCGCGGAGGTAATGGCGCATGGGCCAGTTTGCTGTGGGCACACCGCTGGGCTTTATACAGTATACCAACCTATATCAACGGAAAGCAAGTGTGGGATTATACTTTTCAGCCCGAATCGCAGGTTGATGTTCAAACCTTATGCCACGAAATGTTTCATGCTCTCGGCGCACCCGATTTGTATCATTACGATGATGGCGGGTTGAATATTTCGCCGGTTTCGGAATGGGACCTTATGGAATCGGGTGGTGGCCACATGGGCGCCTATATGAAATGGAAATATTCCGACAATTCATGGATCACTTCGATACCTGAAATTACAACATCGGGTACTTACACATTGCAGCCTCTCACGAGTTCGACCAATAACTGCTATAAAATTGCGTCGCTAAACTCGGCTACCGAATTTTTTATTGTTGAATACCGGAAAGCAACAGGAACTTTTGAAGGTACTCTACCTGGCTCGGGTCTCATTGTCTATCGCATCGATCCTTCGCTCGACGGGAATGCCGATGGTCCGCCTGATGAAGTATATGCATACCGCCCCAACGGGACTCCTTCAGTAAACGGAAGTCCGTGGTCGGCTTATTATTCACTTGAATCGGGCCGCACAGCAATTAATGATGCTACAAATCCATCGAGTTTTCTGCAAAACGGAAGCCCGGGAGGATTAAATATCTCCAATGTTACTTCGGCAGGGAGTACAATTTCATTTACGGTCGGGCTTACAACCGTTGCCAGTCCGTCATCGTTTACCGCAACGCCAGTAAGCACAAGCCAGATAGACCTTGCCTGGCAGAAAAACGGTTCAAATAACAATGTAGTGCTTGCTTACAGCACTTCCCCAACTTTTGGTTCACCTCAAACAGGTACTGCATATTCAGCCGGAAATACTATTGCTGGTGGCGGGACAGTTTTGTATTCAGGCAGTGGTTCTGCATTTCAACATTCGGCGCTTTCAATTTCAACTACATATTACTACAAACTGTGGTCAGTTGACGGGTCGCTCACCTATTCAAATGGTGTTATTGCAAATGCCACCACGCTATGCGGAATTACAAATCTTCCTTATACACAGATTTTTACAGGAAGCAATTTACCAGCATGCTGGAGCCAGCAAGCGTCGGGAACAGGAGCTACCAGCAGTTGGAGCGTTTCAGCAACAAGCAATGCAGGTGGTTCGGCTTCCGAAATGAAATCGGACTGGCAACAGATAAATCCGGGAACAACCAGGTTGATTACTCCTTCCTTTAACACTTCAGGATTAACACAGCTAAACCTGAGTTTCAGGCATATGCTCGACGATTATGCACCAGGTGCCACACTTAGGGTACAATCCAGTTCCAACGGAACCACCTGGACAAATGAAGCCTGGTCGCTGGCAACTGTATCCAACTCTAACGTTGGACCGGCATTGGTAAATACCACTGTAACCTCCAATCTGAATTCGCCTGTGACCTATATTGCCTTCACAATTGAAGGTGATCTATATCAATACGATAACTGGTTTATCGATGATGTTACCATTCAGGATGGTGGAAGCCAGTCGTATTCCATCTCTACATCTTCGAATCCTGCTCCAGGCGGCACAACAAGCGGAGGTGGTAATTATGTTACTGGTCAGACAGTTACAGTAATTGCTACACCATCGGGAAGTTATAATTTCCTTAACTGGACCGAAGGTGCTAACATTGTTTCAACTGATGCAACTTATTCTTTTACGGCTTCAGCCAATCGTGTTTTGGTTGCTAATTTCAGTATGAACCAGATAACGGTTTCAACTTCTTCGAATCCGCCAACCGGAGGATCTACAACAGGAAGCGGGACATATGCTATTGGTAACCAGGTTACTGTAACAGCTAGTCCTGCAACCGGATACGACTTTGTTAACTGGACACAGAATGGAAATGTCGTGTCAACATCGGCTAGTTATGTGTTTACAGCGGCAGGAAGTGTGAACCTGGTAGCCAATTTTGTTGTTCAGCAGTTTACGATTTCTACTTCTTCAAATCCAATAGCTGGCGGAAGCACCTCAGGAGGTGGAGTATTTTCTTACAATGCTTCTGTTACGGTTACAGCGGTAGCTTCATCAGGTTGGGATTTTACAGGCTGGTTCGAAAACGGAAGTATGGTGTCGGGAAGTAACAGTTATTCATTTAATGCACTCCAAAACAGAAATCTAGAAGCGCAGTTCCTGCAGCAAATTCAAATTTATTCAGTAACAGTTTCGGCTAACCCTGTTCAGGCAGGTGTTGTGTCGGGCGGTGGTTCTGCAACAGCAGGATCGCAGGTAACGGTGCAGGCCACAGCCAATCCGGCATGGAAATTTATTAACTGGACGGAGAACGGAAGCATGGTATCAACTGATCCGATATATACATTTACTATCTCGGGAAATCGGGTTCTGGTAGCAAACTTTGTAGAAATACTTACTGTTACAACTGTAGTTAATCCGGCTAATTCAGGCTATGTTACCGGTGATGGCGAGTTCGTGTTTGGCACTACAGTTACTTTACAGGCAATAGCTAACCCTGGTTTTAAATTCTACAGCTGGACCGAAAATGGAAATGTGGTTTCGAACAATGCAGTTTATTCATTTTCTGCTACTGTAAACCGGACTTTGGTTGCTAATTTCCTTTCAACGGTTGGCATTCCTGAAAGCGAAAAGAATGCTTTCAACCTGTATCCTAATCCCACCGATGCTATTGTTTACCTGGAAACGCCGGGTTCGTCAGTACAAAAGGTTTTGGTTACTGATCCTTCGGGACGTATGGTATTCCAGATATTCCCTTCAGAAAGTGAATCACGCGTTTCGCTTGATCTTTCTGGCTTACGAAATGGTGTTTACGCCATTCAAATAACCGCCCGTGATGGAAGAGTTATGACACGGAAAGTTGTACTTAAGAAATAAGAATTGATTTTTTTGAATCAAATGTCAGCGGATAATCATTTTACCGCTGACATTTTTTTTGCCCTGGCGCGAAATAACAAAGAGATATGTGCCTGCAGAAAGTAATTGTGCATTAATAAAATAGCTGCCACCGGTTCCGGAATCCAACTGTACCTTTTGACCGGCAATATTGAAAATAGCAATTGTAAATGGTTCACTTGCCGATGTTCCGAAGTAAACCGTTGTGTTTTCGTAAACCGGGTTTGGGATTAATACATATCCTTTTTCGGTAAAATCGTAATAAGGAACACTGATAGTTTTACTGTATCCTTGTCCGCCAAGTTCGAGGCGATATAAATTTACGGTATTGCTTACCGGTGAATCATCAATGAAATTATAAGGAACCGGGGCCGACGAACTGCCGCAAACACCAGGTATATCGCCAATTTTTATCCAGTTAATATTATCTGTTGACCGTTCAATAAACGTTCCGTTGCAGGTTTCACCTGAGCTGATTGTCCACCTCAGCTGAACCTGTTCAGGCTGCGCAACGCCGGTAAATCCATCGAGAATCAAGGCTTCCTGTGCATACGAAATCATGCCCGATGTGGCTAAAACCAGCACTGCAAATAAAAAAGATATCTTTCGGATCATAAGCTTAAAACAAAATTTCAGCGGTTTTGGTTCAGTGTTAGCAGAGATTGAGTTTTTTGTTTCGGTTTACTGTTTTAGGATGCTATTTTCAAAACTGGTTCTCTTGTATTTGTTTTAGCCGTATTCAACAACCTGAGCTAAATTACTATATGGATATTCATTTCGGAAAGCAATCAGTTGTTTTGGTTTGCTCCCGGATTTGTTTTGATCCTGCGTCTTCAATAAAAAAACAAGCTGACCTTTTGAAGGCCAGCCTGTTTCGTGAAAAAATATATACTGTTGCTTTATTTTACTACCTGAATTTTTGATGAAATTTTTGATTTCCCATCATTCAAAGTTAGGATATAAAGACCTGAAGGTAAATTGGATACATCTACTGTGAAATTCTGTCCCTGGTTTGCCATTGTTCCTGTATTTCCGTTTCGTACTAGTTTGCCAGCTGAATTGTACATCTGGAAATTTACCGCCGAAGCTAATTCTGAATTTAATTCGACAGTAAGTTTATCAGATACGGGGTTGGGGTAAGTGGTGATTTTTGCAGAGTTTAAAACGTTCTCCTCAGTGCTTGTAATAACCAGTGGAATGAAAAGTCCACCTGTGGGTAGCACTGCAAAAAGTCCGAAACCTGCTCCGTTATTATTATTGGCAGGATCGAGGAAACCCGATGCAACAACTGACAGCGACTGGCCTTGCAATCCTAACGATGCAAGTGGTGCCAAATAGGAGGCTACTGTTACAGCTCCAGTTTCGTCTCTTACTTCAAGCACATAATCAGCGGTTGGAAGTTCGAGGTAACCGGCAAAGGCACTGTATGCAAGGTTATCAATAATTAATCCAGCACCAACACCTGTTTCATAAACGTCAACAACAGGAGCATCAGTAGATCCATGGAATACTAGTACATCAGTATTTGCTGATTCCATTGCAAATTCGCGGCCCAGATCGTACACATAAATATTGAACGGGGTTGCAGGATTGTAACCTGTCGGGATTACTATGCCATTGGCAATCAGGATGTATTTGCTTCCACCTGTTAGATTGTAGGTAAATCTGGCTAAAGCATTTGTTGTATCAACTGAATTTGAAGGCTGAATAACCACGTCAAAATCAACACCTGCGGGAGCATCAATAAAAGGCGAGGCCGATCGGAAAGCGAAATTATCGATAAGCAGTGTGTTATTAAGCCACACGTCTACTTCAGCAGCAGCCGCATCAGCCGAATTGTGCATAACCTGAACGCGTGCTGTCGAAATAGGAACGGATGGAAGTTCAACCATAGTGCCACCCGTTGGTAGAGCAACAAACACAGCAAAAGCAGGGCCGTTATTGTTATTCGCGGGATCAAGAAATCCGGATGCAACTACAACTGCTGATGCACCAATAAGACCTAAAGTTGCGAGTGGTGCTGCGAACTGGGCAACTGTTGTAGTGCCGGTCTGGTCGCGGACCTGCAGACTGAAATCTAATGTCGGAAGTTCTAGATATCCTTCAAATTCCGAATAGGCAACGTCGTTAACTATAGTTCCGGCACCAACTCCCACTTCTACAATATCAACAACTGGTGCATCAGTTGATCCGTGGAACACAAGCAAATCAGTATTTGCCGGATTGGATGCTGATTCGCGACCCATATCATAAACATAAATGTTGAATGGCGTTGCCGGATTATATCCTGTCGGAACTACTATACCACTGGCTACCAGCACATATTTGCTTCCGCCTGTAAGGTTGTATGTAAATCGGGCCAAAGCATTTGTTGTATCAACCGAGTTTGAAGGCTGAATTACAACATCAAAAGCTACACCTGCCGGTGCATCAATAAAAGGAGAAGCCGAACGGAAAGCGAAATTATCGAGAAGCAGCGTGTTGTTGAGCCACACATCTACTTCAGCAGCAGCTGCATCAGCTGAATTGTGTATAACCTGAAGGCGTGCTGTAGAAATCGGAACCGAAGGAAGGGCTACAAGATCGCCGCCTGCAGGAAGAGCAACATACAATCCAAAAGCAGGACCGTTATTGTTATTTGAAGGATCGAGAAATCCGGATGCAATAACTACTGCTGCTGCGCCATTAAGGCCTAACGTTGCAAGCGGGGCTGCAAACTGAGCTACAGTGGTTGTGCCGGTTTGGTCGCGGACCTGAAGACTAAAGTCTAAAGTAGGAAGTTCAAGATATCCTTCGAATTCCGAATAGGCAAGGTCGTTAACTATAGTTCCTGCTCCAACACCTACTTCTACCACATCAACAACAGGAGCATCTGTGGATCCATGGAAAACAAGTAAATCAGTATTTGCCGGATTGGATGCAACTTCGCGTCCCATGGCATAAACGTAAATGTTAAATGGAGTAGCCGGATTGTAACCGGTTGGTACTACAATACCATTGGCAACCAATACATAGGTTTCTCCATTGGTAAGGTTGTATGTGAAGCGTGCAAGAGCGTTTGTAGTATCAGTCGAGTTTGCTGGCTGAATAACAACGTCAAAGTCAACACCTGCCGGGGCATCAATAAATGGTGATGCTGTGCGGAAGGCAAAATTGTCGATAAGTAAAGTGTTATTAAGCCATACATCAACCACTGAAGCGGCTGCGTCGGCTGAATTGTGAATTACCTGTATCCTGGCCTGACCGAATAACATTACAGGCAAAAACAACAACAGGAACAGACCTGAACGAAGTGTAAAATTGTTGGCTTTCATGATTCTTAAGATTTAAGTTTAAAAAATTGTTTTGATTGAAAGATAAACGCCGTCAGTCAAATAATGTTTAATAAAAAATAATAAATGTTAAACAAAAATAATTGTCTATTTTGTTTAAAAATACGTAACTAAAAGATAAACAAGTAAATAGAATTTGTAATATTTGTGTTTCCGAAGAATATATTTAACAAAAAATTAACAACATTAAACAAAAGAGTGGTTTGGTTATCTTTTTGTTATGGAAGTAGTGGTAAGAGTTCCCGTCAATTGAACTATTTACTTTTGTGCCTGTTTTTTAATAGATTACAGTCTGTCGAATATCAGATGCATCATCATGTCTGATACTTTATTGAAATTTCCTTTACCCAAATCCTTTCGGTCTTAAACATGGAAAAATTTGTAATACTAACTTCAATCAGTCTGTTGTTACTCTGCAGCAGTGCTTTCGCGCAGGTACCGGGTTGCACTGATCCGTTAGCCAACAATTACAACCCTTCCGCAACTGTTAATGACGGAAGCTGCACCTATAATTCTGCAGCCATTTCACCCTCGGCAAGCGTTAACCTGGTAAATACATTGTCCGAAACTTCAGGAATAATAAAATGGAATAATCAGCTGTGGACGCACAACGACAATGATGATATTAATTTATACGCGCTCGATACGCTGAATGGGAGCATAAAACTGACTCAACCTTTGACAGGAACCACGAATATTGATTGGGAAGAAATTTCGCAGGACAGCGGTTTTGTATATGTCGGTGATTTTGGTAACAACCTGAATGGAAATCGTACCGATCTTAAAATATTGAAAATCAGTAAGTCATCTCTTTTGTCGGGTTCGCCAAGCATTGAAAGTATAAATTTCTCCTATTCGAATCAGCTCAATTATACACCAACCGGTGCCAACAATACCGATTTCGATTGCGAAGCTTTTGTAGTATCGGCCGATAGTATTTTCCTTTTCACGAAGCAGTGGGTCAGCAATAAAACAAGTGTTTATGCTTTGTCAAAGGCGCCGGGCACGCATATTGCAAAGTTGAAATCAACCTATAACGTACAGGGTTTAATTACCGGAGCTGTGTACAAAGAGACCGGAAACCTTATCGCTTTAAGCGGATACAGTGCTAGTTTACAGCCATTTATTTATCTTTTGTACGATTTTAGCAACCGTAATTTTTTTGGTGGTAACAAAAGGAAAATTTCACTTTCTCTTCCTTTTCACCAGGTCGAAGGCATTGCCACTTCCGAAGGCTTAAAGTATTATATTACCAATGAGAAGTTCTTCCAGCAGCCAATAAGCATCGTGCAAAAACTTCATACAGTTGATCTTACAGAATTTCTGGAGGATTACCTGAACTCACTGAGTACAACTTCCGTTACCGGGATTGAAAAATTTCCCGATTTTGAAATTTATCCCGTGCCGGCCAAACAGTTTGTTACTGTAAGGACAGGAAGATCCACACTACCCGTTTCTTATTTTATGACAAACCAGCTGGGGCAGAATGTGTTAACAGGGAAGTTGAAGGACGAAATCAGCCGGATTGATATTTCGGGCATTTCAGCCGGGATTTACATATTCAAAATAAAGGATCATTTTGGAAATGGGTATAAATTAATTGTAGAATGACCTGATATTGATAGCGTTGGATATAATCGATGATTTAAGCAACCAGAAAATGATACCATAGTGGAGACACAAACACCATTAGTAAACAATATTTATTTGCTTGAAAAATATCCGGGGAAAGGTGGTTGGACCTATGCGGCTATACCAGAGGTATTACAGGACAAAAAATCTCCGTTTGGTTGGGTTAAAGTTAAAGGCAGTATTGACGACTTTGAGATTAAGAACCATAAGTTAATGCCAATGGGAAACGGCAAACTTTTTCTTTCTGTAAAAGCTTCGATCAGAAAGAAAATCGGAAAAGAAGAAGGTGATTGGGTCAAAGTAGTTCTGTTTGCTGATAATTCTCCCACAGAAATTCCGGAGGAGCTTTTGGATTGTTTAAAAGTAGACCCGGTTTTATACCAAACATTTTTAAATTATACTCACGGACAACAAAAGGAATTTATCGATTGGATTTATTCGGCAAAAACGGACAATACCAAAGTTGACAGAATTGCTGAAACTCTTAACATGCTTGCAAAACAGCAGAAATTAAAGGACAAGAAATGAGAAATTTATCGGGCATGAATAATATCTAATCATTAGTAAAGACTTTTCTGAATAGTATTGATTAAATAAAAAATCAGGTTTTGATCATTCCGCACGGAACTTTCAAAACCTGATCTTCAATATTGTGTAGTACACTAATCAGGTACCTATTTCCCTGTTTTTACTTTACTAACTGTTTTGTTTTCATATACATAAACGAAATCACCTTCAGTTGTAAGTGTGGTAGAGGCATCTTTTCGTGCGTCAAATTTGAGGTATTTGCATGTGTTAAGGTCGAAAGCAGCTATATCGGCGCCGGCAGTCTTCATTACAAGTATGTTATCAACACGGGCTTCGTAAAATGATGATTTGTATTTACCGCTGCCCATCAATTCGCCGTTCGACATTTTAAATGTTGAAATCCCTTTTTCGCCAACAACTACTACCATATCTTTATATGTCTCAATCAGTTCGGCATCGCCCACTCCTCCTTTGGCAACAGGAACTTCGTAGTTTTCTTTCCCGTTGGCAACATTTAAAGAATAAAGAGCCTTGCCACTGCAAACAACAACATTATTGCCATCCTTTATCATATTGGTAATGCCTTTACGGAAACGTTCGGAATCCCAGGACATTTTGCCATCGGAAGTGTTAAAAGCCTGCACTCCATTAGGTTTAATGTTTGGATGCCATATTTTCCACTCTTCGTAAATGGTGTACGAACCATCACCATTTGGAGTACGCCTGTAAATATATGCCTGGGCTTCAACTGTACCGCCAATTTGTAAAACTACCTTGTCCTCAATTATATACATGTTAGGAATTGCTTTAGCGTCCTTAATTTCCGGCGATGTCCATAAAAGTTTACCATTTAAAGCATCATATTTTTTTATAAACTGGTTTTTACGGTTCGACATGTCAAGTACATACAAATCGTTGCCAACGCGAACCGGGTCGGATACCCCGCCATAAACGCCGAATTTTTTGGCCCCTGCAGGTTTTGACGCCAATCCGTCAGGAGTGTAATCGAAAGCTGCCGACCATACTTTAGCGCCGGTTTTATAATCATAAACCTGCACCCCGTTGAGCGTAAGAACTACATTATCTTTATCCCTGCTGAGGTCGTAAACAAAATCCCGTGAAATAACTTTTCGCTCGGCACGACCGATATAATTGGCTTCCCAAAGTATATCACCGTTTTTAAGATCAATACGCGCAATCTGGTTTTTAAAACCTGTAAATAACGCACCCAAAGCGCTTGGAACGAAATTTACCATTACCATGGTTCCATCACCACCCCAGATGTATTTTCCAACAACACCTTTAAATTTGGTGGTTGACCATAATTCCTCACCGGTGAGCACTTTCAGGAAAACCAGCCGGTCCTTCAGCGAAAGCGCAAACGCGTTATCCTCCTTAATGTACATAACATTATCATCCGAAATATCCTGGTATTTATCCGTGGCCCACAGAAATTTACCGGTTTCAATATCAATACAGGCAATCTGGTCCTTGCCCATTTTTCGATCGAAAAGGAAAATTGTATTTGATTGCCATGCGGGAATAAGTTCGTCAACTTTTCCGAGTTTTGGTGCCAGGTCTTTGAAGCGTTTTGACCACAAAACTTTTCCGGTTTTGTTGTCAAAAATGGTTAATTCCTTGTCCGAAGCGGCATAGCTGTGCCCACGTTCTTCGGTACCTGTTCCGTTGAACATAATTTTGTGATCGAGTTTGGATTCCCAAACCAGTGGCATTTCGTCCTGTGCCTTGAGCGTAAAAAGGCTGAAAAAGGCAATTGCAGTAAAGATCAGTTTTCGCATAAAAAAAATGTTTAATTGTTATTGACTTGGTTATCTGATGTTTAAAATTTAAAAGTATGCTGGAACTTTCGTGATTCACCTTTGGGAACTGTAAGGTCGAAACGGAATGCTTTCAGATAGTCTTTAAGTTGATTTTGCATATGTATGCTTGCATTTTCGCTCGAAACAACAAAAACTGTTGCCATTTCACCTTTTTTACGGATTGTGAGGTCGAATGTATATGAGCCGGTAATTTTATTTTCTGAAGTAAAAATATACAACTCTCCTTTGGGCGGAAGCATGGCTGCATTAAGCTGCGAAACAGCCTGGCTTACAAGGTTATCCTGAACTGAAACCACCTCAGCGGATTGAGCAATTATAGATTTTAAACTAATAAAACTTAATAAAAGCAGCAGGGACAAATATTTAATCATGAGCGTATTGCAATTGGTTTACCAGAGTAGATTCAAGTGAATTCCGACTTTAATAGAAATTTTAACAGCAAACAACACATATTGTTTAATCGATATGTTAAAAAGGACAATTTTTTTTGAGAAAATAAAATTATTGAGGAATTCCAAAGTTTGGGAAGAGACTTTTTAAATTATTGATTTTAACTTTTAGAAGGGGCGAAGCACACTTTTTTTGTGCTCAGTGAAGGCTTGGCGAGCAGCGATAATCGTACTTGTTAATTGAAATACTTTTCTGAAATAATAATTAATAGATATTTTTTGTGCTGCATATTACAACGACAATAAAATATTATGCCTCAGATAAAGCAGGAAAGGTAATGTATCAGAATTAAAGGTCAGTTTTCAAAGTCGGGTTAGGCCTGAATTACATTTCTTTCAATACAGTTTTTACTTTCTCCATCATTTCGTCCGATATATCCAGGTGAGTTACGAAACGCACCTGCTGTGGAGCTAAAGCCATGGCATAAATATCATTTTCGCGCAGCTTACGGAGAAATTGATCCACAGGCATTGAGGCTTTGAGACTGAAAAATACAAGGTTAGTCTGCACCGGAGTAACCTCTTCAACATAAGGAAGTGCCTGGAGCAGACTTTCCAGTTCTTTTGCCCTGCGATGGTCCTCGCGAAGCCTTTCAACATGATTGTCGAGGGCATAAATACATGCTGCTGCCAGGTAACCGGCCTGTCGCATCCCTCCGCCGAAAACTTTCCTGATCCGCCGCGATTTTTTAATAAATTCCTTGCTCCCGATCAGCACGGAGCCAACCGGAGCGCCCAGTCCTTTTGATATGCAAATGGAAATACTGTCGAAAAGTTGTCCGTAATCGCCGGTTGTTACATCTGTTTCGACTAGTGCATTAAAGAGCCGTGCACCATCGAGGTGGAATTTGAGCCCGTTTTCGGTGCAAACTTTCCCGATTGCCTGTAATTCGTTAAAGTCGTATATGGAGCCGCCTCCTTTGTTCATAGTATTTTCAACCGAAACCAACCGGGTGAGCGGACGGTGCGGATCGTTGGGCGGGTTGATATGTGCTGCCACATCAGCTGCTGTTATCCGGCCCTGATCGCCTTCGAGGAGGCATACAGAGGCACCCGAATTCATAGCAATACCGCCACCTTCATAATAATAGACGTGCGAAAGTTTATGGCAGATTACTTCGTCGCCGGGCTGAGTATGCGCTTTTATTGCTATTTGGTTAGCCATTGTACCCGAAGCACAAAAAAGTGCCGCTTCCATTCCAAACATTTCAGCCGCTTTGGCTTCAAGTGCATTAATGGTTGGATCGTCGCCAAACACATCGTCGCCGACCTGCGCAGCAAACATAACTTTTAGCATTTCCGGTGTCGGACGGGTTACGGTATCACTTCTGAAGTCTATCATTGTAGGGAGGTGTCAGGGTTTGGGTTTTAGGGGTTTTGGAATTAGGATCTTGGAATTTGGGACTTGGGTCTTCAAACTTCGTAGTCCACACAAACTTTCGCGATTGAAAAATCTTTGTTAAAAGCTACAAATTCCTGGTGTGCAGGATGAATGGTATATGCATCAAGATCAGCCATGGTATCAAAATCCATAATCAGAGAAATATCATACGACCATTCGAGCTTGCGGACATCAATCCCCGCTTCGTATTTACGGATCAGATCAATTTTCGAAGGCAATTCATTTAAACGTCTGAGCAGTTCAGTAGCAGCAGCAGTTTTCTCAGTTTCGGTTTCGAAACTTTTGAGTTTAAACATTACAATATGTCTGATCATTGTGTTCAGGTTTTGGGGTTTAGGTTTTAGTGTTTAGGGCAGAAGAAAAACGGTGTACCGTGTCTCTAACCTTTAAGCTGTTGCATAGGCATCTTTAATCTGCTCCAGGGCTTTAACCAAAGTTGCTCTGGTGCAGCCAATATTCATCCGCATAAAGCCTTCGCCGCCAGGACCAAACATAATTCCAGGATTAAATCCTACTTTAGCTTTTGTGAGGAAAAACCGGTTAAGTTCCTCATCCGGAAGTTCCATTGCGCTGCAGTCGAGCCATACAAGGAAAGTTGATTCCGGTTTTATAACTTTTATTTTCGGTAGGTGTTTCAACGCGAATTCTTCCAGCACTTCAATATTTCCGGCAAGGTATTTCATAAGTTCATCAACATACTGATCACCATGCAGGTAGGCTTCTTCGGAGGCAATATTGCCAAAAATATTTCCGCCACCGATATGCATGTGATCCAGCTGAGCGTTGAATTTCCGGCGCAGACTGTCATTTTCGATAATTACCGATGAGGTAGAAAGTCCCGACAGGTTGAATGTTTTGCTTGGCGCAACTGTGGTAATGGTTTGCATACTTATTTCGTGCGAAAGCCCGGCAACAGGAATGTGTTTAAATTGCTCGTAAACCAGGTCGCAGTGAATTTCGTCGGAGATGATTAGTACATTATATTTCAGGCAGATTTCAGCCATTTGAATAAGTTCGCTGTGTGTCCACACGCTGCCACCCGGATTGTGCGGATTGGAAAGTATCAGCATTTTAGCTCCGTTTTTTGCCAGCAATTCCAGGTTTTTGAAATCCATACAAAGCCTGCCGTTACTCATCACCAGTTTGTTGTAAACCAATGTCCTTTTATGATCAGTAACAGCTGTGAAGAAAGGAAAATATACCGGTGGCTGGGTAATAATCATATCACCCGGTTCAGTAAAAGCAAGTACAGCCAGGTTAACTGCAGGTACCACACCCGGGCAGAAACTTATCCATTCGCGGTCAACTTTCCACTGATGACGGCGTTGCAACCAGTCCATAAGGGAAGTGAAATAACTTTCGTCGCGCAAAGGGTATCCGAAAACCCCGTGATTGGCCCTGTTTATAATTGCTTCGGTAATGTATTCAGGCGTAAGGAAATCCATGTCGGCCACCCACATTGGCAGTACATCTTCGGCACCCAGAAATTTACCCGTTCCATCGTATTTGATGCAGGAGCTGCCTTTGCGCTCAATTATTCTGTCAAAATCAAAATTCATAATCTGATATTCCTGTTTAAAACGCCAAAGATATTGTTTTTAGCACTAACAGGATTTAGACGACATTAAAATTCCAAGATCCCAATTCCAAAACTCCTCAACCCCCATTTCCGAAACATGAAACAAGAAACAAGAAACCCCCATATTTGCCCATCCAGTCATAAATCTCTATTTTTGTTCTTCTAAATCGAATTCATGATTAATCCTCAGGTAGCCCCGGTTACTCGCAAATATTATTTTGACGACACGCCTTTTATCAAGTTGATGCGCAAGCGGATACATAAAGTACTGCTTATTGCCAGTAATTATGATGCTTTTATACTTGAGAGCGACGGACGAATTGATGAGCATATTTTTAATGAATATACATCGCTGAACCTTAGCAATCCGCCCGAATTTATCCAGGTTCCTTCCGAAGAACAGGCACTTGATGTGCTCGAAAGCGATAAAATTGACCTCGTTATCTGCATGCTAACGCTCGAAGATATCGACTCTTTCGACCTTGCCAAGCATGTAAAGCACAACTATCCTACTATTCCAATAGTTGTGCTTACCCCGTTTTCGCGGGAAGTTACCTTAAAACTTTCGAACGAGGACCTGAGTATTATCGACTATGTTTTCAGCTGGCTCGGAAATCCTGATTTATTGCTGGCCATTATAAAGCTTCTCGAAGATAAAATGAATGTTGAGTACGATGCACTCGAAGTCGGCGTTCAGGTTGTACTGCTGGTGGAGGATTCAATCCGTTTTTATTCGAGTTACCTTCCTAATATTTATAAGATCATTTTTCAGCAGACAAATGCTTTTATGACCGAAGGCCTTAACGAACATCAGCGCATGATGCGCAAGCGGGGCCGGCCAAAGCTTTTAATGGCAACTACTTATGAGGAAGCAATCCGTTTATACGATAAATATGAGAAGAACTTGTTGGGGATTATTTCTGATATCAATTATAAGCGAAGTGGTCATGAAGATCCGGAAGCAGGTTTCAGATTGTTGAATTATGTGCGTTCGAAAACTGATTTTTTGCCTTTCGTGCTTCAGTCGTCGGATGTAAAATACCAGAGAGTTGCCAATAACCTTGGTGTAGGATTTATAAATAAATACTCCAAAACAATGGCAATTGAACTCCGGAACTTTATGATGGAGTATTTTGCTTTTGGCGATTTCGTATTTGTCGATCCCGAAACACACAGGGAAATTATGCGTGCTCCTGATCTGAAAGCCTTGCAGAAACGCATTTTTCAGGTTCCTGATGCTTCGTTGGAATATCATATTTATCGAAATCATTTAACGAGATGGCTTTTTGCCCGTGCTCTTTTTCCGCTGGCTGAATTTTTCAGGGATGTTCGTCCCGGCGATTTTACCGATCTCGATGATATCCGCAGGTTTATTTTCGAATCTATTGCCGGCTACAGGCTTAACAAAGCCAGGGGAATTATTGCCCAGTTCGACCGCGAAACTTTTGACGAATACATTAGTTTTACCCGAATCGGCGATGGCTCCATTGGCGGGAAAGCCCGCGGACTCGCATTTCTGGATGCCATTGTGAATCGCAACAGACTTTTTGACAGGTTTAATGATGTGGTTATCAATATTCCGCAAACGGTAGTGCTTTGTACTGATATTTTTGACGAATTCATGGAAGATAACGATTTGTATAAAATCGGCCTTTCCGATCTGAGCGATAGCGAGATCCTTATCAATTTTGTAAATGCACGTTTGCCATTGCGTCTTCACGATGATCTTCTGAAATTTATACATCTCGGGAAAAAACCTATTGCCGTCCGCTCGTCGAGTTTGCTCGAAGATTCACATTATCAGCCATTTGCGGGAGTTTATTCTACTTATATGGTGCCTGTAATGGCTGAAGACGACCGCTTCACCCTTGAGTTGGTGAGCAATGCTATAAAAAGTGTGTATGCATCGGTTTTCTTTCACGACAGTAAAGCATATATGGCTGCTACCAGTAATGTAATTGATCAGGAAAAAATGGCCGTTGTATTGCAGCATGTTACCGGAACACAATATGATGATCGCTTTTACCCTTCCTTTTCGGGAGTGGCGCGCTCGATAAATTTTTATCCCATCGCACCCGAAAAATCCGAAGATGGCATTGCCAGTATTGCAATGGGTTTAGGAAAATATATTGTTGACGGAGGCGTTTCCATTAGGTTTTCGCCTAAATATCCGCACAAAATTATGCAACTGTCGTCGGCAGAAATGACTTTACGCGAAACGCAAAAATACTTTTATGCACTAGATATGGATCCATACAGTTTCCGGCCCTCAGTGGATGACAGTGTGAATCTGAAAAAACTGAAACTTGAAGTTGCCTCTGAAGACAGCTCGTTCAAGGATATGGTTTCCACATTTGATTTTGAGAATCATATTATCAGAGAAGGTATTTTGCACGATGGCAAGCGGGTAGCAACCTTCGCTAATATTTTGAACCACAATACTTTTCCATTGTCGCAAATTCTTTCCTTATGCCTCGAAATGGGCCAGCGCGAAATCGGGAAACCTATCGAAATTGAGTTTGCTGTCGAATTGAATAAACCCAAAGGCCAACCGGCAGTATTTAGTTTGCTGCAAATAAGGCCCATTGTTGAAAGCAAGGAAAGAGTGGATGTAAAAATTGAAGATATTCCTTATAAGGATACTATTCTATACTCCCATTCAGCGCTTGGTAACGGCACTGTTAATGATCTGCATGATATTATTTACGTGAAAACCACAACTTTCGACCCATCGAGAAATACAGATGTTGTGCTCCGGATAGCAGCTCTCAACGATATTTTTCTGGCTGAACATAAACATTATATCCTCGTTGGACCCGGACGCTGGGGATCAAGTGATCCATGGCTGGGTATTCCTGTTAAATGGCCACAGATAGCCGCAGCAAGGCTTATCGTTGAGTCGGGGCTCGAAAATTACCGCATCGATCCCAGCCAGGGAACCCATTTTTTTCAGAACCTGACTTCTTTCCGCGTTGGCTATTTTACAATTCATCCGTATATAAAAGATGGATTTTTTGATGTTGATTACCTCGACAGTCTGCCAGCTGAATATGAAGATGATTTAATCCGCCACGTGCGATTTAAAGATCCCTTAACGATGGTTATAAACGGGCGCAGCAATTCGGGTGTGGTTATGAGGCCGGATTCAGTGTTGGCGGATTGATTTTTTTAAATTTCAAGTCCCAAATTCCAAGTCCCAAATTCCAAGATCCAAATCGTACTTCGTAAATCGTACCTCGTAAATTCCTGAAATTACAAATTCATAGTATCAATTTCAAACCCGTTTTCGGAAATATAGAATCGCATCAGGCTGGCAGTCAGGCAGGAATGTACTGGTAATATTGCAACCAGGTCACCAGGTTTGAGATTGCATCCTTCCTGGGTAAGTGCTATGATTCCGTGTTCCTGCGATAGTGATTTTACTTTCCCCAGCAGGCGATCGGTTTCCCATGTTTCGCCATTCCATGCAAATGCCAATCCGTAAACAGGTTGTGTATCCGGAAAAAGATAAGTCTGTTCTTTCGAAAGATGAACCGCGCCACCGTAAATTACAGCTTCCTGTCTGCCAGGATGCATAGCCACCACCGGGCAAACCAATGCCACGGCAATATCTTCGAGCCGGCACGAACCCAGCGCAAACTGCATAACATCAAAAAATACAAAATTTCCCGGGCGAATTTCGTCAATCCCTTCCGGAATAGGCAATTGGCTGCAGGTAGGCGTATCACCAACCGAAAGAATCAGATCAGGAAACTGAGGAAGAAAGTGTTTCTTTAATCTCAAAAGATTTTCTGATGTAAACTGCTGAATCTGTTTCAACTCATCCAGATCTTTTGCATGATAAGCATTGCCGCTATGGGTGAGGAAGCCTTTGAAATGCAATAATGGAGATATGGCGTTCCGGAGCACCGCTTCAATAAGTGCTACATTCGAAACTGCAATGCCGGTGCGGTGGTAGCCGGTGTCAATTTTGATAAAGAAACCACATTCAGCCGTAAGTTTTTCGACAAGAAAGTTTGCAGTTCCCACCGATTCAATAAGCAGGTTAAGATGAATTCCAGCTGCTAACTGATTGATTTCATCAATTTCGCAGAGGTTGACCGGGAAAGCGATAGTTATATCATTCCAC
This sequence comes from uncultured Lentimicrobiaceae bacterium, assembly GCA_964420555.1. Classification (GTDB taxonomy): domain Bacteria; phylum Bacteroidota; class Bacteroidia; order Bacteroidales; family UBA4417; genus UBA4417. The sequence continues at coordinate 7,502 of CAYQTT010000003.1, read as the reverse complement.
CCGTTTGCTGCAAAATACTGTGCCATACTTACTGACGAAACGGTGATTGCCGTAACTCCTTCAGCCCTAAACCATTCGCCGATAGCAGCCGACTGATGAGTTTTAAAATGAGGCCGGAAAATTACTCCGCTTTCATTAGCTTTGGCAGCCATCGTACGGATATTTTCGTGGCAAATTCCGCTATTTAAAACAAGGGTAGGTTTTTTGATACTAATCATACTGCTATGTCGTTATATTGCAAATTTGATACTTTTGCACAAATAAAAATCAAAACATGAAGAAAATCACATTTTTAGTATTGATTTTGACAATTGCTGCGTTAGCCCCTTCGTGCCGCAATAAAGAGAAATCGGGTAATAACGTGGTAACGAAACGCATACAGTATGATGTTTTTATCCGGAATTCCGATCCCGATATGGACTGGTGGGTTCAGAATATTGAAGGCAGCAACCGCGAAAAACTTGTTAAAGATATTATGTTGCAGGTAACGGAAGGCAAAGTAAAAGCATATGATTTTTTAAGTTATAAGCCTTTTTCCGCCGAAGAAATCAAATCGATGATGAAAAGGGTTGATACTGTTAGTGTCGAGAGGTCAACACCACCTTACGACCTGGTGGATACAGTGCTTGTGAGCGAAATCATGCTTGCCGATATTACAAAACTTCGTTTCCTCGAAGAGTGGCAGATGGATGAAAAAACGCTGGCATTCACTAAAAAAGTTGCCGGAATTTGTCCCCTTGCCGAGCGCTACTCCGAAACTGGTGAACTACGTGGTTACAAACCTCTTTTCTGGGTGTTTTTCGACGATAAATATCCGGAGGAAATGGAGTTGAAATAGGGGTTTGAAGAGATTGAAGAGATTGAAGGGATTAAAGAGATTGAAGGGATTGAAGAGATTGACGGGATTGAAGAGTTTCCTTCGTTAACTGAAACCAGAAACTTGAAACCTGAACCGAGCGAAGCGAGCTCAGCGAAGCTAAACCAAAAACCCTTCCAAACCAGAAACCTTCGAGTTTAAACCCTTGAACGCGCAGCATTGAACTTTGAACATAGAACGCGAAGCATTGAACCCTTCAAACCCGAAACCCTTCCAACCCGAAACCCTTCCCATGCCCTACCAATACCACGAATTTCCCAATGGATTACGACTTGTTCACCGGCAACAGCGCGGAGGTGTGGCTCATATCGGAGTTATTATTAATGCAGGATCGCGCGACGAAAGGCCTGAGCAGCAGGGGATGGCTCATTTTATCGAACATCTTATTTTTAAAGGAACGCTTAAACGAAGCAATTATCAGGTGCTGAGCCGCCTCGAAAACGTGGGTGCCGATCTCAATGCATTTACAACCAAAGAAGACACCAGCGTATATGCTTCCATTCAGGGACGCTACTACCAGCGTGCCGCCGAATTGCTCTCCGATATTGTTTTTCACTCGGTTTTTCCTGAAAAAGAGATTGAAAAGGAAAAGGCGGTGGTTATGGACGAGATAAATTCCTACAAGGATAATCCCGCCGAATGGATACATGATGAATTTGACGAAATGATTTTCAGGGATCATCCTTTGGGTCGGAATATCCTTGGCACCCGTTCGAAACTTAAGCGTTTTACCCGCAATGATATTATGAGTTTCAGGGATGCAAATTATGTCACTTCACGCATTGTAATCAGCTCGGTGGCAAATATCCCGCTCAAAACGGCCATTGCTGTTGCAGAGAAGTTTTTTCTTCCTGAGATTTCAAATAATTCCCAATTACATCGCACACCTTTCGGGAGTTATATTCCTTCCGTTGCTACCCGTAAATATTCGAGGCACCAGGCACATGCTGTAATCGGAAATATTGCTTGCAGCGCGCACGACGAACGCAGGTATTCCATGGCACTGCTAAATAATATTCTGGGCGGACCGGCCATGAATTCGAGGCTCAATATCACCCTCCGCGAACGCAACGGCATTGCTTACAACCTCGAATCGAATTACCAACCTTTTTCGGACACCGGTTTATTCAGCATTTATTGTGGTACTGATGATGTGCTCATGCCAAAAGCTATAGATTTGATTCACATGGAATTAAAGAAATTGCGGGAGGTAAAACTCTCCCCTGCACGTTTGCATACCGCACAAAAACAGCTCAAAGGGCAATTAGCCATTTCACTCGAATCGCATCAGAACGAGATGTTAGCCATGGGAAAAAATATGATCGTGTATGGGAAAGTTGATCCTGTTGAAGAAATTTACCGCAAAATTGATAACATTACTGCATCAGATATTTCGGACCTTGCCAACGAGTTTTTTGAACCTTCGCAACTCAGCACTTTAATTTTTAACAACCAGAAAACCAGCAGATAATGAATGAATTTGACGAAGGATTGTTAAAACCCGGCCTTGAGAAATACGCTGTAAATCATACCACGGCTGAATTGCCTGTACTTGCAAAGCTTTCGCGGGCAACACATTTGCGTACGCATATGCCGCAAATGCTTTCGGGGCACCTGCAGGGAACATTTCTTCAGATGATAAGCCGCATGATACAGCCGGAAACAATTCTCGAAATTGGCACATTTACCGGATATTCAGCTATTTGTCTGGCCCTTGGGCTGCAGCCCCGAGGCAAACTCTATACCATAGATATAAACCCGGAAATGGAGGATTTTGCAGCACCTTTTTTTAAGGAAGCCGGTCTGGAAGAAAAAATTGTGATGCTTACCGGCAATGCGACCGAAATTATCGAAAATCTTCAGGGTCCTTTCGACCTGGTTTTTATTGATGCCGATAAGGAAAGTTATATCACTTATTTCGACCTGGTATTATCAAAAGTTAAACCAGGTGGTTATATATTGGCTGACAATACGTTATGGTATGGCCGGGTGATTGAACCAGGCGCGGAAACCGATCGCGAAACTGCCGGTATAGTAAAATTTAATACATACATTCAGCAGCATGCAGGTGTCGAAAATATACTTCTGCCATTGCGCGATGGAATTACGATAGCACGAAAAAAGCCTGAATAGTATTAGTATTCAGGCTTTAGTGTATTTTCTGTTTTTCAGTTTATTTTAGCTTTGCAATTGTAGTTTCTTTGTCAATATCAAAAACGAGATTAAGAGTAAGTTTCTTTTTAAGATTGATTGGACCTTCATAAAGTGCATCCAGCGAATATTCATTTGCAATTGTGTGTTCTTCCCAGTTACCTTCAAAGTAAGCCATATTTACCACGCGGATATTGTGGCTCCCGCGGGGAACTTTTACAGTACAAGAATTTGGTTTCGACTGAACCAGTTCTGAAGTTTCGCCGGCCAACTCGCCGTCAACATAAACCATAGTTTTATTAATGTGGTCATACCCTTCAACAATGCCTTTATAGCTGGCATTTACGACAATTGTTCCTTTTTTCTGAGCCACTGAACTCAGAGCAAGCACACTCACAAAAAATGCAAGTAGTAAAATAGATTTTTTCATTGAGAATAATTTAAATGGTTAATTTATTTGTTTTAACCCAAAGTTTATCTGGATTTTAATTTGAATAAACAATAATATTTTTAATTTGTTTGAAACAACGATTTTTTGATGCAGTGCTTTCTGAATCACCTCAAAGGCGCAAGGCGTTTAATTTGCAAATGGTCAGCATGCTAGTAAACATAGCGAGCTTGTTTAAAGGATCAGGATTAAAAGAAGGAGAGTACGATATAGTTTGTCTCGTTGAGAAAATAAGACACCTGGTCCCCCATGATCATATTTTGCCACACGATGAAAACACCATATATTAATCACAAGTGCAGCCTGGTTTCCCGGGCTGCACTTGTAATACTAATTAAAGTTTAAAAAGAACCAGTGCCTGTTAAACGGTGACTGCAACAGGCTGGGGAACCAGCACGAAATCAATTACCAGCGATTCGCCGGCTTTCGGAGCTGCTGCTACGTTATCGGGTACAAGGTAGCCTGGTGCATGGCAACCCACATTAATTGTACCTGCCGTTATTTCGTCAATTTCGTAGTAGCCATCTTCATCCGTTTCAACTACTGTTTCGGTTTGAAGCAGGCTGATTATTGCGCCCTCAACGGGTTGTGAGGTAACACTGTCAGTAACTGTACCGGTAACATCGGCTGTAAGGGCCGGGACAGCTTTCTTTTTCCTGCTGTACTTTTTCCTGTTACGGGCGGTGGTATATGCATTGTAAAAGTCGGGAAACGTGTCCTTACAATGCTCTACAAACGGGTCTAACTCATTATTTAGCAAATTGTGACAATCAGTATATAACTCCTTCAATTCCTTACGGGCTGCTTTACGAGTACTAAACTCATAGTCGGTTCCTTCGATGATTTCGCGGAAACTGGTTGTGAGACTTTTTAACTCAGCCAGTTTCTCAGCTGTAAGGCCGGCACTGGCAGCTAAAGTTTGGTGCTGCTCCAGTTCGTCACATACACGGCTTGCCATGTCGGGCAGATCGTGTGTATTGGTTTTCGAAAGAATTTTCTTATAGTTTTTCAATGCGAGTAACAGAGGCTGGTTTTTTTGCCTGGTAGCCACTGTAATACCGGTGCCAATTGCGAGTTTAAGTAGTGAACGCAGTTTATTCCTGCTATCCATCTTAGTCGAGTGCACCTCTGTTATGGGTTTGTTAAGTGTGGTAAGTAATACCGATATCCGGCTTTTTTTACTTATAAATAATTCCCTTGCGTCGATGATCTCCGAAAAGCCTTCGAGCGGTTCAGGATTATTTGTTAGAACTACAGCAACAACGTTAAATTTATCTGATTTTTTTATCAGGGTTTTCATGGTATTATTATTTTTAGGAGTAAACGTTTACGCACTATATGTTCAGCATCCGCTGAATTTTATCCAGGCGCACCGGTTACTTGTTTTTTAAAAAAAAGAAATTGATTTGTGGTTTTACCCTAACCACTGAGGGATTATAATACTGCAAGGAGGCTAGGCGGAGGTAAACCGGGGGATGGTTTGCCTAATAATTTCATAGTAAATATTCGTTCGTCGAATAGCTTCGCGTAAAGTGAAAGAGGTTTGCGCAACATCCAATAGCTCTGTCGCAAACCAATTAAGCTGATAACTGATAAATCGAATTCTGAAACTTCGCGGATCAGTTGTTCGATAGCATACTCAATATGCGCCTCAGTATATTCAGCGCTGGTGTATTCAATTAAATACCCGTACCCTTCGTTTGTAAATACAGACACATCTTCTGTTTCGTATTCACGCAGAATCTTTTTAAACTGATGTATGGACTGTTTAAAATTCATTGTACGGATTGGTTAAGCAGTTTTTTTATATTCCAGTGAGGCTTCACGCAAGGCTTTGGCAGGATCTCTCCGATGCATGTACCTGTTAACCGAAGTAGCAAGTTGCTTGTATTTAACACGTGCTTCATTTTCCGAAAGTAAACCGGAATATACCATCTGTTCGAAAGCCCAGAGGTAATCGTGCACGGTTATTTTTAACGAAGCGGCAACTCTGCCAACAAACGAATCGCCGGTAATGAGTATGGTCCCATCCCGGCGAGCTAAATAGATTACTGTTGCATCATCAAATGTAAGACCATTGAATTCAAGGCCCATGACCAATGCTTTATCCATATCTTCGTTAGTAAGAGTTGCCATATACAATTTACCCTGTAACGGGCCATTGTGTGTGTCAACTCCGTGAGGAATTCTGATACAATCGCAAGCCGTACACGAGGTTTGTATGTGCGAACTGAGGCTAAGAAAAGTGGATAATAGCCCGAGCCGGCTAAAATCCCTTACGAATACGGAATCAATAGTCATCAACTTTGTCATTGAAGTGGTATTTGGTTAAAAAATCGTCGAGCTTCATAAAGGCCAGCTCGGCAGCCTTGTTTTGCGATATCATATCTTCGGTTAAAGCACGTGTTAACAATAGTTCGAAACGGCTCGAATTGTCGCTGCTGTTGTTGGACCCTATATGGGTTTCGAGAAGCGTTTTGCGGCAATAATTAATGAGTTTTATTTGTATAAAATTTGTAATCACATTCAACTGGTAGGCACGTACAACAATAGCCAAAGCCGATATACCATACTTATCCTTTAACAAACCCAGTTCGTAACCCGAAATGGACGAACGGAATCTTCCCAATCCGCTATACAGGTTTTCGGCCGGCAACAGCAGGGCTCCTGCAAAGCGCGTGCACAGTCGTTCCTTTTCGTTTGGCGATAATCCGGGAGCAAACCGCAGGATTAAATGAGCCAGCTCGTGCAATGCGGTTATGCGTTTTCGCTCCGTAGTATTGTTGTTGCTGCGCAGCACAATTACAGGGATGTTATCGTTAACCAGGGCCGAATAGCCGTCGAAACCGGCATCGGCTTCTATTTCTATTACTTTTATCCCGTTATCTTCGAGTATACCCAGCACTTTGCCCAGGGCATCGGAACCCAGTTCCCAGGCTTTGTTCAGCGCTTTGGCTGCCTTTTCGGCGTCTTCCGGCGAAGCAATTGTTAATTCGCTCAGCGGATTTACGAAAGGGGCCGAAACATTAAGGAGTTGTTCCAATTCGATATACCGCTCAATGCGCGAAGCAATTAACTGCCTCAACGATTCTTCCTTCCGGGTGCCCAAACTGGCTTTAGCCCTGAACTCAATGTTGGCGATTCCGACAGTAAACGGGCGATAAAAATAATCAACCCTTTGGTTCAGTGCTTTCGCAAGAGCTACAACCACATCAGCATCAGCCATCATTTCGCCGCGTTCGTACTTGGCAATGGCTGTTTTTTTAACTTTTCCTTCTATCAGCGATACAAGCTCATCCTGCGAAAGATTCGCTTGTTTTCGGGCGTTGAGCAAACGTTTGCTGAATATTTCTTTCATAGATTAAATTTTAGGGGTGTTCATGCGCTGCAAATATAATACATTTGAACACTAATGCAACATTTTGTAAAAAATATTTTTTTGCTGCACTGAGGAGTAAGTCAGCAACATTCGTGCCAATGTTAAAAAATGTTAAAATCTTGTGTTTAATGCACTGCAAAGGTTGTATTTTGCACTTATTTGTTGCAACAATGCAACAACACATGTAAATTATTTGCCTTTTTGTCATATGACAGATTGGCAATAAACTGACATTCTTTTTGTGAATAATAAAAATATATTCGATACTTTTTGAACACGTACCACTTTTATAGCTTAGAAAAACCGGAAAAGACCGAGGTTTACGCTCTGCCAGTTCTACATTAACTTAGACTCCGTCATTTTATCCCGACCTGTGTAACTCTATTCCCAACCCGTGTAACTCTATTCCCAACCCGTGTAACTGTATTCCTAACCTGTGTAACTCTATTCCCAACCAGTGTAACTCTATTCCCAACCAGTGTAACTCTATTCCCAACTTGTGCAACTCTATTCCCAACCTGTGTAACTGTATTCCCAACCTGTGTAACTGTATTCCCAACCTGTGTAACTCTATTCCCAACTGGTGCAACTGTATTCCCAACCTGTGTAACTGTATTCCCAACCTGTGTAACTCTATTCCCAACCTG